>NZ_JBITEV010000004.1:294431-473775 GCF_044455465.1 Streptomyces sp. NPDC051217
CTTGGCCCGAACCCCTAGGGTTTGTCGTGACTGGGTCCCCCGCCGCACCCGCCCCTCGCGCCCGCCCCGCGCCGGCCCCGGGGGGTTGCACCCCCCGCGGCGGGGGGGGGGGGGAATGTACCTCCCCCCGCCGCGACAGCCGTGCCTGATGGCCGTGGCCCGCGTGGGGCGCTGGCCGGGGTCAGGCGGTGTGGAGCGTCAGGCCGTATGTGCTGAGGATTTCGTTGATCGGCTGGTACCAGGTCTCGCCGCCGCCGCTGCAGTTGCCCCAGCCGCCGGACGTCACGCCCTGGGCCTGGTCGCCGCTGAGGAAGGAGCCGCCCGAGTCGCCGCCCTCCGCGCAGACGCTGGTCTTGGTCATCTGGTGGACGGCGCCCTGGGCGTAGTTGACCGTCTCGTTCTTGCCGAGGACGTTGCCGCAGCGCCAGTGCGTCGTGGAGCCGGAGCGGCAGATCGAGGCGCCGATGGGGGCCTCGTTCGAGCCGCGTACCAGCTGGTCCGGGATGGCGCCCCAGCCGAGGACGACGGGCACGGTCCACCAGCCGTTGGCGACGTTCACCCAGGCGTGGTCGTTGCCGGGGAAGGACGAGCCCTGGAAGTTGCCGATGGGGGAGTTGTCCCAGCCGCGCACGGCCTGGCCGCGCGGGCCGCAGTGGCCGGCGGTGACGAAGCCGCCGTGTACGGAGAAGCCGATGGAACAGCGGACGTTGCCCGTGTAGTACGGGTCACCGCCCACGGTCCCGGCGGCGAAGGTGGTCGGGGCCTGGGTCGTCTCGGCGACGGTCACCGGACCGGTCTTCCTGGCCTTGGCGACGAATCCGGCGACGGCCTTGTCGGCACGCTCGGACGCGAGGACGTTCACCACGACCCGGTTGGTCTTCGGGTCGACGCGCCAGCTGCTGACGCCGGCCGGCGCGGAGAGCGCGTCGATCCGCTTCATGGTCGCGTCGAGGGCCCGCTCGCTGTGCTTCACGAGCTTGACCGTGGCGCCGGTCGCGCGCACGGCGGCTGCCTTGCCGCTGTCGGTGATGGCGACGGTGAGCCTGTTGTCGGCCGCGCTGAACCAGGAGCCGCCGTACGACGCTCCCGCCACGTGCTGCGCCTTGCCGTCGATGGCGCTCGCCGTCTTCTCGGCGGCGAGCCGGGCCACGGCCTGACTCTTGGTCAGACCGAATTCCTTCTGCATGGCGGTGAGCAGGCCGGCGGACGCGGCGAGCGCCGCCTTCGCCGCCGATGCGGACGCCGGAGCTGACATCGATGTCGAGGCCGACGTGGAAGCGGGGTCGGAGTCGGGAGTGGCGGCCGACGCGGGCGCGAGCCCGGCCGTCGCCCAAGTGCCGACGAGGAGGAGTGCGGACAGGCCGGTGCGTACAACTGTCTTGCGTCTCAAGGCATTCGCCCTTCGGTTGTTCCAGCGATCGTGGGGTTGGAACAGTGGGACAGCGGGCGAGTGAGAGCGCTCTCACTCGCCTCGGCCGGAGCGTATCCAAGGATCATGGACAGGTCCATGCCAATGGTCGAACGGAATCGGGGCATGTCTTGATTCGCCTGGTCGGGAGGGGCCCGGAGGGTTGGAACGGAGCGTTCCGGCGGGTGCCCGAACGGGCGGGGAAAGCGCCTCAACAGGCCCTCGGCGGTGGACTTTTACAGCGTTGCAAAAGTCAAGAGGTGAACGCGTCTCAACGATCTGAACCCTTGATGCGCGTACCGGAGAGTCATCGACGCCTACGGCATCAGCGAGGGCGAGGGCCAGGGCGAAGGCGGGCCCCCGGCTTCCGGACCTTGCCGGAGGCCGGGGGCCCGTACCCGTGACAGGCGCGGGTCAGAGGAGCTCCGCCCACCGCACCAGCGTCGCGAAGTCCCGCTCCCGCAGGCCCCGTCGCGGGTGTATGCGCAGGAGAAGCGCCGGCCCGTCGTGATGGGTGGAGACGTACGTCGTGTCGAGGTCGGTGATCATGTCGTCGACCCATGCGAAGGGTCTGCCGTCCGCCCATTCGACCAGAGGACGCGTCTTCCAGAAGAGACCGTCCGGGTCCTTCGCGAAGAGCTCCGGCCACTCGATCACCGGCAGATCGTCCGGCAGCCCGACGGCCGGCGCGATCATGGTGTTGGCCTCGTGCATCCAGGTGGTGGCCCAGGCCAGTTCGAAGGGCAGCTCGGTGAGGATCGGGCCGTGCGCCGGGTTGAGCCGTACCCGCAGCCCGCGTCTGTGGCGCCGGGATCCCGGCGCCTGGCGGGAGAGCCAGTTCGACGGGCGCAGATGGTGGGTCGTGTACCCACGCGGCCGTGTCAGCCGGGCGGCGTACGGGTTGAGGGGGCCGTCGACGTCGAGGAGGAGCAGTGGGCGAACCGTCATGGAGGAGAAATGCCCGCTGCGGACCGGGTTTACGGCTCTCCGCCCGCTCCGCTCAGAAGTCGGCGAGCGTCCGCTCGTCCAGCCTGGCCACGGAGTCCTGTGCGTGGGCACGGACGTAGGCGTCCCGGATCCGCTCGATCCGCGCGTCGCGTGACTTCGCCTCCGACGCCGGGTACAGCAGGATCAGCTCGTAAGAACGCTCGCGCTCGATCGTGCCGTTGGAGTCGCGCCACTGGCCGCGGCCCTCCTGGATCGTCAGCCCCGAGGGAAAGTCCGGAGTGACATGGCCATCGATGAACGCCATGAATTGACGGTCGGTCACATCGGTCCCGCCGTCGGGACGTTCGGTACCGAAGAAGAGCCGTGTCTCGACGTACGCCGCGCCGCGGCGGGTCTCGTCCGGCCGCTGCCGCGTCGACCGCTGTTCGCTGTCGAGGCTCGCGTACGCGGCGGGGGCTCCGATGCTCAGGACGGCGACCGAGGTCGCCGCGACGGCGAGCCACGCGCGCTGCCGAGGGGTTCGAGGGGCACGGGAGGTACGGGGGCTGCTCGGCTGGGACGTCTTCGGCGCGGTGGGCGCGGTGGGCGCGGTGGGCGCGGTGGGCACGTTGGGCACGGCGGGAGGTCTCTCTCTCGGAGTGTCCGCACGGAGGGCCGTCACATGCGGATCCACACGCGTGATCATCCGCCGAGCCATCCTCACGGGACCCCCGATCCCGCCGGAAACCACCCGCATGAGTGCATGACCACCGCCCTTCGCACCCAGTACGTTGCTGCGATGACCACCGCTCCCGAGAGCCGACCCGCCGATCTCGTCATCACCGGCTGCACCACGCTGACGCACGACGACACCCACGACGACACCCGCGGGGCCGGTGGTATCGGCTTCGTCGAGAACAGCGCGATCGTCGTACGCGACGGCGTCATCGACTCGGTCACCACGCCGGAGGCCGTCGCCGGCCTGCCCGCAGTCGAACGCCTCGACGCGCGTGGGCAACTCGCCATGCCCGGACTGATCAACTGCCATACGCACACACCGATGGTGGCCCTGCGCGGCATCGCCGAGGACGTGCCGATCGAGGAGTGGTTCAACGACTGGATCTGGCCCATGGAGGTCAATCTCACCGACCGCGACGTCGAACTCGGCGCCCTGCTCGCCTGCGCCGAGATGATCCGCGGCGGGGTCACCACCTTCGCCGACCACTACTTCTCCATGGACCGGATCGCCGCCGCCACCGAGGCGAGCGGGCTGCGGGCCAACCTCGGCTGGGGCTTCTTCTCCAGCGAGGGCGCCGCCGGCCGGGAGCGGTCCCTCGACTTCGCGCTGCGGCTGCGGGGCGCCGCCGACGGGCGCATCACCACCTCCCTGGCGCCGCACGCCCCGTACACGGTCAACGACGACGATCTGGCCGCGACGGCCGAACTCGCCCGCGAACACGCTCTGTTGGTGCACATCCACGCGGCGGAGAACAAGGATCAGACGGCCGCCGGCGTCGCCGCGCACGGCCACACGCCCATCGAGACGCTGCGCCGCGCCGGGCTGCTCGACGTCGACCTGCTCGTGGCCCACGGCACCGGGCTCATCGACGACGACCTCGCCGTACTCGGCCGTGGCACCGGGCGTATCGCGTTCGCCACCGCGCCCAAGGGCTATCTCAAGTTCGGCTGGGACATGACACCGATGCGCGCGCTGGCCTCGATCGGCGTGCCCGTCGGCCTGGCGACGGACGGGGCGGCGTCGAACAACACCCTCGACATCTGGGAGAGCATGACGCTCACCGGGCTGACCCAGAAGTCGGCGGAGCGCGACCCTACCTGGCTGACCGCCCGTCAGGCGCTCGACCACGCCACCACCCAGAGCGCTCTCGCGGTCGGCCTCGGCGACCGGATCGGCGCACTCGCTCCGGGGCGGCGCGCCGACCTGATCCTGGTGGATCTGACGGGCCCGCACACGCAGCCGGTCCACGACCACGCGGCGACTCTCGTCTTCAGCGCCCGCTCCGCCGATGTGCTGACCACGATCGTCGACGGGCGGATCCTGATGCGTGACCGCAGGCTGCTGACCCTGGACGTCCCGCGGATCGTCGAGGAGATGACCACCCGGCTACCGGCGTTGACGGACCGCGGCCACGGCCGCCGCGTCCAGGACTACGACCCGGCGTAGGCGGACGATGCGGGCACGGGTCGTGCCCGCGCCAGCTCCCGTACACGCCTGTCGCCTGTACGGCGTCGTACAGCGTTGGCCCTGGACCATGATGGGACGGTGAGACTCGAAGCGATCACCTGGGAGCGGCTGACCGACGTCCTGGCCGAGCGTGCCATGGAGACCAAGGCCGACGACGGGGGCCCCTGGCTCCGTATCGCCGTGGACGGAGCTCCCGCCGCGGACCCCGGCGTACCGGCCGAGGCGCTCGCCGACGCCCTGCGGCTGCGGGGCCGTTCGGTGCTCGTCGTCGGGACCGGTGGCTTCCTGCGGCCCGCGTCGCTGCGGTACGAGTACGGGCGGCACGAGCCCGACTCGTACTACGACGGTTGGTTCGACACGGGCGCGCTGTGGCGGGAGGTGTTCGGGCCGGTGGAGGCGGGTGGGACGGGCCGGGTCCTGCCCGACCTCTGGGATCCCGCGACCGACCGCGCGACCCGCAGCCGCCGCGTCGAACTCCCGCCGGGCGGTGTGCTGTTGGTGCACGGGCCGCTGCTGCTCGGGCACTGGTTCCCGTTCGACCTCACGGTGCATCTGCGGCTGTCACCGGCCGCGCTCCGCCGTCGCACGGACGAGAGCGAGCAGTGGACGCTGCCCGCCTTCGAGCGGTACGAGCGGGAGGTCGGCCCCGCCGAGGCCGCCGATGTCCTCGTACGGGCGGACGATCCGCGCCACCCGGCCTGGGCTCTCCGGCAGGGCTGAAACGCGGGGTGCTACGGCACCGGTGGCCGGCCGCCGGTCAGCGCGACCGCCAGAGCGCCCGCGCGGCAGCCCGCGGCGGCTGCCGCCGCGGGGGCGGCACCTGTCAGCAGGGCCGCGAGGAAGCCGCCGTTGAAGGCGTCGCCCGCCCCGGTGGAGTCGACGGCCCGCGCGGGACGGGCCGGAACGCGCGCCGTCACGGCTCCGTCCGACGCCACCAGCGCGCCGCCGGGTCCCAGCGTCACCACGACGAGCGGGAACCGGCGGCTCAGCTCGGCAGCCGCCTTCTCGGCATCCGGGACGCCGGTGAGCAGCCGGGCCTCGTCCGCGTTCGGCAGCAGCACCCCGACACCGTCGGCCGCCGCCAGGAACACGTCGGCGCCCAGGTGCGCGATGAAGCCGGCCGACGCCGGGTCCACGCTCACCGGCACGCCACGGACCGCCGCCGACTCCACGGCGGCGCGCACCACTTGGCGGCTCGTGGCGGCGAAGAAGAGATAGCCGGAGATGTGCAGCCTGCTCACCCCGTCGAGCAGCGCGTCCGACCAGTCGGCGGCGCAGAGACGCAGGACGGCGCCGCTGTCGGTCAGGAAGGTGCGTTCGGCGGAGGGGTCGACCAGTGAGACGACGGTGGCGGTCGGCGCGTCGTCGTCGACGACGAGCAGCGGCCGGACGCCGGCCACTCGCAGCCGTTCCTCGTGCCACGCGGCGGCGTCCGTGCCGACCCGGCCGAGCAGCCGGACGTCCGCGCATCCCGTGGCCACCGCCCAGCACGCCGCGTTGGCCCCGGCCCCGCCCGGCAGTGTGCGGATCGCGGCGGCGGTGTCCGTGCCGCGCGTGAGCGGCGTACGGTGCCGGGCCACCACGTCGGTGACGACGTCCCCGACGATCAGCAAAGCACCCGCGCCACCGGCCCCGTTCCCGTCGCGACGTCCGGGGCGGTCACCCGCAAGGCCGTCACCCGCGGGGCCGTCACCCCAGGAGCCCGCACCGCTCACCGCGCCGCCGCGATCCGCGCGGCCAGCCGCACGTTGCCGCGTACGGCGGCGAGATTCGCCTCCAGGGACGCGCCGTCGGTACGTCGCATCAGCTCACCCAGCAGGAACGGTGTGACCGCCTGCCCGCTGATGCCCTGCTCCCGGCAGTCCGACAAGGCCTCGGCGAGCACCCGGTCGTGCAGCTCCGGATCGAGCTGTTCCGCCTCCGGCACCGGATTGGCGACGATCAGCGCGGCCTCCGGCCCGCCGAGCGCGTCCTGCGCCGTCATCACCGCCGCCACCTCCTCCGGGGTGCGGACCGTCCAGTCGACGGGCTCCCCGGACGACGTCAGGTAGAAGCCCGGGAAGTGCTCCGTGCCGTATCCGAGGATCCCGACGCCCAGCGTCTCCAGGCGCTGCAAGGTGGCCGGTACGTCGAGGATCGACTTCACGCCCGCGCAGACCACCGTGATCCGGGTCTGGGCGAGCAGCCGCAGGTCCGCCGACTCGTCCTGCGCCCTGGTCCAGTCGCGGTGGACACCGCCAAGGCCGCCGGTCGCGAAGACCCGGATCCCCGCGCGGGCGGCGAGGAACGCCGTCGCCGAGACGGTCGTCGCACCGCTCGCCCCCGTGGCGAGCGCGGACGCCAGATCGCGGTGGCCCAGCTTCCGGACGGACGGATCCCCGGCGATCCGCTCCACCTGGTCCTTGTCCAGGCCCACATGGGCCCGGCCGTCCAGCACGGCGACGGTGGCGGGGACGGCGCCGCCGGACCGCACCAGTCCTTCCAGCTCCTCGGCGACCGCCAGATTGCGCGGTCGCGGCAGACCGTGCGCGATGATCGTCGACTCCAGGGCGACGACGGGCCGGCGCGCGTCGAGCGCCTCCCGCACCTCGGGGGAGAGCAGCAGTGTCGTGTCAGGCATGTCCCATCCCTGGCACGGTACGGGGCCCCGCAAACGTCGGCCGCGTACCGGAGCGCACGCGGCGGGAGCGGAAGGAGCGCGGCTCAGAACAACGGCGCCGGCAGCACACCTTCCAGCGCCAGCAGTTGCCGTTTGGTCTCCAGACCGCCCCCGAAGCCGCCCAGCCCGCCGCCGCTCTCCACCACCCGGTGGCACGGCACCACGATCGGCAGCGGGTTGGACCCCATCGCGGCGCCGACCGCCTGGGCCGCGCCCGGACTGCCCACCCGGTCGGCCAGATCGCCGTAGCCGACGACCGTGCCGTACGGAACGCCGGTCGCCAGCTCCCGCAGCACCTGCCGGTTGAAGCCGCCCGACAGCGACCAGTCGAGCGGCAGCTCGAACTCTCGGAGCGCGCCGTCGAAGAAGGCCGCCAGCTGACGTATCGGCTCGGCCAGCCGGCCCGCCGGATCCTCGACGGGCTCAGCGCCGAGCCGACCCTCCAGCTGCCGAAGTGCCGTCTCCCGCCGCCCGGTCGTGGCGTGGAAGACAACTGTCACAAGTCCTTCACCGGTGGCGGCCAGCAGCAGTGGGCCGATGTCGCTTCCGACGACGGCCCACTCCACCGACTGCGCGTTGCTGTTCATGCCGACAACGCTACGACCCGGGTCTGACAACGGTCCTCGACCTGTGGTGCGAAGCCGGTCAGCCCACCGCGTCCCGCACCACGTCGGGGTTGTTGGTGATGATGCCGTCCACGCCGAACCCGGCCACGCGCAGCGCGCCCGCGGCGTCGTTGACCGTCCATGTGCTGACCTGGAGCCGCTTGCCGTGCGCGCCCTTCAGCCGGTGCACGGCGGCCACGTACTCGGCGGTCAGCGTGGAGTGCGTCGGATTGATCTGGTCGGTGAACTTCGCGTACGACGGCAGGTCGGCCACCGCCGGCGTACCGAGGAATCCGGTGGTCACGTCGGGCCGCTGCTCGTGCACGGCCTTCACGCTGTCCGCGCCGAAGCTCTGGATGACGAGCTTGTCCCTGACGTGCGAGCGGTCCAGCCAGCCCTCCGCGCGCAGGACGCGCAGGATGTCCTTTTCGATGCCCGGGTACAGCTCGGGCGCCTTGATCTCCAGAAGAAGCTTCTGGCGGTTGTCCTCGACGGTGTCCAGGTACTGCTTCAGCGTCGGCACCCGCGCGCCCGCCCACTCGGCGCCGAACCAGCTGCCCGCGTCCAGTCGCGCGACCTCGGCGGCGGTGAACTCCTTCACATTCCATGGAGCCCGGTCGGGGAAGACCTGCTCGACGTCGGTGGTGCGCTTGAGGTCGGTGTCGTGCAGGACGACCAGCTGACCGTCCTTCGTACGCTGGACGTCGTTCTCGACCCAGTCGATGCCCAGTTCCTCGGCCTTGTCGACGGCGGCCAGGGTGTTCTCAGGGGCGTAGGCGGAGGCGCCGCGGTGCGCGATGACCAGCGGGTCGGCGTCGTGACGGGCGGACACGGGGGACGTCTCCGGGGCCGTGCCGTGCGGTGCGGCGGCCGACGTGGTTCCGGGCAGAACCAGCGCGGCGGCTCCGAGCAGCGCGACGGTCGCGGTCACAGAGGTGCGTGCGTACACGTGGACTCCTAGCGTCGATCGATCACAGACGGGCCGAGGGTGACAGCCGGCGGCCAACACGCGACAGGCCAAGGTTGGCCACAACGTGAACGGAATGCGCCCGAGCCAGGCCCCGAGGCGGTCTCCATGTCGACAAAAGGGTGACCTGATGTTTGCTTGCCGTGCCGCTGGTCATACCCTCGCCCCCGAACCAGCGCTTCCGCAGACGGCTCATCAGGAGCGAAGGGCGTACCGCATGCAGGGCACCACCGACGGATTCAGCTACGGCCTGATCACCCCCGTGGCGGCCTTCCTCATGGCCTGCCTCGGCGGCGCGCTGGGCCTGCGCTGCGCCATCAGATCCCTGCACACCCCCGAACGCGGCCGCAAGGCCGGCTGGCTCGCCCTCGCCGCCATCGCGATCGGCTCGGGAGTCTGGACGATGCACTTCATCGCCATGACGGGCTTCAGCGTGGCCGAGACACCCGTCACATACGACCGGGCCACGACCTTCGCCAGCCTCGGCCTGGCGATCGTCATGGTCGGCGTCGGCCTGTTCATCGTGGGATACCGCGGCGCGACCACGATGGCTCTCGTCACCGGCGGCACCGTCACCGGTCTCGGCATCGCGAGCATGCACTACCTCGGCATGGCCGGAATGCGTCTGCGGGGCAGCGTCGAATACGACACGCTGACCGTCGGCGGCTCCGTCGTGATCGCCGTCGTGGCGGCCACCACGGCGCTCTGGGCCGCGGCGTCCGTGCACGGCCTGCTGGTGAGCGTGGCCGCCAGCGTGGCCATGGGCGTCGCCGTCACCGGGATGCATTACACGGCCATGGCGGCCGTCCACGTCCATCTGCGGACGTCCGGCGGCCCGGCGGAGGGAACCGAAGGGGGCGAGTCGGCGGCCACGCTGCTCGGGCCCATGCTGGTGGGGCCCGGGGTCTTCCTGCTGCTGGCCGCCGTCGTCGTGATCTTCGACCCGCTGATGGTCATGGGCGGCCGGGAGCGGCGAGCCCCGCTGCCCCGCAGCCGGCCGGGCCGGGGGCCCCACGAGCGTCCTCTGCCCGGCGTACCGGCCCAGCGGACGCGGTGGGAGCCCACGTACGGGGAAACCGCCGAGGAGACGGTGTCCAGGCGGTCCGGGGGCGGGTCGCGGGGCGTCCACGACTGGTGATCCACACCCGACTGTCAGTGGGGGGTCGTACGGTGGATGCATGCGGCCAGTTTCCAAGATCGAACGTACTTTGGCGCCTTTTGAGGTCATCAGCTCCTACGAACCCAGCGGCGACCAGCCGACGGCGATCGCGGACCTGGAGCGCCGCATCCGCGCGGGTGAGCAGGATGTGGTCCTGCTCGGCGCGACGGGCACCGGCAAGTCGGCCACCACGGCCTGGATGATCGAGAAGCTCCAGCGCCCCACCCTGGTGATGGCTCCGAACAAGACGCTGGCGGCCCAGCTGGCGAACGAGTTCCGCGAGCTGCTGCCCAACAACGCCGTCGAGTACTTCGTCTCGTACTACGACTACTACCAGCCAGAGGCCTACGTCCCCCAGTCGGACACCTACATCGAGAAGGACTCCTCGATCAACGACGAGGTCGAGCGGTTGCGCCATTCGGCGACGAATTCGCTGCTCACCCGCCGTGACGTCGTCGTGGTCGCGTCCGTCTCCTGCATCTACGGCCTGGGTACCCCCCAGGAGTACGTGGACCGGATGGTGCCGCTGAAGGTGGGCGAGGAGTACGACCGCGACGAGCTGCTGCGTCGCTTCGTCGACATTCAGTACACACGCAACGACATGGCGTTCACGCGCGGCACCTTCCGGGTCCGCGGCGACACCATCGAGATCTTCCCGGTCTACGAGGAACTGGCCGTCCGGATCGAGATGTTCGGCGACGAGATCGAGGCGCTCTCCACCCTCCACCCGCTCACCGGCGAGATCATCAGTGAGGACCGGGAGCTGTACGTCTTCCCGGCCAGCCACTACGTCGCGGGTCCCGAGCGCATGGAGAAGGCCGTCAACGGCATCGAGCGGGAGCTGGAGGAGCGCCTCGCGGACCTGGACAAGCAGGGCAAGCTCCTGGAGTCCCAGCGGCTGCGTATGCGCACCACGTACGACATCGAGATGATGCGCCAGATCGGCTCCTGCTCCGGTATCGAGAACTACTCGATGCACTTCGACGACCGCTCGCCGGGCACCGCCCCCAACACCCTCCTGGACTACTTCCCGGAGGACTTCCTGCTGGTCATCGACGAGTCGCACGTGACCGTGCCGCAGATCGGCGCCATGTACGAGGGCGACGCGTCCCGCAAGCGCACCCTGGTGGACCACGGCTTCCGGCTGCCCTCCGCGCTGGACAACCGCCCGCTGAAGTGGGAGGAGTTCCAGGAGCGCGTCGGCCAGACCGTCTATCTGTCGGCCACCCCCGGCAAGTACGAGCTCTCGCGCGGCGACGGGTATGTGGAGCAGATCATCCGTCCCACCGGGCTGGTCGACCCGCAGGTCGTCGTCAAGCCGACCGAGGGCCAGATCGACGACCTGGTGCACGAGATCCGCACCCGCACGGAGAAGGACGAGCGTGTCCTGGTCACCACCCTCACCAAGAAGATGGCCGAGGACCTGACCGACTACTTCCTGGAGCTGGGCGTACAGGTCCGCTATCTGCACAGCGACGTCGACACACTGCGCCGTATCGAGCTGCTGCGCGAGCTGCGCGCGGGGGAGTACGACGTGCTCGTCGGCATCAACCTCCTGCGTGAGGGCCTCGACCTCCCCGAGGTGTCGCTCGTGGCGATCCTCGACGCCGACAAGCAGGGCTTCCTGCGGTCGGGCACGTCACTGATCCAGACGATCGGCCGCGCGGCGCGCAACGTGTCGGGCCAGGTCCATATGTACGCGGACAAGATCACCCCGGCGATGGAGCAGGCCATCGACGAGACCAACCGCCGCCGCGAGAAGCAGATCGCGTACAACACCGAGCGCGGTCTCGACCCCCAGCCGCTGCGCAAGAAGATCAACGACATCGTCGCGACCATCGCGCGCGAAGAGGTCGACACCGAGCAACTGCTGGGTACGGGCTACCGCCAGGGCAAGGAGGGCAAGCAGGCCAAGGCCCCCGTGCCGGCGCTCTCCGGCGGCCGGGCGGCCAAGGCGGGCAAGCAGGGCGCGGTGGTCACCGACCGGCCCGCGGCCGAACTGGCCGGGATCATCGAGGAGATGACGGACCGTATGCGCGCGGCGGCCGCGGATCTGCAGTTCGAAGTGGCCGCGCGGCTGCGTGACGAGGTGAGCGAACTCAAGAAGGAGCTGCGGCAGATGAGAGAAGTGGGGCTGGCCTGACGCCGCCGTGTCCGGGTGTGTTGCAGGACCGACACAAAAACGGCCGAAGTCTCCTGCACTGTCAGTGTGACTGCGTAGGGTACGGGACAACCGCACACATGGACGGTTGCGGGGAACTTCCGAGAGGGGACAGCGCGTGGTGGACGTATCCAAGGGCAGTGCGCCCGGGGGCCCTGGGGTCAACCTGACCAAGGGGCAGGCCATCAGCCTGGAGAAGAGGGGCGGCGGCACCCTGACCGCGGTGCGCATGGGGCTCGGCTGGCAAGCCGCCCCGCGTCGCGGCCTGTTCGGGTCACGCACCCGCGAGATCGACCTGGATGCCTCGGCGGTGCTCTTCGCCGACAAGCAGCCGGTCGACGTGGTCTTCTTCCGCCACCTTGTCAGCGACGACGGCTCGGTGCGGCACACCGGTGACAATCTCGTCGGCGGCGCCGGACAGGGCGGCGACGACGAGGCGATCCTCGTCGATCTGCAGCGCGTTCCGGTGCACATCGACCAGATCGTCTTCACGGTGAACTCGTTCACCGGCCAGACGTTCCAGGAGGTGCAGAACGCCTTCTGCCGCATCGTCGACGAGACCAACGGCGACGAGCTCGCCCGCTACACGCTCGACGGCGGCGGTCAGTACACCGCGCAGATCATGGCCAAGGTGCACCGCTCCGGCGCCGGCTGGCAGATGACCGCCCTGGGCAACCCGGCCAACGGCCGGACGTTCCAGGACCTGATGCCGGCGATCCTGCCGCACCTGTAGGCACGGCTCGCCAGCGCAAGCGCAGCTCCCGGAGGCAAGGCCGCCGGGAGCTGCACCGCTTGCCGGGCGGTCGCGCCGAACAGCCCAGCGGGGCAGGCTCCACCAGGCAGTTCGCACGCGGTATCAAGCGGCACCACCCAGCACCACAGTCCGAGCGGCACCACCGAACGACATCACTACGCGGCACCGAAGCGTGACCGACGAGGGGACAGAGGCGATGACGGCCGAGCTGGTCCGGGGGCAGAACCACCCCTTGCCCCACAGCCGACTGGAGATCCGGGTGACGGCCGCGGCACCGGTCCTGGCGTGCGCCACCCTCGGCGACGACCGGGGCACGGTCATCGGCGTCGAGTGGATCGCCCATCCCGGCTCGCCCACGCTGCCCGGCATCGAGGTGTCCCGGCAGGCCGCCGCAGGGCTGCGCTTCCATGTCGACCTGGAGGCCGTGCCCGACCGCGCGCACCTGGTGCACGTACTGCTCGCGCTCCCCGAAGGGGGCGGCGGGCCGTCCAGGTTCGGCGCCACCGCGGCCCCGTTCGCCGCCGTCACCTCCACGGACGGCACCGAGATCGCCAGCTTCACCATCACCGACCTCGAGGCGGAGTCCGCCGTCGTCGCGCTGGAGCTCTACCGCCGCCAGGGCGCCTGGAAGGTCCGCGCCGTCGGCCAGGGGTACGCGGGCGGGCTCGCCGAGCTCTTCCGCGACCAGGGCCTGCCCGGGGCCCGTGAGTTCGCCTCCGGGATCCAGGAGGCGGTGGCCCGGCACATGGCCAGCGCCATCCAGGCACCCCTGACCGGTACGCCCGACGGCGTACGCGTCCGCTCCGACAGGTCCGCCACGGCCACCCAGCCCGGCCAGACCGCCGCGGGCTCCGCCGGCGCCGCGGGCGCGGGAGCCTCCTCGGGCTCCGGGGTGACCCCCGGCACAGGCGCCACGCCGCACCAACTGCCGAGCACCCCCGGCCCGGGGCCGACGGGCCCGGACAGCCAGGGCCCGCAGCCCGCGGCCGCGCACGGCACCACGGGTGGACGGGTCGACTACACGCACCCGCGCCGCCGCACCACGACCCCGCCCACCCCGCCGCCCGCGACGCCGCCGGCCCAGCCCGGCCAGGCTTCCCGCCCGGTCGCCGGCGACGCGACCGGCTGGTCCATGGAGGAGCGCCTGTACAACCAGGTGTGGGGCATGTTCGAGGACCTGGCCCGCGCCACCGCCGCCTACCGCAGCGCCGTCGACTTCGCCGAGTCCCGGATGGATCAGGAGCTCGACCGTGTCCTGTCCGACCCGCGCAGCCGGATAGGCGGCACCGGCGACGCGGCCCGCGAGGTCGCCCGCGCCAAGCGCGACCAGCTCACCGACCAGGCGCGCGAGGCGCTCGACCGGGACCTCGGCCAGCTGGCCGCCGAGACCGAGGTCGTCGAGCCCGCCCTGCCGCCCGCGTACGCCCGCTGGGACAACCCCGTCTGGCACGCCTACCGCGTTCCGATGGACAACCCGATGGCGCTGCGCCTCGGCGATCTCCATCTCCCCGAGCGCACGGACCTGCGGATCCCCATGCTGGTCAGGCTGCCGCTGGAGCGCGGCCTGTGGATCGACAGCGGCCGGTCGGGCTCGGAGGCAGCCCTCATGCTGGACGAGGGGCAGCTGCGCAGGCTCGCCATGGACAACGCCGTCGGTCACGCCGCGCGTCTCCTCGCGGCCTACCCGCCCGGCGAGTTCACCGTCCATGTGATCGACGCCGCGGGCTCGGCGGCCGCCTCGCTCGCCCCGCTGGTCGGCCCGGGTGTGCTGAACCAGCCGCCGGCGAGCGGCGCCGCAGGCGTCTCCGCCGTCCTCGCGAGGCTCACCCAGCGCGTGGACCTGGTGCAGATGGCCATCAGGGGCGGCGCCGCCGACTCCCTGCCGCCCGATCTCGACACCGCCGAGCAGCTGCTCATCGTCAACGACTTCCCGCACGGGTTCGACGACCGCGCGGTCACACAGCTCCGCTATCTCGCCGACGAGGGCCCGGCCGTCGGTGTCCATCTGATGATGGTCGCCGACCGGGAGGACGCCAGCGCGTACGGGCCCGTGCTCGACCCGCTCTGGCGTTCGCTGCTGCGCATCACACCGGTCGCCGACGACCACCTCGCCGACCCCTGGGTCGGACACGCGTGGACCTTCGAGCCGCTGACCATGCCGCCGGGGAGCCAGATACTCCGACGGGTGCTCGAACAGGTCGCCGAGGCCCGGCGCGCCTGGCGCCGCTGACTCGTCCGCGCTCCCGTCACCCGTACGCGCCCCACCCGGGCGGCCTTACCCGCCCCTGCTCGTTGAACAGCGCCTGACCTGGGCCTCTGTGTGACCTTGACCTTGAACTTTACCTTTTCTTGGGGGTTCCTGTACTCTCCTTTGAACGGAGGGGAGTACTCCCGCACCGCGACGTACCCGTCAATACGGACCGCCATCGGTCCCGGGGCGTCGGCCCGCCGGCGCAGATGAGACGCACGGGTGGAAGAGACCTCCGGCAGCGACGACGCTGATCAGTAGCCGTACGACGCCGGAGGCGCAGTGGACGTTTCATGGATGATGTGGGCACTGACCATTCTTGGTCTGTGTGCCCTGATCGGGGTCGACTTCCTCATCGGGCGCAAGCCCCATGACGTGTCGATCAAGGAAGCCGGAATCTGGACGGTCGTCTGGATAGTTCTCGCCGCACTGTTCGGCGTCGGCCTGTTGGTGTTCGGCGAGAGCCAGGCATCGGGCGAGTTCTTCGCCGGATTCATCACCGAGAAGTCGCTCAGTGTCGACAATCTTTTCGTCTTCGTCCTGATCATGGCGAAGTTCTCGGTGCCCTCGCACCTCCAGCAGCGGGTGCTGCTCATCGGTGTGCTCATCGCCCTGGTCCTGCGCGCCGTCTTCATCGCGGCGGGCGCGGCGATCATCGCGAGCTTCTCGTGGGTCTTCTACATCTTCGGCGCGTTCCTGATCTACACCGCCTGGAAGCTCATCCAGGAGGCGCGCTCGGGCGAGGAGGATGAAGAGTTCGAGGAGAACCGCCTCCTGAAGTCCATCGAGACCCGCTTCGGAGTCGCGGACAAGTACCACGGCACGAAGCTCTTCATCCGCAGCAACGGCAAGCGTGTGCTGACCCCGCTGATGGTGGTCATGCTCGCCATCGGCACCACCGATGTGCTGTTCGCGCTGGACTCGATCCCCGCGATCTTCGGTCTGACCCAGGATCCGTACATCGTCTTCACCGCCAACGCCTTCGCGCTGATGGGGCTGCGGCAGCTGTACTTCCTGATCGGTGGCCTGCTCAGGAAGCTGGTCCACCTCAGTTACGGGCTGTCGATCATCCTCGGCTTCATCGGCGTCAAACTGGTGCTGCACGCGCTGCACGAGAACGGGGTGCATGTCCCCGAGATCTCCATTCCGTTCTCGCTCGCCGTCATCTGCGGTGTGCTGATCGTCACCACGATCACGAGCCTCATCGCCTCCAGGAAGCAGGCGGAGCGCGATGCGGCCGAGGGCAAGGACGGCAAGGACGGCAAGGACAGGGACAGCGAGGGCAAGGCCGACATAGAGGCCTGACCGTACGAGCGCCGTCGACACGGCGCGACGTACGAGAAACACCGACCGGGGCGAGTGGCACCAGCCGCTCGCCCCGGTTCCGTGTGTCTACCAGCCGCGCTCGCGCCAGGCCGGGAGCTGCGGGCGCTCCGCGCCGAGCGTGGTGTCGTCGCCGTGTCCCGGATAGACCCAGGTCTCGTCCGGCAGCCGGTCGAAGAGCTTCGTCTCGACATCGTTGATCAGACTGGCGAAGGCCTCCGGGTCCTGGTGCGTGTTGCCCACGCCGCCGGGGAAGAGGCAGTCGCCCGTGAAGAGGTGCGGGTGGCCGTGCGGGTCGTCGTAGACCAGCGCGATCGAGCCCGGCGTATGACCCACGAGATGCCGCGCGGTCAGCTCGATCAGCCCGACCCGGATTCTGTCGCCGTCGTCGACCAGTACCTCGGTCGGGACGGGAATCCCCTCGGCGTCGTGCCGCCCGGCGAACGTCTCGGCGCCGGTGGCGGCCACCACCTCGGCCAGCGCCTGCCAGTGGTCGGCGTGCCGGTGTGTGGTGACGACGGACGCGATGCCGTCGTCGCCGATCAGCGTCAGCAGCGTGCCCGCGTCGTTCGCCGCGTCGATCAGCAGCTGCTCCCCGGTGGCCCGGCAGCGCAGCAGATAGGCGTTGCTGTTCATCGCGCCGACCGCGACCTTGGAGATCATCAGGTCGGTCAACTCATGTACATCGGCCGGTCCGTCGAGCTTCACGGCTCCGCTGTAGGTCATACCACTCAGCCTATAGCGGCGGCAGTACGGGCAGTGAGGAGTCCGACGTCTTGAGTGCGGCACCGTCGCGGCGGCCGGCGAGCCAGCCCATCAGGTCGGCCGCCGGGCCGGTGACGGCCGCCGGAGTGCCGTCGGCGCGGCCGGTGCGCCAGGTCCGTCCGTCGGACGAGGTGAGGGCGAGCGGGGGCACCTCCGGGTGCCCGGCGAAGCGCTCGGTGAGGAAGTCGGTCTCGCGGTCGGTGAAGTCGTCGGAGAGGTCTTCGAGCTCCCGGCCGATGCCCAGGTCGACATGGTGGAGCTCGATCTCGACGAGCCTGCGGAACGGGACCCGGGCGGCGACGTCGGTGACTCCGTTGCGGAGCGCGACCGTGCGGGCCCAGTCGGCGGGGACGGCCGCTACCCGCCGGAAGTGCTCGGCCGTGGCGCGTACGTCGGCGACCTGGACGTCCAGGGGCCGGGGGGCGTCCCGCTCGATGTCCCTGTCGCGGGTGACGGAGTCCGGGTACATGGGCCGGCCTTCGAGCACATTGACGAGTGCGTCGGCGTTTCTGGCGAGATGGGCCAGCACGTGACCGCGGCTCCAGCCCGGCAGCCGTGACGGCGCGGCCAGGGAGGCGTTGTCCAGTCGGGCGGCTGCGGTGAGGAGCCGCCCGGTCGCTTCATGTAGGGATTCCAGGTCGCGCACATGATCGAGCATGGGGCCGACCATAGCCCGGCCACTCCTTCGGGTGAAGGCAGTCGTAAGCTGCGATAAATCGAATGCACGTGCTATAAGCTCGCGGGAGGCATCCTGACCAGGAGCCCTCAAGGCCCGGAGCCCCAGTGACCCGGGTCATGCCACTTGGCAGTCCATCGATTTGGCGGCCCCCATTACTCTTGAACGGGGGCTCCGCCCCTGCTTCTCTCCAGAAAGGTGCGGACCGGCGTGGCCGACCGTCTCATCGTCCGTGGCGCTCGCGAACACAATCTCAAGAACGTCTCGCTCGACCTCCCCCGTGACTCCCTCATCGTCTTCACCGGGCTCTCCGGGTCGGGCAAGTCCTCCCTCGCGTTCGACACGATCTTCGCCGAGGGGCAGCGTCGCTATGTCGAGTCGCTGTCCTCGTACGCCCGGCAGTTCCTCGGGCAGATGGACAAGCCGGATGTCGACTTCATCGAAGGC
Source organism: Streptomyces sp. NPDC051217 (assembly GCF_044455465.1). Taxonomy (NCBI): domain Bacteria; kingdom Bacillati; phylum Actinomycetota; class Actinomycetes; order Kitasatosporales; family Streptomycetaceae; genus Streptomyces; species Streptomyces sp. NPDC051217. The sequence goes on from NZ_JBITEV010000004.1 coordinate 312,737, forward strand.
CTTTCGCCGGCCGTCTCCATCGACCAGAAGTCGACCTCCCGCAACCCCAGGTCCACGGTCGGCACGATCACCGAGGTCTACGACTACCTCCGGCTGCTCTTCGCCCGTATCGGCAAACCGCACTGCCCCGCGTGCGGCCGGCCGATCACCCGCCAGTCGCCGCAGGCCATCGTCGACAAGGTCCTGGAGCTGCCCGAGGGCAGCCGCTTCCAGGTGCTGTCGCCGCTGATCAGGGAGCGCAAGGGCGAGTTCGTCGATCTGTTCTCGGACCTCCAGACCAAGGGGTACAGCCGGGCGCGCGTCGACGGGCAGACCATCCAGCTCAGTGAGCCGCCGAAGCTCAAGAAGCAGGAGAAGCACACCATCGAGGTGGTCGTCGACCGGCTCACGGTGAAGGGCAGCGCCAAGCGCCGGCTGACCGACTCGGTCGAGACCGCACTCGGGCTCTCCGGTGGCATGGTCGTGCTCGACTTCGTCGACCTCCCGGAGGACGACCCCGAGCGCGAGCGGATGTACTCGGAGCATCTGTACTGCCCGTACGACGACCTGTCCTTCGAGGAGCTGGAGCCCCGCTCCTTCTCCTTCAACTCGCCCTTCGGCGCCTGCCCGGACTGCACGGGTATCGGCACCCGTATGGAGGTCGACCCGGAGCTGATCGTCCCCGACGAGGAGAAGTCGCTGGACGAGGGCGCGATCCACCCGTGGTCGCACGGCCACACGAAGGAGTACTTCGGCCGGCTCATCGGCGGACTGGCCGAGTCCGTCGGCTTCCGTACGGACATCCCGTGGGCCGGACTGCCGCAGCGTGCCAAGAAGGCACTGCTGTACGGGCACAAGACCCAGGTCGAGGTGCGGTACAGGAACAGGTACGGCCGCGAGCGGGCGTACACGACCCCGTCCTTCGAAGGCGCGGTCTCCTTCGTCAAGAGGCGGCACTCCGAGGCGGAGAGCGACACCAGCAGGGAGCGCTTCGAGGGCTACATGCGCGAGGTGCCCTGCCCGACGTGTCACGGTACCCGTCTCAAGCCGCTCGTCCTCGCGGTCACGGTCATGGACAAGTCCATCGCCGACATCTCCTCCATGTCGATCAGCGAGTGCGCCGACTTCCTCGGCAAGATGAAGCTGAACGCCCGGGACAAGAAGATCGCCGAGCGGGTCCTCAAGGAGGTCAACGAACGGCTGAGGTTCCTGGTCGACGTCGGCCTGGACTATCTCTCGCTCAACCGCGCGGCCGGCACACTCTCCGGCGGCGAGGCACAGCGCATCCGGCTCGCCACCCAGATCGGCTCCGGTCTCGTCGGCGTGCTCTATGTACTGGACGAGCCGTCCATCGGCCTCCACCAGCGCGACAACCACCGGCTGATCGAGACCCTCATCCGGCTGCGCGACATGGGCAACACCCTGATCGTCGTGGAGCACGACGAGGACACCATCAAGGTGGCCGACTGGATCGTCGACATCGGCCCCGGCGCGGGCGAGCACGGCGGCAAGGTCGTCCACGCCGGCACGCTGAAGGAGCTACTGGACAACGAGGAGTCGATCACCGGGCAGTATCTGTCCGGCAAGAAGGCCATCCCGACGCCGGACGTCCGCCGGCCGATCGACCCCAAGCGGCGGCTCACGGTGCACGGCGCGCGGGAGAACAACCTGCGGGACATCGACGTGTCCTTCCCGCTCGGCCTGTTCACCGCCGTCACGGGCGTCTCCGGGTCCGGCAAGTCGACCCTGGTCAACGACATCCTCTACATGCACCTGGCCCGTGAGCTGAACGCCGCCAAGTCGGTGCCGGGGCGCCACACCCGGGTCGACGGGGACGACATGGTCGACAAGGTCGTTCATGTCGACCAGTCGCCCATCGGCCGTACGCCCCGGTCCAACCCGGCGACGTACACCGGGGTCTTCGACCATGTGCGCAAGCTTTTCGCCGAGACGATGGAGGCGAAGGTCCGCGGCTATCTGCCCGGCCGCTTCTCCTTCAACGTCAAGGGCGGACGCTGTGAGAACTGCGCGGGCGACGGCACCATCAAGATCGAGATGAACTTCCTGCCGGACGTGTACGTCCCGTGCGAGGTCTGCCACGGAGCGCGCTACAACCGGGAGACCCTGGAGGTCCACTACAAGGGCAAGTCCATCGCCGAGGTGCTGGACATGCCGATCGAGGAGGGGCTCGACTTCTTCGAGGCCGTCCCGACGATCTCGCGCCACCTCAAGACGCTCAACGAGGTGGGTCTGGGCTATGTGCGGCTCGGCCAGTCCGCGCCGACACTCTCGGGCGGCGAGGCGCAGCGCGTGAAGCTGGCCAGCGAACTCCAGAAGCGGTCCACGGGCCGCACGGTGTACGTGCTGGACGAGCCCACCACCGGGCTGCACTTCGACGACATCAGCAAGCTGATCAACGTGCTGTCGGGGCTGGTCGACAAGGGCAACACGGTCATCGTCATCGAGCACAACCTGGACGTCATCAAGACGGCGGACTGGGTCGTCGACATGGGGCCCGAGGGTGGTAACGGCGGCGGGCTCGTCGTCGCCGAGGGCACGCCGGAGGAGGTGGCCGGGGTCTCGACCAGCCACACCGGAAAGTTCCTGCGGGAGATCCTCGACGTGGAGCGGATCAGTGACGCGGCTTCTTCGAGCCGGACGAAGTCACCGGCCCGCAAGACGGCGGTCAAGACGACCGCGAGCAAGACCGCGACGAAGGCCGGCGGGAAGACGACCGCGGCCAAGAAGACGGCCGCGCGGTCCCGTAAGGCCTGACATCAGGAGGCCGAGGCGTCGCCCGAGGGCGCCTCGGCCGAACGTATGCGCGGGATCTGGGTCAGAATGGGCACCTTCCATCAATCGGCAGGATGCGAGATGAAGGTGTCCGAGCAGCAGCGCGGTGAGAGCGCTTCCGTCGTCCGGATCATGGCAGAGGTCCTCGGAGCCGATGAGTTGAAGCCCTCCGACAGCTTCTACGACTTCGGCGGCACGTCGCTCCAAGCGGTACGCATATGTACCCGGGTCAAGAGAGAGCTGGGCATCCGGGTCTCTCCCGACACGGTCTTCGACAGCGAAACCGTCGGGGACTTCGAAGCGGCCGTGATGGCCCGCGGCGAAGCCGTCTGACCGGGACGGGGACCGACTTCTCATGTCCCGCATGTCCCGCACGCCTCCCGCGCCTCCCACGCCCGATGGGCGGTTCCATGATGCGCGGCCGACCGGTGCGCGGCTCATCCATGAGGCCGTCGCGCGGCAGGCCGGGCTCCGGCCGGACGCGACGGCGCTCGTCTTCGCCGGTCGGCGTGTCAGCTACCGGACGCTCGACCTGGCGGCGGAGGCGTACGCCGTGGAGCTCGGCCGCCTCGGCGTGGGGCCCGGACGGCTGGTGCCCGTACTGCTGCCACGCTCGCCCCAGTTGGTGGCGGTGCTCCTCGCCGTACTCAAACGTGGTGCCGCCTACGCGGCGCTGGATCCGAAACTCCCCGCCGACCGGCTGGGCACCGTGCTCGGCATGCTGGCCCCGCCGGTCGTCGTGGCCCCGTCTCCGGGCGGCGGCACGGTGCCCGCCGCAGACGCCGACGGCCGCACCGTATGGCAGCCACCCGCCGAAGAGCTGACCGAAGCGGCCGAACGGGCACCGGACGCACGCCTCAGGCACGCGTCGGACGCGTCGCACGCGCCGCACGCGCCGGAGGGGGTGGACGACGAGGCCGCTCCCGCCACCGTGTTCTTCACCTCGGGCACCACCGGCACCCCCAAAGGCGTGGTCTCCCCGCACCGCGCGACCACCCGGCTGTTCGGTCCGAACGGCTTCGCCGACTTCGGCCCCGGCCGCGTGATGCCCCAGGCCGCCCCCGTCTCCTGGGACGCGCTCACCCTCGAACTGTGGAGCATGCTGACCACCGGCGGCACGATCGTGCTGGTCGACGGCGACTACTTCCTCCCCGACGACCTGGCCGACCTCGTCGAAACCACCGGCCTGGACACCATCTGGCTCACCGCCGCGCTCTTCAACCTCTTCGTGGACGAGGACCCCGACTGCTTCACCGGACTGCGCCAGGTCTTCACCGGCGGCGAGCGCCTCTCCGCCCCCCACATCCGGGCCTTCCTCGCCCGTCACCCCGGGATCACGCTGCTCAACGGTTACGGCCCGGTCGAATGCTGTGTCTTCGTCACCACCCACCGGATCCGACCGGCCGACTGCGAGGCCGAGTACGGCATCCCGCTCGGCACGCCGGTCACCGGCACAGCGATCCATGTCCTCGACGGCGACCGTGAGGTGCCGCCCGGCTCGCTCGGCGAGATCTGTGTCTCAGGGGACGGACTTGCCGACGGTTACCTCGGCAACGAGCGGGCCACGAGAGAGAGTTTCACCATGTTCGACCACGGCACCGGCCCCACAAGGATCTACCGCACCGGCGATCTCGGCCGGCTGGACGGCGACGGCCTGCTGCACTTCCACGGCCGCGCCGACCGGCAGATCAAGATCTCCGGGCACCGCGTCGAGCCCGCCGAGACGGAGGCCGCGGCCCTGCGCCTGCCGGGAATACGGGAGTGTGCCGTGGTTCCCGTGGCTGGTCGGAGCGGTGCGTACGAACGTCTGGCGATGTTCTACACCGAGGAGCCGCTCGGCGGGACGGGCGCGAAAAGTGACGCCGGTACAGCGGTCGACAACGGGGACGCGGAGCCGGACGCCGTACGGAAAGCGCTTGCCGCCGTACTGCCGCGCGCCCAGGTCCCGGACGAGGTGCGGCGCGTCAGTTCGTTCCCCCGGACGCCCAACGGAAAGATCGACATCACCGCACTGTTGGACCCGCCGGGCCGATAGACGCATGATCGGTGTCTGAATATCGCCGCACCGGCCTCGTCCGCCACCCCCCAGAGGTCCGTCCCAGTCGTTCGCACCACGAAGCGAGAAGCGATGGAACCGCGTACCTACCCGATGTCGTTCGAGCAGGAGTCGATCTGGCTCAACGACCAGTATCAGCAGGGCACCTCGCGCTATCTGGAGTCGTGGGTCCACCGGCTGCGCGGAGCCCTCGACATCGTTGCCGTCGAAGCCGCGCTGACCGGCATCGTGGCCCGGCACGAGGCGCTGCGCAGTCGGCTGGTGCTGGTGGACGGCGCTCCCCGGCAGATCGTCGTCCCGCCGGCGCGGGTGCCGGTCGACGTGCGGCGGATCAGGGCGGACGAGCGGGAAACGGCGCTCAGGGACGCCGTCACCCGGCAGTTGGACCTCGCCGAACCCCCGCTGCTGAATGCCACGCTCCTGGTGATCGGTGACAGCGACAGCGACGGCGGCGGCGGCGACGACGCTTCCGAGCCGGGCCCGGGCGCCGAGCAGGAGTCGGTGCTCGCCGTCGCGATCCACCACGCCGTGATCGACGGCTGGTGCTTCAGCCTCCTGGACGAGGAGTTCGGCGAGCTGTACCGCGCCGAGGTGGAGCACCGGGCACCCCGGCTGCCCGAACTGCCCGTCCAGTCGGGGCCGTACGCCGAGCACCAGCGGAGCACCGGCGGCGAGGACCGCGCGCGGCTGGTCGAGCACTGGCGGGCCGAACTCGCCGGGGCCCCCGACGAGTCGTCCTTCCCGGCCGACCGCCCGCGCCCGCCCGCTCTCAGCCACCACGGCGGCCAGGTCGAGTTCGCCGTCGACGCCGCCACGGGAGCGGGGATACGCCGCCTCGCCGCCCGGCTGCGGACGACACGTTTCGTGGTGCTGGCCGCCGCGCTGACCGCGCTGATCGGCCGCCACACCGGCCAGGACGACCTCGTCATCGGTACGCCGGTGTCGCGCCGGGACGAGCCGGAGACCGAGGACCTCATCGCCTGCCTCACCGATGTGCTGCCGCTGCGCGCACGGCCGCGCCACGACCGGTCGTTCACGGAGCTGGTCCAGGAGATGAAGCATCAGGTCAGATCGGCCGTCCGGCACAAGGACGTGCCCTACAGCCATCTCGTGCGCGAGCTGGGTGTCGAGCGCACACTGAGCCGATTTCCGCTCTTCCAGGTGGTGTTCGCGGTCGACGACGCGCCCCCGTCGGCGCTGTCCCTGCCCGGCGTCGACGCCGAGCGCTTCCAGGTGCACGGCGGGACGGCCAAGTACGACGTGTTCCTGCACCTGATGCCCGACGGGGAGGGGTATCGCGGGCTGTGGGAGTACTCCGCCGACCTCTTCGACCGCGCGACGGCCGAGCGGCTGGCGGCCCGGTTCCGTACGTTCGTCGCCGACGCCGTCGCCCGGCCGGAGACCACGCTCCAGGACCTGGCGGTCATGCCGGCCGACGAGGAGCGGCGGGTGCTCACCGAGTGGGCCCACGGCGCGCCGCCGCCCCCCGGAGTACCGCTCGTGCACGAGGCGTTCGCGCGCTCGGCCCGGCGGACACCGGACGCCCCCGCCGTCGTCGCACACGGGTGGGCCTTGTCGTACGCGGAGCTGGACGCGGCCGCCGACCGGGTCGCCGCGCTGCTCGTCGCGCGGGGCGCCGTACGCCGCCCCGTCGGCGTCTGCCTGGACCGGACGGCGGACCTGCCGGTGGCCGTCCTCGGGGTGCTGAAGGCGGGCGGCAGCTGTGTGCCGGTCGACCCGGACCATCCGGCGGAGCGGATCGCGTTCACGGTGCGGGACAGCGGGATCGGCGTCCTGCTCACCCAGCGCGAATGCCGGCCGGCCGAACTGCCCGCCGATGTGGAGGCGGTGCTCCTCGACGAGCTGCCGGAGGTCCCGGTACAGGGCGATCGGGTCGCCCCCGTCGTCCCGGTGGCTCCCGACGACCTGGTGTACGTCATCTACACCTCGGGTTCGACGGGCCTGCCCAAGGGCGTCGCCATGGAACACGGCCCCCTCGCCAATCTGATCGAGTGGCAGCGCCGCAGGTCGGCCTCCGGGCCGGGCACCGGTGAGGGGGCGCGGACGCTTCAGTTCGCGCCCCTCGGCTTCGATGTCGCGTTCCAGGAGATCTTCGCGACCTGGGCGGCGGGCGGGGCGCTCGTCCTCGTGGCCGAAGAGGTCCGCAGAGATCCGCACCAACTGCTCGACCTGATCGCGTCGGAGCGGATCGAGCGGCTGTTCCTGCCGTTCGTCGCGTTGCAGCAACTGGCGGAGTACGCGTGCGCGACCGGCCGTCGCTGCGGATCTCTCAAGGAGGTCCTCACAGCGGGTGAACAGCTCCATGTCACCCCCGCCCTGCGCCAGTTCTTCGGCTCGCTCACCCCGGCCGCGCTGGAGAATCAGTACGGCCCCTCCGAGACCCACGTCGTGACGGCGGAGCGGCTGGGCCCCGACCCGGCCGCCTGGCCCGATCTGCCGAGCATCGGGCGCCCCGTCGACGGCGCGGCGGTCGCGCTGCTGGACGAGCGGCTGCGGCCGGTGCCGGCGGGCGCCGTGGGGGAGATCTGCGTCGGGGGACCGGTGGTCGCGCGCGGCTATGTGGGTCGCCCCGAGCTGACCGCGGAGAGGTTCGTGTCCGGCGACATCCCCGGCACCGGCGCGAGTGGCGGCAGCCGGTTCTACCGCACGGGCGACCTGGCCCGGCTGCTGCCCGACGGACGGATCCAGTACGTGGGCCGGGGTGACGGCCAGGTCAAGATCCGGGGTCACCGGGTGGAGACCGGCGAGGTGGAGGCAGCCGTACGCGCCCAGCCCGGGGTGGCCGACGCGGCTGTCGTGGCCCAGGACCTCGGCCCGGGGGCCGGGAAGCGGCTCCTCGCGTACTTCATCACCGGTGACCCGGCGGCGGCCGGCCCGGAGGAGATGCGGCGGGCACTGCGCGCCCGGCTGCCCGAACCGCTCGTCCCGGCGCGCTGCATACCGGTCGACCGCTTCCCGCTCACCCCGAGCGGCAAGGTCGACCGCGCCGTGCTCGCCGAGAGGACCGGTCACGGCGGGAGCGACACCTCGGAGGCCGGCTCCGCGCCCCGTACCGCCACCCAGGAACGGATCGCGCACCTGTGGTCGGCGCTGCTCGGCCTCGGCACCATCGGCGTGCACGACGACTTCTTCGCGCTCGGCGGCGACTCCCTGCTGGCGACCCGGCTCGTCCTCGCGCTCCGGGAGGAGCTGGCGGTACAGGTGCCGCTTCGCTCGGTCTTCGCCTCACCGACCGTCGCGGGCCTCGCCGTACTGGTGGACGAAGCCGAAGCCAGGGCGCGGGACGAGCGGCCCCCGGCCGCGGGCGCATCCTCTGTAGGAGGCGAGGGCCCTCCCGACCTCGGCGACGACCTCCGGCTCGCCCCCGACATCGTCGCCGCGGCCGAAGTCCGCACCGTCGTCCCCGACCCGGAACACATCCTCCTCACCGGGGCCACCGGTTTCCTCGGTGCCTTCCTGCTGAGGGAGCTGCTGCGACGGACCGACGCCACCGTCCACTGTCTGGTGCGCGGCGGCGATCAGCCGAGCGCCGAGAAACGACTGTGCTCGGTCATCGATTCGTACGGCCTCAACGACCCGTCCAGCGAGCACCGCGTCTCGGTGATCCCGGGCGACCTGGCCCGGCCCAAGCTTGGCCTCTCGGCGGCCGACTTCGACCGGCTCGCCCGCACCGTCGACGTCGTCTACCACGCCGGGGCAGCCGTCAACCTGGTCTTCTCCTACGATCAGTTGAGAGCCGCCAACGTGCACGGCACGCAGGAGATCCTGCGGCTCGCCGCCCTGCACCGCACCGTGCCCGTCCACCACATCTCCACCGTCGGGGTGTACGGGGGCGGCGCGGCCGGCAGCGCGGACGGCGCCGGTGAGAGCCCCGTACGCGGCGTCCGGTCCATCCGGCCCGAGGACCCGACCGGACCGCTCGCCGCGCTCGAACACGGCTACACACAGAGCAAATGGGCGGCCGAACAACTCCTGGAGGCCGCGCGCGACCGGGGGCTGCCCGTCTCCGTCTACCGGCCCACCCGGATCACCGGCGAGTCGGCCACCGGCGTCTGCCAGACGGGCGACTTCATGTGGCTGCTGCTGAAGGGGTGCGTGCAGGCGGGTGTCGCCCCGACGGGGGTCGACACGGCCTTCGACCTTGTGCCGGTGGACTACGTCAGCGCCGCCGTGGTGGCACTCTCCCGGCAACCCCGGTCGGCGGGGCGGACGTTCCATCTCGCGGGGGAGCGCCCGCTGCGTATGGACACCGCCGTCACGCGCCTGCGCGTACTCGGCCACGCCGTCGAGGACGTACCGCCCGCCGACTGGCTGGCCGCCACCGAGGCGGATCCCGGCAACGCGGCCTTCCCGCTCCTCGCGGCCATGACCGCCGAGACGCGCGGAGGGGGATCGGAGGGGAGCGCGCTCTTCGACGCGCGGGACACCCGGCGTGCGCTGGCGGGCACCGGGATTGTCTGCCGCGACATCGACGAAGAGCTCTTTCGTACGTACGTCGACTACTTCACCCGCACGGGCTTCCTGCCGCCACCGGCGCCCTCCCGGGCGACCCCAGCCGGTCCCGCCGCCGGTCCGGGCCCGCTCGCGTCCCCGTCCCCGGCCCCGGCACCTTCGTCGGTTCCGAGGTCGCAGCCGCAGCCGAAGCCCCGGTCGACTCCGTCTCCCCCTACACCACCTCGGCCTCATAAGGAGGTTCCGCGCCGGTGCGGGAGCAGGTGACGGCGGCGGCCCGCGCGGCGAAGCCGAGGATCTCGCGCCACTGCCCCGCGTCGAGCGCGTCGACCGCCTCCTCCGACAGGACGCCGTAGGCGCCCAACTGGTGAAGCAGCGCGGCGTTCACGGTGTCGCCGGCGCCGATCGTGTCCACGACGTCCACCGGGGCGGCCGGTACGGAGACCTCCACCCCGGCCCGCGTCCGTACGCTCAGCCCGTCGGAGCCGCGCGTGAGCACCACGGCCGCGGGGCCGCTCGGCACGCCCCCCAGCCAGCGCGCGTCCTCCTCGGAGAGCTTCAGGAGCGACAGGTACGGCAGCCACCCCGCGAAGCGCGCGCGATAGGCACCGGCGTCCGGGATCAGCCGCGGCCGGATGTTCGGGTCGAGCAGCGTGAAGACCCCCCGGTCCGCCTCACGGCGCAGCAGGGCCTCGTACGCGCTCGCGCCCGGTTCGAGCACGAGCGAGCAGGTGCCCAGGGCGAGCGCCCGTGCCGACGGCGGCAGTTGGGGCGGCAGCTCGAACAGCCGGTCGGCGGTGCCCTGCGTGTAGAAGCCGTAGCGGGCCGAACCGTCGCTTCCTACGGAGGGGACAGCGAGCGTCGTCGGTTCGGGGCCCCGCTGTACGAGGGAGGTGCCGACGCGAGCCGACCGCAGACCGTCCAGCAGGGCCGCGCCGAAACCGTCCGTGGAGACGCGTGAGCAGAAGGCGGTCGGCGTGCCGAGCCGGCCGAGGGCGACGGCGGTGTTGTACGGGCCGCCGCCGAGCCGGGGCAGTAAAGGGGGCAACGACGGCAGCGGGCCACCGGGCACACCGCCCACGCCACCACCGGCCCCACCGCCGGACTCGCCCGCCCGGCCGTCGGCGGCCGGCTGCGGGACCAGGTCGATCAGTGCCTCTCCGGCGACGACGATCACGCCGCCGAACGTAACCCATCGTCCCCACGCGCGACAGCGTGTGCGCGGCCGGCCGGCCACGATGCCCCCGGCGGGCGCCCGGATCGCCGCGGGTAGGGTCGGGACCAGCGCCAGCCTTCTGACCAGTGGAGACACCATGCCCGCCCGGCCCACCCCCCGTCGTACCGTCCTGAAGGGGGTCGCACTCGCCGGAGCGGCCGGTGCCGGTGTGGCCGCCTGTTCCACCGAGTCGAAGCTCGGTCACGCGCAGGAGCCGACCCCGACCGCCCCGGTCGACCTCGGCGCCGCCGACGCGGTACCGGTCGGCGGCGCGAAGCTCTACCGGGAGGAGCGTCTGGTGGTGAGCTGTCCCGCCGAGGGCCAGTACAGGGCCTTCAGCGCGCAGTGCACCCACGCGGGCTGTGTGCTGGAGAAACTGGAGGGCACCGAGGGCAACTGCCCCTGCCACGGAAGCCGGTTCGACGTCACGACGGGCAAGGCGACGAAGGGCCCGGCCACGGTGCCGCTCCCCGAGGTCCCGATCAGCGCGAAGGACGGCAGGCTCGTCGCGGGCCCGGACGCCTGAGCGCCCCCACGCAAGCCGCCACGACACCCCCTCCGCCCCACCCGGCGCGGCCACACTGTCGGTGCCCGCAAGTAGGGTGGAAGACATGGCCGACCCCTCCAGCTACCGCCCCAAGCCGGGACAGATCCCCGACTCCCCGGGGGTCTACAGGTTCCGTGACGATCACCGCCGGGTGATCTATGTCGGCAAGGCCAAGAGCCTGCGCCCCCGGCTCTCCAGCTACTTCCAGGACCTGGCGAATCTTCACCCGCGCACCCGCACGATGGTCACCACGGCAGCCTCCGTCGAGTGGACGGTCGTCTCCACCGAGGTCGAGGCACTCCAGCTGGAGTACTCGTGGATCAAGGAGTACGACCCCCGGTTCAACGTCAAGTACCGCGACGACAAGAGCTATCCGTATCTCGCGGTCACGCTGAACGAGGAATTCCCGCGCGTGCAGGTCATGCGCGGCGCCAAGAAGAAGGGCGTGCGCTACTTCGGTCCTTACGGCCACGCCTGGGCCATCCGCGAGACCGTCGACCTGATGCTCCGGGTCTTTCCCGTACGCACCTGTTCCGCCGGGGTGTTCAAGAACGCCGAGCGCACCGGACGGCCCTGTCTCCTCGGCTACATCGGCAAGTGCTCGGCGCCCTGCGTCGGCCGTGTCACCCCTGAGGAGCACCGCCAACTGGCAGACGAGTTCTGCGACTTCATGGCCGGCCGCACCGGCGCGTACATCCGCCGGCTGGAGCAGCGGATGGCGATCGCCGCCGAGGACATGGAGTACGAGAAGGCGGGACGGCTGCGCGACGACATAGGGGCGCTGCGCCGGGCGATGGAGAAGAACGCCGTCGTCCTCGCCGACGCCACCGACGCCGACCTGATCGCCGTCGCCGAGGACGAACTGGAAGCGGCCGTACAGATCTTCCATGTCCGCGGCGGACGTGTCCGGGGCCAGCGCGGCTGGGTGACGGACAAGGTCGAGGAGGTCGACACGGCGGGCCTGGTCGAGCACGCGCTCCAGCAGCTGTACGGCGAGGAGATCGGCGACTCGGTTCCCAAGGAGGTCCTTGTCCCGGCCCTGCCGGAGGACCAGCGGGAGACCGACGCGCTCTCCCAGTGGCTGAGCGAGCGCCGGGGCTCGCATGTCTCGCTGCGGATCCCGCAGCGCGGTGACAAGAAGGACCTGATGGCGACGGTGGGGCGCAACGCCCAGCAGTCGCTCGTCCTGCACAAGACGAAGCGGGCCAGCGATCTGACGACGCGCTCGCGGGCCCTGGAGGAGATCGCGCAGGCGCTCGGGCTGGACAGTGTGCCGCTGCGTATCGAGTGCTTCGACATCTCTCACCTCCAGGGTGACGACGTCGTCGCCTCGATGGTCGTCTTCGAGGACGGCCTCGCCCGCAAGAGTGAGTACCGCCGCTTCCAGATCAAGGGCTTCGAGGGCCAGGACGACGTCCGTTCCATGCACGAGGTGATCGGCCGGCGCTTCAAGCGCTACCTCGCCGAGAAGGAGCGGACGGGGGAGTGGACTCAGGAGGAGGGCGCCGACGCACAGGACCAGGCCGTCCAGGACCCGAACGCCCAGGATCCGACCTCTCAGGACCAGACCGCCCGGCAGCAACCGGCCGCCCCGGGCGAGGACGGGCACAACGGCCACTCCGGACCGTCGTCTCCCAAGGAGGAGGACGGCAGGCCCAAGCGCTTCGCGTACCCGCCCCAGCTCGTCGTCGTCGACGGCGGACAGCCCCAGGTGGCCGCCGCCAAGCGGGCCATGGACGAGCTGGGCATCGACGACGTCGCCGTCTGCGGCCTCGCCAAACGCCTCGAAGAGGTCTGGGTGCCCGATGACGACGACCCCGTGGTGCTGCCCCGCTCCAGCGAAGGGCTGTACCTTCTCCAGCGCGTACGTGACGAGGCCCACCGCTTCGCCATCACCTATCAGCGGGCCAAGCGGGCCAAACGCATCCGCACCAGCCCCCTGGACGACGTCCCCGGCCTCGGCGAGACCCGGAAACAGGCACTCATCAAGCATTTCGGCTCGGTGAAGAAGCTCCGGCAGGCCACAATCGAGCAGATCTGTGAGGTGCCGGGGCTCGGCCGCAAGACGGCCGAGTCCGTGGCCGTGGCCCTCGCCCAGGCGGCACCGGCCGCGCCCGCTGTGAACACGGCAACAGGAGAGATCATGGAAGACGACGGGGGCAGCACGCATGACTGAGCAAGACCGGGACGGAGTGGCAGACGTGAGTACGGGTGAACCCAAGGAGAGCGCGGAGGGGGCAGCACAGGAAGCGGGCGGGGAGACCACCGAGGAGAACGCGGGGGAGCCCGCCGAAGGGACCGACGGCTCCGGGGAGCCCGTCCCCGAGCCCGCCATCCCCGAGCTGGTGATCATCTCCGGCATGTCGGGCGCGGGCCGCAGCACGGCCGCCAAGTGTCTTGAGGACCTCGGCTGGTTCGTCGTGGACAACCTGCCGCCCGCACTGATCCCCACCATGGTGGAGCTCGGCGCCCGCTCGCAGGGCAACGTCGCCCGGATCGCCGTGGTCGTCGACGTCCGGGGGCGCCGCTTCTTCGACAATCTGCGCGAATCGCTCGCCGACCTCGACGCCAAGCAGGTCACCCGGCGGATCGTGTTCCTTGAGTCCTCCGACGAGGCACTGGTCCGCCGCTTCGAGTCCGTACGCCGTCCGCACCCCCTCCAGGGCGACGGCCGGATCGTGGACGGCATCGAGGCCGAGCGTGACCTGCTGCGCGAGCTGCGCGGCGACGCCGACCTGGTGATCGACACCTCCAGCCTCAACGTCCACGAGCTGCGGGCCAAGATGGACGCCCAGTTCGCGGGCGACGAGGAGCCCGAGCTGCGGGCCACCGTCATGTCGTTCGGCTACAAGTACGGCCTGCCGGTCGACGCCGACCTCGTGGTCGACTGCCGCTTCCTGCCGAACCCGCACTGGGTCCCCGAGCTGCGCCCCTTCACCGGCCTCAACGAGGAGGTGTCCGGCTATGTCTTCAACCAGCCGGGTGCGAAGGAGTTCCTGGACCGCTACACGGAGCTGCTGGAGCTGATCGCCGGCGGCTACCGCCGTGAGGGCAAGCGCTATGTGACCGTCGCCGTCGGCTGCACCGGCGGCAAGCACCGCTCCGTCGCCATGTCGGAGAAGCTGGGCGCCCGGCTGGCCGCCGAGGGAATCGAGACCGTGGTCGTCCACCGGGACCTGGGGCGCGAGTGACCGGACGTAACTTCCGGCTGCGGCGGCTGCGCAGGGACACGCCCGCGCTGGCCGGCCGGGGCCGTGGCGCCCAGCCCAAGGTCGTCGCGCTCGGCGGCGGCATGGGGCTGTCCGCCTCCCTGACGGCGCTACGCCGGATCACCGGCGATCTCACGGCGGTCGTCACGGTCGCCGACGACGGCGGTTCCAGCGGCCGGCTCCGCGAGGAGCTCGGCGTGCTCCCGCCCGGTGATCTGCGCAAGGCGCTGGCGGCGCTGTGCGGCGACGACGACTGGGGCCAGACGTGGGCCCGCGTCATCCAGCACCGCTTCCAGTCCAAGGGCGACCTGCACGAACACGCGGTCGGCAATCTGCTGATCGTCGCCCTGTGGGAACAGCTCGGTGACCATGTCCTGGCCCTGGACCTGGTCGGCAAGCTCCTCGGCGCCCACGGCAGGGTGCTGCCGATGTCCGCGGTGCCGCTGGAGCTCCAGGCGCTCGTACGGGGCCACGACCCGGACCACCCGGACGAGATCGACACCGTACGGGGACAGGCCACGGTCGCCCTGACGCGAGGCGAGGTGCAGTCCGTGCACCTGGTGCCGAACGACCCGCCGGCGGTCCCCGAGGCCGTCGCCGCCGTCCTCGACGCCGACTGGGTGGTGCTCGGCCCCGGTTCCTGGTTCTCCTCCGTGATCCCCCATCTGCTCGTGCCCGAGCTGCTCGACGCGCTCGTGGAGACGAAGGCCCGCCGGGTCCTCTCGCTGAACCTCGCGCCGCAACCCGGTGAAACAGATGGCTTCTCACCGCAGCGTCATTTGGAGGTTTTGGGACGACACGCCCCTAAACTCGCCCTGGACGTGGTGCTGGCCGACGAGGCCGCCGTGCCCGACAGCGAATCACTCTCCGACGCCGCGATGCGGCTCGGTGCCGCGGTCGAGCTGGCTCCCGTGGCCCGACCCGATGGACTTCCGAAGCACGACCCGGAACTGTTGGCCGCCGCGTACGACCGTATTTTTCGGATGCATGGAAGGATCGGCCCATGGCGATGACGGCAGCGGTGAAGGACGAGATCGCCCGGCTTCCCGTCACCCGTACGTGCTGCAGGAAGGCCGAAGTCTCGGCGATTCTCCGGTTCGCGGGTGGTCTCCATCTGGTGAGCGGACGCATTGTGATCGAGGCGGAGCTGGACACCAGCATCGCCGCGCGCCGGCTCCGCAAGGACATCCTGGAGATCTTCGGGCACAACTCCGAACTGGTGGTGATGGCCCCCGGCGGACTGCGCCGCGGCAGCCGCTACGTCGTACGGGTGATTACCGGCGGTGACCAGCTGGCCCGTCAGACGGGCCTGGTGGACGGCCGTGGCCGGCCGATCCGCGGACTGCCTCCCCAGGTGGTCTCCGGCGCGACCTGTGACGCCGAGGCGGCCTGGCGGGGCGCGTTCCTCGCGCACGGTTCGCTCACCGAGCCGGGGCGCTCCTCCTCGCTGGAGGTGACCTGCCCGGGGCCCGAGGCGGCCCTCGCGCTCGTCGGCGCGGCCCGCAGGCTGCAGATCCCGTCCAAGGCGCGTGAGGTACGTGGCGTGGACCGGGTCGTCGTACGGGACGGGGACGCGATCGGGGCGCTGCTGACGCGGCTCGGGGCGCACGAGTCGGTGCTGGCGTGGGAGGAGCGGCGGATGCGCCGTGAGGTCCGCGCGACGGCCAACCGCCTGGCCAACTTCGACGACGCGAATCTGCGCCGTTCGGCTCGCGCGGCCGTGGCGGCCGGGGCCCGGGTGCAGCGTGCGCTGGAGATCCTGGGCGAGGAGGTGCCCGAGCACCTCGCCGCCGCCGGCCGGCTGCGCATGGAGCACAAGCAGGCGTCGCTGGAGGAGCTGGGCGCGCTCGCCGATCCGGCGCTCACCAAGGACGCGGTGGCGGGCCGGATCCGCAGGCTGCTGGCGATGGCGGACAAGAAGGCGCAGGACCTGGGCATTCCGGGGACGGAGTCGACGCTGTCGGAGGAGATGGCTGACGGCCTCGTCGGCTGAGTTCCCGCCGAACGAGAGATCGCGACGATCGAGGGATCGCGCCGAACGAGAGAACGCGCCGCGTCGGCCGGAGTGCGCCGGCCGGGAACGCGACCCCAACGTGCCGCTGCCGGTACCCCACGGGGACCGACAGCGGCATTTTGCATGTCCTTGATGCGCCCTTGACATGGCCATGCGGGTTGGCGAGCCTGTCGGCGTCCCGTCACGCCTGTGGCGGACCACAGCAAGGGGGGCACATGAGACGCGGAGCGAGAACGATCCTCGCGGCGGGCGCACTGTTGCTGAGCGGAATCACGGCGGCACCCGGCGCCCAGGCCGACACCGCCACCGAAAGGTCCTCGGCCGCGGCCGAGGACACCCTGAAGGTCTTCGACGCGGAGGTCACCGCCGAGCAGGTGCCACTGCTCCTCGCGGCCGGCCAGGACGCCCACGAACTGGGCGAGTCGGTGCCGAAGGGCGGTACGGCGAAGGTCGAGCTGTTCCTCACGGACGACCAGGCGCGCGACCTTCAGGCCCAGGGCGTCGACGTCACCGAGCGGAAGATCTCCGCGAAAACGGAATCCCGGCTGAAGGCGGCCGGGGACGGGGTGTACCGCCCGTACAGCGGTCCCGGCGGTCTCCAGGAGGAGATAACCGAGGCCGGCGCGGCCAACCCCGGCCTCACCAAGGTCGTCTCCATCGGCAAGACCATCCAGGGCAAGGACATCCTCGCCCTCAAGCTCACCAAGGGCGCGGACAGGACCAGGGACGGCGCCAAGCCCTCCGTGCTCTACATGTCCAACCAGCACGCGCGGGAGTGGATCACCCCCGAGATGACGCGGCGGCTGATGCACCACTATCTGGACAGCTACGGCACGGACCCGAGGATCACGAAGATCGTCGACTCCACCGAGCTGTGGTTCGTCCTCTCGGCCAATCCCGACGGCTACGACTGGACCCACGCCGCCGACGCCAACCGCCTCTGGCGCAAGAACCTCCGCGACGTCAACGGCGACGGCGCCATCAGCCGCGGCGACGGCATCGACCTGAACCGTAACTTCACCTACAAGTGGGGCTACGACAACGAGGGTTCGTCCCCGCAGTCCACCGGCGAGACCTACCGGGGCGCGTCACCCGGCTCCGAGCCCGAGACCCAGGCGATCGACCGCCTCCAGAAGCGCATCGGGTTCGACTACGGCATCAACTACCACTCCGCCGCGGAACTGCTCCTCTACGGCGTGGGCTGGCAGGTCGCCACCCCGACCCCCGACGACATCCTCTACCGCTCGCTCGCCGGCACCCCCGAGAACTCCGCGGTCCCCGGCTACTACCCGCAGGTCTCCTCCGAGCTGTACACCACCAACGGCGAGGCCGACGGACACGGCGCGAACGTCAACGGGATCATGATGTTCACCCCGGAGATGACCACCTGCGAGACCGTGTCCGACAGCATCCCCGACGACGCCTGGGAGGCGGACGACTGCCGCTCCGGCTTCAACTTCCCCGACGACGAGAAGCTGATCCAGGCGGAGTTCGCCAAGAACATCCCCTTCGCGCTCTCCGTCGCCGAGACCGCCGCCCACCCCGACCAGCCGTCCTCCCCGGTCGGTCTGAGCGCCCCCGACTTCACCCCCGACACCTTCGCCGCCTCCTCCGCGCGCGGAGCGGACCAGGAGGTGGCCGTCACCGCCCGCAAGTCGGTGCGTGACAAGGAGCTGAACTACCGGATCAACGGCGGCCGGACGCACGACGAGGACCTGCGGGCCTGGAAGGGCGGCGAGACCTACGGCGGCGAGGACAACCTCCACTTCGACGAATACCGCGCCGAGGTCGAGGACGCCGACCCGGGCGACCGCGTAGAGGTCTGGCTCACCGGCCGTACGAAGAGCGGCAAGCGCACCACCAGCGACCGCTTCACCTACACCGTCACCGAGCGCCCCAGGGCCGACACTCTCGTGATCGCCGACGAGGGCGCGCCCGCGCAGTACGCGCAGGCTTACGTCGACGCGCTGCGGGCCAACGGCCGTACCGCCGTCGTCTGGGACGTGGCCACGCAGGGCGCACCGCACCCCCTGGGCGTCCTCAGCCACTTCTCCACCGTCGTCCACCACACCGGCGCCGTCACCTCGGACGGCGATACGCAGATCTCCGTACGCGACTACCTCAACGAGGGCGGCAAGCTGATCGAGGCGGGCGAGCGGACCGGCGGGAACACGCAGGTCGGACGCACGCAGACGAACGACTTCAGCCAGTACTACCTCGGTGCGTACGGGCGTTCCTCCACGGCGGGCGCCACCGGCTTCACCGGGGCCGGCGCGCTCCTCGGAACGTCGGGACCGCTCGGCGCCGCGCCCGGCAACCCGCTGGACCAGGCGGGCACGTACACGGTCACCTCCTCCGTCCTCGCCCCGGACCTCTTCCCGCGGTTCACCAGCGCGGCGGCGGGGACGTACGACGTCGGCACCGGCGCGGCGGCGGTGACCACGAGGGACACCGTCCTGCTCGGCTTCGGGCTGGAGCAGGTCACGGACCCGGAGCGGCGCGCGGAGCTGCTCGGGAAGGCGCTGCGGGCCCTGCGGCGCTGACCGCGGCGGCGCCACCGGCGCGGCGTCAACCCCGCGGCGGCGTCCCGTACCCCTACCGGGCGGTACGGGGCGCCGCCGGTCCGGGCCCCCCGGTCGGTGTCACCGTGGCGCCTGGGGAGAGGTAGGGTCATAACTGGTCGGGGACATCCCATACGCACTCGCCGGCGTCGAAACCCGGCGTACCAACGAGGAGATCGGTTCGTGACGATCCGCGTAGGCATCAACGGCTTTGGCCGCATCGGTCGTAGCTACTTCCGCGCGCTGCTGGAGCAGGGTGCGGACATCGAGATCGTGGCTGTCAACGACCTGGGTGACACCGCGACCACCGCTCATCTGCTGAAGTACGACACGATCATGGGCCGCCTCAAGGCAGAGGTGAGCAACACCGCCGACACGATCACGGTCGACGGCAGGACGTTCAAGGTGCTCTCCGAGCGCAACCCGGCCGACATCCCCTGGGGTGAGCTGGGCGTCGACATCGTCATCGAGTCGACCGGCATCTTCACCAAGAAGGCCGACGCCGAGAAGCACATCGCGGGCGGCGCCAAGAAGGTCCTCATCTCGGCTCCTGCCAAGGACGAGGACATCACCATCGTGATGGGCGTCAACCAGGACAAGTACGACGCGGCCAACCACCACGTCATCTCCAACGCCTCCTGCACCACCAACTGTGTGGCGCCGATGGCCAAGGTTCTCCTGGAGAACTTCGGCATCGTCAAGGGCATGATGACGACGGTCCACGCGTACACCAACGACCAGCGCATCCTGGACTTCCCGCACAAGGACCTGCGCCGCGCCCGTGCCGCCGCCGAGAACATCATTCCGACCACGACGGGTGCCGCCAAGGCGACCGCCCTGGTCATCCCGGAGCTGGAGGGCAAGCTCGACGGCATCGCGATGCGCGTCCCGGTCCCGACGGGCTCCGTCACCGACCTGGTCGTCGAGCTGGAGCGCGAGGTGACCAAGGACGAGGTCAACGCCGCGTTCCAGAAGGCCGCCGAGGGTCAGCTGAAGGGCCTCCTGGACTACACCGAGGACCCGATCGTCTCCTCGGACATCGTGAACTGGCCGGCCTCCTGCACCTTCGACTCCTCCCTGACCATGGTCCAGGGCAAGAGCGTGAAGGTCATCGGCTGGTACGACAACGAGTGGGGCTACTCCAACCGGCTGGTCGACCTGACCACCTTCATCGGCGGCCAGCTCTGACAGCGGTCCGGTAGGCACCCCCCGATGTGAACGACAGGGCTCGTGCGGCGCGACGTGGCGCTGACCGGGCCCTGTCGTCTGTGTGCTGTCTGTGCTCGCTCTTCTGTGTGCTCGCGACGTCGCGGGACGTGGAGCCGCTCTCAAGGAGTCACTGATACATGAAGACGATCGACGAACTTCTCGACGAAGGGGTCGCCGGCAAGCGCGTCTTCGTCCGGGCCGACCTCAATGTGCCGCTCGACGGCACCACCATCACGGACGACGGCCGGATCCGCGCCGTGCGGCCGACCGTCGCCAGGCTCGCCGAGGCCGGCGCCCGGGTGATCGTGGCATCGCACCTGGGCCGCCCGAAGGGCGCGCCCGACCCCGTCTTCTCGCTGGCCCCCGCCGCCGCGCGGCTCGGTGAACTCCTCGGCGCCGACGTCGCGTTCGCGACCGACACCGTGGGCGACTCCGCGAAGGCCGTCGTCGGTGGTCTCAAGGACGGACAGGTCGCCGTTCTGGAGAACCTCCGCTTCAACGCCGGTGAGACGGCGAAGGACGACGCCGAGCGCGGCGCCTTCGCCGACCGGCTCGCCGGGCTCGCCGACCTCTACGTGGGCGACGGCTTCGGCGCCGTACACCGCAAGCACGCCTCGGTCTACGACCTGCCGGCCCGGCTGCCGCACGCGGCGGGCGGTCTGATCGCCACCGAGGTCGGTGTGCTCAAGAAGCTCACCGACGACGTCGAGCGGCCGTACGCGGTCGTCCTCGGCGGCGCCAAGGTCTCCGACAAGCTCGGCGTCATCGACCATCTGCTGGAGAAGGCCGACCGCATCCTGATCGGTGGCGGCATGGCGTACACCTTCCTCAAGGCCCAGGGCCACGAGGTCGGCGCCTCGCTGCTCCAGGAGGACCAGATCCCGGCCGTCCAGGAGTATCTGAAGCGCGCCGACGAGCGGGGCGTGGAGTTCGTCCTGCCCATCGACGTCCTGGTCGCGCCGTCCTTCCCCGACCTGAAGACGAAGGCGCCGGCCAACCCGACAACCGTCCCCGTCGACGCCATCCCCTCGGACCAGATGGGTCTGGACAGCGGTCCGGAGACCAACCGGCTGTACGCGTCGAAGCTCGCCGACGCGACGACCGTCTTCTGGAACGGCCCCATGGGAGTCTTCGAGCACCCCGACTACGCCGAGGGCACCCGGGCCGTCGCCCAGGCCCTGATCGACTCCGACGCCTTCACGGTCGTCGGCGGTGGCGACTCGGCCGCCGCCGTCCGGATCCTCGGTTTCGACGAAAACGCATTCGGCCACATTTCGACCGGTGGCGGCGCCAGCCTCGAATACCTCGAGGGCAAGACGCTTCCCGGCCTCGCCGCACTGGAGGACTGACCTACTGATGGCAGCTGCAACCCCGACCGAGAAGACCGCCCGTACCCCGCTGATGGCGGGCAACTGGAAGATGAACCTCAACCACCTCGAGGCCATCGCGCACGTCCAGAAGCTCGCCTTCGCCCTGACCGACAAGGACCACGACGCGGTCGAGACGGCCGTCCTGGTGCCTTTCACGGACCTGCGGTCCGTGCAGACGCTGGTCGACGGCGACAAGCTCAAGATCAAGTACGGCGCCCAGGACATCTCCTCGCACGACTCCGGCGCGTACACCGGCGAGGTCTCCGGGCCGATGCTGGCCAAGCTGAAGTGCATGTACGTGGCCGTCGGCCACAGCGAGCGCCGTCAGTACCACGCCGAGACCGACGAGATCTGCAACGCCAAGGTGCGGGCCGCCTTCAAGCACGGGCTGACCCCGATCCTCTGCATCGGCGAGGGGCTGGACGTCCGCAAGGCCGGCGAGCAGGTCCCGTACACGCTGGCGCAGCTCGACGGCGGCCTCAAGGACATCCCGGCCGACCAGGCCGAGGCCGTCGTGATCGCGTACGAGCCGGTGTGGGCCATCGGTACCGGCGAGGTCGCCACCCCCGAGGACGCGCAGGAGGTCTGCGGAGCGATCCGGGGACGGCTCGCGGAGCTGTACTCGCAGGAGCTGGCCGACCAGGTCCGTATTCAGTACGGCGGCTCGGTGAAGGCCGGGAATGTCGCCGCGATCATGGCGCAGCCGGATGTGGACGGCGCCCTTGTCGGCGGTGCGGCGCTGGACGCCGAGGAGTTCGTCAAGATCGTCAGGTTCCGCGACCAGTAAGTATGCGAGGGCGCGGATCCGTCGTACCCTGACGGGGGCCGACCGGCATCTCATATGTGCCGCCGGCCCCCGTTGTCCACGCAGTTCCATCCAATCCCGATTCAATTCGAGAGAATTCCGGAAAGTAGGGTCCAGCCGTGATTATGGGGTTCTCGATCGCCCTGATCGTCTTCAGCCTGCTGCTGATGCTGCTGGTGCTGATGCACAAGGGGAAGGGCGGCGGTCTCTCCGACATGTTCGGTGGCGGCATGCAGTCGTCCGTCGGTGGTTCCTCGGTCGCCGAGCGTAACCTCGACCGCATCACCATCGTGGTCGGTATGGGATGGTTCGCCTGCATTGTCGTGCTTGGTCTGCTGATGAAGCTGGACAGCTGACCGGTCGTACAGTACGTCGCCGGGGGCGCGGCCTATCATGAGGCCCTGCGTCCCGGCGGTGGGGGGTGTAACTCCACTCACTGGACGCGCGTTGGGCCATACGTAGACTGGGGCGCTCGACAGCGGAGATGCCTCTCGACGCTTGATGCTTGCGGCACCATTCACGCAGGGAGTTACGACCGTGGCAAGTGGCAACGCGATCCGGGGAAGCCGGGTCGGAGCGGGGCCGATGGGTGAGGCCGAGCGTGGCGAGTCCGCGCCACGCCTGCGCATCTCCTTCTGGTGCTCCAACGGGCACGAGACGCAGCCGAGCTTCGCCAGTGACGCACAGGTTCCGGACATGTGGGACTGCCCACGGTGCGGATTCCCGGCCGGCCAGGACCGGGACAACCCCCCGGACCCACCGCGTACCGAGCCGTACAAGACACACCTCGCCTATGTACGCGAGCGGCGCAGCGACGCGGACGGCGAGGCGATTCTCGCTGAAGCCCTCGCCAAACTGCGGGGCGAGATCTAAGTAATTATCCGGCCGGACACTCAAAGGTGCCCGGCCGGAGCCGTTTTCACGGACGGCCGATTGTCAGTGGCATCCCTTACGGTCCGAACAGGACGACCGAAAGGGAGAGTTGTGACGACGGACGAGTCGACGGCCGGGACGGCGGCCGGGGCAACAGCCGATGCGCCGGTCGACGCACCGGCGGCCGAGGAAAAGGCGGCCCCGGCGCGAGTGCCCGCGTGGCGCGGGGGATTCGGCCGGCTCTGGAGCGCCGCCGTGATCTCCCGGTTCGGGGACTCGCTGCGTACGGCCGCACTGCCGCTGCTCGCCGCCTCGTTGACCGACGACCCCCTCCTCATCGCCTCGGTGACCGCCTGCGGCTATGTGCCCTGGCTGCTGTTCGGACTGCTCGGCGGCGCCGTCGCCGACCGGGTGGACCAGCGGCGGGCGATGTGGGCCGTGGATCTGGCGCGGGGCGTGCTGATGGCGGGGTTCGCGCTCGCGGTCGCGCTGGACCACGGCACGATCGCGCTGCTGCTCGCCCTCGCCTTCCTGCTGACCACTTTCCAGACCCTCTTCGACAACGCCGCCACGGCCCTGCTGCCCGCCGTCGTCCCCCGTGAGACGCTGGCCGGCGCCAATGCCCGCCTCATGACAGGCCAGCAGGTCGCGAGCGGCTTCCTGGCGGCGCCGCTGGTCCCGGCGCTCCTGGTCCTCGGTGCGTCCGCGCCCTTCGCGGCCAACGCGGCCACCTACGTCGTCGGCGCGCTGCTCATCGCCTCCCTGCGGACCGACGCACCGGCGAAGGCCCCGAAGGCGGCGGGCAGTACCCTCCGCGCGGAGATGGCCGACGGGACGCGCGCGCTGTGGCGGGACAGCGCGCTGCGGGGCCTGTCCGTGGCGACCGCCCTGTCGAACATCGGCATGGGCGCCCTGATCGCCACCCTCGTCCTGCACATCACCGGCTGGCTGGACGCGGGCAACAGCGGGTACGCGGCGGTCATCACCGCGTACGGCGTCGCCAGTGTCGTCGGCGGACTCGTCGCGCCGCGTCTCGCCCTCCGGATCGGGCGGACCCGGAGCATCCTGGTCGCCGGGATCGTCCAGACCTGTGCGCTCCTCGTCCTGGGGACAGTGCGTGAACTGTGGGTGGCGATCGCGGCCATGGCGGTGTTCGCGGTGATGGGCATGGTCTGGAACGTGAACCAGGCGACGCTGATACAGGAGCGGAGCCCCGCCGAGATGCTCGGCCGGATCAGCTCCGCCTTCCGCACACTCGCCATCGGCGGCGCCCCGCTCGGCGCGCTGCTCGGCGGTCTGGCCGCGGCCGCCTGGGGACTCAACACGCCCGCGCTGCTGGCGGCCGGTGCGTTCACGCTCGCTGTCGCATCGCTCGGCGCTCTGATCAATTAGGTTGGGAGGGCAGCTGGGCACCGCACTCACGCAGGCACTCACGTACGAGAAGAAGTGGGCTGAAGCAAGATGTCCGAGAACAAGGCAGAAGGCCGCGCAAAGCTCAACCGGATGCCCCAGTGGAGCGCGCTGGGCAAGCATCGTGAGCAGCTGGGGGAGACGCATCTGCGGGAGCTGTTCGCCAAGAACCCGGCGCGCGGCACCCAGTACACCCTCCAGGTCGGTGACCTCTACCTGGACTACTCCAAGCATCTGGTGACGGACGAGACCCTCGCGCTGCTGCAGGAGCTGGCGGCGGCCACCGGTGTCGCCGAGCTGCGGGACGCGATGTTCCGAGGCGAGAAGATCAACACCACCGAGGGCCGGGCGGTACTGCACACCGCGCTGCGCGCCCCGCGCGACGCGGTGATCGAGGTCGACGGCGAGAACGTGGTGCCGGGTGTGCACGCGGTCCTCGACAAGATGGCGGCCTTCTCCGAGAAGGTCAGGGCGGGCGAATGGCTCGGCCACACTGGTCGGCCCATCCGCAACATCGTCAACATCGGCATCGGCGGCTCCGACCTCGGCCCCGCGATGGCCTACGAGGCGCTGAAGTCCTTCACCCACCGAGATCTGACGGTCCGTTTCGTGTCGAACGTCGACGGGGCCGACCTGCACGAGGCCCTGCGCGATCTGGACGCCGCCGAGACGCTGTTCGTCATCGCCTCCAAGACCTTCACCACCATCGAGACCATCACGAACGCCACCTCGGCCCGCAACTGGCTCCTTACCGAGCTCCAGGCCGGTCAGGAGGCCGTGGCCAAGCACTTCGTGGCGCTGTCCACCAACGGCGAGAAGGTCGCCGAGTTCGGCATCGACACGACGAACATGTTCGAGTTCTGGGACTGGGTCGGCGGGCGGTACTCGTACGACTCCGCCATCGGTCTCGCCCTGATGATCGCGATCGGATCCGACCGCTTCCGCGAGATGCTCGACGGCTTCCACCTCGTCGACGAGCACTTCCGCACCGCGCCCGCCGAGACCAACGCACCGCTCCTGCTGGGCCTGTTGGGGGTCTGGTACGGCGAGTTCTTCGACGCCCAGTCGCACGCCGTCCTGCCGTACAGCCACTACCTGTCCCGGTTCACCGCGTATCTCCAGCAGCTGGACATGGAGTCCAACGGCAAGTCCGTGGACCGCGACGGCGAGCCGGTGGAGTGGCAGACGGGACCCGTCGTCTGGGGCACCCCCGGGACCAACGGACAGCACGCGTACTTCCAGTTGATCCACCAGGGTACGAAGATGATCCCCGCCGACTTCATCGGCTTCGCCCGGCCCGTGGACGACCTGCCGCACCGGCTGATCGCCCAGCACGACCTGCTGATGGCCAACTTCTTCGCCCAGACCCAGGCGCTGGCCTTCGGCAAGACACCCGACGAGGTCCGGGCCGAGGGTGTTCCCGCCGAACTCGTGCCGCACAAGACGTTCCGGGGCAACCACCCCACCACCACGATCCTCGCCGAGACCCTGACCCCCTCCGTACTCGGCCAGCTCGTCGCGCTGTACGAGCACAAGGTCTTCGTCCAGGGCGCGGTGTGGAACATCGACTCCTTCGACCAGTGGGGCGTCGAACTCGGCAAGGTCCTCGCCAAGGAGATCGAGCCGGTCCTCACCCAGATCGACGGCGGGCGCGAGAGCTCCCGGGACAGGCCGCTGGACGCCTCGACGGCCGAGCTGGTCACGAAGTACCGGGCACTGCGGGGGCGTTGAGCCGATGACCCAGGGGGGGGAGCGGCGGCTCAGGCCGCCGAACAACACGCTGAACGAGAGGGCGGTCGCCTGGTGGCGTGCGCAGTGGCTGCTGTTCACCCTGGCGCCGGTGGCCGTCCTCGCCGTGCTGGGCGCGCTCATAGCCCCGGCCCGCACCTGGCTCCTGGTGCCGGCCGCCGTCCTCGCGGTGCTGGGCCTGGCCTGCACGGTGTTCATGCCGATGTGGTGGTTCCGGGTGCACCGCTGGGAGGTGACGGACGAGGCGGTCTACGTCCGTACGGGCTACTTCTGGCAGGAGTGGCGGATCGCGCCGATGTCCCGGATCCAGACCGTGGACACCGTACGGGGTCCGCTGGAGCAGATGTTCAAGCTCTCCACCGTCATCGTCACCACCGCCTCCTCCAAAGGAGCGGTACGGATCGAGGGACTCGGCCATGAGCTGGCCGCGGAGCTGGCCGAGCAGCTGACGCACATAACCCAGGCGACGCCGGGGGACGCGACGTGAGCACGGCCGCGGTGACCGCGCCCGGGGAGGGATGGCGCAAGCTCGACAGGCGCACCCTGCTGGTCACCGCCGCCGTCATGTCCGGCGTCGCCGGCGGAGCCGGAGTACCGGCCGCGATCGGGCTCGCCGGCGGTATGGGGCTGGGGCGCGCGCTCGCCTGGGTGCTGCCCGCGGCCCTGCTGCTGATCGCCGGTGGTACCGGCGCCGACTACGTCCGCTGGCGCCGCACCCGCTATCGAATAGGCCCCGACCGGGCCGAGCTCCACACGGGCCTGTTGCTGGTCAAACGCCGTTCACTGGGACGCGAACGGATCAGGACCGTCGACCTTACGGCCAATCTCCTGCTGCGGATCCTCGGCCTGGTGAAGGTCCGCATCGGTACGGGAGAGCAGACCGGCGGCGAATCCACCCTGGAACTCGACCCGGTCACCCGCGCGGAGGGCGAGCGTCTCCGTACGGAACTGCTGGACCGCGCCCCTTCCGGTACCGCCGGAGGAGCGCACCGGGACGGCATGCTGGCCGTTCTGGACCCCCGCTGGATCCGGTACGCCCCTCTCTCCTTCGTCGCGCCCCTGCTGGGCGGCGCGGCGGCGGGTGGTGTGATGCAGGTCGGCGAGTGGTTCGGGGTCCAGCACGAGGTGCTCGTCTGGATCGGCGACCGGTTCCGCGACACCTCGATCGTGGTGACGGTCGTCGTGCTCGTGGCCGCCGCGCTCCTGGCCGGGGTGGTCGGCTCGCTCGGACTCTGGGTCGAGATGTGGTGGAACCACCGGCTGGAGCGGGAGCCCGGTGGCACGCTGCGCGTGCGGCGCGGCCTCTTCACCTCCCGGTCCGTCTCCATAGAGGAGCGCAGGCTGCGAGGCGTGGAGCTGGTCGAACCGCTCGGTGTGCGGCTCGTCGGCGCCGCGCGCGTCGACGCCGTCGCGACGGGGCTCACCCAGGACGACGACGACAAACACACCGACCTCAAGACGCTGCTGCCGGCCGCGCCGAGGGCCGTCGCGGACGAGGTGGCCGCGCGGGTCCTGCGGGAGACGTCGTCCCCGACGAGCACGGCCGGGCTGATCCCGCACCCGCGCGCGGCGCGTGTGCGGCGGCTGCGGTGGGCGGTGGGGTCCGCGCTGGTCCCGGTGCTGGTGCTGGTGATACTCGGCCTGCTCGTGAGTGATGTGCTGCTGCCGATCGCGGCCGGGTGCGCGGTGGTGCTGGTGCCGGTCGCGGTGGCGCTCGCGCTCGACGCGTACCGCAATCTGGGGCACGGGCTCAGCGGGGGGTATCTGGTGGCGCGGTCGGGGACGGTGCGACGGTCGACCGTCGCGCTGCAGCGCGGTGGGGTCGTGGGGTGGACGGTGAAGCAGTCGTACTTTCAGCGGCGGGCCGGGTTGGTGACGCTGACGGCGACGACGGCGGCGGGGGAGGGGGCGTATCACGTCTATGACGTGGGGGCGGGGGAGGGTGTGGCGTTCGCCGCGGAGGCGGTGCCGGGGTTGTTGGAGCCGTTCCTGGAGGAGTAGCGGGGGCGGGGCGGGGCGGGGCGGTGGCGCCTGCGGCGGGCCTGTTCCCCTACCCGCCCCTTCCCTCAACCGGGGCTCCACCCCGGGCCTCGTGCGGGCTTCGGCCGTGCCTTCGAACGCCGGGTGGGCTGTTTTTCGGGGTTCTGTCCTGGGCCTCGTGCGGGCTTCGGCCGTGCCCTCGATCGCCGGGCGGGCTGTGGTTCCGGGCTCCGTCCCGGGCCCCGCTCCTCAAGCGCCGGAGGGGCTGGGAGTGGGCGTTTTGACAGCTTGGACCGGCCAACTCCCCTTCCCTGGCCGCCAGATGGAAGGCCGCAGCCGGCCAGGCGAGGCGGCCGGAGGCGTCGCGGGTGTGGCGGTCCGCCTCGGCGGTGAGGGCGCGGGACCCACTGACAGCGACGGCCCGGCCCGCCGGGGAGGCGAACCGGGCCGTCGGGGCCGGTGAGGTGACGTTCCGTCGGGCGAACGCCCGCGGAATCACGCACCCACGTGTCGAATCAGGCGGACGCCGCCGGATACAGCGCCCGTGGCAGCTTCGACGCCGCCGGCTCGTCCAGGAGCCACAGCGTCCGCGAGCGGCCGTACGCCCCAGCCGCGGGGGCCTGGATCTCTCCCGCGCCGGAGAGGGCGATCTCCGCCGCCCGCGCCTTGTCCTCGCCCGCCGCCAGCAGCCACACCTCGCGCGCCGCCCGGATCGCGGGCAGGGTCAGCGAGATGCGCAGCGGCGGCGGCTTCGGGGCGCCGTGCACCGCGACCACCGCGCGTTCGGTCTCCCGGACGCCGGGCAGCTCCGGGAAGAGCGAGGCCACATGCGTGTCCGGTCCCACTCCGAGCATCAGCACGTCGAAGGACGGGACCCGGGCGTGGTCCTCCGGCCGCGCGGCGGCGGCCAGTTCCGTCTCGTACGCGGCTGCCGCCGCCTCGATGTCGGAGCCGTACGGGCCGTCGGACGCCGGCATCGCGTGCACCCGTGAGGGGTCCAGCGGTACCGAGTCCAGCAGCGCGGCCCGCGCCTGGGTGATGTTGCGTTCCGGGTCGCCCTCCGGGAGGAAGCGTTCGTCGCCCCACCAGAGGTCGAGCCGGGTCCAGTCGACCGCGTCCCGGGCGGGCGCCTCGGACAGTGCGGCCAGCAGGCCGTTGCCGTTGCGCCCGCCGGTCAGGACGATCGACGCGGAACCGCGCGAGGACTGGGCGTCCACGATCTTCGTGATCAGCCGGGCCGCCGCGGCAGCCGCCATCAGCTGCTTGTCACGGTGGACGACGAGTTGCGGAACGCTCACTTGGACGTCGCCTTCTTGGCGGCCGGCGCCTTCTTCGCCGCCGGGCCGGAGCCCGAGCCCGTACCCGAGCCGTGCGCGCCGTTCTTCGCCGACTCCACCCGCTCCACGCCGAACCGCAGCGTCGCCGCGTACGTGTCGTCCGGGTCCAGCCTGCGCAGCTCCTCGGCGATCAGCTCCGAGGTCTCCCGCCGGTTGAGCGCCACCGCCCGGTCGGGCTGGCCCTCGATGGCCAGCGTGGCCAGCGAGCCGTCCGACCGGCGCAGCTCGATCGGCCCGCAGTCGGTCTCCATCCGGACGGCCGTGAGACCGGGGCCGGCCGAGACCGAGCGGGTGACCGGGACGTGCAGCCGGTCGGCGAGCCACATGCCGAGCAGCTCGCAGCTCGCGTTCAGCTCCTCGCCCTCCACACTGACCGAGGTGACCTTGCAGTCGACCTGGTCCAGCGCGGCGGCCAGCATCGAGCGCCACGGGGTGATCCGGCTCCACGCCAGGTCCGTGTCGCCGGGTGTGTAGACGGCGGCGCGGGCCTTGAGCTCCTCGATCGGGTTCTCTGCCGTGTACGTGTCCGTCACCCGCCGCTGGGCGAGTGTGCCCAGCGGGTCCTTGCTGGGGTTGTCCGGTGCGTTCGCCGCCCACCAGACCACGACCGGCGCGTCGGGGAGCAGCAGGGGCAGGACGACCGACTGGGCGTGGTCGATGATCTCGCCGTACAGCCGCAGCACGACCGTCTCGCCGGTGCCGGCCTCCACGCCCACCCGCACCTCGGCGTCGAGCCGCGCCTTGGACCGGTCGCGCGCCGAGCGGGAGACCCGCTTGACGACGACCAGCTTGCGCGACGGGTGCTCGCGGGACGCCTCGTTGGCGGCCTTGAGCGCGTCGTAGGCGTTCTCCTCGTCGGTGACGAGGACCAGGGTGAGGACCATGCCGACGGCCGGGGTGCCGATCGCCCGGCGTCCCTCGACCAGCGCTTTGTTGATCTTGCTGGACGTGGTGTCCGTAAGGTCGATCTTCATGGCCGACGCCAGCTCCGTCCGTGTCGTGCGAGCATTTCGTCCGCCTCGACCGGACCCCAGGTCCCGGACTCGTACTGCGCGGGCTTGCCGCGCTTGTCCCAGTGCCGCTCGATCGGGTCGAGGATCTTCCAGGACAGCTCGACCTCCTCCGTACGGGGGAAGAGGTTGGAGTCGCCGAGGAGCACGTCGAGCAGCAGCCGCTCGTACGCCTCGGGGCTGGACTCCGTGAAGGACTCGCCGTAGGCGAAGTCCATCGAGACGTCCCGCACCTCCATCGCCGTGCCCGGTACCTTCGAACCGAACCGCATGGTCACTCCCTCGTCCGGCTGCACCCGGATGACCAGGGCGTTGTGCCCCAGCTCCTCGGTGGCCGTGTGGTCGAAGGGGGAGTGCGGGGCCCGCTGGAACACGACCGCGATCTCGGTGACGCGGCGGCCGAGGCGCTTGCCCGTACGGAGGTAGAACGGGACGCCCGCCCAGCGGCGGTTGTCGATCTCCACCTTCACCGCGGCGTAGGTGTCGGTGTTCGACTTCGGGTCGATGCCGTCTTCCTCGAGATAGCCGACGGCCTTCTCGCCGCCCTGCCAGCCCGCGGTGTACTGCCCGAACACCGTGTCCTTGCCGAGGTCGTGCGGCAGCCGGACGGCGCCGAGCACCTTGGTCTTCTCGGCGGCCAGCGCGTCCGCGTCGAAGGAGGCGGGCTCCTCCATCGCTGTGAGCGCGAGGAGCTGAAGGAGGTGGTTCTGGATGACGTCACGCGCGGCGCCGATGCCGTCGTAGTAGCCGGCCCGGCCGCCGATGCCGATGTCCTCGGCCATGGTGATCTGGACATGGTCGACGTACGACCGGTTCCAGACGGGCTCGAAGAGGGTGTTCGCGAAGCGCAGCGCCAGGATGTTCTGAACGGTCTCCTTGCCCAGGTAGTGGTCGATCCGGAAGACCTCGTTGGACGGGAAGACCTCGTGCACGACCTTGTTGAGCTCCTGCGCGGAGGTCAGGTCGTGGCCGAACGGCTTCTCGATGACCGCGCGCCGCCAGCCGTCCTTCTGGTCGGCGAGCCCGTGCTTCTTGAGCTGCTTGACGACCTTCGGGAAGAACTTCGGCGGTACGGAGAGGTAGAAGGCGAAGTTGCCACCCGTGCCCTGCACCTTGTCCAGGTCCTCGATGGTGGACTTCAGGTTCTCGAAGGCCTGGTCGTCGTCGAAGTCGCCGGGGACGAAGCGCATCCCCTGGATGAGCTGCTGCCAGACCTCCTCCCGGAAGGGCGTACGGGCGTGCGCCTTGACGGCGTCGTGGACCTCCTGCGCGAAATCCTCGTCCTGCCACTCGCGACGGGCGTAGCCGACCAGCGAGAAGCCCGGCGGCAGAAGGCCCCGGTTGGCAAGGTCATAGACGGCCGGCATCAACTTCTTACGGGACAAATCGCCCGTGACGCCAAAGATGACCAGGCCCGACGGCCCCGCGATACGCGGGAGCCGTCGGTCCGCGGCGTCACGAAGCGGATTCGCTCCGTGGGTTGCGGTCAAGGGTTCAGTCCTCCGAAGGGGCGAGGCGCTTGAGTTCCGCCTCGGTCGACTTGAGCAGGTCGGTCCAGGCCTTCTCGAACTTCTCGACGCCCTCGTCCTCCAGCACCTGGACGACGTCGTCGTAGGAGATGCCCAGCTTCTCGATGGCTTCGAGATCGGTGCGCGCCTGGTCGTACGTACCCCTCACGGTGTCACCGGTGATCGCTCCGTGCTCGGCGACCGCGTCCAGCGTGGCCTCCGGCATGGTGTTCACCGTGTGCGGGGCGACCAGGTCGTCCACGTACATCGTGTCCCGGTACGCGGGGTCCTTGACGCCCGTCGAGGCCCACAGCGGACGCTGCTTGTTGCCCCGGGCACGGTCCAGCGCCTCCCAGCGGTCGGAGCCGAAGACGTCTTCGTACGCCTCGTAGGCCAGCCGGGCGTTGGCGACGGCGGACTTGCCGCGCGCGGCCTTCGCCTCGTCCGTGCCGAGCGCGTCGAGCCGCTTGTCGATCTCGGTGTCCACGCGGGACACGAAGAAGGATGCCACCGAGTAGATCTTCGAGAGGTCGAGGCCCGCGGCGTTCGCCTTCTCCAGACCCGACAGGTACGCGTCCATGACCTCGCGGTAGCGCGCGAGGGAGAAGATCAGCGTCACATTGACACTGATGCCCCGGGCAATCGTCTCGGTGATCGCCGGGAGCCCCGCGGGGGTGGCGGGGATCTTGATGAAGGTGTTCGGGCGGTCCACCAGCCAGGCCAGCTGCCTGGCCTCGGCGACGGTCGCCGCCGTGTTGTTCGCCAGCCGGGGGTCGACCTCGATGGAGACGCGGCCGTCCTGGCCCTGTGTCTCGTCGAACACCGGCCGCAGGACGTCGGCGGCGTCACGGACGTCCGCCGTCGTGATCATGCGGACGGCTTCCTCGACGGTCACCCGGCGCGTCGCGAGGTCGGTGAGCTGAGCCTCGTAACCGTCTCCCTGGGAGATCGCCTTCTGGAAGATCGAGGGATTGGTCGTGACGCCCACGACATGCTGCTGGTCCATCAGTTCGGCGAGGTTGCCCGATGTGATGCGCTTGCGCGACAGGTCGTCGAGCCAGATCGCGACGCCTTCGTCGGAGAGGCGCTTGAGTGCGTCTGTCATGAGAGTTGCATCTCCTACTTGTCGTATATGAACGTCAGCGCGTCACGGCTGCCAGAGATTCCCGGGCGGCGGACGCGACCGCGTCCGCGGTGAATCCGAACTCCTGGAAGAGGACCTTGCCGTCGGCCGAGGCACCGAAGTGCTCCAGCGAGACGATGCGGCCGGCGTCGCCCACGAAACGGTGCCAGGTGAGCCCGATTCCGGCCTCGACCGCCACCCGTGCCTTCACGGACGGCGGCAGGACGCTGTCCCGGTACGCCTGATCCTGCTCGTCGAACCACTCGACCGACGGCATCGACACCACGCGGGTCGCGATGCCCTCGGCCTGTAGCCTCTCGCGCGCCTCGACCGCCAGCTGGACCTCGGAGCCGGTAGCGATGAGTACGACCCCCGGCTCGCCGCCCTCGGCCTCGAACAGCACGTAACCACCCTTGGCCGCGCCCTCGTTGGCCTCGTACGTCGGCACGCCCTGACGCGTCAGCGCCAGCCCGTGCGGCGCGCCCTTGGCGTGCCGCTTGAGGATCTCGCGCCAGGCGATCGCCGTCTCGTTGGCGTCCGCGGGACGCACGATGTTGAGACCGGGGATGGCCCGCAGGACCGAGAGGTGCTCGACGGGCTGATGCGTCGGGCCGTCCTCGCCGAGACCGATCGAGTCATGCGTCCAGACGTACGTGACGGGCACCTGCATCAGCGCCGCGAGCCGGACGGCCGGGCGCATGTAGTCGGAGAACACCAGGAAAGTGCCGCCGTAGATACGGGTGTTGCCGTGCAGCGCGATGCCGTTCATCGTCGAACCCATGGCGTGCTCACGGATGCCGTAGTGCACCGTGCGGCCGTACGGGTCGGCCTCCGGCAGCGGGTTGTCCGCCGGGAGGAACGACGACGTCTTGTCGATCGTGGTGTTGTTGGAGCCCGCGAGGTCGGCCGAGCCGCCCCACAGCTCGGGGATGACGGCGCCGAGCGCCTGGAGCACCTTGCCGGACGCGGCGCGGGTGGCGACACCCTTGCCGGTCTCGAAGACCGGCAGCTTCTTCTCCCAGCCGTCGGGCAGCTCGCCCGCGCGGATCCGGTCGAAGGTGGCGGCACGCTCCGGGTTGGCCGTACGCCACGCGGCGAACGTCTTCTCCCACTCGGCGCGCGTCTCGCGGCCCCGGTCGAGCGCCTGACGCGTGTGCGCCAGGACCTCGTCGGCGACCTCGAAGGTCTGCTCGGGGTCGAAGCCCAGCACCCGCTTGGTGGCGGCCACCTCCTCGTCGCCCAGCGCCGAGCCGTGCGCGGCCTCGGTGTTCTGCGCGTGCGGGGCGGGCCAGGCGATGATCGAGCGCGCGGCGATGAACGAGGGGCGCTCGGTCTCGGCCCGCGCCGCCTCCAGCGCCCGCGCCAGACCCGCCGGGTCGAGGTCACCGTTCGGCAGCTGCTCGACGCGCTGGACGTGCCAGCCGTACGCCTCGTAGCGCTTCAGGGTGTCCTCTGAGACGGCCGTCTCGGTGTCACCCTCGATGGAGATGTGGTTGTCGTCCCAGAGCAGGACGAGGTTGCCGAGTTTCTGGTGGCCGGCCAGTGACGACGCCTCGCCGGAGACACCCTCCTGGAGGCAGCCGTCACCCGCGATCACCCAGATGGTGTGGTCGAAGGGAGAGGTGCCCGGGGCCGCGTCCGGGTCGTAGAGGCCGCGCTCGTAGCGGGCGGCCATGGCCATGCCCACGCCGTTGGCGACACCCTGGCCGAGCGGCCCGGTCGTGGTCTCGACGCCGACCGTGTGGCCGTGCTCCGGGTGCCCCGGGGTCTTCGACCCCCAGGTGCGGAACGCCTTCAGGTCGTCCAGCTCCAGGCCGTAGCCCGCGAGATACAGCTGGATGTAGAGAGTCAGCGACGAGTGGCCCGCGGAGAGTACGAACCGGTCGCGTCCGGTCCACTGCGCGTCGGCCGGGTCGTGCCGCATCAGCTTCTGGAAGAGCACGTAGGCGGCGGGGGCCAGGCTCATCGCCGTACCGGGATGGCCGTTGCCGACCTTCTGTACGGCATCCATGGCCAGGACGCGGACGGTATCGACCGCCTTGCGGTCCAGGTCGGTCCACTCTTCGAGATCTGTGGTGGTCGGCTTGGTGCTCACCCTGAGTCAGGGCTCCTCTCCACATGTCGAATCCCGGTGTCTGAGGGCGCACCGGTTCGCTGCCGAGCCTACCCTTGTGGCGCCTCGCGACCCCGCCCGTCCACTTCCGTTAAGAGGAGACATCGCCGGGGTGCCGGGAGGGTGTCGGGCGCACTTCTCGGGGGCGGCGGAGGTGGCGGCGTCCGACCCCGCGCGCGATGCTCCGACCAGGCGTCAACACGAGCCCACCCCCGATAAGAACGGCATATGGGCAACGTCTAGAGTGGCGTGGTACGCGCAAGTCTTTACCGGGCCTTCACGCCCGAAGCTTGCTGGGATTTCTCTGTCTGGGGTGTGCGTGACGGCCGTCGAGTCCCGACCCGCAGGGGTCGTCCTGACTCCGAGCCCGGGGGGCCATCGGCCGTTCGGGGCCCGCGTCAAAGCATTCGTGGCGCTGACGAAACCACGGATCATCGAGCTGCTGCTCATCACCACCGTGCCGGTGATGTTCCTGGCCGCGCAGAGCGTGCCGGACATGTGGCTGGTGTTCGTCACGTGCGTCGGCGGCTATCTCTCCGCCGGCGGCGCCAACGCGCTGAACATGTACATCGACCGCGACATCGACGCGATGATGGACCGCACGTCGCGGCGTCCGCTGGTCACCGGCATGGTGTCGCCCCGCGAGGGCCTGGTCTTCGGGCTCTCCCTGGCCGTGATCTCGACGCTCTGGTTCGGCCTGCTGGTCAACTGGCTGTCGGCGGCGCTCGCACTCGGCGCGCTCCTCTTCTACGTCGTCGTCTACACGATGATCCTCAAGCGGCGTACGTCCCAGAACATCGTCTGGGGCGGCATCGCCGGCTGTATGCCGGTCTTCATCGGCTGGTCGGCCGTCACCAACTCGCTGTCCTGGGCCGCCGTCATCCTCTTCCTCGTCATGTTCTTCTGGACGCCGCCGCACTACTGGCCGCTGTCGATGAAGGTGCGCGAGGACTACGCGCGGGTGGGCGTGCCCATGCTCCCCGTCGTCGCGTCGAACCGGGTGGTCGCCCGCCAGATCGTGCTCTACAGCTGGGTGATGGTGGCGGTGTCGCTGCTGCTGACGCCGCTGGGCTACACCGGCTGGTTCTACACGTCGGTGGCCCTGGTGGCCGGCGGCTGGTGGCTCTGGGAGGCGCACGGGCTCCAGTCGCGCGCCAAGTCCGGTGCGGCGGGCGCCAAGCTGAAGGAGATGCGGCTGTTCCACTGGTCCATCACCTATGTGTCGCTGCTCTTTGTGGCCGTCGCGGTCGACCCCTTCCTGCGCTAGTACGACTACTCGTCGGTAGCATGTCGTCCATGGCAGACACCGAGGTGGACGAGCAGACCGGCGACGGGACGGCGCGGGCGAGCCGGCAGGACGCGCGGGACGAGCGGCGCGCGGCCCGACTGGCCAAGCAGATCGGCGCGTTCGCGCGACGGCACGGCGGCGCCGCCGAAGGACAGCTCGCGTATCTGGGCCAGGCGGGCACCCGCATCGTGCTCGTGGCGCAGGACGGCGACTGGGGCGATCTTCTCGCCCCCTCGCACGACGTGGCGCTGAAAGCCGTCGAGAAGTCCGGGATCACGGTGCACGAGACCTTCGACGGCGAGTTCGCCGCGAAGGTCCGCACCGGCCCGTACGAGTGGACCCGCATGGCCGGCATCCAGGTCGGCGGCCCCGCCAATCCCTAGGCCGTGTTCGGTCCCGATCGCCGGGGTGGCCAACACCCGAGCGCGCCTGGCCCGTTAGGACTGTAGGGATTCGGTCCACGACGGGAAGCGCCATGATCGAGACAACGACTCTGGTGGACCAGAACTGCCATGGCGTGCTCCGTACGGAGCTGGGCCTCGGCACCTTCGAGGCCCAGCTCGGCAGGACCGCGGGCCCGCCCGCCGCGGGTACCACCTTCTTCGACACCCAGACCGGTTTCGCCGTACGGCGCTGGTGCCCGCCGCTCCTCGGACTGGAGCCGCACACCTCGCCCGCCGGCTATCTGGCCCGGCGCCGGGAGCTCGGCGTGCTGGAGGCCGGGCGGCGGCTGTTGCGGGGCACCGGCGTCACCACCTATCTGGTCGACACCGGGCTGCCGGGCGATCTGACCGCCCCCGAGGAGATCGCGGCGGCCGGCGCCGCGGAGGCCCGCGAGATCGTCCGGCTCGAACTGCTCGCCCAGCAGGTCGCCGACACCTCGGGCACCGTCGACTCGCTGCTCGCCAACCTCGCCCACGCTGTGCACACGGCGGCCGGCACGGCCGTCGCCTTCGTGTCCGTGGCCGCCCTGCGCCACGGCGCCGCCCCGGCGGCCGAGCCGCCCGACCCGGGAGAGGTACGCGCCGCGGCCGGGCGCTGGCTCGCCGGGCGGCGGGCGGGCGGCCGGCTCACCGATCCCGTACTGCTGCGGCATCTGCTGTGGACCGCCGTCGCCACCGGGCTGCCGCTCCAGCTGCACGCGGGCGGCGGCGAGGGGTGCCGGGCGAACTGCTCGGACGGCGGTCCGGCGCGGATCGCGGGGTTCGCGGCGGCCACGGCAGGGCTCGGCACCGACCTGGTGCTGCTGCACGGCCTGCCGTATCACCGGCAGGCCGCCCGGCTCGCCGCGGCCTTCCCCCATGTGTACGTGGATCTCGGCCCGGCCCTCGCGCACACCGGGGCCCGCGCGGCGGACGTACTGGCGGAGGTGCTGGAGCTGGCGCCGTTCGGCAAGCTGCTCTACTCCAGCGGCGCGCGCGGGCTGCCCGAACTGCACGTGGTGGGCGCGAGGGTCTTCCGGCAGGCGCTGGCGCGGGTGCTCGGGGGGTGGGCGGCGGACGGCTCGTGGGCCCTCGCCGACGCACAGCGCGTCGCGGAGATGATCGCCTCGGGCAACGCCCGCCGGATCTACGGTCTCGACGAGACTTGACGGCCCGTCAGGATCCGGGAACGTCCGGCGGCTCAGACCGTGGACAGCGCCGGGTCGGCCGGATCCGACCGCGCCGGGATCTCCGGGTCCGTCACGGGCCGCTCACGCAGGCTCAACGCGAGCCGCAGGACCGCGATCCAGGTCAGCGCGGAGCCGAGCATATGGACGCCGACCAAGACCTCGGGCACGTCGGTGAAGTACTGGACGTAGCCCACACCGCCCTGCGCGAGCAGCACGATCAGCAGGTCACGCGCCCGCGCGCGGGTGTCGGCCGGGGCGTCCACGACACGCAGCACCAGCCACATCGCGATCGCCAGCGCGCAGACAACCCAGGCCGTCGCCGCGTGCACATGCGCCGCGTCGACCCAGTCGAACGGCATCCGCGGCACCTCGCTGCTGTCGCCCGCGTGCTTGCCGGAGCCGGTCACCGTCGTTCCCGCTGCGATCAGCAGGCCCGTCGCGACGACCAGTGCCCAGCCCAGCTTCCGTACGGGACGGGGGACCCGCGGCCGGGGTGTCGCGTCGCCCTCGCCGGTGCGGTGCCAGACGATCACGGTGACGGTGAGCAGGGCGTTGGCGAGCAGGAAGTGCACCGCCACGGTCCAGGGGTTGAGCTCCATGTGGACCGTGATGCCGCCCATCACGGCGTTCAGCACCACGACCCAGAACATGCTCCAGGCGAGCCGGGAGAGACCGTGCCGCCGGGGCTTGACCGACCGGGCCGCGACGATCGCCCAGCCGACGGCCGCCGACAGGACGTACGTCAGCATGCGGTTGCCGAACTCGATGGCGCCGTGCAGACCCTGCTCGGACGTCGCGAAGAGGCTGTCGTCCGTGCACTTCGGCCAGGTGTCGCAGCCGAGCCCGGAGCCCGTGAGCCGGACGGCGCCGCCGGTGACGATGATGACGACGGTCATCACGACGGCGGAGAGGGCGGCACGCCGCAGCGTACGGGGGGACGGCGTCCAGCGCTGGGCGATGCAGTCGAGGGGGTTCCACACGGCAACCATCGTAGGCGGGCCCTTGTGAACGCAGTCACGAGGGGTCCCCGCGCGTCGGCGCGGGGCGTCCGGGTGCCTACTCCCAGCGGAAGAGACGGGCCGCGGCCCCGAGCCCGAGCACCGCCCAGACGGCCAGCACCCCGAGGTCGTCCCAGGGCGTCCCCGCACCGTGCTGGAGCACGTCACGCAGCCCCTCGGAGAGGGCCGAGATCGGCAGCAGACCGAGCAGCGTCTGTGCCACGTCCGGGAATTTCTCCATCGGCACGGTCACGCCGCCGCCCACCAGCAGCAGCACGAACACCAGATTCGCCGCGGCCAGCGTCGCCTCGGCCCTGAGCGTGCCCGCCATCAGCAGCCCGAGCCCGGAGAAGGCCGCCGTACCGAGGACGAGCAGCAGCAGGACGGCGAGGGGGTTGCCCTCGGGCGACCAGCCGAGCGCGAACGCGATGACCGTCAGCAGCACGATCTGGAGCACTTCGGTGACCAGGACGGAGAGCGTCTTGGCGGTCATCAGGGCCCAGCGCGGCAGGGGCGACGCGCCGAGCCGCTTCAGTACCCCGTAACGCCGTTCGAAGCCCGTCGCGATGGCCTGTCCGGTGAAGGCCGTCGACATCACGGCCAGCGCGAGGACACCGGGGGCCAGGAAGTCGACCGACGCGCCCGAGCCCGTGTCGATGATGTCGACCGTCGAGAACAGCACCAGCAGCAGACTCGGGATGATCACGGTCAGCAGCAGCTGCTCGCCGTTGCGCAGCAGCATCCTCGTCTCGAAGGACGTCTGCGCGGCGATCATCCGGGGCAGCGGCGCCGCGCCCGGTGCGGGGGAGTACCTGCCGGCGCCCCTGTCCGTACCCGTGGTCATGGACGCAGCTCCTTGCCGGTCAGTTCGAGGAAGACGTCCTCCAGCGTGTGCCGCTCGACGGAGATCTTCTCCGGCATCACACCGTGCTGCGCGCACCAGGTCGTCACCGTCGCGAGCAGCTGCGGATCGATCGTGCCGCCGATCCGGTAGGCGCCCGGCACCAGTTCGGCCGCGGCCGATCCGTCGGGCAGCGCCTTGAGCAGCGAGCCGAGGTCGAGCCCGGGGCGGCCGGTGAAGCGCAGGGTGTTCTCGGCGCCGCCCCGGCACAGCTCCTCGACGGTGCCGTGCGCCACGACCTGGCCGGCGTCGACGATGGCGACGTCGTCGGCCAGTTCCTCGGCCTCGTCCATGAAGTGCGTGGTCAGCACCGTGGTCACGCCGTCGGCGCGCAGCTCGCGCACCAGGTCCCAGGTGGAGCGGCGGGCCTGCGGGTCGAGCCCCGCGGTCGGCTCGTCCAGGAACACCAGCTCGGGCCGGCCGACGACCGCCATGGCCAGCGAGAGCCGCTGCTGCTGGCCCCCGGAGAGCCTCCGGTAGGCCGTTCGGCCGCAGCCGCCGAGCCCGAGACGCTCGATCAGCGCAGTCACGTCCAGCGGGTTCGCGTGCAGCGCGGCCATGTGGCGCAGCATCTCCTCCGCGCGGGCGCCGGAGTACACGCC
Organism: Streptomyces sp. NPDC051217; assembly: GCF_044455465.1. Taxonomy (NCBI): domain Bacteria; kingdom Bacillati; phylum Actinomycetota; class Actinomycetes; order Kitasatosporales; family Streptomycetaceae; genus Streptomyces; species Streptomyces sp. NPDC051217. The sequence continues at coordinate 353,473 of NZ_JBITEV010000004.1, forward strand.
CCCCGACTGGAGCATCACGCCTATGCGGGGGCGCAGCCGCGCCGCGTCCGCCACGGGATCGAGGCCGAGGACGCGTACGTCTCCCGCGTCCGGTCTGCGATAGCCCTCGCAGGTCTCGATCGTGGTGGTCTTGCCGGCTCCGTTGGGGCCGAGGACCGCCGACACCGTGCCCGCCCGGACGTCGAGATCCAGGCCGTTCACCGCGGTTCTGGCCCCGTACCGCTTGACCAGGCCCCGGACCTGGACCACCGGCTCTCCGACGACGCTGCGCATGCCGTGAGTCTAGGCAGCGGCCAGGGAGGCCCCGGGTCCGGGGGCGGGCGAACCCTCACCGGCGCATCAGCCCCGGAGTTCTTAGGTAACCCTAAGTGACGCAGGGCACGACTCGTCGTACCGGACGGCTGTTGTCACTGTCGAGGGAATTACGCAACAATGGCGTTGTGAAATACGTTGGCGAGGCTCCGCAGGAGGAACTCGCGACCGGTGAGCGTTCGACACGCAACCGGGTCGCGCGCTCCATCCTGGACCACGGCCCCTCCACCGTCTCCGACCTCGCGGGGCGCCTGAGGCTCACCCAGGCCGCCGTCCGCCGCCATCTCGACGCGCTCGTCGCCGACGACGTCGTGGAGCCGCGCGACCAGCGGGTCTACGGCTCACGGGGGCGCGGCAGGCCCGCCAAGGTGTTCGCCCTCACCGACTGCGGCAGGGACGCCTTCGACCAGTCGTACGACAAGCTCGCCGCCGACGCCATCGAGTGGATCGCCCGCGGCGCGGGCGGCGGCGCCAAGGGCGACGCGGCGGTCGCCGCGTTCGCGCGCGACCGGATCGCCACCCAGGCGGGGGCGTACCGGGAAGCCGTCGGGGCGGCGGCGCCCGAGAAGCGCACCGAGGCGCTCGCCAAGGCGCTGAGCACCGACGGGTACGCTGCTACGGCTCGTAGCGCGCCGAACCAGCAGGGCGAGCAGCTCTGCCAGCACCACTGCCCGGTGGCCCACGTGGCCGAGAAGTATCCGCAGTTGTGCGAGGCGGAGACGGAATTCTTCTCCGAACTGCTCGGGACCCATGTGCAGCGGCTGGCGACCATCGCCCACGGCGACGGGGTGTGCACGACGTTCATCCCCCACGGCGCCGGGCACGGCGCGCCACCTGGTCCCCCCGGGACCGGCGGCACCCCACAGACCGATCCACCGAAGATCAGCCAGCAGACCGATCATCACGCATCCGAAAGCACGGCCGGGAGGAACCCCGCATGACGCTCCCCACGGAGACCGCCCATCCTGAGCTCGATGGACTGGGCAAGTACGAATACGGCTGGGCCGACTCCGACAAGGCCGGTGCCACCGCCAAGCGCGGTCTCTCCGAAGAGGTCGTCCGCGACATCTCCTCGAAGAAGAACGAGCCGGAGTGGATGCTGAAGCTCCGTCTCAAGGGACTGAAGCTGTTCGGCAAGAAGCCGATGCCGAGTTGGGGCTCCGACCTGTCGGGCATCGACTTCGACAACATCAAGTACTTCGTCCGGTCGACGGAGAAGCAGGCGGAGTCCTGGGAGGACCTGCCCGAGGACATCAAGAACACGTACGACAGGCTCGGCATCCCCGAGGCGGAGAAGCAGCGCCTCGTCGCCGGTGTCGCGGCCCAGTACGAGTCCGAGGTCGTCTACCACCAGATCCGTGAGGACCTGGAGGAGCAGGGCGTCATCTTCAAGGACACCGACACCGCCCTCAGGGAGAACCCGGAGCTCTTCCAGGAGTACTTCGGCACGGTCATCCCGGTCGGCGACAACAAGTTCGCCTCGCTGAACTCGGCCGTGTGGTCCGGCGGTTCGTTCATCTACGTGCCGAAGGGTGTGCACGTCGAGATCCCGCTCCAGGCCTACTTCCGTATCAACACGGAGAACATGGGCCAGTTCGAGCGGACGCTGATCATCGTCGACGAGGACGCCTACGTCCACTACGTCGAGGGCTGCACCGCGCCGATCTACTCCTCGGACTCGCTGCACAGCGCCGTGGTCGAGATCATCGTGAAGAAGGGTGGCCGCTGCCGTTACACGACCATCCAGAACTGGTCGAACAACGTCTACAACCTCGTCACCAAGCGTGCCGTGGCCTACGAGGGCGCGACCATGGAATGGGTCGACGGCAACATCGGCTCCAAGGTCACCATGAAGTACCCGGCCGTCTATCTGATGGGCGAGCACGCCAAGGGCGAGACCCTGTCCATCGCCTTCGCGGGCGAGGGCCAGCACCAGGACGCCGGCGCCAAGATGGTCCACATGGCACCGAACACCTCGTCGAACATCGTCTCCAAGTCGGTGGCGCGAGGCGGCGGCCGCACCTCCTACCGAGGTCTCATCGAGATCGGTGAGGGCGCCCCCGGTTCGAAGTCCAACGTGCTCTGTGACGCGCTCCTGGTGGACACGGTGTCGCGCTCCGACACCTATCCGTATGTGGACGTCCGCGAGGACGACGTGTCGATGGGGCACGAGGCGACGGTCTCCAAGGTCTCCGAGGACCAGCTCTTCTACCTGATGAGCCGCGGTATGACCGAGTTCGAAGCCATGGCGATGATCGTGCGCGGCTTCGTGGAGCCGATCGCCAAGGAACTGCCCATGGAGTACGCACTGGAGCTCAACCGGCTGATCGAGCTCCAGATGGAAGGCTCCGTCGGCTGACGCCGCCGCGCGCGGCAGTCAGCAGCAGCGACCGATTCCCCAAGAGGCAGAGAGAGAGCACGACGACAGCCATGGCTGAGGCTTTGAACATTCCGGTGGGTTCGACCACCACCGGTTCGATCGCGGTGGCCGCCGAGTCGACCGTCGCCACGCGCATGAGTGCGCCGCCGTCCTACGACGTCGCGGACTTCCCCGTTCCGCACGGCCGCGAGGAGGAGTGGCGGTTCACGCCGCTGGAGCGGCTGCGCGGTCTCCAGGACGGTACGGCCGTCGCCGACGGCCTCATCCGTACGGAGGTGTACACCCCCGCCGGTGTCACCCAGGAGACCGTCGGCCGCGACGACCCGCGCGTGGGCAAGGCCGGTGTCCCGGCCGACCGGGTGGCGGCCCAGGCGTACACCTCGTTCGAGAAGGCGTCGGTCGTCTCCGTTCCCAAGGAGACCGTGCTCACCGAGCCGATCAGGATCACCGTGCACGGCCAGGGCGGCACCGCCTTCGTGCACCAGGTGATCGAGCTGGGCGCCTTCGCCGAGGCGGTCGTGGTCATCGACCACACCGGTGACGCGGTGGTCGCCGCGAACGTCGACTTCCTCGTCGGCGACGGAGCCAAGCTGACCGTCGTGTCCGTGCAGGACTGGGACGCCAAGGCCGTCCATGTCGCCCAGCACAACGCGCTGGTCGGCAGGGACGCCTCGTTCAAGTCGATCGTGGTGACCTTCGGCGGCGACGTCGTACGGCTCCACCCGCGCGTGCAGTACGGGGGCCCCGGCGGTGAGGCCGAGCTCTTCGGTCTCTACTTCACCGACAAGGGCCAGCACCAGGAGCACCGGCTCCTGGTCGACCACAACGCCCCGCACTGCAAGTCCAACGCCGTCTACAAGGGTGCGCTGCAGGGCGACGACGCGCACGCCGTCTGGATCGGCGACGTACTCATCCGCGCGCTCGCCGAGGGCACGGACACCTACGAGATGAACCGGAACCTGGTCCTCACGGACGGCGCCCGGGTCGACTCCGTACCGAACCTGGAGATCGAGACCGGCGAGATCGCCGGCGCCGGTCACGCGTCGGCCACCGGCCGGTTCGACGACGAGCAGCTCTTCTACCTGATGTCCCGCGGCATCCCGGAGGTCGACGCCCGCCGCCTCGTCATCCGCGGCTTCTTCGCCGAGCTGGTCCAGCAGATCGAACTGCCGGACGTCGAGGAGCGGCTGCTCGCCAAGATCGAGGCGGAGCTGGAGGCGTCAGTCTGATGGCCTTCGTCCGTGTCTGTGGACTGACCGAGCTGGAGGACGGCACCCCCAAGCGGGTCGAACTCGACGGCATACCGGTCTCCGTCGTCCGTACCGAGGGCGAGGTGTTCGCGATCAACGACATCTGCTCGCACGCGAACGTCTCCCTCTCGGAGGGCGAGGTCGAGGACTGCTCGATCGAGTGCTGGCTGCACGGCTCCAGCTTCGACCTGCGTACGGGCAAGCCGAACGGCCTCCCCGCGACGCGGCCCGTCCCCGTATACCCCGTACAGATCCAAGGGGACGATGTGCTCGTCTCCGTCACCCAGGAGTCCTGAGTCACCCATGGCAACCCTTGAAATCAACGACCTGCACGTCACTGTCAACGCGGAGGGCGGTGCCCGCGAGATCCTCAAGGGCGTCGACCTGACCGTCAAGCAGGGCGAGACGCACGCCATCATGGGCCCCAACGGCTCCGGCAAGTCGACCCTCGCGTACTCCATCGCCGGCCACCCCAAGTACACGATCACCGGTGGCACCGTGACGCTGGACGGCGAGGACGTCCTGGAGATGACGGTCGACGAGCGCGCCCGCGCCGGGCTCTTCCTCGCGATGCAGTACCCGGTCGAGGTCCCCGGCGTCTCGGTCTCCAACTTCCTGCGCACCTCCGCCACCGCCATGCGCGGTGAGGCACCCAAGCTGCGGACGTGGGTGAAGGAGGTCAAGACCGCGATGGAACAGCTTCAGATGGACCCGGCGTTCGCCGAGCGCAACGTCAACGAAGGCTTCTCCGGCGGCGAGAAGAAGCGCCACGAGATCCTTCAGCTCGAACTGCTCAAGCCCAAGGTCGCGATCCTCGACGAGACGGACTCCGGTCTGGACGTCGACGCGCTGCGGGTGGTCTCCGAGGGCGTCAACCGCGTCCGGGAGAGCGGAGAGGTCGGCACGCTGCTGATCACGCATTACACGCGGATCCTCCGCTACATCAAGCCCGACTTCGTGCATGTCTTCGCACAGGGCCGTATCGCCGAGTCCGGCGGCGCGGAGCTGGCCGACAAGCTGGAGAACGAGGGCTACGAGGCATACGTGAAGGGTGGCGTATCCGCGTGACACAGCCGTCAGGCCTCCTCACCGGGTCGGACCGACTGCTCGATGAGGCGCTCCGTAAGGACTTCCCCCTGCTGGACCGGCTGGTCCACGACGGGAAGAAGATCGTGTATCTGGACAACGCGGCGACGTCCCAGAAACCGCGCCAGGTGCTCGATGCCCTCACCGAGTACTACGAGCGGCACAACGCCAACGTGCACCGCGGCGTCCATGTGCTCGCCGAGGAGGCCACGGCCCTGTACGAAGGCGCCCGTGACAAGGTCGCCGCCTTCATCAACGCGCCGAGCCGCGACGAGGTGATCTTCACCAAGAACGCCTCCGAGTCGCTCAACCTCGTGGCGAACATGCTGGGCTGGGCCGACGAGCCCTACCGCGTGGACCACGAGACCGAGATCGTCATCACGGAGATGGAGCACCACTCCAACATCGTGCCGTGGCAGCTGCTCTCGCAGCGCACCGGAGCGAAGCTCAAGTGGTTCGGTCTCACCGACGACGGCCGGCTCGACCTGTCGAACATCAACGAGATCATCACCGAGAAGACGAAGATCGTCTCCTTCGTGCTGATCTCGAACATCCTGGGCACGGTCAACCCCGTCGAGGCGATCGTCCGCCGCGCCCAGGAGGTCGGCGCGCTGGTGCTGATCGACGCCTCGCAGGCGGCCCCGCACGTCGCGGTCGACGTGCAGGCGCTACAGGCCGATTTCGTGGCCTTCACCGGCCACAAGATGTGCGGCCCGACCGGTATCGGCGTCCTGTGGGGCCGCCAGGAGCTGCTGGAGGACCTTCCGCCGTTCCTCGGCGGCGGCGAGATGATCGAGACCGTGTCGATGCACTCCTCCACGTACGCCCCGGCCCCGCACAAGTTCGAGGCGGGTACGCCCCCGGTCGCCCAGGCCGTCGGCCTCGGCGCGGCCGTGGACTATCTGACCGCGATCGGCATGGACAAGATCGCCGCGCACGAGCACGCCATCACCGAGTACGCGGTGAAGCGGCTGCTCGAAGTCCCCGACCTGAGGATCATCGGCCCGTCCACGGCCGAGGAGCGCGGCGCCACGATCTCCTTCACACTCGGAGACATCCACCCCCACGACGTGGGTCAGGTGCTCGACGAGCAGGGCATCGCGGTCCGGGTCGGTCACCACTGCGCACGGCCGGTCTGCCTGCGGTACGGAATTCCGGCGACCACGCGGGCGTCTTTCTATCTGTACTCCACGCAGTCCGAGGTCGATGTCCTGGTCGACGGGCTGGAGCACGTCCGTAATTTCTTCGGATGAGGGACTGACCGGTGAAGCTGGATTCCATGTACCAGGAAGTCATCCTGGATCACTACAAGCACCCCCACGGGCGCGGTCTTCGCGACGGCGACGCGGAGGTGCACCACGTCAATCCGACGTGCGGTGACGAGATCACGCTCCGCGTGAAGTACGACGGTTCGCGCATCGAGGACGTGTCGTACGAAGGGCAGGGCTGCTCCATCAGCCAGGCCAGCGCGTCCGTCCTGAACGATCTGCTGGTCGGCAGGGAACTGGACGACGCGCGGAAGATCCAGAGCACGTTCCTGGAACTGATGCAGTCCAAGGGCCGGCTCGAACCCGACGACGCGATGGAGGAGGTGCTGGAGGACGCCGTGGCGTTCGCCGGTGTCTCCAAGTACCCCGCCCGTGTGAAGTGCGCGCTGCTGAGCTGGATGGCGTGGAAGGACGCGACGGCCCAGGCACTGGGCGACCCCGCGCATAAGGAGACGGCATGAGCGAGAACGAGACCGTGATGATGAAGCCGGCCTCCGAGGAGGAGGTCCGCGAGGCGCTGTACGACGTCGTCGACCCGGAGCTGGGGATCGACGTCGTCAATCTGGGCCTCATCTACGGCGTCCACATCGACGAGTCGAATGTCGCCACCCTCGACATGACGCTGACGTCGGCGGCCTGTCCGCTGACGGACGTGATCGAGGACCAGGCGAAGTCGGCGACCGAGGGCATCGTCAGTGAGCTGAAGATCAACTGGGTCTGGATGCCGCCGTGGGGGCCCGACAAGATCACGGACGACGGGCGCGAGCAACTGCGCGCGCTGGGCTTCAACGTCTGACATCGCAAGGCGGGAACGGGCTCGGATACGGATACGGATACGGGTTCGGGCCCGCGTACGGGCTCGGGTGAGCGGGCTCCGCGGTCCTCAGTGACCGTGGGGCCCGCTCTTCCGTGTGGGGTCAGGTATGAGGGGGAGCCGGGCGGCGCGGCCGGTGCCGCTTGTGCGGCCGCTGCTGGAGCACCATGCCCGCGATCGACGCGATCACGAAGGCCGGCAGTGAGATGCCGCAGACCCGCCACCAGGAGCCGCGCACCAGCTCGACCGAGCGGTGCAGCGCGTCGACGGGTCCCCGCGACTCGATCACCACCGCCGCTGGTGCGGCGGCCGGGAATCCGCCGCTCTTGTGTACGGAAGTACGCATCCGATGCGTACACTCGTACACATGGCCCTGGGATACGGATTGCTCGCCATCGCGATCGTGGCGGAGGTGGCCGGCACGACGGCCATGAAGTACAGCGAGGGCTTCACCCGGCTCTGGCCCTCGCTGGGAGCCGTGGCCGGTTACGTGCTGGCGTTCGCCCTGCTCGCCCAGACGCTCAAGACCCTCTCCGTCGGCACCGCGTACGCGATCTGGGCCGGTGTCGGGACGGCAGCCGTCGCCGCCATCGGCATGGTCTTCCTGAGCGAGGCGGCCACCCCGGCCAAACTCGCCGGCATCGTGCTCGTCATCGCCGGTGTCGTCCTCCTCAATCTGGGCGGGGCGCACTGATGGCGCGGCGTTACGACCCCGAGCGGCGACAGCGCATCATCGACGCGGCGATCCGGGTGACCGGGCGCGCCGGGATCGCCGGGCTGAGCCATCGCACCGTCGCCGCCGAGGCCGATGTGCCGCTCGGCTCCACGACGTACCACTTCGCCTCCCTGGACGAGCTGTTGGTCGCCGCGCTGCGACAGGCCAACGAGGGCTTCGCCGCCGTCGTCAGGGAGAGCGGCGCCCTCGCCCGGCCCGACTGCGACATCGCGGACGAGCTGGCCCGGATCACCGGGCGGTGGCTGGCGGCGGACCCCACCGGCGTGGAACTGGAGTACGAGCTGTACCTCGCCGCCCTGCGCCGCCCCGCGCTGCGGCCGGTGGCGGCCGAGTGGTGCGACGGGATCACGGAGATCCTGGCCGACCGGGTCGACCCCGTCACCGCCCGCGCGCTGGTGGCGCTGCTCGACGGCGTCTGCCTTCAAGTACTGCTCACCGGACGGGAGTACGACGCCGGATACACGCGCGAGATGCTGGGCCGGATCCTCGCCGGGGCCTCGGCAGCCGGTGGCGGGGTCTCGGCGAAGCACGGCGCGCTCCCGGTAGATTGACCGGATGACCAATCCGCCCGCCAAATCCGTGCCGGAGCGCGCGCCGGATCCCGGCCCGGAACCCGCGGCCGTCATAGGCCCCGAGATCACGTACGCCGAGTGCCGCCAGTGCGGCACGCTCATCGCCGGGCTCGACGGCCGCTACAGCTGCGGGGTCTGCGGCTGGGTGAACCACCACTCCGAGGGACACCGGCTGCTGCCGCGCCCCGAGGACGACACGGGGCGCGCCGCGGGCGACACGGACGACAACCGGCTCGGCTGAACCTCCCCGGCCGAATCTCCCCGGCCTGACCGCCGCGGACCCGGCGCCGGGTCCGCGGCGTACCGCGTGAACCCGTACCGGCGCATCGGGAAACAGGTGGTGGAAGCACACCTGGACACGCCGCATACGGAGGGCCCGTGACCGGAGGACCACCGGACGACCAAGAGGATGACGACGCAGCCGTCATCGATCAGTCCCTGGAGCGCCCGGAGGTCTTCGCGCTCCTCTACGACCGGCACGCCGCCGACATCCACCGCTACGCCGCCCGCCGGCTCGGCGACGGCGCGGCCGACGACATCACCGCCGACACCTTCCTGACGGCGTTCCGTCTCCGCGCGCGCTTCGACACCACGCGCGAGAGCGCACGCCCCTGGCTCTACGGCATCGCCGCCAACCTGATCGGCAAGCAGCGCCGTAAGGAGGTACGGGGGCTGCGCGCCCTCGCGCGTACGGGACGCGATCCCGTGGCCGAGTCGTGGGTGGAGCAGGCCGACAGCCGTGTCACCGCCGAGTCGGCGCAGGCGGCGCTCGCCGAGGCCGTCGCCGATCTGTCCGGCAGGGACCGGCACGTCCTGCTGCTCGTCGCCTGGGCGGACTTCAGCTACCAGGAAGTGGCCGACGCGCTCTCCATACCGATCGGCACGGTCCGGTCGCGGCTCAACAGGGCCCGGCGCAAGGTACGTACGGCGCTGGGCGACGCCGACCCCACCCGAGTGACAGACGTTGCGGAGGCGACGATCCGTGGATGAGACGACATTCGTACGTGAACTGCGGGCCGACGCACCGCTACCCGACCGGGCCAGGCTGGCACCGGGCAGGCAGAAGCTCCTCGACTCGGCGGCGTCCGGCGGCCGGATCCGGGGGCTGCGCTCCGACTGGCGTACGGCGGCGGTCGGCGCCGTGGTGGCGATCACCGCGGCCGCCCTCACGGCGACGCTGCTGGTGGGCGACGGCGGCCGGGACGAGGCGCCCGCGACACTGCTGAGCGGGGCGGGCGAGGTCGGCAGCGCCAAGGACGTGCTGCTGGACGCCGCCGCGATGGTCGAGGACGACCCGGTACCGAGCCCCGGCCCCAAGCAGTGGATCTACACGCGGGAGAGCAGCTACAACGCGTCCTTCGGGAAGAACTCCGGCCTCATGGTCACGCTCTCACCCGGTGAGAAGCCGCCTCCGGGGGCGTCGGTGAAGAATGTGCCGGGTATCGGGAAGGCCGTGATGCAGGCGGGCCCGGGGCCGCACGAGAGGGAGGAGTGGATCCCCTTCGGCAACCCGGCGGCGGAGAAGGGGAAGAACGACGACGACCACTCGGCCCGCCAGATCTTCGACTTCCTCGCCGCACTGCCCGACGACCGGAGCGAGGTGCTGGACAAGGTCCTCAGGTTCTACCCGGCCGACTCCGCAGCCCCGGAGACGCCCGAGGAGCACGCGTTCCGGGCGCTCGGGCTGATGTTCACCGAGCAGCCGATCGTCCATCCCAAGGGCCTGGCGAAGGTCTACCGCGCGATGGCGGAGATCCCCGGCATGGAGGCGAGCCGGGTCACGGACGTCGCGGGCCGCGAGACCGTCGCCATCGGCCGGAAGGATTCCGGAGGCCCCGACGCCGACATCCGGATGTATCTGCTGGATCCGGTGACAGGTCTGCCGGTCGGCCGGCAGTGGCTGGCGGGGAAGGACAGCCGGACCGCCGACCAGGCGAAGGCCGTGCGCGAGCGGGACGCCGTCTGGAACAAGGGCGACGTCTTCATGGCGGACCTGGTGCTGGATTCGGCACTCGTCGCCAAGGACCACGAGCGCCCCTGAACCACGGGCCGGCACGCGCGGCTCCGGGGCCGCGGTTCCGCCCAGGCGCCGAGGGGGTCACCGGCCCGGCCGACGCCTGGGCTTCGTCCGGACGGGGCCAGGTGCCCGTACGCCGAGACCGGTTGGCCTCCGCGTACGGGCGCCCGTTAGGTTTCGCTCATGACCGACACGACTGCTACTCGCACCACCGGCGCCGTCGCCGCCGGGCTCGCCACTCTTACCGAGGACGGGACCGTCCTCGACACCTGGTACCCCGCCCCCGTGCTCAGCGACGAGCCGGGCCCCGCCGGGACCGAGCGGCTGACCGCCGACCGTGCGGCCCAACTGCTCGGCGACGCCGCCCGGAAGGCCGTCGGGCCCGACGCGCGCCGTGGGGTCGAGGTCGTCGCCGTCCGTACGGTCATCGCCTCGCTCGACGACAAGCCCCTCGACGCGCACGACGTGTACCTGCGTCTGCACCTGCTCAGCCACCGTCTGGTCAAGCCGCACGGCCAGAGCCTCGACGGCATCTTCGGTCTGCTCGCCAACGTCGCCTGGACCTCGCTCGGCCCGGTCGCGGTCGACGCGCTGGAGACGGTGCGTCTGAACGCCCGTGCGGAGGGCCTGCACCTCCAGGTCGGCTCGGTCGACAAGTTCCCGCGTATGACGGACTACGTCGCCCCCAAGGGCGTGCGTATCGGCGACGCCGACCGCGTCCGTCTCGGCGCGCACCTCGCCGAGGGCACCACCGTCATGCACGAGGGCTTCGTCAACTTCAACGCGGGCACTCTCGGCGTCTCCATGGTCGAGGGCCGGATCTCCGCGGGCGTCGTCGTCGGCGACGGCTCGGACATCGGCGGCGGGGCCTCCACCATGGGCACCCTCTCCGGCGGTGGCACGGAGCGCATCGTGATCGGCGAGCGCTGCCTCATCGGCGCGGAGGCGGGCGTCGGTATTCCTCTGGGCGACGAGTGCGTGGTCGAGGCGGGCCTCTACCTCACCGCCGGTACGCGTGTGACGCTGCCGGACGGGGAGATCGTCAAGGCGCGTGCGCTGTCCGGCGCTTCGAACATCCTCTTCCGTCGCAACTCGGTCACCGGCAAGGTCGAGGCCCGCCCGAACAACGCGGTCTGGGGCGGCCTGAACGACGTTCTGCACAGCCACAACTGACGGCACGCCGGCGGCGCGTACGACAGTCGCGTACGCGCCCGCGTACGCGCCCGCGTGCGCGCACATCACGGGGGACGGGGAACCGATGACGAGGCGACACCGCCCGGCCGCGCTGCTGGCCGGGGCGTTCGTCCTGCTGCTGACGGTGGCGGGCTGTTCGGACGTGATGAGCGAGATCGAGGCGGAGAAGGGCGGTGGCCCCGCCCCGGCCACACCGAGCCGGCCCACGCCCTCGTCGGTCGCCCCACGGCCCTCCATCGAGCCCTACCCGCCGCCGACCGCGTCCGCCCCGGCGTCCCCGTCCGCCGGGGCGAACGCGCCCGGGTGCCCGCCGTCGGGCCTCGACGTCGTGATCGGCGGCGAGGACGCCGCCATGGGCCACCGCGTGGTCACCGTCCAGCTCTGGAACTGCGGCGACGAGCCCTACCGCGTCAAGGGCTACCCGGGCGTCGAACTCCTCGACGAGGCCCGCGAACCGGTCGACGTCAAGGTCACTCATGAGAGTGATTACACCTACACCGGCAGGCGCGACGACCGACCCCGGCAGCTGACCCTGGCCCCGGGCGGCCTCGCGAGCGCGGTGCTGCACTGGAACAACCGCGTCACTGCCCTGGACGGCGCCCCCACCCCCGGCGCCCACATCCTTGTCACGCCCGCCCCCGGCGAGAAGCCCGTCTCCCTGCCGCTCCCCATCGATCTCGGCACGGACGGCACCCTGGACGTGACCTCGTGGGCGGCGGTCGATCCTGTCGGTGGTCGGTGATCCAATGGGACGTATGGACACCGAACGTGCCGATCCCTCCGACCTCGACGCGCTGCGCGCCGCCTTCCCGCCCGAGCTCCGCAGACCCCCGCTGGGCTGGGACGCCGTCCACGACTTCGAGCGGGAGCAGGGCATCGTGCTCCCGGAGCCGTACCGCACGCTCGTCGCCGAGGTATGCGACGGCAGCGGTGAGGGTCCCGCCGATGTCGACGGGCTGATACCGCTGAAGTGCCTCCCCGCGGACTGGGGTTCGGGGGGCGCGCAGCGCGCGCCCGCGAAGGCTTTCCCGCTCACCGGGGCATGGGTGTGGGAGGACGACCCCCGGCCGTACGAGGAGATAGAGCCGCTGATCGACGACGTCAGCAACGACGGCAGCATCGTGCTGGGCACCGACGGCTGCGGGCTGTACTGGCACCTTGTCGTCACCGGCACGCAGCGCGGCCGAATATGGGCCGTCAGCGACGTGGGCGCCGCGCCTTTCGGCAAGGAGCCCGGCTTCGCCGAGTGGGTGGCGCACTGGGCGGAAAGCTTCTGATCTCAAGACCGGTTCATAGGTGAGCAGCGTGACCGTCGCCGCACCACGGGCATGCGGCGAACGAGAAGGAGCATCATGTCCGTGCGGATCACCACCCTCCCCGAGATCACCCGTCCCGGTGTGGGGGTGGTCAAGGTCGGCACCTGGCTGGTCGACAAGCCCGAGCGGCAGCGGGCGACGGTGAACGCGATCGGCGAGGTGGGGCCGAGCCAGGAGTGGCCCGACCCTCGTCTCCTGTCGTGGAGTCTCATGGTCGGTGAGGACGGCCGGAGCCTGCTGCACTACTCGCAGTGGCGCGACGAGGCGGGGTATCAGGACTTCTTCCGTACGGGGCGGGACGCCTACGAGGCGGAGATCGACGCGGCAGTGCCGGAGATCGAGCGGGCCGGGCCCGGTTCGTACGAGCTGTACCGCAGCGAGACGGCGGCCGAGGGCGACACGCGCGAGCCCGGCTGCGTGGTGATCGTGGACATCGAGTTCGAGGGACCCGACCGCGGACGCCAGCGGGAGTGGACGGACACCGTCGTCGCGGCCCTCGACAACGACGCGCACCTGGGGCCGGCCGCGATCTCCGCGCACTTCCATGTGAGCACGGACGGCACGCGGGTGCTCAACTACGCCGAGTGGGAGAGCGCGGCGGGACATATCGCCGCGCTCAACTCGCCCGGCGAGGGCATCGGTTCGGCCACGGAGCTGTGGGAGCAGGTGCGGAACTTCCCGGGCCGCGTGAGCAGCACGGTCAACAGGTACACACCCGCGATCACCCTCAGCCCCGGCCCGGACGACCAGCTCCGCTAGGCCCTGTCCGGCGGATCTTCGCGGGCCCGGGACCCCTGGTACGGCACCTCGCTTCGTTGTCGGCTCGTCCAAGTACGTCCAGTACGGGCACGATCCTCCGCCTTGCGATGCACCGCACCAGACGTCCCGGGCTCATCCACGAAGATCCGCCGGACAGGACCCAGGCCCTGTCCGGCGGGTCAGGCCGGATCATCCGGGCTCCCGCGACGGACGCCCGGCGCGGGCCGGGGAAGCGGTGGTCCGGCCGTATGTGGGGTACGGCCGGGCCACCGCCGTTCAGGGAGCGATGGGCCCGGTCAGGGGCGGAAGCGCAGCACCTGCGGGTCGTGGTCGCTGTTCTGGTCGGCGAACTCGGCGTTGATGTGGACGCTGTCGTAGTCGAAGTCGTCGATCGACGGGCTGGTCAGGATCTGGTCGAGAACCTGGCTGTTGCCCTGGTAGACGTACGAGTAACGCTCCGGCGCCGGCAGGGACTTGACCGCCGGGTACAGCGCGCCGCCGGCGGCGAGCGCCTTCGTCGTGGCGGAGAACTCGAAGTCGTTGATGTCGCCGACGACCAGGACGTCGGCGCCAGGCTGGATCTTCTGGAGGTCCTTCACGAACGTGTTGACGGCCTTCGCCTGGAGGTGCCGCTGCGGCTCGGAGATCCGGTTCGGCGGCTGGTGGTGCGAGACCAGGCTCTCGTCGCCGCCCTTGGAGCCGAAGTGGTTGGCGATCACGATGACCGGCTTGCCGCGGAAGGTGAACTCACCGGCCAGCGGCTTGCGGCTGTTCTCCCAGGCCGCGTTGGCCGGGTCGATCCGTCCGGGGGAGAGGCTCAGGGCGGCCTTGCCACCTTCGCGTACGGCCTCGGTCGCCGTCGTGGCGTCGCCGCCCGCGCGGTCGGTGAAGGAGACCCGCTCGGGGTTGAAGAGGAAGACCTGGCGGATGTTGCCGCCGGGCTCGCCGCCGTCGGTCTTGTTCTCGGGGTCGACGGTCCGCGCCTCGTACGCGGGACCGCCGGCCGCCACGATCGCCGCCGTGAACTTGGCGATCGTCCGGTCCGCGGAGACGGTGCCGTCGTCCGTGGCGCCGTTGTCGTCCTGGATCTCCTCCAGCGCCAGGATGTCCGGCGCCGAGAGGTTGCCGACGACCGCGGCGGCCAGCGCGTCGAACTTCTCCTGCGGGTCGGACGGGTCGAGGTTCTCGACGTTGTACGTCGCCACCGCCAGCTCGTCGCGGCGCTGCGCACGCGTCCTCTCGGGCTCCGCACCGTTGCCGGTGACCTTGCCGAGCGTGCGGGCGGTCAGCGTGTAGCCGCCGAACTGGTTGAAGTCCAGGGGGCCTTCGGTGTCGCCCGACAGCACGTCGCCGACGTCGGCCTTCGGGAACGGCTGCTCGGCGATCGGGGCCAGCTGCTGGATCTGGAGCCGGCCGGTGTTCTGGTCCTCGTACGAGCTGTAGAGCGTGCCGCCGCGGCGGGTCTCGTTCTCGCTCGGCTTGACCGTCACCCACAGCTCCGAGTACGGGTCGGTGGCGCCGACCACGCGCGAGGTGCCGACGCGGACGTTCATGCCCTCCAACGACTCGTAGTAGTCCAGCGCGTAGCTGCGGGGCTTGAGCTGAAGGCCGTTGATGCTGTTGCCCGTCGCGGCGGTGCCCTGCGGCGCGTACGCGGCCGGGACGGTCTTGGCCGAGATGGTCTCCGGCGCGGGGACCTTGTTGCCGGAGGAGACGACCGTGGTCTTCGGCGACGAGATCTGGGTGAGGGACTGGTTCCCGGAGGCGGCGCCGCCGGGGATGTACTCGGTGACCGTGCCGGACACCTTGATCGAGTCGCCCACGGCGACCGTCGGGACCGCGCTGGTGAAGACGAAGATGCCCTCGCTGGTCGCCCGGTCCTTGTCGGGGTTCGGGTCCTGGAACCAGAAGCCCCGGGAGCCGTAGGTCCGTACACCGGTCACGATGCCGGGCACGTCCGCCACCGGGGTACCCACGAGCGGCGATATCCGGCCAGGGCCCTGGATGCCGTGGATCCTGATCTCGGCGGCCGAGGCCGAGGAGGATCCGGCGAGCAGACCGGCGGCCAGTGCGGCGGCGACGAGGGCCGAAACGGCGGCGGTTCTCGGTACGGAGGAAGGCATTACGGGACTCCGGAAGTGAGGAAGGAAGGAGTGTGGGAGGCGGAGTTGGAGACGTAGTTCTACGCGCGTCACACTCTTGTGCGGGCCCATATGTTGTCAAGGGTGCGCGGGTGTACACGCGTTGTCGGCCAAGTGAACCGGGTGGGATGGGGTGAAATACGTCTACGCTTGGCCGCCCTGGACCCCGTAAGGCGCAAGGAGAATCACCAGATGTCGGGAGACCGCCCCACCCTGCCGCCGGTGCGGCTGCCCTCGGACGCGGAGCTGGCGCGGGACGCGCTCGCGGTACCGCTGCTCGCCCGGGCGGTGCGCCTCGCCCGCTGGGCCGGGCCGGAGACGCGCGTCGGCGCGGGCGGTGAACTCGTCGAGGAGCAACTGCCCGCGGCGGCCCAGGCGCTGGGGTTCGTCGGGACCGAGAGCCCCGAACCGACGGAGAGCGACGAGGCGCTGGCAGCGCGGGCGCGGGCGGAGGCGGAGGCCGACGCGAGCGAGGCGTGGCGGGTGGCCGTCGACACCGGGCTGGTCGAGGTCGAGGACCCCGGCCGGGACGAGGAGACGGACGGAGGCGGAGGCGGGGGCGGGGACTCCGGGGCCGACGGGACCGTGAGCGCCGGGGCCGCGCTCGAACTGATCGCGTCCGGCGGCCCGCAGGACATCCTCTCCCTCTGGCTGGACGCCCTGGACGTCGTCTTCGCCGACGCGACGGCGCCCGTGCTGGAGGATCTGGCCGGTGCGATCGGTGACGACGGTGAGATCGACCTCGACGCGCTGGACTGGGACCCGGAGGTGGAGGCCGAGTTCCTGGAGGGCGTGCTCGGCAATCTCTATCTGCTCACCGTCGGCGAGGGCGGGACGGACCCCGTCCCCGTACCGCTGCCGGTTCTCGCCGCGTCGATGATCGTGCCGGACGACATGGGCGAGCCCACCGACGACGTCCTTGAGCAGGTGTCGGAGGCGATGATGCGGCTGGACGACCAGTTCGCGCTGCTGGAGCCGATCGGGCTCGTCACCTACGTACCCGTGGACGAGGCCCTGATGGTCGAGGACGCCGAAGGCGGCTCCGACGCCATGCCGTCCGGCGACGACGAGGACGTGTCCCGGTACGGCGTGGTCACGCTGACCCCGCTCGGGCTGCACGGGATCAGGTCCCGGATGCGGGACGCGGGCGTCGAGGCGCCCGCCGTCGGCGACCTGGCCGACAAGGGCGCCGACGCGCTGCTCGACGGCGTCGCGCACTTCCCCGAACCGGCGGCCCGCGCCGAGACCGAACAGTGGCTGGCCCGCCGCGAACCCGCCGGGGCGGCGCGCGAACTCCTCCTCGCCGCCAAGGGAACCGACCCCGGCGCCCCGCTGCGCCGGCTGCACTGCCAGCAGGCGCTCGCGCTCGTCGGCGCCGAGGCGGAGCCCGCGGTGCGCGAGGTCCTGGACGACACGGAGCTGGGCGGGCTCGCCCGCGTCTGGCTCGCCGAACTGGGGGCCGCCGACGTGCCGCCGCCGCCCGAGTCGATGATCTTCTGGCTGGCGATCGACACGATCGCCGCCCAACTCGACGCGGAGGATGAGCCGGTGGAGCTCCAGGAGCTGGTGGAGGGCCTGGTCGGCCAGCACAGCGGCTTCTTCGACGCGGCGTGGCGGGTGGACCACCCGGCGACGGCGGACGTGCTGGAGGCGATGGGCCGGCTGCACCAGGACCGCAAGGCGGCGAAGGACGCCCGCAAGGCGGCGTTCAAGGCGCGCTCGCGCAACGGGGGTTGAGAGCGGGCGGGGGAGCGCTCCGCGCCCCCGTGGGCGGGGTCCCGCCCATCGGGGTCATCGCGCTCCCGGCGGGCGGTGCTCAGCAGGTCTCCTGGCGGCTCGCCGCCGCCGGCGTCACCCGTGCGACGACGCTCGTCCCCAAGCCCGGCTGCCCCCGAGAACGCCTTCTCCGCGCCCGTCCGAGCCGGTGACTCCCCTCCCTCAAGTCCGCAGGTAAGACGCGCCTCCTCAAGTCCGCAGGTACGACGCGCCGTTGAGGTCCAGTACGGTCCCCGACGACCACTCCGCCTCCGGCGAGGCCAGCCACCGGACGGCCGCTGCGATCTCCTCCGGGCTCGCCACCCGGCCGAAGGGGCTCTGCGCCCGGATCGCCTCGCCCTCCGCCCCCGTCAGCCGGTCGGCCACCCGTTCCGTTTCGAAGAAGCCCGGTGCGACGGAGGCGACGCCGATGCCGTACGGCGCGAGCGACACCGCGAGTGACTGGCCCAGCGCGTGCACCGCCGCCTTCGTGGCGCCGTACGCGGGATGATCGGGCTCGCCCCGGAACGCGCCGCGTGAACCGATGTTGACGATCCGGCCGCCCGTGCCCCGGTCGATCATGGACCGTGCGGCGCGATGGCTGAGCAGCGCCGTACCGAGCAGGTTCACCGACAGATGGCGCTGCCAACTAGCCGCCCAGTCCTCGTACGAGGTGGTGGGGAGCGGATGACGCTCGTTGACCGCCGCGTTGTTCACGAGCACGTCGATGCCGCCCAGCGCCTCGTGCGCCGCGTCGGCGATCAGTGCCGCGCCCTCGGGGTCCGACAGGTCGCCGCCCAGGAGCGTGTGGCCCGTGCCGTCGAGGGAGTCCAGGGTGCGGCGCGCGTCGTCCTCACGGGTGCCGTAGTGGACGGCGACGCGGTCGCCGTTGGCGGCGAAGGCGCGGGAGACGGCGCGGCCGAGCCCTCGTGAGGCACCGGTGACCAGGACCCGGCGGCCGGTCTGGGGGAAGTTCATGAAGCGGCCCTTCGGAGGGGGAGGCGGACGGAGAGGGGGACTTGGGTGGGCCCGGCGTCAGTTGTCGACGCCGTTGTACGCCCGTACCGCCGACGTGCCGATCCGGCCGTACCAGCCCGACGCGTCGGCCGCGAGCCCGTCGATGATCTCAGGCAGCGACCACGCGCGCCGTGGCGCGCCGTCGGCGAGGCGCAGCGCGGTGCAGGTGTCGCCGGACGCCGCGTAGACCGTGTCGCCCGCGACGACCGGCGGTACCTTCGCGATCCCCGTCAGCCGACGCGTCCAACGGGGCTCGCCGGACGTGAGGTCGACGGCCTCAAGGGTGTCCGCCTTCGACCAGTGCAGCACCAGACCGCCCGCCGAGACCGGACCGCGCAGTCCGCCCGTCCGCCGCGGCCAGCTCGTCTCGACGCCGAGCGTGGGGCGAGACCGCGCCCAGCGCCGTCTCGCGCCGACCGGGTCGAAGCCGTGCAGCTCGCCCGCCGTGGCCAGCAGGCCGGTGCCGCCCGCCGCGCCGATGGCCGTGGCGCCCTGGGTCACGGCGTAGCCGCCGGCCCCGACGGCGACGCGCTCCCCGCCGCGCGCGCGGATGAGGTGCAGCTTGCCCTCCGTGGTGAGCACGGCGAAGTTCCCCGCGTCCGGCAGCGCGGTGGCGGCGAGTATCTGGCCGTTCCCCTCCTTCAACCCCTCGTACGTCCAGATCGTCCTGGCCGACGCGGCGTCCACACCGTCCACCCGCCACCCGAGGGTGGTGGCCAGCAGCATCGTGCGGCCCAGTACCGCCGGTGGCTGCGTGCTGCCGAGTTCGCGCTCCCAACGCTTCGCCCCGGTGGCCAGATCGACGGCCATCAGCTCCTTCGCGTCTTCGTCTTCCTCGTACGCCGAGATCGACGCACCGTCGGCGACGGTGACCCAGACCGGTGGCAGCCTTTGGATCGGATCGGCCTCGGCGCGTTTCTTTCCGGAACCGACGGCGACGACCGGCAGCCCGACGTCGGGCGCCACGAGAGCCCCGTCCGCCACGCCCCACACACTCGGCGTGCTCCCCGTGGACTCCAGCTCCCAGCGGCGGGCACCGTCGGAGGCCGCGCAGGCGCGGACGTAACCCGTGGTGCTGTCGAGTCGACCGTGCAGCAGCAGGGTGCCGCCGGAGAGCAGCAGGGCGTCGATGCCGTCCGGCTCGGCGGTGAGGCTCCAGCGGAGCGCGCCCGGCGCCGCCGAGCCCTTCTTGAGGGTGAGTCGCGCGCCGTCGCCGGTCGTGGGACTGGCTGACGTGGGGTTTCCCCAGTCACGCACGACGGACACGCCGAGCAGCCCGGTGAGGGTGGAGGCGCCGGCCACCAGCATCCCCCGGCGCGCCAGTTGACCGCGCCGACGGATGCGCTTCGCCCGCTCGAAGGCGAGGTCGGGGTCTGGATCGGAGTCTGGGTCGGGGGTGCGTTCGGGGGTGCGGTCGGGACGAGGCGCCGCAGGGCGGGTGGCCGTCGCCGCCGTCACCTGCTTCGTGGGAACCACCGCTGTCTTCTCGCGCGACGGGTCCTCGTCGTTGCCGTCGTCGTTGGCGCCGTCGTCACCCCGGACCAGGCTCCGCAGCGGCTCCTCGCGCCACCACAGCGGCGCCTCCGGATCGGCTGTCCGCTCCAGCACCTCGCCGACCGAAGGCCGTTGCCCCGGCTCCTTGTCCAGACAGTCGGCGACCAGCCCTCGCAGCTCTGGAGGCACGTTGTCCAGGTCCGGCTCCTCGTGCACGGCCCGGTAGAGCAGGATCGCCACCGTTGCGTCTCCGAAGGGATTACGGCCGGTGGCGGCGAAGGCGAGGACCGCGCCCAGCGCGAACACGTCGGCCGCCACGGTCACCGGCGAGTTGCCGGTGATCTGCTCGGGCGCGATGAATCCTGGCGTCCCGATGATGTCCCCGGCCTCGGTCATCCCGTGGTCCCCGAGCGCACGCGCGATCCCGAAGTCGATGACGCGCGGCCCATCGGCCGTCACCAGGACGTTGGACGGCTTCAGGTCACGGTGGACAAGTCCCGCGCCGTGGATGCTCGTCAGCGCCTCGGCGAGCGCCGCGCCCAGCGACCGTACGACCGTCACGCCCAGCGGCCCGGCCGCGGCGACCGCCCGCCGCAGCGTGACGCCCGGCAGGTAGGCGGTGGCCAGCCACGGCACTTCGGACGCGGGATCGGCGTTGAGCACCGCCGCCGTGTGTGCCCCCGTCACGGCGCGGGCGGCGGCGGCCTCGCGCCGGAACCGCTCGCGGAAGTGCGGCTCGGCCGCGAGGTGCGCGTGGACCGTCTTGACCGCGACGAGCCGGCCACCGGCCGTACGGCCCAGATAGACCCGGCCCATGCCACCGGCGCCGAGCCGGCCGAGGAGCCGCACGGAGCCGAGGGTGGTGGGGTCGCCGGGGAGCAGGGGATCGGTCATGTAAGCTCCGGTACGGCGAAGGTGGACAGGGTGCCCGAGGCCGACACGACATGGACGAGCCCGGCCTCCGCACCGGCGGCCTCCGCACCCGCACCGTCCTCGCCCGCGCCGTCGTCACCCCCGGCGCCCGGCCGGACGATCACCGTGCGCACTTCGCCCGTCCCGGCCGCCCACACGAGCGCGCCCGTCGCCGCGTTCCGCGCGTGCACCCCCCACCCGGGGCTGTCGCCGATCTCCTCGTCGCCCTCCGGCGCCGTCCCCATTCCGTAGACCAGCCCGCCGGCCACCGTCAGCGAACCGTCCTCCAGCAGGCCGACGTCCGTCAGGCTCCAGCGGGTGCGGCCGGTGTCCGCGTCGAGTGCCTTCAAGGTGCGGTGATCGGCGGTGTGCACGAGCCCGGCGGTGGCCGTGGAGGTGATGACGGCGTCGGTGTCCTCCTCGTCCGGGCCGAGGGACCAGCCCGTGCGCCGGGTCGCGAGGTCGACGGCCTTCAGCCGTCCGGCTCGCGCGTAGTAGCGGATGCCGCGCGCGCCGAGGTGGGACTCCGGATAGCGCGCGCCGCCCGGTATCCGACGGTCGAGTGTGCCGTCGGCGGTGCGCAGCACGGTCAGCGGTTCGTCCGTCTCCTTCTCGTCGGCGCTGAAGGGGTTCGCGGCCGCCACACCGATCCGGCCGTCCTTCTCATAGAGCCCCGCCACCTCCGCCGGCGCGCCCTCGTGGAACCAGAGCGGGGCTCCGGTGCCCGGGTCGTAACCGTAGGCGCGCCAGGGGCGCTTCCGCGCGGCGCGTTGGGCCCACAGCGTCGCGTACGAGCTGTAGGTGACGACACAGAGGATGTCCGGGGAGACCGAGAGCGCGCAGTGTTCGCCGTCGACCGAGAGGGCCGGGTCGGACGTGGCGGAATCGCGTGTTTTCGCAGGGCGGTGAGGGTTGCGCACCATGGGATTGGCGGACCACTTCTCGGCCCCGGTCGCCGCCTCCAGGGCGATGATGTCGGTCATGAAGATCCCGGGGGAGCGCGTGACGTGGACGAGTTCGTCACCTGGCACGACACGGGTGATGCCCCCGCCCGGGTAGCTCCAGGCGATGGCCCCGGTTCGTGGGTCGATGCGGGTCAGCGCGTCGGCGGACACCAGGTAAAGGGCATCGCCGTGCCGCATCGGGGTGTCCTCGCCGATGTCGCGGGTCCACAGGGCGCGGCCGAGCGTGTACGGGCCCGGTGCACCGGGCGGGCCGGACTCCGCGTCGTCCTTGTCGTCCTCGCCGCCGGTGAGTTCGGTGAGCCAGGTGACCGCGCCGATCGCCGAGCCGCCCGCGAGGGCCGCGCCGCCCCATCGCAGGAACCGCCTTCGTGACGCGCCCCGGCCCCCGCTCACGACCGTGCCGGCGCCCGCGCCGGGCGCGAGCGTCGTCCGGGGGGCCGGGTCCCGGACGGGCGCGGCCGGTGCTCGGGGTTCGTCGGCCGGTTCGTCCCGTGGTGCGTCCGCCCCTTGCTCCCGCGCTTCTTCGGTGTCCGCCACGGCTTCCGCCTCCGGCGCCTTCGCGACCAGCGCGGCCACTTCCTCCTCGCGGCGCCGGATCAGGCCGGACACCGCCTCCCGCTCCCACCAGGGATCGCCCTCGGTCCACGCCGCGCACGCGCTCAGCAGTTCGGCCACGGTGGGCCGGTCGCCCGGCTCCTGGCTCAGACAGCGACCGAGCAGTTCCCGCCACCCCGCCACCCCGTCGAGATCCGCGGGGCCGTGCATCGTCCGGTAGAGCACCTGGTGCACCGGGCCGGTGCCGAACGGCGGACGGCCGGTCGCCGCGTACGCGAGGAGTGCCCCGAGCGCGAACACGTCGACGGCCGGGCCTGGTTCACCCGTCCCGGTGAGCAGTTCGGGCGCGATGAAGCCGGGCGAGCCGACGACCTCACCACTGGCGGTCAGGCTCTCGTCGGCGGCGGTCCGCGCGATCCCGAAGTCGATGACCATCGGGCCGTCGCGCGTGACGACGATGTTCGACGGTTTGAGGTCGCGGTGGACGAGGCCCACCGCGTGCACGGCGGCGATCGCCTCGGCCAGCGCGGCCCCGAGCGCGGCGACTTCGCCGGAAGCGAGCGGGCCCAGGGCCGAGACCGCCCCGGTGAGGGTGGGGCCCGTGCAGAACTCGGTGGCCAGCCAGGGGCGTACGGCCTCCGGATCGGCGGCGAGCACGGCGGCAGTGAACGGCCCCGCCACCGAGCGGGCGGCAGCCGCCTCGCGCCGGAACCGCTCCCGGAACCGCGGGTCCGCCGCCAGGTGTGCGTGCACCGTCTTGACGGCCACCAGCCGCCCGGACGCCGCCCTGCCGAGATGGACCCGGCCCATGCCGCCCTCGCCGAGCAGGGCGACCAAGCGGTACCCCCCGAGTTCTTCCACTGTGGCTCCCCCTCCGGACCCGCCGCCGCGTACAGGGCCGATCACTGCGACGCGCGATGAGCGTCCCAAGGTTGCGGCATCCTCCGCGATACGGGTCCTTTTCCTGTCCGGGAACGGTCCCACCACGCGCCCGGACCGGGCCCCGCACCGGCGTTAAACCCGTGGCAGCTGATCGGCCGCTCTCCTAAAGTCATATCTGTCCAGGTGCGAAGGCGGGACCTACTTCCACTGTTAATGGGGCGGTCGCAGGTTCGAGTCCTGCCATCGGCTCACAAGCCGGTGTAGCTCAGTCGGTAGAGCACCTTGTCGGTTCCGCCGGCCTTGATCTCTGGACTTTTCATCGAATTCGGGGGAATTCCCATGGCACGTTTCAACACCCGCCTTTCCGTGCTCCGCGGCAAGTCGCCCGTGCGTTCGACCGGCGGTAACACCCGTACCCACCAGGGCGGCACCGGACATTCGCGCGACGCCAGGTCCGAGCTGTTCCTGCTGGCCGTCGCCAACTTCGTTTCCCAGCAGACGTTCTACGAGTCCGGGGACGACCGGGACAATCGCTTCGCCGCCCTCGTACGTGAGCTCGCCGTTGACGACCCGCGGTGGACGGCCGGTCTGCTGAGCTGGCTGCGCCGTGACGGCAACATGCGGACCGCCGCCATCGTCGGCGCCGCCGAATATGTCAAGGCGCGTCTCGAACTGGGTGTCAGCACCGGCCCGTCGAACCGTCAGGTCATCGATTCCGTACAGCTGCGTGCCGACGAGCCCGGTGAAATGCTCGGTTACTGGACGTCCCGTTACGGACGCCAGGTTCCCAAGCCCGTGAAGCGTGGAACGGCCGACGCGGTGAAGCGGCTCTACAGCGGAAAGTCGCTGCTGAAGTACGACACCGCGTCCAAGGGTTATCGATTCGGGGACATCCTCAATCTCGTGCACGCCTCGCCCGACCCGGCGAAGGCATGGCAGGGCGAGTTGTTCCGTTACGCCCTGGACCGCCGGCACCACCCCGACACCGCCGTTCCGCCCGCGTCGAACCGCACTCTCACCGCGCACCGGGAGCTGATGGCGCTGCCCGTCGCCGAGCGGCGCGCGGTGATCACGGCTCCCGGCGCCGCCGAGCGGCTGGCCGGGGCGGGCATGACATGGGAGATGCTGGCGGGCTGGCTCCAGGGCCCTATGGACGCGGCGGCGTGGGAGGCCGTCATCCCGTCCATGGGGCCGATGGCGCTGCTGCGCAATCTGCGGAACTTCGACGAGGCAGGGGTGAGCGACGAGGTCGCGGCGAAGGTCGCCGCCGAGCTGTCGGACCCGGCGGTGGTCGCCCGTTCGCGGCAGTTCCCGTTCCGCTGTCTCGCCGCGTACCAGCACGCGCCGTCGCTGCGCTGGTCCTACCCGCTGGAGCGGGCGCTCGGCCACTCGCTGGCCAATGTGCCCGCGCTGCCGGGACGGACGCTGGTCCTGGTCGACCGCTCCGGCTCGATGTGGTCGCCGCTCTCGGACCGCTCGCAGCTCAACCGGGCGGACGCCGCGGCGATCTTCGGTACGGCGGTGGCGATGCGGGCGGCCGACGCCGATCTGGTCGAGTTCGGTTCGAGCAGCGGCAAGGTGAGGTACCGCGAGGGCGAGTCCGTGCTGAAGGTCCTCGGGCGCTTCGGCAGCCTGGGTGGTACGGACACGTCCCGGGCGGTCCGGTCGCACTACCGGGGCCATGACCGGGTGCTGATCGTCACGGACGAGCAGGCGACGTACAGCCACTACGGCGACCCGACCGAACAGGTCCCGGAGCGCGTTCCCGTCTACACCTGGAATCTGGCGGGATACCGGGCCGGACACGGTCCGTCGGGTACGCGGAACCGGCACACGTTCGGCGGTCTCTCCGACGCCGCGTTCCGTATGGTTCCCCTGCTGGAGGCGGGCCGGGACGCCGACTGGCCGTGGGCCGACTGAGTGCGGGAACGGGGGGCCGGGGAGGGCCGTGGGGTCACTGGGGAACGAGTGATCCCGCGGCCCGTCGGTTGTCGGGCATGGCGCGGCGGGGGCCGTTGGGCGCATACTCCAACTAATGACAAAGTCAGCCGGTTCCCGGCGCCACCTGCCGTCCAGTCCCTTCAACCGCCAAGGCCCGGCCTCACCTCCGCCCGAGCACTTCGACGTGGGAGACCGTGTCTCCCATGATCAGTTCGGGTTGGGCAGAGTCATCGGAGTCGAGGGTGAGAACGCCGTGCTCATCGACTTCTCGGGCCGCCAGGGTCGGATCCTGAGCCCCTTCTCCAAACTGACCAAGCTCTGAAGACCCAGGCCTACGGGCCGCCGCGATCCCCGTGACCGCGGCGGCCCGTCAAGGCATGTCCGAAAGCGGCGGTCAGAGGGACTTGGCCGCGGGCTTGACCATGCCGCGGACCGTACGGGACTTCACGAACTCGCCGACGGCGGTCATCTCCCACTCACCGGAGTACTGCTTGATCAGCTTGGCCATGATCACCCCGGTCTGCGGCTCGGCGCCCGTCAGGTCGAAGCGGACGAGCTCCTCGCCCGTCCCCGCGTCGAGCAGGCGGCAGTAGGCCTTCGCGACCTCGTTGAACTTCTGGCCGGTGAAGGAGTTGACCGTGAAGACCAGGCCCGTGGCCTCGGCCGGCAGCCGGCCGAGGTCGACCACGATCGTCTCGTCGTCCCCGGCGCCCTCACCGGTGAGGTTGTCGCCGGAGTGCTTGATCGAGCCGCCCAGGATGGCCAGCTTGCCGAAGTAGCAGCTGTCCAGATGGTTGCGGTTGGGTCCGTAGGCGATCACGGAGGCGTCGAGGTCGATGTCCTTGCCGCGGAAGGCGGGCTCCCAGCCGAGGCCCATCTTGACCTGGCTCAGCAGAGGGGCGCCGCCCTTGACGAGCGACACCGTCTGGTTCTTCTGGAGGCTGACGCGGCCCTTGTCCAGGTTGATCTTCCCGGTGCCCTGCGCAGGGGCAGGAGGAGCGGACGGCGGGACGGGCGCCGAGGGAGTGACGGGGGCCGCGACCCGGGGGTCGGCCGCCGTGGGGGACGGAGCCGGGGGCGGGACGGGCGCGGAGGGCGGCACCGGCGCCATGGGGGTCACCGGCGCCTGCGGGGCCCGCGGGGTGGCCGCGGCGGGCGCCGTGGGCTCCTCCACGGAGACGCCGAAGTCGGTGGCGATACCCGACAGCCCGTTCGCGTACCCCTGGCCGACCGCGCGGACCTTCCAGGCGCCGTTGCGCAGGTAGACCTCCACGACCACCAGAGCGGTCTCCGAACCCAGGTTCGGCGGGGTGAAGGTGGCGAGCGCGCCGCCGTCGTCGGCGTTGCGGATGGTCGCTGTGGGCTCGATGCCCTGGAAGCTCTGTCCCGCCGCGTCCGGGCTGGCCGTGACGACGATCTTCTCGATTCCGGCGGGGACGGCGGAGGTGTCCACCACGATCGCGTCCGGAGCCGAACCGCCGCCGGACCGGTAGGTCACACCCGGGCCCGTCGGCTGGTTGTAGAAGATGAAGTCGTCGTCGGAGCGCACCTTGCCGTCGGCGGTGAGCAGCAGGCCCGATACGTCGAGCCGCACCGGTGCGGCGACGTCCACCGCCACGCGGGTGGCGGAGAGGGGGATGTTCGAGCCGGGGGTCATAGCTGTCATGCCAGACGTAACGAACGACCCCTCTTTGCCGTTCCCTTACCCTCGTGCCCCTGACCCGTACGGGTCAGTACGGCCACTGGGGCGGGTGGGTGCAGAAGTGGCCGCCCAGATGGGCGTGGTCGGGATTCTCCGGGTCCAGCTCACCCTGTTCGGCGACGAGCTTGTCCGCGTACTGCTCGGAGTCGTCCCTCGGCTCGTACCCGAGCGCCCGCGCCGTCGAAAGGTCCCACCACAGGCGCGTGTTGGCGGACGAGCCGTAGACGACACTGTGCTGGACGTCCTCGGCCGTGAGCGCGGCGTGGAAGAGCCGCGCGCCGTCGCCGGGGCTCATCCAGACCGACAGCATCCGTACGGAGGTCGGCTCCATGAAGCAGGACCCGATCCGCACGGAGACGGTCTTCAGCCCGTGCTTGTCCCAGTAGAACTGCGCCAGGTCCTCGCCGAAGCACTTGGAGAGGCCGTAGAACGTGTCCGGGCGGCGCGGGGTCCCGATCGGGATCAGCGCGTCCGAGTCGAGCGGGTGGGAGCCCCGCGGCCGTGGTGTGAACCCGACGGCGTGGTTGCTGGAGGCGAAGATCACGCGTGCGACGCCCTCCTCGCGCGCCGCCTCGTAGAGGTTGTACGTCCCCTCGATGTTGGCCCGCAGGATCTTGTCGAACGACGCCTCCAGCGAGATGCCGGCGAGGTGGATGATCGCGTCGACACCCCGGACGGCCTCGCGGAGCGCGTGCTTGTCGCCGAGGTCGGCCGTGATCGCTTCCGGCTCGCCTTCTATGGGTGTGGCGTCGAAGAGCCGGAGTTCGTACCCGTAGGCGGGCAGCAGGCCGCGCATCAGGGTGCCGAGGCCGCCCGCTGCGCCGGTGAGCAGGACGGTTCGCGGTTGGGGCATGGGCGTGAATCTCCTCGGACGTACGGGGGGCGGACTCGAAACGATCAGAATCGATCAGATCCATGGATGTAATTCATATCTGTGGACACGCTAAGGAGCGTCGAAGTCACCGTCAAGTGTCGCGCGGAGGTGGCCGATCCGCTCGTGGGTTGCGGTTTTCCGTCTTGACCGGCGCCACGCGGCTGCCCTAGCGTGGCGCTGTTCAGAAATATGGACGCCGATCAGAATTGTGCACGAGCGTGAGTGCTCGCCGCACGGCCCAGGGAGCGCCAGTGACCTCAGCCCCGCTCGCCGCCCGCCTCGACAGAGTCGCCGGGCCGCTGTTCTTCCCCGTCACCGCGTACGGTCCGGACGGCGCCCTCGACCTCGACGCTTTCCGCGCGCACGTCAGAAGCGGCGTCGACGCGGGAGCCGCCGCGGTCTTCGCCTGCTGCGGCACGGGCGAGTTCCACGCGCTCACCCCGGAGGAGTTCGGGGAGTGCGTGCGGGCGGCCGTGGAGGAGACCGCGGGAGCGGTCCCGGTCGTGGCGGCCGCCGGTTACGGTACGGCAATCGCCGTCAGATACGCGGAGATCGCCGAGGCCGCCGGCGCCGACGGACTCCTCGCGATGCCGCCCTACCTGGTCGTCGCCGACCAGGAGGGCCTGCTGCGCCACTACTCGGCGCTGGCCGCCGCCACCGGCCTGGAGATCATCGTCTACCAGCGCGACAACGCCGTCTTCACCCCCGAGACCGTCGTCGAACTCGCCAGGGTCGACGGCATCATCGGCCTGAAGGACGGCCACGGCGACCTCGACCTGATGCAGCGCATCCTCAGCGCCGTACGCACCGCCGAGCCCGGCCGGGAGTTCCTCTACTTCAACGGCCTGCCCACCGCCGAACTCACCGGACTCGCCTACCGCGGCATCGGCATCACCCTCTACTCCTCCGCCGTCTTCGCCTTCGCGCCCGAGATCGCCCTCGCCTTCCACCGCGCCCTCACCTCCGGCGACGACACAACCGTGAACAGGCTCATCGACGGCTTCTACCGGCCGCTGGTCGAACTGCGCTCCAAAGGACGCGGATACGCCGTCTCACTCGTCAAGGCGGGCGTCAGACTGCGCGGTTACGACGTCGGCGAGGTACGCACCCCCCTGAGCGAACCGCGGCCCGCGCACATCAAGGAACTCACCGAGATCATCGAACGCGGCTACGGGCTGCTCCGCGACGAAGAGCCGGGAGAGGGCGCGTGAAGACCTCCGCCTTCCTCTACCCCTGGGACGTCGTGGGCGACCCCGACGCCCCCGCCCGCGTCATGGACCTCGGCGTCCGGCAGGTCACCCTCGCCTCCGCCTACCACTCCACGCGCGCCCTGACCCCGCGCCACCCGCGACACCGTGTCGTCACCGCCGAACACTCGGCCGTGCTGTACCCGACCGACGAGGACCGCTGGGCGGACGCCGAGCTTCGCCCGTACGCCCCCGGTGGCTGGGCCCCCGGCGACGCCTTCGGCGAGGCCGCGGCGGCGCTCGCCGACGCCGGACTCGACGTGCACACCTGGGTCGTCCTCGCGCACAACTCCCGTCTGGGCGCCGAGAATCCCGGCACCTCCGTGGTCAACGTCTACGGCGACCGCTACCCCTGGGCCCCGTGCATCGCGCGACCCGCCGTCCGTACATATGTCGTCTCGCTCGCCGCGGAAGCCGCCGTACGGCCCGGCGCGGCAGGCACCGAACTGGAATCCCTCGGCTGGTACGGGCTCGCGCACCTGCACGCCCACGACAAGATCGGCGGCGTCCCGCTCGGCGAGGCGGCGCAGTATCTGATGTCGCTCTGCTTCTGCACGGTCTGCCGCGCCGGATACCTGTCCCTGGGCCTGGACCCCGACGAGCTGAACGCTGCCGTCAGGCGCGCCCTGGAGCCCGTCTGGAACGGGGCACAGGCCCCCGGCGGCCCCCCGGGCCTGCCCGGGATCGAGAAGCTCCTCGGGGCGGAGCTCACGGCCGCCACCCTCGACTGGCGCGTCGCCGCGGCCCGTACGCTCCAGGAGACCACCGTCGCCGCCGTACGCGCACACGGCGGGCCCGGCTTCCAGGTGCTGCTCCACGCGGACCCGCACACCCACCGCACCGGGGCCAACGCCGGTGTCGACCCCGCGCACATCCTGGACGCCGCCGACGGCGTCGTCCTGCCGTGCACCGGCGGCGCGGCGGAGGCGATGCTCACACCGTTCGCCGCCCACCGCCGCGAATCCACGGTACTGGCCGCCAACTTCACCGTTGTCGCGGGCATGGGCGGGGGCCCCGGCACCCTCGCCGACGACGCGGCGCGGGCGCGTGCGCTCGGCGCGACCGAACTGCGGCTCTACCACGCGGGCCTGGCGTCGGACGCCGATCTGGCCGCCGTCGCCGCCGGGCTCTCACGCCTCGGCTGAACCACCCCGGGGCAGCCCTCCCCAGAAGGCGAGGCCGACCGCCGCCAGCAGCCCGATCACCCCGGTGACCGGCAGCAGCACCGTGATGTCGACGAACGCGATCAGTCCCGCGCCGAGCGCGAGGGACACCGCGTTCGGCACGTAGATCAGGGTGTTGGCGGTGGCGGCCGTCCGCCCGAGCACGGCCTCCGGAGTCTCGCGCTGCACCGCCGTCAGCGCGACGATCAGCACGCACGGCAGCCCGATCCCCACCGCCACCGCGCTCGCCAGCACCACGGCGTCGTACGGCAGCGCCCGCAGTCCCACCGCGACGGCGAAGAGCGCGATGCCACCGGCGGCGAACAGCCGCTCCGGCATCCTGCGCATCAGCGGGCCCGCCAGCAGCCCGACGGCGACCGAGCCGACGCCCTGGAGCCCGTAGAGCAGACCTACGTACGTAGGGGCGTGTCCGAGGCCCTTGTCGACCACCGCGTAGATCGCGGCGCCGTTGAGCCCCGCGAGCAGCATCGTCACCGATCCCGCCAGGACGAGGGGGCGCAGGACCGGCGAGTTCCGCAGCACCCGCGCGCCCGCCGCAGTACGGGACAGCCAACTGCCGGTGCGCTCCGGCACCGGCTTCTCCTCCCGGACCCGCATCAGCGCGAAGAGCCCCGCCGACAGCGCGAACGTAGCGGCGTCGAGCAGCGCGACCTTCCCGCCGCCGTACGCCGCGAACAGCCCGGCGCCCGCGAGCGGCGCGAGGAGCTTCATGCCCTCGTTCGCCGTCATCCGCAGCCCGTTGAAGTCACCGAGCAGCCGCTTGTCCACCGCCGTCGCGACCAGGGCGGCCTCGGCCGCGTCCTGCACGACACCACTGACGCCGTACACGAACAGCACCGCGAACAGGATCCAGATCCGGTCGGCCGAGTCGACCACGAGGAGCAGGGGCAGCAGCGCGGCCATGGCGAGGTTGCAGAACACCAGCAGCGGTCTGCGCCGCCACCGGTCGGCGACGGCCCCCAGCAGGGGTCCCACCAGCGTCGGCGCCCACATCGCGAAGACGGTCAGGGCCGCCAGACTGTCCGACCCGGTGAGGGACTTCACCCAGATCCCGCCGACCAGCCACATCGCCGACGTACCGAAACCGGACACCACCACACCGGACAGATACAGCCCGGCGTTACGGTCCCGGAGGACGGTGCCTACGGCCCACTTCTTCCCCAGCCCCATCGGCACATCCTGGCACGGGGGTCCCGGACGCCGGCGGGGTTATCGGGTCAGCGCAGCGCCGCCTCCATCATCTTCTTGGCGATCGGCGCCGCCAGACCGTTGCCGCTGACCTCCGAGCGTGCCGCTCCCGAGTCCTCGACCAGGACGGCCACCGCCACCTCCTTGCCCGTCGACGCGTCCTTCGCGTACGAGGTGAACCAGGCGTACGGCGTCTGGCTGTTGTCCACACCGTGCTGGGCCGTGCCCGTCTTGCCGCCCACCTCGGCGCCGTCGATCCGGGCGTTGGTGCCGGTGCCCTCGTCGACCACCGTCACCATCGCGCTGCGCAACTGCTCGGCCGTCGAGGACGAGACGATCCGGCGCGACGACTCGTCCTCGTAAGAGGTGAGCGTGTCGCCGCCCGCGTCCACGACCTTGGACACCATGTGCGGCGATTCGAGGATCCCGTCGTTGGCCAGCGCCGACGAGACCATCGCCATCTGGAGCGGCGTGGCGGTGACCTCGAACTGGCCGATGCCCGTCAGCGCCGTCTGCGCGTCGTCCATGCCGGACGGATAGACGCTCTCGGCGGCCCGCACCGGTACGTCCTGTTCGGGATCGTCGAAGCCCAGCTTCGACGCCATCGCGCGCACCTTGTCCTCGCCGAGGTCGGCGGCCATCTTCGCGAAGACGTTGTTGCACGAGTACTGGAGCGCGGTGCGGATCGTCGCGTTCTCGCAGGGCGCCGACGCGTTCTCGTTCTGGAGGACCGTGCGCGTGCCGGGCAGTGTGAACGGGTCGGGGCTCTGGGTCCGGGTGTCCAGCGAACCGTAAAGACCGTCCTCCAGCGCCGCCGCGGCCACCACCAGCTTGAAGGTCGAACCGGGCGGCAGAGGCTGCCGCAGCGCCCGGTTCACCATCGGCTTGTCCGCGTCGGCGTTCAGCCGGCTCCACGCGTCGCCGTCGGTCGTGCCGCTGATCGCCGACGGGTCGTACGACGGGGTGCTGACCATCCCGAGGATGCCGCCGGTCGCCGGGTCGATCGCGACGGCCGCGCCCTTCTTGTCACCCAGCGCGTCGAAACCGGCCTTCTGGACCCCCGGGTCGATCGTCGTCACGACACTGCCCGGCGCGGTCTGCTTGCCGGTGAGCGCGTCCAGCGGATTCTTCAGCCGGGGGTCCGTGCCGTCGAGGACGTGCGAGTAGATGCCTTCGAGCTGCGTGGAGCGGTACGCCTGCGAGCTGTAGCCGGTGACCGCCGCGTACAGCTCACCGTCCGTGTACGTCCGCTTGTACTTCAGGTCGTCGCTGCCCGACGTCCTGGCGGAGCCCGTGACGGCGGAACCGGCCACGACGATGTCGCCCAGCGGCTGGGCGTACTGGTCGATGAGCGTGCGTCGGTTGCGTTCGTTGTCCGCGAGGGCCTTGCCCTGGTACGCCTGCACCCAGGTGGCCCGCACCAGCAGGGCGAGCACCATGAGCAGACAGACGACCGCGGTGCGCCTGATTGTCTTGTTCATCCCACCCGGAGGACGAACGGGACCGGACGGCGCGTTCCGCCCCGCGCCTCTTCTCAGAAACTCTTCATACCGAACAGGCCGGCCGGTGGGCCGGAGGTGTCGGGGGT
This sequence comes from Streptomyces sp. NPDC051217, assembly GCF_044455465.1. Lineage (NCBI taxonomy): Bacteria > Bacillati > Actinomycetota > Actinomycetes > Kitasatosporales > Streptomycetaceae > Streptomyces > Streptomyces sp. NPDC051217. Next base: position 386,622 of record NZ_JBITEV010000004.1, read on the forward strand.
GTCACCGAGGACTGATGAACCCCGACTCGTACGCCGCGATCACCGCCTGCGTACGGTCCCTGACACCCGTCTTCGCGAGCACCGCCGCCACATGCGACTTCACCGTCGCCGGGCCGACGCCGAGCCGTCCGGCGATCTCCGCGTTCGTCAGACCCGTCGCCATCAGCCGCAGCACGTCCGACTCGCGCTCGGTCAGCCGGCGCGCCCAGGGCGGCGGCGCGGGCCGTCCGCGGGCGTACTCCGCCGCCAGCCCCCGCAGCGCGGCCGGGAAGAGCAGCGAATCGCTCCGTGCCACCAGCCGGACCGCCTGGACGAGGTCCTCGGCCGCCGCCCGCTTCAGCAGGAACCCGGAGGCGCCGACGCGCAGCGCGTCGTACACGTAGCTGTCGTTCTCGAAGGTCGTCACCACCACGACACGCGGTCCCGGGTCGGCGGCGCCGAGGATCTGCTCGGTCGCGCGGATGCCGTCGATCTCCGGCATCCGGACGTCCATCAGCACGACGTCCGGGCGGAGCGCGCGCACCACGGAGACCGCCTCCGTGCCGGTCGCCGCCTCGCCGACGACCGTCATGTCCGGCTCGGCCTCCAGGATGACGCGCAGCGCCGTACGGACCATCCGCTCGTCGTCGGCGAGCACCACCCGGATCTCGTTCACCGGCGGGTCCCGCGGGAGCCGCCGTCGGTGGGCAGCGGGAGGGCGACCGTCAGCCGCCACAGCGGGCCGTCCCGCCCCGCCTCGGCGTGTCCGCCGAGCAGCGTGGCCCGTTCGGCGACGCCGCGCAGTCCGCGCCCGCCCCCGGGCCGTACGACGGGCGCCGGCGCGGCGCCCGGCAGCGGATTCTCCATCGATATCTCCAACTTCTCGGTGCTCAGGGCGACATGGAGCGTGACGGGCGCGGCCCCGCCGTGCCGAAGGGCGTTGCTCAGCCCTTCCTGGACGATGCGGTACACCTCGCGGGACACCGGCCCGGGCACCGCCGCCGTATCGCGGTCGCCCGCGACGGTCAGGGCGACGGGTACGCCGCAGTGGGCCAGCAGCCCCTCCAGCGCGTCGAGCGTCGGCCCCGACGCGGCGCCCCCGTCCGCGTCCGGCTCGTCGCCCTGGCGCAACAGGCCCAGCACGGAGTCCAGTTCACCCACCGTGCGCCGGGTGGTCTCCTCGATCGCGGTCAGCGCCTCCCGTACGAACTCCATGTCCTTCGGCGCGCCGCTGTCCAGGATCCGGCGCGCCGCGCCCGCCTGGAGGGTCACCGCGCTCAGCGCGTGGCCGACCGAGTCGTGCAACTCGCGGGCGAGCCTGTTGCGTACGGCGAGATCCGCCGCGCGGCGTTCGGCGGCGGCCAGCCGGTCGGACGGCGTGGGCCCGAGCAGTACGGGCGCCAGGCGGGCCAGGAGCGCGCCCGCGGCCGCCGCGCACGCGGCCAGCGCGACGAGCGACGCAATCCCGGCGAGCGGCGCGAGAGCCACGACCCAGCCGTGGCTGAAGACACGGGGCATCCCCAGCCGGGACTCCCGCAGCGCAGACGACAGCGGCAGCGCCACCAGTGCCGCCGCGAACGGCGGCAGCGCCAGCGACATACCGCTGATGATCCCGCCGAGCCCGACATGCAGGGTGAACCAGCCGGTCGTACGCACCCTGGCCGCGCGCGAGCGGGCGGGACCGTCGGCCAGTGATCCCTCCGGAATCCCGCACAGCGCCCGCGCCGCCGCCACCGACAGCGGCCGTACGACAGGGAACAGCGCGCTCGCCGCCGCGATCGGCAGGGCGACCGCGTACGCGCCGAACTGGAGCCCGAGGGAGTTGGAGAACATCGTGTCGGCGTCCACGAGCGGGCTGACGATCACGGTGCCGAGCAGCCAGTAGGGCATCAGCAGAGCGCCGCCGAGGATCAGATGCGTCCAGCGCAGCCGCGCCCGTCCCCCGACGAGGGGGCGCAGAAGTGCCGCGGCCGACCGCCGGAGCAGCGCCTTCATGCCGCGCGGCGCCGCGGGACGGAGACGACGCCGCTGAGCGGCAGGAACCCGGCGACCATCGATACAGCGTAGGCGGCGGGAGATGTCCGGGTCATGCCGCCCATGCTTCCGGCCCGTGGCCCGCCCGCACCTCCTGCGCCCCGACGATCCCCCTCCGCCGCACGGGGGAGAGCGGCCGTACCGAAGAGCGCGCGGTCAGAGCCTGCGGGTGGCCAGCGTCAGACGGTCGCGCGCGTCGAACAGCGCGTCCTTGATCATCTGCTCGTGCGCGGGCGTGAGCCGCGCCACCGGCACCGAACAGCTGATCGCGTCCCGCGCGGGGGTGCGGTACGGGATCGCGATGCCGAAGCAGCGCAGCCCGAGGGTGTTCTCCTCACGGTCCACGGCGTACCCCTGCTCGCGGATCGTGTTCAGTTCCTCGATGAGCTTCTCGCGGTCGGTGATCGTGTGCTCGGTCAGCGCCGACATCGTCTCCGGCAGCATCTTGCGCACCTGCTCGTCACTGTGTGTCGCGAGCAGCGCCTTGCCGAGCGAGGTGGAGTGCGCGGGCAGTCGGCGGCCGACGCGGGTGAAGGGCCGCAGATAGTGCTGCGACTGGCGGGTGGCGAGATAGACGACGCTGGTGCCGTCGAGCCGCGCCAGGTGGATCGTCTCCGTCGTGTCGTCGGAGAGCCTGTCCAGGGTGGGGCGGGCGGCGGCCACCACCTCGTCACCGTCGATGTACGAGGTGCCGACGAGCAGCGCCCGTACGCCGATGCCGTACCGCGTGCCCGTCGCGTCGGTCTCCACCCAGCCCAGCTCCACCAGGGTCCGCAACAGCATGTAGAGACTGGACTTCGGGTAGCCGACCGCTTCCTGCACCGAGGCGAGGGAGTGCATCCCGGGGCGTCCGGCGAAGTACTCCAGCAATTCCACCGTCCGCACAGCGGACTTGACTTGTGCTCCACCCGTTTCCGCAGCCGACATTGTCCCTCGCCCCTATCTTGACCACTCTTGACCACACAGAACGCACAGAAATAGAGTCCCCTTGGATTCATCATCAGGAACTCTGTTCAGAATACCGAACAGCGCCTCGGTGATGACAGCGGACGACACAGGAATTGGAAGGAAGCCGCGGTGGCAGCAGTACCAGTCTGGAGTGTCGACCCCCGAACCGGGAAGCCGCGTGAGCAGGTCGCGGTCGAGGCCACCGCCGAGGAGGTCGACCGCGCGGTGGGCCGCGCGCACGCCACCCGGCCCGCGCTCGCCGACCGTACCGCGCGTGCGGCGCTCCTGCGTACGGCGGCGGATCTCCTCGACGAGTCGGGGGCGTACGCCATCGAGGCGGCGGACGCCGAGACCGCGCTGGGACCGGTCCGCCTCACCGGGGAACTCGCGCGTACGACAGCCCAGTTGAGGGCCTTCGCGGACGTCGTCGACGAGGGCGCCTTCCTCGACATACGGATCGACCACGCCGACGGCGACCGTACGCCGCCCTGGCCCGACCTGCGGCGGTGGAAGGTGCCGCTCGGCGTCGTCGCCGTCTACTCGGCCAGCAACTTCCCGTTCGCCTTCTCCGTCCCGGGCGGCGACACCGCGAGCGCGCTCGCCGCCGGCTGCCCCGTGGTCGTCAAGGCGCACCCCGACCACCCCGCCACCTCCGAGATCTGCGCCGCCACGCTGCGCAGGGCCGCGGCGCGGGTCGGCCTGCCTGAGGACGTGGTGGTCCTGGTCCACGGCTTCGAGGCCGGTGTGGAGCTGGTGAAGCATCCGCTGGTCGCCGGGGCGGGCTTCACCGGTTCGGTACGCGGCGGACGCGCCCTCTTCGACGCGGCGGCGGCCCGGCCCGCCCCGATCCCCTTCCACGGCGAACTCGGCTCGCTCAACCCCGTCGTGATCACCGAGGCGGCGGCGGCCGAGCGCCCCGAGCAGCTCGGCGCCGGACTGGCCGGGTCGATGACGCTCGGCGAGGGACAGTTCTGCACCAAGCCCGGCTTCGTGCTGGTCCCGGAGGGCGACGCGGGCGACAGTCTGCTCAAGTCGCTGACGACGGCCGTCAGCGAGACCGAGCCCGGCGTGATGCTCGACCACCGGATGCGGGACGCGTTCGTCGCGGGAGTGCGCGAGCGGGCCCAACTGCCCGACGTGGCATCCCCGATCACCCCGGGCGCGGGCGGCGACCACACCGTCAGCGCGGGCTATCTGACCGTACCGGCGCGGCACCTCGCCGCGAGAGGGCCGCATGATCTGCTCCTGGAGGAGTGCTTCGGCCCCGTGACGGTCGTCGCCCGGTACGGCTCCGACGCCGAGATCGGCGCCGTCCTCGGCCGCCTCCCCGGCAACCTCACCGCCACGCTGCACCTCGCCGACGGCGAGGCCGGGGACGCGGACTCCGGCGCCGCGCGGCTGCTCGCCGACCTGACGCCGCTCGCCGGACGCGTCCTCGTCAACGGCTGGCCCACCGGCGTCGCCGTCGCCCCCGCGCAGCAGCACGGCGGCCCCTACCCGGCGTCCACCTCCACGTCGACCTCCGTCGGCGCCACGGCGATCGAGCGCTGGCTGCGGCCCGTCACCTACCAGTCCACGCCCGCCGCGCTGCTCCCGCCGGAGCTGCGCGACGACAACCCGGCGGGACTTCCGCGCCGGGTGGACGGCCGCGCGGAGCCGGCGACCGCCCCGTAGACCGGCGGAGCCCGACCCGGGCCCCACCCCGACACCTGGGCCAACACCCCGACCCCCGACACACCCGGTAAATCGCTTGCCGGGAGGTCGGGGGTTTGCTGTACTCCCCGACGTCAAGCGGAGCGGCCGAGCCGCTCCTCCGTCGAGCCGCTCCTCCGTCGAGCCAAGCAACCCAGGAGCCGTCATGCGCCGAGCGTCAGTGTCCGTCCAGCAGAAGGAAACCCCTGCCTGTTCAAAGGACATGACGCTTAGTGAGTACGCTCAACTTGGGAATCCTGGCGCACGTCGACGCCGGTAAGACCAGCCTGACCGAGCGGCTGCTGCACGCCGCCGGAGTCATCGACGAGATCGGCCGTGTCGACGACGGGAACACCCAGACCGATTCCCCGGCACTCGAACGCCGGCGCGGCATCTCCCGGGCGACCGGGCGGACAAGGGCGCGCTGCACGCCGGGCTCACCCAACTGGCCGAGCAGGACCCGCTGATCAATCTGCGGCAGGACGAGATCCGGCAGGAGATCTCGGTCTCGCTCTACGGCGAGGTACAGAAAGAGGTCATCCAGGCGACGCTCGCCGACGAATACGGCGTCGACGTCACCTTCCGCGAGACGACGACGATCTGTGTCGAAGGGATCGCAGGAACGGGAAACGCGGCGGAGGTCATGGGGAAGGAACCCAATCCGTTCCTCGCGACCGTCGGACTCCGGGTGGAACCGGCGCCGCCCGGCAGCGGCGTGGAATTCCGGCTGGAGGTCGAACTCGGCTCCATGCCCTACGCGTTCATGAAAGCCATCGAGGACACCGTGCGGCTCACCCTGCGCGAGGGGCTGTACGGATGGGCGGTCCCCGACTGCGTCGTCGTGCTGACCCGCAGCGGCTACGCGCCCCGGCAGAGCCACGCCCACGCCACGTTCGACAAGAACATGTCGAGCACCGGCGGTGACTTCCGGCTGCTGACCCCGCTGGTGCTGATGGCCGCGCTGAAGGACGCGGGCACGATCGTGTGCGAACCGATGCACCACTTCCGCCTCGACGTACCGGCCGACACCTTCGGAGCGGTCCTGCCCGTCCTCGCCCGGCGGCGGGCCGTACCCCGGCCCGCTCCCGCACCGATCACGACCCGCTCAACCGAAAGGAGTACCTGCTCAGCGTGGTGCCCAGGGTCTCGGCGGGGGCCGGGTGAGACGGCCGGGACGGCCGGGAATGGGACGTGTGTCCGACGGGTTGCGGTAGGAGCGGAGGGAGGCTCCGCACCGACCTGCCCTGGAGAGAAGCAGACACATGCGCGTGGAGATCTGGAGCGACATCGCCTGTCCCTGGTGCTACATCGGCAAGGCCCGGTTCGAGAAGGGACTCGAATCCTTCAAGCACCGGGCCGACGTCGAGGTGGTGCACCGTTCCTTCGAGCTCGACCCCGGGCACGCCAAGGACGATGTCGCTCCCGTGGTCGACATGCTCGCCGCCAAGTTCGGCCGCTCCCGGCAGGAAGCCCTCGCCATGGAGGAGCAGGTGGCCTCGCACGCGCGCTCCGAAGGGCTCGGCTACCGCGTCGGCGACCGGGATCACGGCAACACCTTCGACATCCACCGGCTGCTCCATCTGGCCAAGGCGCGCGGCCGGCAGGACGAACTGCTGAGCGTGATCTACCGGGCGAACTTCGCCGAGGAGCGTTCCGTCTACCACCTGGACACGCTGGTCGATCTCGCCGTCGAGGCGGGCCTGGACGAGGCCGAGACGCGGGTACTCCTCGCGGACGAGGACGCGTTCGCCGACGAGGTACGGGCCGACGAGCGGGAGGCCGCCGAACTCGGCGCGACCGGCGTGCCCTTCTTCGTCCTCGACCGCCGCTACGGCGTCTCCGGGGGCCAGCCCGCAGAGGTCTTCACCCAGGCACTGGAGCAGGCGTGGCAGGGACGTGCGGTCACCCCCCTCGCCGCGGCCGGCACGGCGAACGACTCGGCCGCCACCTGTGACGCCGACGGCGGCTCCTGCGAGATTCCGGGGGCCCACAGTCATTGACGCAGGCCCAGGGCCATTCATAAGCATCCCTTGGGTCTTCCCCTCAGGAACGCGCAATTGACGGGGAGAGAGACCGGTCCCAGGGTGAGGTCATGGACACTCTGGGAGGGACCGAGTTCGAGCCCGCGACGACGTATCTGAACACCTCCACCTGCGGTCTGCTGCCGCGCCGGGCCGTCGAGGCGGTACAGGCGCTGGCCGCCGAGAACGGCACCGGGGCAGGGGACGGGGCGGGCAGTTTCGACTCCGTGGACGCGGCCCGCGCCTCGTTCGCCCGCCTCGTGGGGGTTCCCGCCGGGCGCGTGGCCGTCGGGGGCTCCGTGGCGGTCCATGTCGGTCTGATCGCGGCCTCGGTGCCGCCGGGCAGCGAAGTCCTCATGGCCGAGGGCGAGTTCAGCTCCGTCGTCACCCCCTTCGCCGTACGCGGTGACCTCAAGCCGCGCTATGTGCCGCTGGAGTCGCTGGCCGACGAAGTACGGCCGGAGACCGCGCTGGTGGCCGTCTCGGCCGTCCAGTCCGGCGACGGCCGCATCGCCGATCTGCCGGCGGTACGGGCCGCCGCCGCGGCGCACGGCGCCCGTACGCTGCTCGACACCACCCAGGCGGCCGGCTGGCTGCCCGTGGACGCGGGGGCGTACGACTACACGGTCACCGGTGGCTACAAGTTCCTGGTGAGCCCGCGCGGCACCTCGTTCCTGACCGTCAGCGAGGAGGCGCAGGAGAGGCTGGTGCCCATCCACGCGGGATGGGTCTCGGGCGAGTCCATCTGGGCCAGCACGTACGGCCCCGTCGAGCAACTGGCCCACTCCGCCCGCCGGTTCGACGAGCCGACGGCCTTCCTCGCGTACCACGGCGCCGAACAGCCCCTGGCCGTGCTGGAGGAGGTCGGCGTCGAGCGGATCCACACGCATGTCACCGCGCTCGCCGACCGCTTCAGGGCCGGCCTGGTCTCCCTCGGACACGAGCCGGCCGCCGCCCCCGGCTCCACCGTCGTGGCCGTCCCCGGCCTCGGCGACCTGCGTCCCCGGCTCATCGCGGCGGGCGTGAAGGTGGCGGTCCGCGCGGGTAATCTGCGCGCCGCCTTCCATCTGTACAACTCCACGGCGGACGTGGACCGCGCCCTCGACGTCCTCGCGGGCTGAGCGATGAACGAGGTGCGGGGCCGGTCGTGACGACCGGCCCCGCACCCTTCTGCGCAGGCGGACTCAGCGGACCGGCGTGAAGTCCCTGGAGCCGATGAACGACGGCCGTGGGGAGGGCGCCGCGAACGGCTCGACCGCCGTGTTCTCCACGCTGTTGAAGACGATGAAGACGTTGCTGCGCGGGAACGGGGTGATGTTGTCGCCCGAGCCGTGCATGCAGTTGCAGTCGAACCACGTCGCCGCACCGGCCTTGCCCGTGAAGAGCTTGATGCCGTGCTCCGAGGCGAGAGCGGTGAGCGCCTGGTCCGAGGGCGTCCCCGCGTCCTGCATCTTCAGCGACTGCTTGTAGTTGTCCTTCGGCGTCTCGCCCGCGCAGCCCAGGAAGGTCTTGTGCGACCCGGGCATGATCATCAGGCCGCCGTTGGTGTCGAAGTTCTCGGTCAGCGCGATCGACACGGAGATGGTCCGCATGTTCGGCAGACCGTCCTCGGCGTGCCATGTCTCGAAGTCCGAGTGCCAGTAGAAGCCCGAGGCGCCGAAGCCCGGCTTCACGTTGATACGGGACTGGTGGACGTACACGTCCGAGCCGAGGATCTGCCGGGCCCGGCCCACCACACGCTCGTCGCGGACCAGACCGGCGAAGAGCTCACTGATCTTGTGGACCTCGAACACGGACCGCACGTCCTGGGACTTGGGCTCGATGATCGAGCGCTCGTCGGACCGGACGGACGGGTCGGTTACCAGCCGGTCGAGTTCGGCGCGGTAGAGCGCCACCTCGTCGGGGCCGATCAACTGGTCGACGGTGAGGAACCCGTCCCGCTCCAGACCCTGGAGCTCGCCAGGAGTGACCGGGCCGGGGGTGCCGGGCGGTGACCAGACGACGGGGTCCTGACGCGGGGTGGTCACCTCACCCACGCCACGGGTCGGGTACAGGTCGGTGCGTGCAGGGGCGGTGGTCATGGTGGTTCAGCCCTCCTCGGTCAGCAGCGGGTATACGCCGTTCTCGTCGTGGTCCTCCCGCCCTGTCACCGGCGGGTTGAAGACGCAGACACAGCGGAAGTCGGTTTTCGGCCGGAGCGTGTGCTTCTCGTGGCCGTCGAGCAGATACATCGTGCCGGGGACGATCCAGTGGGTCTCGCCCGTGTCGTCGTTGGTGAGTTCGGCCTCACCCTCCACGCACAGCACCGCCTCGATGTGGTTCGCGTACCACATCGGTGTCTCGGTACCCGCGTAGAGCACGGTCTCGTGCAGGGAGAAGCCGACCTTCTCCTTGGCGAGCACCAGGCGCTTGCTCTCCCATGTGCCCGACGCCGATTTCACATGGCGGCCGGTGTTCTCGATGTCCTTCAACGATCGAACGATCACGGTGGCTGGGACCCTTCTGTGCTGCGGCGTGCTGTGGTGCTGTGCCGCGTTGTCCTGGTTCTGGTGCCCCCCTGGGGCCCGGGTCAGACCCGGGCCCCAGGGGTGACCTTCGCGGTCAGGCGGTCTCGCGTACGGCGCGGGCCAGCGTGCGCAGACCCTCGTCCAGTTCCTCGGGCGTGACGGTCAGCGCGGGAAGGAGCTTCACGACCTCGCTCTCCGGGCCGGAGGTCTCCAGCAGGAGCCCCAGCTCGAAGGCGCGGCGGCAGATCGCGCCGGCCCGCGGCTTGTCCTCGAACTCCATGCCCCAGACGAGCCCACGGCCGCGGAAGCTCACGCTGCCGGGCGGGCACTCCTCGACCATGGCCAGCAGGGCGCGCTCGACCTGCTCGCCGCGCGCCAGGGTCTGCTTCTCCATCTGGCCGTCGGCCCAGTAGGTGTTCAGCGCGGCGGCGGCCGTCACGAAGGCCGGGTTGTTGCCGCGGAACGTGCCGTTGTGCTCTCCGGGCTCCCAGATGTCCAGCTCCGGCTTGAAGAGCGTCAGCGCCATCGGCAGGCCGTAGCCGCTGATGGACTTCGACAGCGTGACGATGTCCGGGGTGATGCCGGCCTCCTCGAAGGAGAAGAACCCGCCGGTGCGTCCGCAGCCCATCTGGATGTCGTCGACGATGAGCAGCATGTCCTGGCGCTCGCACAGAGAGGCGAGCGCGCGCAGCCACTCGGCGCGGGCGACGTTGATGCCGCCCTCGCCCTGCACCGTCTCGACGATGACGGCGGCGGGCTTGTTGAGCCCGGAGCCCTGGTCGCCGAGCAGCCGCTCGAACCAGAGGAAGTCCGGGACCTGGCCGTCGAAGTAGTTGTCGAACGGCATCGGGGTGCCGTGGACCAGCGGGATGCCCGCTCCGGCCCGCTTGAACGCGTTGCCGGTGACGGCGAGCGAGCCCAGCGACATGCCGTGGAAGGCGTTGGTGAAGGACACGATCGACTCGCGGTTCTTCACCTTGCGGGCCAACTTGAGGGCCGATTCGACGGCGTTGGTGCCCGTGGGGCCCGGGAACATCACCTTGTACGGCAGATCACGGGGCCGCAGCACCACATTCTGGAACGACTCCAGGAAGGCGCGTTTCGCGGTGGTCGCCATGTCCAGGCCGTGGGTGATGCCGTCGCGCTCGATGTAGTCGATCAGCGCCCGTTTCAGTACGGGGTTGTTGTGCCCGTAGTTGAGAGAACCGGCGCCGGCGAAGAAGTCGAGGTAGCTGTGACCGTCCTCGTCGGTGAGACGGCTGCCCTTCGCGCGGTCGAACACGGCCGGCCAGCCGCGGCAGTAGCTCCGCACCTCGGATTCGAGGGTCTCGAAGATACTCAGGACGGGCGGGGTGATGGTCATGGCAGTCTCCTGAAGGGTGGGGGAGAGAGGAGTGAGGGATTGGGGGAGTGGCGCTCTGCTCAGGTCGTGAGCGGGCCGATCCGGTACAGCACCTCGGGCTGGTGTCCTCCGTCGGGGAAGAGCTCCCCGTCGAAGAGCACCTCGCGCTCCAGGGTCGCGCCATGACGCTCGGAGAAGGCGTGGAACATACGGTCCGACGCCGTGTTGTCGGGGGTGACGGTCGTCTCGACAGAGGTGATCCCCTGCTCCTCGGTGACCCGCCCGACGAGTGCGTCGAGCAGGGTGCCCGCGAGGCCCTTGCCCCGGTGGGCGCTGTCGACGGCCACCTGCCAGACGACCAGGGCCTCCGGGCGTTCGGGTCTGATGTAACCCGTGACGAAGGCGATGGGGGCCCCGTCGGCTCCGGAGGCGGTGTCGCGGGCCACGACCGAGGTCGCGGCGAAGTCACGGCACCACAGCAGATAGCTGTACGAGGAGTTCAGGTCGAGCACCTCGGAATCGCGGGCGATGCGCCAGATCGCAGCCCCGTCCTCCACTCGTGGGGCGTCGATCCGGAGGGATCGCGTGAATTCGCTTCGGACACCTGCAAGGTCTGCTTGGGCGGCAGTCATGTCTATTGAATTTACCCAGCGGATTCCGAAATCGCATCGTCAGCAGGGGTTGGTCGGCGAACCGATCTGTGTTATCACGCGGGCGCGTGCGCCAAGGTGACGGAGAGGTGATCTGGGCTGGTTTGTCTGGGAAATATCGGGCAAGACGGGCGCGCTTGTGTGCTCGGTCACATATGCGTAACGCTCTCGACCCTTGTCGGAATTACGCCGTCGCCGTTGTTGAAACCTTGGCGTTTAGGATCAGAAAAAGCGGGCAGACGAATACGGGAAGCTGCGCGGAGAAGAATACATTCCCGTATTCTCGAATTAACGCCGCCTTTGTTTTCGGGATGCGGTTCCGGGCCAACTGTCGGATACTGCCTTCTCGGCCGCCGCGGGATTGATATCGGCGCCCGCGGCCTTGAGCGCGACGCCCAGTGCGGCGAGCGAGGAGCGCACCGCTCCGGGGGTGGCGTCGGAGCCGTAGTGGTTGACCCGGATCATCTCCTTGGCCAGTGCCCCGCCCCCGGCTATCAGGGGCAGCGAGGGGTCGGCGGCCAGGGCGTCGGCGACCAGCGCGGCGGCGTCGAGCCCCGCGGGGGTGCGCAGCGTGGTCGCGACCGGGGCGGCGTCCCGCGCCGCGTACACGTATGGCTCAATTCCACCGCCGAGTGCGAGCGCGCCCGACCGGGTGGCCGAGGCCGCCGAGGCGTGTGCCGCCATTCGGGTGGCGAGCCCCTCTTCCTCGATGCGCTCCAGGCACGCCTCCAGGGCCAGCATCTCCAGCTGGGCCGGGGCATGCGGCAGAGCCGCGCGGCCGGTGTCGATCCAGCGCTCCTTCCAGTCGAGGAGCGAGAGGTACGAGCGGCGCGGCGCCCCCGGGTTCGAGGCCAGCCGCTCCCAGGCGCGGGCGCTCACCGACACCGCGGAGACCCCGGCGGGGCCGCCCATGGCTTTCTGCGCGCCGATCACGCACAGGTCGACGCCCCAGGCGTCGGGCAGCAGCGGCTCGGCCGCGACGGACGCGACGGCGTCCAGCATGAACAGGGCCCCGTGGGCGCGGACGACCTCACCGATCTCGGCCACGGGATTGGTGTTTCCCGTGGCCGCCTCCGCGTGCACCAGCGACACGAAGTCGATCTCCGGGTGCTCCGCCAGCGCCCGCTCGACCTGCTCGGCGGTGGCCGCGCCGTGGAAGGGCACTTCCAGGTCCACGACCGAGGCACCGCAGTCGCGAAGCCAGTTGCCGAAGGTCTGGCCGTAGGGACCGGTGACGACGTTCAGCGCGGTCGAACCGGGGCGGGCGCCGCCGCGGACGCAGCCCTCCAAAGGAAGCAGCGCCTCACCCTGCATGATCACCACGTCCTGCTCGGTGTCGAGCAGGGCGGCGACCCGTCGCTCGACGGCCGCGAAGCGGGCGGGGGTGAGGGGAGGGAGATCCAGCAGGGGGTGGGTCACGGCGATGTGCTCTCTTCGGGTCGGGCGGGTCGGTCGGGTGGGGCGGGTTCGGTCGTCGCTCGAACGGTGTTCGGACACTCCCTCGTCGAGAGTACTCAGCGCCTCGTAAAGTTCGGCCCATGAGTGATCGCACGGTGCTGCATGTGAAGGGGCGGGTACTCGTCGGTCCCGACGACGTCAGGGACGAGCTGTGGGTCGTGGACGGGCGGACAACCTACGAACGCCCGTCCGGCGCGCGTGACATCCGTACGGTCGCGGGCTGGGCCGTGCCGGGCCTGGTCGACGCCCACTGCCATGTGGGCCTGGACACCCGGGGACCGGTCGACGAGGCGACGAGCGAGAAGCAGGCGCTCGCCGACCGGGACGCGGGCACGCTGCTGCTGCGCGACGCCGGATCGCCGTCCGACACCCGTTGGATCGACGACCGTGACGATCTCCCGAAGATCATCAGGGCCGGCCGGCACATCGCGCGCACCCGCCGCTACATCCGTAACTTCGCCCATGAGATCGAGCCCGGCGACCTCGTCGCCTTCGTCGCCCAGGAGGCCCGGCGGGGCGACGGCTGGGTCAAGCTCGTCGGTGACTGGATCGACCGTGAGGCCGGGGACCTGACCGCGTGCTGGCCGCGCGGCGAGGTCGAGGCGGCGATCGCCGAGGCTCACCGGCTCGGCGCCCGCGTGACGGCACACTGCTTCGCGGAGGTCGCGCTGCGCGATCTCGTCGAGGCCGGGATCGACTGCGTCGAGCACGCCACGGGGCTCACCGACGACCTGATCCCGCTCTTCGCCGAGCGCGGCGTCGCGATCGTCCCCACGCTGGTCAACATCGCCACGTTCCCGGACCTGGCCGCCGGCGCCGAGACCAAGTTCCCGCGCTGGTCGGCCCATATGCGGCGGCTGCACGAACGCCGTTACGACACGGTGCGCGACGCGTACGACGCGGGCATCCCGGTCTTCGTCGGCACGGACGCGGGCGGTTCCCTGGCGCACGGTCTGGTGGCCGACGAGGTCGCGGAGTTGGTGAAAGCCGGTATTCCGCCGGTGGAGGCGGTATCGGCGACCGCGTGGGGAGCAAGGGCCTGGCTGGGGCGTCCGGGCCTTGAGGAAGGCGCTCCGGCCGATCTGGTGGTGCTGGACGCGGACCCGAGGGTCGATGTGCGGGTGCTGGCGGCCCCGCGGCGGATCGTGCTCAACGGGCGGGTCGTGGGCTGACGTTCGGCGCGCGCTCTTCGGCGAGGTCTCGGCGCGTTGTCGGGTGCGCTCCCGTTGTCGCGTCGTTGACGGCATGGGAGTTGCTGGTCAGCGGCCGTACGCCTGCCGGAACGGGCGGCTGCGCGACCGTACGCCCCCCGTGCGGGTGGCCGGAAGGAACGCTCGTACCCGCAGATTCGAACGTGGACGCGGAAACCCCACTTTGGAGTGAACTCACCGCAGGTGTCCGCCAGTTCACTCTCGGTGCGTAAAGATTCCGGTGTCTCGGTCGCCGCCGCCCATGTGTCCCCGTGCCGGCCGGTCGGCGACGTCAAAACTCTGTGGGGGTTCCACCATCGTGAACAGCAATGTCTTCCGCATGCCCGCACGCCGCTCCGCCGCACTGGCCGCCGCCGTGGCCCTGGTCGCGGGACCCGCCGTGCTCGCCGCCCCGGCGCAGGCCACCGGAGGAACCGGAGCGACCTCAGGAAAGGGCAAGGCGGGCGCGGTCGTTCTGCGGACCGCCCTCGATGTGTCCCTGCTCGACAAGACGGTCGAGGTGCCGCTGCGGGCGTCGCTCAACGAGGTGCGGGCCCCGGCCGGCGCCGACAGGACCGCGCTGACCGTCGAACTCGACGGGGTCGACCAGGGCAGGCCGTTCACCCTGCTGCGCGCCGACGTCGCGACCGCGCGGGCCACCGCCGACGACCACAAGGCCGAGGGCTATGCCAACATCGCCCACGCCAAGGTCCATGTCCCCGGGCTGCCTCTGCTGTCGCTCATCGAGGTCCAGGAGGTCACCTCCAAGGCGGTCTGCGAGGCTGGGAAGAAGCCCGTCGCCGAATCCAACCTGCTCGGCTCCGTCACCGTCCTCGGCAAGAAGGTCACGCTCTCCGCGGGCGGACCGACCCGCGTCGAGGTGCCGGGCGTCGGCGAGGTGACGCTCGACCTGTCGAAGACGCGGACCACGTCCCGTACGGCCGCCGCGACCGCGCTCGAACTGCGGGTGGCGGTGAATCCGCTCAAGCTGAACGTCGCCGACGTCCAGGGCACCCTCACGCTCGCCGAGGCGACCTGTGAGGCGCCCGCCGAACCGGTGGAGCAGGAGCGGCCGGAGCCGGAGAAGGAGGGTGTCGAACCGCAGACCGCCTCCGAGCCGGCCCCCGAGAACCTCGCGGAGACGGGCGGCGGTTCGACGACGCCGTATCTGGCGGGCGGGGCGGTGCTGTTGCTCGCCGTGGGCGGCGGCGCGATGGTGCTGGTGCGAGGGCGCGGCAGGAGCTGACGGGGGCGCGCCGGTCGCCGGTCGCCGGTCGGGGCGGGGGCCGCCCGACGACCGGTCGCGTACGAGGGCGCCTGTCAGGCGCGGACCGGCGACAGGGCGCGGCCGAGCGCCTGGAGGAAGCGGTCCGTCGTCGCCCGGTCCCGCACCGCGATCCGCAGCCACCGGGGCCCGAGCCCCGGGAACGTGTCACCGCGCCGCGCCGCGAAGCCCAGCGCGCGCAGCCGCTCCCGTACCGTGTCGGCCGAGTCCATCGCCACGAGCACGAAGGGCCCCGCGGCCGGTTCCACGGCGCGTACGCCGTCGAACTCGGCCAGCCCGGCCAGCAGATGGGCCCGCTCCACCGCCGTGCGGCGCGCGGCAGCCTCGGCCTCCGCGATCGCGGCGGGTGTCGTACACGCCTCGGCGGCGGCCAGCGCGGGCGTGGAGACCGGCCAGAGCGGCTGGGCCGCCGCGAGGGCCGCGACGGTCGCCGGATCGGCCAGTACGTAGCCGATCCGCAGACCGGCGAGCCCCCACGTCTTGGTCAGACTGCGCAGCACCACGAGCCCGGGTACGTCGCCGTACGCAGCCAGCGCCTCCGGCTCCCCGGGGACCGCGTCCATGAACGCCTCGTCCACGACCAACGTCCGCCCCGGACGGGCCAGTCGAAGGAGGTCCTCGGCCGGATGCAGCACGGACGTCGGGTTCGTCGGATTGCCGACCACCACCAGATCCGCCTCCTCGGGGACGGCGCCCGGATCCAGCCGGAAGCCGTCACGGGCGTCGAGCAGCACGCGCCGTACGGTGTGCCCCGCGCCGACCAGCGCCGCCTCGGGCTCCGTGAACTGCGGGTGCACCACGACGGGGTGGCGCGCGGCAAGGGCGCGGGCGAGCAGGACGAACGCCTCGGCGACGCCCGCGGTCAGTAGCACGCGCTCCACCGGCAGCCCGTGGCGCGCGGCGACGGCGGCCCGTGCCGCGCGTCCGTCCGGGTAGGCCGCGAGGGTGGTGAGCGACGCGGCGATCCGCTTCCGCAGCCAGTCGGGGGGCGTGCCGGGGCGGACGTTGACCGCGAGGTCGGTCAGGTCCGCGCCGTCGTCCCGTACCTCGGCGTCGCCGTGGTGCCGCAGGTCGTGGTGGGCGAGGTCGGGGTGCACGGGGTCGTGGGCGTCAGTGCGCGTGCGCATGACTGCCGTTGCCGTTGTCGCTGCCGCGATGATGTCCGTGCCCGTGGTGCCCGTGGTGCCCGTCGTCGTCGGGGTGGAAGTGCGGCTGCTGCGGCGCCCCCACCTTGGCCTCGAAGCCGGGCAGGGCGATCCGGTAGACGCACGAGTCGCAGTTCATCCGCAGATCGCCCTGGACCGCCTCGTGATAGCGCTCCATGACCAGGTCCAGCAACTCCTCGGTGGGACCCACCACATCGGCCGACGCCACCTCCGTCTCCGGATGCGCCACCGCCCACTCCCGCGTCTGCCGCACGACCCGCTCCGGCAGGATCCCGGTGAACAGGAAGTACGGCAGGACCACGATCCGGCGCGCCCCGAGCCGTACGCAGCGGTCGAGCCCGCTCGGCACGTCCGGCGCCGCCAGTGACACGAAGGCCGTCTCCACACCCGCGTAACCGCGACCCTCCCAAAGAAGGCGCGCCGCCTTCAGCACCTCCGCGTTGGCGTCGGGGTCGGTCGAACCGCGCCCCACGAGCAGCACGGTCACCTCGGACCTGTCGCCGTCGAACCCCTCCAGGCCCGCCAGCGCCTCCTCCAGGCGCCGTTCGAGGACCGTCAGCAGCCCGGGGTGGGGGCCGAGCGGACGGCCGTAGGTGTACGAGATCCCCGGGTGCCGCTCCCGCTCGCGCTTGAGCGCGGCCGGTATGTCGCCCTTGGCGTGCCCGGCGGACACCAGCATCAGTGGGACGGCGGCGAACCGGGTGACGCCCCGCTCGACGAGTTCGGCCACGGCGTCGCCGATGGGCGGCGCCGACAGCTCGATGAACCCGCCCGCGACGGGCAGTTCGGGGTGCCGCCTGCCCAGCTCCCGTACGAACTCCCGGAAGGCCTCGGCGCCCCCGGTGTCCCTGGTGCCGTGGCCGGCGATGAGCAGTGCGGGTCGGGGGGTGCTCACGCGTTCTCCTTGGCGAGGTGGTGCTGGGGCGGGTGGTACGGGTGGTAGAGCAGGGCGTTGAGCGCGGCGGCGGCCACGGCGGAGCCGCCCTTCTCCGAGACGTTGCTCATCGCCGGCAGCCCGCTCTCGCGCAGCGCGGCCTTGGACTCGACGGCGCCGACGAAGCCGACCGGGAGCCCGATCACGAGCGCGGGCGCCGCGTCCAGGAGCAGCAACTCCTCCAGCGCGGTCGGGGCGCAGCCGATCACCCAGAGCGCGCCGGGGCCGACCTCTTCGTACGCCAGGCGCACCGCGTGCGCGGAACGGGTGAGCCCCGGCCCCGACACGGCCTCCTCAAGTCGGCAGACCGCCGTGCGGCGGGTGATGCCGGCGGCGACCATCCGCACGTCGGCGACGACCGGGGCGCCCGCGTGCAGCGCGCACTGCGCGGCGGACAACGCGGCCTCGTCGCAGACGAGATCGCTCAGATACGCCGGATCGGCCGCCGAGTGGATGACGCGCTCCACGACCGCGCGGGTGAGCGGTGCGAGGTGCGAGGTGTCGACGCGGGCGCGCAGCCTGCGGAACGACTCCTCCTCGATGGGGTGGACGACTCGGTCGAAAGCGGGGTCGAGGCTCATCGGGCTCCCTCCGACTGCCACCGGTAGCCCCGGGGCGTGACCATGCGGCCCGCGATCTCACGGGTGGCCGTGTTGCCCACCGTCACCACCGTCATCATGTCCACCGTCGCAGGGTCGAGCCGGGCGAGCGTGGTGAGGTGGCTGGTGCCGTCCGGGCGGGACGCGTTGCGTACGACTCCGACAGGCGTCGTCGCCGTACGGTGCTCCGCCAGCAGGGCCAGCGCCTTGGGCAGTTGCCAGTCCCGGCCGCGGCTGCGCGGATTGTAGAAGGTCACCACGATGTCGGCCTCGGCCGCCGCGCGGACGCGGCGTTCGATGACCTCCCACGGCGTGTGCAGGTCGGACAGGCTGATCGAGACGTGGTCGTGTCCCAGGGGCGCGCCGAGAATCGCGGCGGCGGCCAGCGCGGCCGTCACCCCCGGTACGCCGACCACCTCGATGTCGTCGGCCGCCTCCGCGAGCGCGGGCGACGCCATCGCGTACACGCCCGCGTCGCCGCTGCCGATGAGCGCCACGGCGTGGCCCGCCTGGGCCTCTGCCACCGCCGTACGGGCCCGCTCCTCCTCGTGGCCGAGCCCCGACTCGACGACACGCGTGCCGGGCCGGAGGAGGTCCCTGATCTGGTCGACGTACTGGTCGAGCCCGACGAGCACCGAGGCGCGCCGCAGTTCGGCCGTGGCGCGCGGAGTCAGCAGGTCCCGCGCGCCCGGCCCGAGCCCGACGACGGCGAGCCGCCCGCGCGGAGGCCTGCGCACGACGGCACAGGTGGCCATAGCGGGCCGCCCCTCCGGGCTGGACTTCCGCTTCTGTACGAGGAGTTCACCGCCGCGCCCGGCGGCGAGCGCCGCGGCCTCGGCGACGGACGGGGTGCCGACGGCCGCGAGGGGCGCGTCGGACGGGTTGGGCACGGCGATCCCGGCCAGCACGCCGGCCGGGTACGTCCTGACGGGCACCCCGAACCTGCCGGCCGCCTCGACGATCCCGGGCTCGTCCGCCTTGGCGTCGACGGTGGCCAACTCGGCGACGCTGAGGACCGACAGCCCGGCGTCCCGCAGCGCGTCCCGGACGACGTCGTACACCTCGTCGCCGCTCACGCCCTTGGCGGCACCCACCCCGACGACGAGCGACGGCGGTCGCAGGACGGCGTCCGTCGGCCCGAGGGGCACGACCCGGTCGGTGAGGAGGATGGTGGCCCCGCCCGGTGCCACGGTGTCCGGTGTCACGGTGTCCGGCGCCCCGCCCCCCGTCACGTTCGGCGGCAGCGGGGGCAGGGGCCACACCGCGTCCGCCCGTAGCGTCACCGGCGTGCCGTCGAGCAGCGCCCGCGTGACCGCCGCCGGCGCGCCCTCGACCGGCAGGCCCAGCGTGTCGAGGCCCGGGACGCCCGTGGCGTCCGTCGCCGTCGTGATCACCGGGGTGGCCGCCAGGACCGACGCGACCTCCGCCGCCAGGGAGTTCGCCCCTCCGCCGTGGCCGCCGAGCAGCGAAACCGCGTACCGCCCCGCCTCGTCCACGCACACGACGCCCGGGTCCGTCGTCTTGTCGGCGAGCAGCGGGGCCAGGAGCCGTACCGTCGCCCCCGTGGCGAGGAAGCACACCAACTGTTCGCACTCGGCGAACGCGCGCTCCGCCGCCTGGCGTACCGGGCCGTCGTAGACGCGCGTGCGGCCGGGCCAGGCCGTGGCCAGGCGGTCGCGGGCCGAGGCGCCCGCCGCCGTCGCGGAGATCAGGCCGATCACTGGGTCGCTCCTCGCGGGGGGTCGGGATCCGGCGCGGCGGGACGGTCGCCCCACAGCAGGAAGACAGGGTTCGTGCCCGCGAGCCGGGTCACGTCGCCCGGGAGCGGCGCGAGCCGCGAGGAGTGCAGCAGTACGCCGCCGGTGGCGAAGCCGGCGTCGGCCAGGGCTTCCCGCACCGCCGGCACCCGGTCCAGCGCGGCCACCGACACCACGACCGTCCGGCGCGCCCGGCGCGCGCACTCCGTGACGACGGCGGACAGGTCACGGCCGCCGCCACCGACGAACACGCCGTCCGGATCGGGCAGTCGGGACAGCGCCGCGGGCGCGGAGCCGTGCACTGTCTGGACGTCGACGCCGTGCGCCAGCGCGTTGGCGCGGACTCGCTCGATGCCGTCGGGCGACTTCTCCACCGCGATCGCCGCCGCGCCGAACCGCGCGCACTCCACGGCCACCGACCCCGAGCCCGCGCCGACGTCCCACACCAGGTCGCCCGTCCTCGGCCCGAGCCTGGCAAGTGCCAGGGCACGCACCTCGAACTTGGTGATCATCGAGTCGCGGTACGCGAACTCCTCCTCGGCCAGGGCCCAGCGTGCGGGTCCGGGGGTGCGACCGGCCAGCGTGCGGGGGACCGGGGCGTGCGCCCGCGCCTCGTCCAGGCAGAGCACCACGGTGAGCGGCTCCGGCCAGTCGCGGGACGCCGCCTCGGCGGGGGACAGGCGCTCGACCCGCTCGCCGTCCGGGTCGCCCAGCGCCGACGCGACGACCAGCGTGCGCGGCAGCCCGGTGCCCGCGAGCGCGGCGCCCAGCTCGGCCGGGCCCGCTCCCGGACCGGTCAGCACCGCCGCCTTGGGATGCGCGCGGCAGACGTTGACCGCCGTACGGAGGTCGCGTCCGTGCGCGCTGACGACGACCGCGTCGTCCCACGGCAGGCCGATCCGGGCGAACGCCACGGCGACGGACGGGGCGGCGGGCCGTACGTCGAGAGCTCCGGCCCCGAAACGCCCGGCCAGCGCCCGTACGATCCCGAACAGCCCCGGGTCGCCCGAGGCCAGCACCACGGCACGGCCGGCGTCCTCACGGGCGTGGTGCCGAGCGATCACGTCCAGCGCGGGCGCCAGCGGTCCGAGCTCCACCCGCGGGATCCCTCCGGGCAGTCCGGCCACCGCCGCGGCCTCCTTGAGATGCCGCCGCCCGCCCACGACCAGCGTCGCCTCGGCCACGGCCCGCAGGGAGTCCCCGGAGAGCGGTGTCCCCGTCCCCGTGCCGATGACGGTGATCACCGCGCGGCGCCCCGGGTCCGCTCCTCGCGCAGAGCCTTGCGGGCGGCCGGGTCGGCCCGCCGGAACCCGTGGAAGTGCCCGGGGTGGTAGAGGTGCGAGCGCGTCCCCGACGCCGACAGCGCCGGTCCGACCAGGAACAGCGTGTGCTTCCAGAGCTTGTGCTCCTTGACGGTCTCCTCCAGCGTGCCGATGGTGCAGCGCACGACAAGCTCCTCCGGCCAGGTCACCTGATGGGCGACGACGACCGGCGTCGAGGTCGGATAGCCGCCCTCCAGAAGCTCCTGCGTGAGCTGTCCCGACCGCGCGGCCGACAGGAACACCGCCATCGTCGTGCCGTGCCTGGCGAACTCCCGTACCTCCTCACCCGGCGGCATCGGCGTCTTGCCGCCGCCCAGCCGGGTCAGGATCACGGACTGCGCGATCTCCGGAATCGTCAACTCCCGCCCCGCGACGGCGGCGACGGCCGAGAACGACGAGACGCCCGGCACGATCTCCACCTCCAGACCGAGCGCGTCGCAGCGGTCCACCTGCTCCTGCGTACCGCCCCAGAGGGCCGGGTCCCCGGAGTGGATCCGGGCGACCTTCAGCCCCTCGCGCGCCGCCCGTTCGTACACGGCGACGACGTCCTCCAAAGAAAGCGCCGCCGAGTCGAGGATCTCGGCGCCCTCGCGCGCGTGGTCGAGCACCTCCGCCTGCACCAGGCTGGCCGCCCAGATGACGACGTCGGCGGCGGCGATGGCGCGCGCGGCGCGAAAGGTCAGCAGGTCGGCGGCGCCGGGGCCCGCGCCGACGAAGGTCACCTTGCCGGCGGTGTGATCGGTCATGAGCGGTGGTCCTCGCGGGTCAACGGGGCGGGGGAACGGAAGGGGTGAACATGGATGTGCGGACCGGGGGTCCGATCGGCTAGCAAGGGCGCATGGCGGTGTTCGTCGCGCTCGGCGCGTTCCTCATGACGCTCTTCGGCGGGTGGACGGCGCAGCGCGTCACCGACCGCCGACATCTGGTACTCGGCCTGGCCGGCGGGCTGATGCTCGGTGTGGTCGGCCTCGAACTGCTGCCCGAGGCCATGGACGCGGCCGGCGAGGACTTCCTGGGCGTCCACCGGGCGCTCCTGCTGTTCGTCGGCGGATTCCTCTTCGCGCACGTCGTGGAGCGCCTGCTGGCCGTACGCCGGGCCGCGCACGGCGCGGCGGACGCCGAGACCACGCACGGCCACGCGGGGGGCCACGGCGGCGGCGCCGGCCGGACCGACCGCGCGCCCGAGGTGGGCCTGACGGCGGCGTCCGCGATGGTGCTGCACAGCCTGATGGACGGCGTCGCACTCGGCGCCGCGTTCCAGGTCGGCGGCGGCATGGGCGCGACCGTCGCGCTCGCCGTCATCACCCACGACTTCGCCGACGGCTTCAACACGTACACGCTCACCAGCCTCTACGGGAACGACCGCCGCAGAGCGTTCACGATGCTCTTCGCCGACGCCCTCGCGCCCGTCGTCGGGGCGGCCTCCACACTGCTGTTCACCCTTCCGGAGGAACTGATCGGCAGCTATCTCGGGTTCTTCGGCGGCGCGCTGCTGTATCTGGCCGCCGCCGAGATCCTGCCCGAGGCGCATCACGAACACCCGGCGCTGTCGACGCTGCTGTGCACCGTCGGCGGCGTGGGCTTCATCTGGCTTGTCGTGGCGCTGGCCAACTGACCCGCGCCGGCCCGCGCTCACAGCTTGCCCCCGCGCCCGCCGTCGCGCCGCGCGGGTGCGATGAGCGTCGAGAGGTACGGCAGCGTCCCCTGCTCAAGCTCGGACGCGGGGCGGATCGACTCCTCCGGCAGCCCGAGCGCCGACCCCCACACCGCGCCCTCCGTACGGCCGGTCTCCCGCAGCGCGGTGGCGACCTCACCGGCCAGCCGCCCGAACTTGTAGGCCACGACGGTGCCCGGACCGTCCAGGGCGTCCTTCAGTACGGAGGCGCCCGCCGTCACGGGGACCAGCGTCAGCGGCTCGGTCCCCTCGGTCAGTACGGCGCCGCCCCGCGCGGCCAGGTCCTGCATGGCGGTGATCCCCGGCACGGTCTCCACGACCGTCCCCGGCACCAGCTCACCGATCGTCTGGGCGAGATAGGTGAAGGTCGAGTAGACGTTCGGGTCGCCGAGCGTCGCGAACGCCACGCTTCCGTACGGATGCGCGCGCAGCAGCTCGGCGACGTGGCCGCCCGCCGCGTCCCAGGCGGCCTCGCGACGGGCCCGGTCGGCCCGCTCGTTGAGCGCGAAGACGACACGCCGGACCTTCTCGGCGCCGATGTAGTGCAGCACGGTCGCCTCGGCCCGGCCGGGCTCCCCGCCGTCCGTGCCGTCGGCCGCCGCCATGACGGGTACGACGACGACGTCCGCCTCCCGCAGAAGACGTACGCCCTTCACCGTCACCAACTCGGGGTCACCGGGCCCCACCCCGACCCCGACGAGTCTGCCGCTCATGCCGTGCACCTTTCGACGAATCTCCGTGCCATGCCGGGCGCCGCCGCCCAGTGCGTATGCAGATAGCTCGCGTGCACGCCCCGCTGTACGAACCCCTCGACCCGGCGCTCGGGCCGCACGAGCCCCCACGCGGGCGCCGCGCCGGCCCCCGGTTCGAGCACCGTCCGGTGGAACTCGTGTCCCCGAAGGCGTGTCCCGGCAGCGGCGAGGACGCTGTCCCCGACGGCGACGGCCTCCCGGTACCCGAGCGTCAGCCGCTCCGACATCCGCGCGTCGGCGCCGAGCACGCCACACATCGGCGCCCCGTCCAGCGAACGCGCGAGATAGAGCAGCCCGGCGCACTCGGCGGCCACGGGGGCGCCGGAGTGGGCCAGTTCGGCGACGGCTTCGCGGAGGGGTTCGTTGGCCCCCAACTCGGGCGCGTAGACCTCGGGAAACCCGCCACCGATGACCAACCCCTCGGTGCCGGGCGGCAGTCGCTCGTCCCGGAGGGGATCGAAGACGACGACATCGGCGCCGGCGGCGCGGAGAAGCTCGGCATGCTCGGCGTACGAAAAGGTGAAGGCCGGTCCCCCGGCGACGGCTACGACGGGCCTCTCCGGCCTCTCCGGCGTTTGAGGAGCGGGGCCCGGGGCGGAACCCTGAAATACAGCCCGCCCGGCGTTTGAGGGCACGGCCGAAGCCCGTACGGGGCCCGGGGCTGAGACCCGGTCGAGGGAAGGGGCGGGTAGGAGAACAGGCCCGCCGCCGACGCCACCCCCCACCTCCCGCCCCGCATCCCAAACCGCAACCTCCAAGGAGGGCGCACTCCGCGCCAACCGGAGCAGCCCCTCCACGTCACACCCCACCCGCACCCGCTCCGCCACCCCCCGCACAACCCCCACCGCGTCCCCCCGCCGCTCCGCCACCGGCACCAACCCCAGATGCCGCGACGGCGTCTCGATCTCGGCCGCCCGCCGCAGTACGCCGAGCACCGGCACCCCGGACTCGTCCAGCGCCTCACGCAGCAACGCCTCGTGCCGGTCGGACGCGACCTTGTTGAGGATCACCCCGCCGATCCGCACCTCCGGGTCCCACGACGCGAACCCGTGCACCAGCGCCGCCACCGACCGGGACTGCGACGACGCGTCCACGACGAGCACCACGGGCGCGCGCAGCAGCTTCGCCACCTGGGCGGTGGACCCGAGTTCGCCCTGCCCGGCGGCGCCGTCGTACAGCCCCATCACGCCCTCGACCACGGCCAGGTCACAGCCGGCCGCGCCGTGCGCGAAGAGCGGTGCGACCAGCTCCGTACCGCACAGATACGCGTCGAGGTTCCGGCCCGGCCGCCCCGTCGCCAACGCGTGGTATCCCGCGTCGATGTAGTCGGGCCCGACCTTGTGCGGGGACACGGCGAGGCCACGCGCGGCGAAGAGCGCCATCAGCCCGGTGGCGACGGTGGTCTTGCCACTGCCGGACGCCGGCGCGGCGATGACGAGTCGCGGCACGGACACCCGTGAGACGGCGCGGACCGGGGCGGTGCTCACCACTCGATGCCCCTCTGCCCCTTCTGCCCCGCGTCCATCGGATGCTTGACCTTCGTCATGTCGGTGACCAGATCGGCGAGTTCGACCAGCGGCTCGGGCGCGTTCCGCCCGGTGATCACGACGTGCTGCGTCCCCGGCCGCTCCCGCAGCACCCGTACGACCTCGTCGGTGTCCACCCAGCCCCAGTGCATCGGGTACGCGAACTCGTCCAGCACGTACAGCCGGTACGTCTGCGCCGCCAGGTCGCGCTTGACCTGCTCCCAGCCCTCGCGCGCCGCGTCCTCATTGGAAAGCTGCTTGTCGCGCTGGACCCAGGACCAGCCCTCACCCATCTTGTGCCAGTCGACCGAACCGCCCTCGCCGCTCGCCCCGAGCACCTTCAGCGCGTGCTCCTCGCCCACCTTCCACTTCGCCGACTTGACGAACTGGAACACCCCGATCGGCCAGCCCTGCGTCCAGCCGCGCAGCGCCAGCCCGAACGCGGCCGTCGACTTGCCCTTGCCGATGCCCGTGTGGACGACGACGAGCGGGCGGTTACGGCGCTGCCGGGTGGTGAGACCGTCGTCCGGCACGACCACCGGCTGTCCCTGCGGCATCAGGCAACCCTCCTCTGCGCGCCCGAAGCGCCCCGGGCGCCCCGCACATCCCTGACCAGCCCCGCGATGCTGTCCGCCCGCAGCTCGTCGAGCGTGACGGCCGTGCCGCCCAGCTCACCCGCGAGCGCGACCGCCAACCCCAGCCGTACCGGCCCCGACTCGCAGTCGACGACCACCGACGCCGTGCCCTCGGCGGCGTGCAGCCGCGCCGCGCGCGTACCGAGCGCCACCGGATCGGCCCCGCCGGTCGCCCGCCCGTCCGTCACCACGACGAGCAGCGGGCGCCGCGCGGGATCGCGCATCCGCTCCACCCGCAGGACGTCCTGCGCCTTCAACAGCCCGGCGGACAGCGGGGTCCGCCCGCCGGTGGGCAGCGACTCCAGCCGTACGGCCGCCGCGTCGACCGAGGAGGTCGGCGGCAGCGCCACCGTGGCGTCCTTCCCCCGGAAGGTGATCAGACCGACCTTGTCGCGCCGCTGGTACGCGTCCAGGAGCAGCGACAGCACGGCGCCCTTGACGGCCGACATGCGCTGCCGCGCGGCCATCGACCCGGAGGCGTCCACCACGAACAGCACCAGATTGCCCTCGCGCCCCTCGCGGGTCGCCTGCCGCAGATCGTCGCGACGCACGACCAGCCCGCGCCCCGAACGGCCGCGCGCCCGCTGGTGCGGCGCGGCGGCCCGGACAGTCGCGGCCAGATGCAGCTTGGTCAGCGCGCCCCGGGGCCGCCGCGCCCCGGTCGTACGACCATGATCGGTACGCGCCCGTGAACGGCGCCCCGCCGCGCCCTCACCGAGACCGGGCACGCTGAGCATCTTCGTACGGAAGGGCTCGGCGGCGCGTACGGCGGACTGCTCGCCGCCCCCGGCGGGCCGGCCGCCCCGCGCCTCCTCGGGCTGCGCGGGGGAGTCCGCCGGGTCGGCCGAACCCTCCGGCGCCTCCGGCCCCCGCGGGCCGTCAGAGCCGTCAGAGCCGTCCCTGGGTGGCTGCCCGCCCCCGGGCCCGTCGGGATCCGGGTCGTCGTCCGGCGAGTCGTCCTCGCCCCCGCCGAACTCCTCCAGCGTGTCGTCCAGCTTCTCCTCGTCGAGACCGGGCGCGTCGAACGGATTGCGTCGCCTGCGGTGCGGCAGCGCCAGCAGCGCGGCCTGCCGAACGTCCTCGGCCAGTACGACCGTGCGCCCCGCCCACGCGGCGAGCGTCGTCGCCGTCCGCGCCATCACGATGTCGGCCCGCATGCCGTCCACCTCGAACGCGGCGCACGTCGCCGCGATCTGCCGCAGCGCGGCGTCCCCGAGGCGTACCTCGGGCAGCAGCGCCCGCGCGGCCACGATGCGCGCCCGCAACTCGTTCTCCTCGTCGGCCCAGCGCGCGGCGAAGGCGGCGGGGTCGTCGTCGTAGGCGAGCCGCCGCCGTACGACCTCCACCCGCAGATCGGGCTCGCGCGACGCGGCGACCTCGACGGTCAGCCCGAACCGGTCGAGCAACTGCGGTCGCAGCTCGCCCTCCTCGGGGTTCATCGTCCCGACGAGCAGGAAGCGGGAGGCGTGCCGTACGGAGACGCCCTCGCGCTCCACGTAGGAGGCGCCCATCGCGGCGGCGTCCAACAGAAGGTCCACCAGGTGGTCGTGGAGGAGGTTGACCTCGTCGACGTACAGCACGCCCCGGTGCGCGTCGGCGAGGAGCCCCGGCTCGAACGCCTTCACGCCCTCGGCCAGCGCACGCTCGATGTCGAGCGCGCCGACAAGCCGGTCCTCGGAGGCGCCGACAGGCAGTTCGACCATCCGCGCGGGCCGCGCCGCGCCGACGCCGCCCTCGTGCGGCCCGTCAGGACACGCCGGGTCGGGAGCCCCCGGGTCGCAGGAGAACCGGCATCCGACGACGACGGACACCTCCGGTATGAGAACCGAGAGGGCGCGCACGGCCGTGCTCTTCGCGGTGCCCTTCTCGCCGCGCACGAGAACCCCGCCCACGGCGGGGGAGACGGCGTTGAGCAGCAGCGCGAGCCGCAGATCGTCCTGCCCGACGAGCGCGGTGAAGGGGTAAGGCGTACTCACAGTGCCTCCATGGCATGGGTCAGGGTGCTCGGCCGGTCCGGCGTTCGGAAGCCGGCCCCGGCGACGACTGGGCTCGCGCTCACTCCCGGTCCCCCTCCAGATCGCCCTCAAGTTCCAGATACGTCGCCCGCAGCCGCTCCAGCGTCCGCTCGTCCGGCTCCCCCCACAGCCCCCGCTCGGCGGCCTCCAGCAGCCGCTCCGTGATGCCCCTCAGCGCCCACGGGTTGGACTGCCGCATGAACTCCTGGTTCTCCGGCGCGAAGACGTACTCCGCCGACAACTTCTCGTACATCCAGTCGTCCACGACCCCGGCCGTCGCGTCGTACCCGAACAGGTAGTCCACCGTCGCGGCCATCTCGAAAGCACCCTTGTAGCCGTGCCGCCGCATCGCCGCCATCCAGCGCGGATTGACCACCCGCGCCCGGAACACCCGGTGCGTCTCCTCGCCCAGCGTCCGCGTCTTGATCTGGTCCGGCGTCGCGCTGTCACCCACGTACGCCTCGGGCGACTCACCCGTCAGATGCCGCACCATCGCGACCATGCCGCCGTGGTACTGGAAGTAGTCGTCGGCGTCGACCAGATCGTGCTCCCTCGTGTCGACATTCTTCGCCGCCACCTTGATCCGCCGGAACGCCGTCTCCATGTCGCCGCGCGCCGCGCGCCCGTCGAGCCCGCGCCCGTACGCGTAACCGCCCCACACCGCGTACACCTCGGCGAGGTCCGCGTCCGACTGCCAGTTCCGCGCGTCGATCAGCGGCAGCAGACCCGCCCCGTACGCACCCGGCTTCGACCCGAAGATCCGCGCCGTCGCGCGCCGGCGGTCGCCGTGCTCCGCCGTGTCCTGATCGGCGTGCGCCCGTACGTAGTTGGCCTCGGCCGGCTCGTCCAGCTCCGCCACCGCCCGTACCGCGTCGTCGATCAGCCCCACCACATGCGGGAAGGCGTCCCGGAAGAAGCCCGAGATCCGCACCGTCACATCGATCCGGGGCCGCCCCAGCTCCGCCGCGGGCACGATCTCGAAGCCGGTGACCCGCCGCGACGCGTCGTCCCACACCGGCCGGCAGCCCAGCAGCGCCAGGATCTCGGCGATGTCGTCGCCCTGGGTGCGCATCGCGGACGTGCCCCAGACGGTCAGCCCCACCGACGCCGGATAGGCGCCCGCGTCGGCCAGATACCGGGCGACCAGCGAGTCGGCCAGGGCCTGGCCCACCTCCCACGAAAGCCGCGACGGAATGGCCTTGGGATCGACCGAGTAGAAGTTGCGGCCCGTCGGCAGGACGTTGACGAGCCCGCGCGTCGGCGACCCGGAGGGGCCCGCCGGGACGAAACCACCGTCCAGGGCGCGCAGGATGTTCTCGATCTCGTCCGTCGTACGGGCCAGTCTCGGCACCACCTCAGTAGAGGCGAAGCCCAACACGGCCACCGCGGAAGCCAGTTCGTGCCCCAGGACCTCACCGACCAGCGGGGCCGCCGCCGACAGCTCCCAGGCCCGCTCCTCCATGCCCTCCGCGAGCCGCCGGCAGAGCTGCTCCAGCAGATCGATCGCGTCCGCCGCCGACCGCGCCGGACCCGCCACCAGATCCGTCAGCTCGACCGGCACCTTCACCGGCGCCCCCGGCTCGCCCAGCAGCTCCTTCTCGACCAGCCCGAAGTGCTCGGCGAGCGCCGCCCGCAGGCCCGGCAGGGCGTTCGCCTCGCCGCCCCACACCTGCGAGGCGCGCAGCACGGCGAGCACCAGGTTGACCCGTGCCCCGCCCTCGGGGCCGCCGCCGAGGATGTGCAGACCGTCCCTGATCTGGACGTCCTTGATCTCACAGAGATAGCCGTCGACATGCATGACGAACGAGTCGAAGTCGTCCTCGCCCGGCTGCTCGTCGACATGCAGGTCGTGGTGCAGCTCGGCGGCCTTGACGAGCGTCCAGATCTGGGCCCGCACGGCCGGGGCCTTCGTCGGGTCGAGATCGCTGACCAGCGCGTACTCGTCGAGCAGTTGCTCCAGCTTGGCCAGGTCGCCGTAGGTGTCGGCGCGTGCCATCGGCGGCACCAGATGGTCCACGACCGTGGCGTGGCCTCGCCGCTTGGCCTGGGTGCCCTCGCCGGGGTCGTTGACGATGAACGGGTAGATCAGCGGCAGTTCACCGAGCACCGCGTCCGGGCCGCAGCCCGCCGACAGGCCGAGGCCCTTGCCGGGCAGCCACTCCATCGTGCCGTGCTTGCCCATGTGGACGACCGCGTCCGCGCCGAAACCGTTCTGGTCGGCCGCCGTCTCCAGCCAGCGGTACGCCGCCATGTAGTGGTGCGACGGCGGCATGTCCGGGTCGTGGTAGATCGCGATGGGGTTCTCGCCGAAGCCGCGCGGGGGCTGGATCATCACCACGACGTTCCCGAACCGGAGCGACGCGAGCACGATGGCGTCGCCGTCCACGTACAGCGAGCCCGGCGGCTCGCCCCAGTGCTCCAGCATGCCCGCGCGGAGCCCCGGCTCCAGCTTGTCGAACCAGGCGCGGTAGTCGGCGAGCGGCACCCGCGCGGGTGCCACGGCCAGTTGCTCCTCCGTCAGCCACTCCACGTCGTGGCCACCGGCGTTGATGAGCCGGTGGATCAGCTCGTCACCGTTGTCCGGGTGCGCGTCCGCGCCCTCCCCCACCCGGTAACCGGCGTCGCGCAGGGCGTCCAGCACCCGCACCGCCGACGCGGGGGTGTCGAGACCGACCGCGTTGCCGACGCGTGAGTGCTTCGTCGGGTACGCGGTGAAGACCACCGCCAGTTTCTTCTCCGCGTTCGGCTTGTGCGCCAGCCGGGCGTGCCGCACCGCGATCCCGGCGACCCGGCCGGCCCGCTCGGGATCGGCGGCGTAGACCGGGACCCCGTCCGGGCCCTGCTCCTTGAAGGAGAACGGGACCGTGATCAGCCGCCCGTCGAACTCCGGGATCGCGACCTGCATCGCCGCGTCCATGGGGGACAGGGCGGCGTCCGACGCGTCCCAGGCGGCCCGTGAGGACGTCAGACAGAGCCCTTGCAGGACGGGTATGTCGAGGTCGGCCAGCGCCCCGATGTCCCACGCCTCGTCGTCGCCGCCCGCCGACGCGTCCGAGGCGACGGTGCCGCCGGCCGCGAGCACGGTCGCGATCAGCGCGTCCGCCGCGCCGAGCCGTTCGTAGAGGGCGGGATCGGCGCCGCGCAGTGAACCGCAGTACACCGGAAGGGCGTTGGCGCCCCGCTCCTCGATGCGGTCGCACAGCACGTCCACGAAGGAGGTGTTCCCGGACAGCTGGTGCGCGCGGTAGAAGAGCACCCCGACCGTCGGCCGCCCTTCTACGAAGGAGCGCTCGCCGTGCACACCCCACTCGGGCATCGGGCGCGGCGCCTCGAACCCCTCCCCGGTCAGCAGCACGGTGTCGGAGAGGAACCGCGCCAGCTCCGCCAGATTCTCCGGCCCGCCCTCGACCAGGTAGCGCAGCGCCTCGGCCACCACACCGGCGGGCACCGACGAGTCGGCCATCAGCTCCGCGTCCGGTACGGACTCCCCGCCCAGCAGCACGGTCGGTATGCCGGAAGCGGCGAGCGCGGCGAGCCCGTCCTCCCAGGCGCGTTTGCCGCCGAGGAGCCGTACGACGGCGATCCGCGCCCCGGCGATCAGCGCGGGCAGGTCGTCGGTGGCGTCGACCCGGGTCGGGTTGCCGATGACGTACGGCGCCCCGGAGGCGCGGGCGGCCAGCAGATCGGTGTCGGCGGTGGACAGCAGCAGGACGGTGTTCGCCTGCTCGCTGCCCCGGTCGCTCACAGTGCTCGTGCTGCTCACGGTGGTCATGGCGCTCCAGGTGCGATGAAGGGAAGTCCTGACGGGGCGCCCGACTCGATCAGCCGCAGCAGCGCGTCCGTGTCCGCGTGTTCCTCGATCAGATCGCCGAGAAGGTCGAGTTGCTCCTCGCGCAGGGCGGCGAACGAGGTGTCCGGGGCGGGTACGAAGCGGCGCCCGGCCGCCCCGGAAACCTCGCGCAGGAAGGCGCGCCGGAAGCCGTCGCTCTCCAGCGAGCCGTGCCAGTGCGTGCCCCACACCTGGCCCGAACGGCACCCGTCCAGACGACGGCCGGCACCGTCGATCAGGAACGGATCGCCGCCTTCCACGGAGGCGACGCCGTGGTGGATCTCGTAGCCCTCGACGCTCTCGCCCAGCGCCTCGCCGACGGGTCGCGCCAGGGTCTTCTCGCGGGCGAACTCGATGCGAACGGGCAGCAGTCCGAGGCCGTCCACCGAGCCCGCGCCGGACTCCACGTCGTCCTCGATGTGCTCGCCGAGGAGCTGGTAACCACCGCAGATACCGAGGACGGGGCGGCCCTCGGCGGCGCGCCGCAGCAGCGCGCCGGCGAGACCCCGCTCGCGCAGCCAGGCCAGCGCGCGCACCGTGCCGCGGGTACCGGGGACGATCACCAGGTCCGCGTCGGTGATCTCGTCGGCGCGGTCCACGAACCGCACCACCACACCCGGTTCGGCCGCCAGCGCGTCCACGTCCGTGAAGTTGGACATCAGCGGCACCGCGCAGACGGCGACCCGCAGGACGTCCTCTCCGTACGGAGGGGCCACCACCGACTCGCGCACGGCGCCGCGCGGCGAGACCCGCAGACCGTCCTCCTCGTCGATGCCCAGACCGTGCCGGAAGGGCAGCACACCGTACGTGGCACGGCCGGTCAGCCCGCGCAGCATCTCCAGACCCGGTTCCAGCAACGACACGTCGCCCCGGAACTTGTTCACGAGATAGCCCGCGACCAGTGCCTGGTCCTCGGGGCTCAGCAGCGCCGTCGTACCGAAGAAGGACGCGAAGACACCGCCCCTGTCGATGTCGCCGACCACGACGACCGGCAGCCGGGCCGCCCGCGCGACGCCCATGTTCACGATGTCCGTACGCCGCAGATTGATCTCCGCCGGACTGCCCGCGCCCTCGCAGATCACCGCGTCGTGTGTACGCCGCAGTTCCTCCAGACACTCCACGACGGTGCCCAGGAGGGTCTCCTGGCGGCCGGGCCCCGCGCCGTCGCCGTGGTAGCCACGGGCGCTCAGTTCACCCACCGGCCGCCCCATCAGGACGACTTGACTGCTGCGGTCGCTGCCCGGCTTGAGCAGGACGGGATTCATCAGCGCCGTCGGCTCCACGCGCGCCGCCTGTGCCTGCATCGCCTGTGCCCGGCCGATCTCGGCGCCCTCGCGCGTCACGAACGAATTCAGTGACATGTTCTGCCCCTTGAAGGGCGCCACCTTCACGCCCCGGCGGACGAGCCAGCGGCAGATACCCGCCGTCACGACGCTCTTCCCGGCGTCGGACGTCGTCCCGGCTACGAGCAGCCCACCACCGGGCCGGCCTCCCGTGCTCATCGGCGCCCCCTCCCAAGGAGGTTGTCGGCCAGCAGCCGCCCGGCCACGCAGACCCCCAACGCCAGCACGCCCACCCGGCGCGACAGTTCGGCCGCCCGCTCGATGTCGGCCACCTCGACCGGCCGCCCGGCGCCGTTCAGCACCGGCCGGTGCTCGACCCGCCCGCCGTACGCGAGGGTGCCCCCCAGCCGCACGCCCAGCGCGCCCGCGAACGCCGCTTCCACGGGGCCCGCGTTGGGGCTCGGATGACGGCCCGCGTCGCGCCGTACCGCCCGCAGCGCCCGCGCGGGCGCGCCGCCCGCCACCGCCGCCAGCGCCGCCGTCAGCCGGGCGCCCGGCCAGCCGGCCACATCGTCCAGCCGCGCCGACGCCCAGCCGAAGCGCAGATGGCGCGGCGACCGGTGGCCGACCATCGCGTCCAGCGTGTTGACGGCCCGGAACGCGACCAGCCCCGGCACCCCGCCCAACGCGCCCCAGACCAGGGCTCCCACGACGGCGTCCGAGGTGTTCTCGGCGACGGACTCCACGACGGCGCGGGCGATCTGCCCCTCGTCCAGTTCCTGCGGATCCCGCCCGCACAGATGCGGCAGCCGCTCGCGCGCGACCTCGACGTCCCCGGCCGCCAGCGCCCCGCCGACGGCACGGGCCTCGCGCCCCAGCGACGTGCCGCCCACCACGGTCCAGGTGACGGCGGCGGTCAGCGCCACCGAGGCGGCCGTACGGCCCCGCAGCCCGCGCGTCACGAGTGCGGCCACCCCGGCCGCACCCCCGGCGCACACGGCGGCGTGCAGCGCGCCCCAGCCCCGGTGGTCACGCCACAGCAGGCGCTCCACGGCGTTCGCCGTACGTCCGAAAGCGGCGACCGGATGGCCGCGCCGGGGATCGCCGAAGAGCCGGTCGGCGAGGAGACCGGCGACGGCGCCGTACGCGAAAACGCTTCCCTGGGCCGGTACTTCGCGGCCCGCCGAATACTCGGCACGCATCGCTCAGCCCGCCGATACGCCTCGGGACGCTCTCGGGGTTCTCGTACTCGAAGGTCTGAACGCGACAGCAGAACCGCAGCCGGGCATGGCGACTTGTCCTCACTCAGGGTCCGCGCCCTGGTTCGACGTGATGCGGCGACAAGAGTTCCTGGCTCCCGGGGACATGGCTGTCCCCGGTCACAGTGGCGGGACCGCGCCGGATTCGCACCGGCTTCCTCTCGCTGTCGCCGTATTGGCCTCGGCAGTCCACCACGCGTGCGAATTCCCGTCAACCAGGCTTTGACCTGCGGCGGGGCAGTGTGCTGAGGCCCACACGGCGGGGGCGCCCACGGCACCCGGCCCGCCCGCGGCGGGCATGGCGGCCGGCCCGTCCACCCGCCGGCCGGCACCGGCATCCGGGGCCGGCACCCCGGCTCGTACCACATCGGCCACGCGAGGTGCGCGGACGCACGCTGCTCTCCAACGGAGGCACGGTCGACCTCGACACCCCCAGCACCTGGTCCAAGGAGGCGTACTCACTGATCACGCGTGATCTCGGCATCGACCTCAAGCGTCTGGAAGGGACCATCGACGATGCCGCGGACGACGCGTACCGGGCGGTGCGCGAACCGCGCTGACGCGCGCACGCGGTGGAGGGGATGGCCCGTGACGTACGGGCCACCCCCTCCACCGCGTCCGGTCAGGCGACGATCATGTAGATCCCGTACGACACGGCGGCCAGGCACAGGGCGAAGCAGACGTACGCGCCGGTGCGGGCGACGGCGACGGACCCGGTGCCCGTAGTGCCGCCCCCCGTGGGTGCCGCGCTCTTCGAGAGCCCGACGATGCCCAGGGTGAACAGGCCCACCAGAGCGACGGTGGCCACGAGGCTGACGCCGAAGACGGAGCCGAGCGCCGCCCAGTCGATGTTCATGCTGAAAGAGTCCTTCGCTTCGTCAGTCGGTGTCGGGCCGTCGGTGTCGGGCCGCTGATGTCGGGCCCCTGATGTCAGACGGCCGCGGGCCGGGCCGGTTCGGTGGTCGGGTCCGCGGCGCCCGTCCCCGTGGCCGGGATGGTGGCGGCGATCTCCGACACCGGACCGCCCACAGGGGGCGGGGTGACGGCGGCGACGGCCGCGGTCACGACACCCGAGGGCCCGTCGGCGCCGGCGGTTTCGTCCGCCGCGTTGACATTGGTGTGGTCGATCGGCTGACGCCGCGACGCGAACCAGATGACCGCCGAGAGCACGACGAGCAGCGCGGCCGTGGCCGCGATGCCCCACGGGCCCTGACCGGTCAGGAATTCGGCGCCCGCCGCGACCAGAGCGGCGGCAGGCAGGGTCAGCCCCCAGGCGATGAACATCCGGGTGGCGGTCGACCAGCGGACGACTCCGCCCTTGCGGCCGAGGCCCGCGCCCATCACCGCACCGGAGCAGGACTGTGTGGTGGAGAGCGAGAATCCCAGGTGGGACGAGGCGAGGATGACGGTCGCCGCGCTGGTCTGGGCGGCGAAGCCCTGTGGCGGGCGGAGGTCGGTGAGGCCCTTGCCCATCGTGCGGATGATGCGCCAGCCGCCGAGATAGGTGCCCAGTGCGATCGCGACACCGGCGGAGACGATCACCCACAGCGGGGGGTTGGAGCCGGGGGCGAGGACGCCGCCGGTGACCAGCGCGAGGGTGATGACACCCATCGTCTTCTGCGCGTCGTTGGTGCCGTGGGCGAGGGACACGAGGCCGGCCGACGCGATCTGTCCCGCGCGGTAGCCCTTCGCCGTGGCCTTCTCGTCCGTGTCACGGCCGACGCGGTACGTCAGCCGGGTGGCGAGCATCGCGGCCAGACCGGCGACCAGGGGCGCGGCGAGCGCCGGGAGCAGGACCTTGGTGACGACGACCCCGCCGTTGACACCCGAGGCGCCGACGGACATCAGCGTGGCGCCGATGAGACCGCCGAAGAGAGCGTGGGAGGAGCTCGACGGAAGGCCGAGCAGCCAGGTGAACAAGTTCCACAGGATGGCGCCGACGAGCGCCGCGAAGATCACTTCTGTTCTGATGCCCTGCTCGTTGATGAGCCCGCCGGAGATGGTCTTGGCGACCTCGACCGACAGGAACGCGCCGACGAGGTTGAGCACGGCGGACATCGCTACCGCCGTCTTGGGTTTCAGCGCGCCGGTCGAGATGGTCGTCGCCATCGCGTTGGCGGTGTCGTGGAAACCGTTCGTGAAGTCGAACACGAGAGCTGTCACGATCACGATCGCTAGCAGCAGCGTGAGGTGTTCCATTAACCCTGACAATCCCTTGACATCATCGGCCGTTCAGGAACGTAGGTACGTTGAATGAACGGAAGATGAACTGGGGCAGGCTTTGCGGTGACTCTCGCCAGGGGGTATTCGTTCCGCGCTCCTTCCGGGCGCGGAGCACGGGCCTCGTCGCCGGGTCGGACGCCTCGCCGAGATTCACCCGAAGGTGGCCACCAGGGACCCGCGCGACCCCGGGTGGGCCACCTGGCAGGATCGCCGCATGACGGAAACCGGAGACGGGCACGCGGGCGAAGACGCGCAGGAAGACGCGCACGACGACAGTCACGAAGAGGCCCGGGAGCAGGCGATCGAACAGGCGTGGCGGGATCTCGTCGCCACCGCCCGCCGGAGCGCGGCCGACGGCCTTGTCGTCGGCACCTCCGGCAATGTGTCCGTACGGGTCGGAGATCTGGTCCTCGTCACGCCCAGCGGGGTGCCGTACGACCGGCTGACGCCCGAGGACACCGTCGCCGTGGACCTGGACGGCCACCAGGTCATCGGCCGTCTCAAGCCCACCAGCGAGCTGCCGATGCATCTGGAGGTCTACCGGAACGCGGACGCCGGCGCCGTGGTCCACACGCACGCCGTCCACGCCACCGCCGTCTCCACCCTCGTGCCCGAACTGCCCCTGATCCACTACATGGCGGCGGACTTCGGCGGTCCGGTCCGGGTCGCCCCGTACGCGATGTACGGCACGGACGCCCTGGCCGAGAACATGGTGCGCGCGCTGCGCGACCGCACGGGCTGTCTGCTCCAGAACCACGGCACCGTCACGCACGCAGCCACCCTGGACAAGGCCTACGACCGCACGGCCCAGCTGGAGTGGATGTGCCGCCTCTGGCTCACGGCGAGCTCCGTCCCCGGCCACGCGCCCAGCCTGCTCTCCCGGCGGCAGGTGCGGGACGTCGAGCGTCAGCTCAAGGGTTACGGCCAGCCGGGCTGATCACGCGCGCCCGACGGGCCCCGGCGGTTGCCCCCCGTCACCCCGGACGCCTGCTCCGCTGGCCGTACCGGCCGTCCGTACCGACACTGGGAAAATGCGCCCGGCCAGAGCGACGGCAGCAGCCGTCACCACAGTGATCGGTGTCGGCACGGCCGCTGTGGCGGCCGGCCGGTACGCCAGCGACGCCGCGCTCAAGGCGCCTCCCGGGCGACCACTGCCGGGCGACCCACGGCTCACCGTGCATGCCACGGCCGCCGGCCGGGTGACCCTCACGCGCTGCCTGGCCTCCCTGCGCCCCGGCACCTACGGGCTGGAGTCCGCGGACGTCCAGGCGGTCGTCGGACCGGTCATCGACGACGTACCGCATCCCGCCGACACCGTCGTCCGCCGGCTGGAGCGCGTCGGCCGCGGCACCCTCGCCGCCGGCAGCCGTGTCCGGCTCACCCCCCAGATCCACCAGGGCGACCCCGGCAGCGCGCTCGGCCTGGAATACGACCGGGTGGAGATCCCCGGCGAACTCGGCGCGCTGCCGGGGTGGTTCGTGCCCGGCAGCCGGGAGACCTGGGCGATCACGGCGCACGGCCTCGGCGCGACCCCCGAGCACCCGATGAACGTCATGGAGTTCCTGGTGGATCAGCATCTCCCGGTGCTGAACCTGTTCTACCGGGGCGACCCGGGCGCCCCGCGTTCCCCGGACGGCCTCGGGCACCTCGGCGACTCCGAATGGCGGGACCTCGACGCCGCGATCCGCTTCGCCGTGCGGGGCGGCGCCGAGCACGTCATCCTGTACGGCTGGTCCGTCGGAGCCACGATGGCCCTGCATGCCGCCGGGAAGTCCGGACAGCGCGACCGCATCAAGGGACTCGTCCTGGACAGCCCCGTACTCGACTGGGAGGCCACCCTGCGCGCCCTGGCCACCGCCCGCCGCACCCCCGGCCCGCTGCTGCCGCTCGCCGTCCGCGCGGCGCAGGGCCGGACGGGACTGCGCGGCGGCCGGCTGCCCGTGGTCGCCGATCCGGGGAAGCTCGACGTCCCCACGCTGATCATCCACGGCCCCGACGACGGTCTGGCCCCCTGGTACCCCTCCCGCGAACTGGCCGCCCGCCGAACCGACCTGGTCGTCCTGCACACGGTCTCGGACGCCCCGCACGGCGCCATGTGGAACGCGGACCCCACCGGTTACGAGGAGACGCTCCGCCGCTTCCTCACCCCCCTCATGTAACCCCGCGTCACCCTCACTCACCCCCGAGCGCAACCTCCGTGCGGTATCGCCCCCGGCGCCTCCCGGCCGCCCCCGACCACCCTCCGCTCCGGTGTCTTCCCGGGCATGTGACCGGCGGGTGGAGGCTTGGGCGGGAGGTTCCGTTTGGGCTTTCGGGCAATCAGCGGGAAGACTGCTCCCGTGACGTCCCGAAAGCCTGATGAGCAATTGGCGCGCAACTCCAGACTCCGACTCGTCCGTCCCCGGGCCCTGACCACGGCCCGCAGGGCCGTGACCACCGGGCGAACACGTCCGGCGCCCCGTCCGCCGGAGGGCACACCGCCGCCCGCGGAGCTGGCCCGTCAGGCGCGGGCCGTCCTCGCCGACGCCGTACGGATCGCCCGCTGGGCCGCGGCCGACCGGGACCCCGGAGCGGGCCCGCTCGCCCCGAAGGCCCGCGAACGGGCCGCCGCCGCCCTGGAGTTGACGCCGGACCAGGTGAGCGCGGGCTGGGACCGCGCCAGGCTCGCCGGGCTCGTCGAACTGCACGGCGGCACCGCGCGCCCCGGCTGGCGCCTGCGCGCCTGGGACCGTGACGACTCCGCCGTCCTGCGCGGCTGGGTCGCCCTCTTCGACGCCTGGTCGCTCGTCCACGCCGCCCCGGACGACCTCGCCCCGGCGACGGTCGCCGAGGTCGTGGAAGCCGTCCCCCAGGTGCTCTCCCTCCTCCAGCTGTCGGCCGGCCCCGTGCTCGTACCTGCCCTTCTCGACCTGCTCCAGCAGCGCGTCGCGGAACTGCGCGACGAGCGCTGCGAGGTGCCGTACGACCCCACGACCGCGTCCGGTCCCACGGCGCCGACCGCCTCCGCGCCGAAGCCCGGCTCCGAGGCCGCCCCGGCCACCGCCACGACCGTCCCGCTGCCGCACCTTCTCGACTGGGCGCTGGAGGGCCTGGCCGCCGTCGGCGCCCTGACCCTCGGCGAGGGCCAGGCGACCCTCACCCCGCTCGGCAACTGGGCGGTCTGGGTCAAGCTGGAGCAGATCTGTGTCGCCGCGCAGAGCCCGGCGGGCAACATCGAGCAGTCCGCCGAGAACATGCTGCGCGGCTGCGCCCGGCTCACCCCCGGACCGGCCCGCGCCGAATACCGCGCCTGGCTCGCCGCCCGCACCGTCGGCAGCGCGGTCACCGAACTCATCGCCGTGGCACGCGGCGATGACGCGCTCCTGCGCGGACTCGCCTTCGAGGCGCTGCGCGTCGTCGGCGCCCCCGCCGAGCCGGAGGTGCGCACCGCATCGGCCGAACCCTCCCTGCGCCCCTACGCGTTGCTCTGGCTCGCCGAGTACGAGGGCGCGGACCCCGAGGACGCTCCGGACGTCCTCACCCGTGAGGAGTCGACCTGGCTCTGGGTCGACACCGCCGCCGCCGTCGCCGACCACGGCGAGACCGCGCTGCTGGTCCGCCACCTCGACTCGGCCGTCCAGGGCACCGTCCCCGCCCTGCTCGACGAGATCAGGGCCGTCGGCCATCCCCGCACCGTGCAGGTGCTGGTCGCCCTGGCCGCCGCGCACCCGGACCCGGCGCTCGCGAAGGCTGTACGCCGGGCGGCGTTCCAGGTCCACACCGGAGGCGCCTGACCGGCCCGCGCACCGGTCCACCCGCCACGCACCGGAGCGTCAGCCGCCCAGCCGCCCAGCTGCCCAGCCGCCCGGCCGCCCAGCTACCCAGTCCCCGGGCCCGGAGCCGGAAGGCTCAGCTGCCGGCGCCCGGGGCGTACGTCCCGAAGCTCCACACGTTGCCCTCCGCGTCGCGCGCCATGTAGTCCCGGGAGCCGTAGTCCTGGTCCGTGGGCGGCATCAGGATCTCCACTCCCTGTCCCGCGGCGCGCGCGTGGTGCGC
The DNA here is from genome assembly GCF_044455465.1 of Streptomyces sp. NPDC051217. Lineage (NCBI taxonomy): Bacteria > Bacillati > Actinomycetota > Actinomycetes > Kitasatosporales > Streptomycetaceae > Streptomyces > Streptomyces sp. NPDC051217. The sequence continues at coordinate 426,738 of NZ_JBITEV010000004.1, forward strand.
GTCGACGTCCTCGACGACCACATAGACCCCGGCGGGCCCGCCGCCCGCCATCGCCTCGGCGAAGACACCCTCGCTCTTTCTGGAACCCAGCATCACCATGCCGTTCCCATGGGCCAGTTCGGCATGGAGGACGCTGCCGTCCTCGCCCTCGTACACACTCACCTCCGTGAAGCCGAAGGCGTCCTTCAGGGTCCTGATGGCCGCCTTCGCGTCCTCGTAGACGAGCGTCGGACAGATACTCGGCGCACCCGCCATGCTGATCACCCTTCTCCAAGCTCGGATGTGACCTGTGTCTCAGTTCCTCCAGTCTGGCACCGGCCACTGACAACGCAGCCCGGCCGCGTGCCCCCGGGGGACCCCGTGGGGCGTAAACCAGTTGTGCGGCCCCGGTAGACTCGACCGCATGGCATTTCTCCTTGTGCATTAGCCGGCGTCGAAGAATCCCCTCCGCCCGCCCTTCCGCCGTCCATACCCGCCTTGGAGTTTTTCCGTGATCACCGCCACCGGTGTCGAGTTGCGCGCCGGCGCTCGCGTCCTCATCGACTCAGCCTCCTTCCGTATCGCCAAGGGCGACCGCATCGGCCTCGTCGGCCGCAACGGAGCCGGCAAGACCACCCTCACCAAGTGCCTCGCGGGTGAGGGCATCCCCGCCGCCGGGACCATCACCCGCTCCGGCGAGGTCGGCTATCTGCCGCAGGACCCCCGCACCGGCGACCTCGACACCCTCGCGCGCGACCGCATTCTCTCCGCCCGGGACCTCGACTCCGTCCTGAAGAAGATGCGCGAGAACGAGGACCGGATGGCGAACGGCAAGGGCGCCACCCGCGAGAAGGCGATGAAGAAGTACGAGCGCCTGGAGACGGAGTTCCTCACCAAGGGCGGTTACGCCGCCGAGTCCGAGGCCGCCACCATCGCCGCCGCGCTCGGCCTGCCCGACCGGGTCCTCGGCCAGGCCCTCCATACGCTCTCCGGCGGTCAGCGCCGGCGCGTCGAGCTCGCGCGCATCCTCTTCTCGGACGCCGACACCCTGCTCCTCGACGAGCCGACGAACCACCTCGACGCCGACTCCGTCGTCTGGCTGCGGGACTACCTCAAGACGTACCGCGGCGGCTTCATCGTCATCTCCCACGACGTCGATCTCGTCGAGACGGTCGTCAACAAGGTCTTCTACCTGGACGCCAACCGCTCCCAGATCGATGTCTACAACATGGGCTGGAAGCTCTACCAGCAGCAGCGCGAGTCGGACGAGAAGCGCCGCAAGCGTGAGCGGGCCAACGCGGAGAAGAAGGCCGCCACGCTCAACTCGCAGGCCGACAAGATGCGCGCCAAGGCCACCAAGACCGTCGCCGCGCAGAACATGGCGCGCCGCGCCGAGCGCCTGCTGTCGGGCCTGGAGGCCGTACGCCAGTCGGACAAGGTCGCCAAGCTGCGCTTCCCCGCCCCGGCGCCGTGCGGCAAGACGCCGCTGACCGCCGAGGGCCTGTCGAAGTCGTACGGCTCCCTGGAGATCTTCACCGACGTCGACCTGGCCATCGACAAGGGCTCACGCGTTGTCATCCTCGGCCTCAACGGCGCGGGCAAGACGACCCTGCTCCGGCTGCTGGCCGGGGTGGAGAAGCCCGACACCGGCGAAGTCACACCGGGCCACGGACTCAAGCTCGGCTATTACGCGCAGGAGCACGAGACGCTCGACCCCGAGCGCTCCGTCCTGGAGAACATGCGGTCCTCCGCCCCGGACCTGGATCTGGTGGAAGTCCGCAAGACCCTCGGCTCCTTCCTCTTCTCCGGGGACGACGTCGACAAGCCGGCCGGTGTCCTGTCCGGCGGTGAGAAGACCCGCCTCGCCCTCGCGACCCTGGTGGTCTCGTCGGCCAATGTGCTGCTCCTGGACGAGCCCACGAACAACCTCGACCCGGCCAGCCGCGAGGAGATCCTCGGCGCGCTGCGCACGTACAAGGGAGCGGTCATCCTCGTCACCCACGACGAGGGCGCCGTCCAGGCGCTCGAACCTGAACGGATCATCCTGCTGCCCGACGGTGTCGAGGACCTGTGGGGCGCGGACTACGCGGATCTGGTGGCGCTGGCCTGACCCGGGACGGGCGTGATCCACTCCGTATGGATCATTCGGCTCAGTGGTGATCCATCATCTGAGTGAGTGCGTCTCGTACTTTGGCGTGGCGCGCCGACGATCAAGCCGTTCCGTGACCAGTTGGATCAGCTTTCCGGCACACCGGGTCTGACCTGCTGTTTCTTATGCTTCTTCGACGTTCTGCCTGCGTACGCCGCTCTGGAAGTAGTAATTCCGTTCGTGTTCGAACGCTGCGCTCCATCGAAGCTTGTGGTGCGAACCTTGCTGAATGGGTGGCCAGGAGCGGCCCGAGGGGTGATCATGAGAAGTCCAGAGCGCACTTTCATGAGGAGGCACGGGTGGCCGAGACTCTGAAGAAGGGCAGCCGGGTAACCGGCCCCGCGCGCGACAAGCTCGCGGCAGACCTGAAGAAGAAGTACGACTCCGGTGCGAGTATCCGGGCACTGGCCGAGGAAACGGGCCGGTCATACGGATTCGTCCACCGGATGCTCAGTGAGTCCGGAGTCACGCTCAGGGGACGCGGCGGAGCGACACGCGGCAAGAAGGCCTCGGCCTGACGACCGCGTACGGCTCCTCCGGCCACCGGTTCCCCCGGTGACCACCCGGCCGGTCGTCGCGGACGACCGGGTGGTTACTGTGCAGTCACTTAGCTAGTTTGAGCTGACCGCACCGAACCGGAGGCACCCCATGACGTCGCTTGATCCCGTACTCGACAAGGACGGCGTACGGCTCACCGTCGAGGACGCGGTTGCCACGGTGACCCTGACCAACCCGGCCAAACGCAACGCTCAGTCTCCCGCTCTGTGGCGGGCGTTGACGGAAGCCGGGCAGTCACTGCCGGGCAGCGTGCGGGTCGTCGTGCTGCGCGGCGAAGGCAAGTCCTTCTCCGCGGGCCTCGACCGGCAGGCGTTCAGCCCCGAGGGCTTCGACGGTGAACCTTCCTTCCCGGAGCTGGCACGCCGTTCCGACACGGACCTGGACGCGGCCATCGCCGCGTACCAGTCCGCCTTCACCTGGTGGCGCCGGAGCGACATCGTGTCGATCGCCGCTGTCCAGGGACACGCCATCGGCGCCGGATTCCAGCTGGCGCTCGCCTGTGACCTGCGTGTCGTCGCGTCGGACGTGCAGTTCGCCATGCGCGAGACCAGCCTGGGGCTGGTCCCCGACCTCGGCGGCACGCACCCTCTCGTCGGCCTGGTCGGCCACGCCCGCGCGCTGGAGATCTGCGCGACGGGCCGTTTCGTCCAGGCGGACGAGGCCGAGCGCACGGGCCTGGCCAATCTGGTGGTGGAGCCGGCGGAACTCGACGCTGCGGTGAAGGACCTGACCGCCGCGCTGCTCGCCGCGCCGCGCGACGCGACGGTCGAGACGAAGGCCCTGCTGCAAGGTGCCTCGTCACGCACGTACGACGAACAGCGCACCGCCGAGCGCGCGGCCCAGGCACGCCGCCTGCGCGACCTGGCGGGCCTGGGCGACTAGGGCGTGTCCGGCGGACACCCCCTAGGCCCTTCGCAAGTCCCGCCTGGCCCGCAGGCGGACAGCGCTGCTCGGTGGGCACGCCCCGGGGTGCGTTCCGGAAGCCTTACGCCCCGGGATTTTTCGTGGATCCGCCCGTGGCGTCGACCGCCGTGACCAGTACGGCCACCGTCGGGTGACTCGGCAGTGATGCCGTGACCGCCCGGCGGACGGCGCGTACCACCTCCGGCGGGTGGTGGCCCGGCGAGGTCGCCAGCTCGATCCGGACATGGCCCTTGGTCACCAGCACCGCCGCACCGAGCGACCCCGCCAGATGGGCCACGCCGGGGACGTTCGCCGCGATGACGGCCGCCGTGCCCTTCGGGGCCACCGCGGTTGCCCCGAAGGGCTCAGTGCCCGCCACAAATTCCCCGGCCCCGCCCTCGGGACCGGCATCCGGCTCCTTTTCCAGCAGCGCCGTCACCCGCAGATCGACCTCCGTGACCCGCAGGCCGAGCCGGTCCACGGCGTGCGCGTACAGCGCCGTACGCAGCCGCTCGGCCACGTCCGGCAGCGGTTCGCCCGCCACCGCCGCGAAGTCGCCCTCGATACGGAGCAACCCCGGCGGCAGCGCACTGGGCGGCGGTTCTACGGCGGGCCGCTCCGCCGAGCCGGGATCGGCCAGACACACCCTCAGTCGGCCCAGTACGGCCCCCGGCACTTCCGCCGCCGTACGCCGCAGCGCGGTTGTCGCCGCACGTTCGGCCAGCCACGCCCCGTCAGGCGTATCACCGAGCGGGAGCAGCCGGCCGAGGCCGAGCCGTTCGCGTACCGCCGCACTCCAGCCGTCCGCACCCTTTCCGTCCTGCCCAGTCGTCATGTCCCCAGACTGCCGCATTCCCGGCGCGAGACCGAGCAAGGCGCCCTAATGTGGACAACGAGTCCATCAGCGCCCGGAAAGGGGCGAATCGCTATGTCTGACACCGCACAGCGCAACCAGTCCGAGCCCGCCGCCAAGACGTCGGCCGACGAGCAACGGAGGGCCGCCATGAAGAAGGGCGGCGGCGACCCGGGCGTCCGCGGCCGGACCACCATCGCCGACGGGGTCGTCGAGAAGATCGCCGGCCTCGCCGCGCGTGACGTGCTCGGTGTCCACGCGATGGGCAGCGGCATGTCCCGCACCTTCGGCGCGGTACGGGACAGGGTCCCCGGTGGCACCAAGTCCGTCTCGCGCGGCGTGAAGGCCGAGGTCGGCGAGGTGCAGACCGCACTCGACCTGGAGATCGTCGTCGACTACGGCGTGGCGATCTCCGATGTCGCCCGTGATGTACGGGAGAACGTGATCTCCGCCGTGGAACGGATGACGGGCCTTGAGGTCGTCGAGGTCAACATCGCCGTCAGCGACGTGAAGCTGCCCGACGAAGAGGACGAAGAGCCCGAGTCACGGCTCCAGTAACGGCCGGATCCGGAAGACCGAAGAGGAGTCACTCGATGAGCATGGCGCTGGTCGGCCTGTTGGCCGGTATGGCCCTGGCGTTCGCCGGATACTTCGGCGGTTTCGGAGCCTTTCTGCTGGTGGCCGCCTTGGGCGCGGTCGGGTTCGTGGCCGGCCGGTTCCTCGACGGCGATCTGGAAGCGGGCGATCTCTTCCGCGGTCGCGGTCGCGAACGCGACGAACGTCGGCGGTGACCGCGCGTGGCCGGTGAGCGGGTGGCGGCCGCCGAGCGCGGGGCGACCACGATCGCCGACCGCGTCGTCGCGAAGATCGCGGCGCAGGCGGCACGGGAGGCACTGGGTGGCGTACCGGAGGGCGGTGCGGCGCCGCACGCGGGCGTCCTGGTCAACCATGGAACGGCGCGCGTACGGATCGGTGTCGAGCTGGACTACCCCTCCGACATCGGCGCCCAGTGCGGCGCGGTGCGTCGCCGGGTCGTTCAGCGGGTACATGCTCTGGCGGGGATGGAGGTGCCCGAAGTGGTGGTCAAGGTCGAACAGCTCCACTCCGTCCACACCCGCGCGGCGCAGGGGAGGATCCAATGAGCGAGCCGGAGGGCAAGGGGACGGAGAGCGCCCCGGGTGCCGTCCGCGCGGACGTGATCGAACTGGACCAGTCTTCCTCCGCCGCGCGGTACGAATCGAGGCGCCCGACGCTGGAGCACGGTGCCGGTGCCGGTGACGGGGACACCAAGGCCGGCCGCTTCTGGGCCTGGCGCCGGATCCCGGCCGCCGTGGTCGCGGCGATCCTGCTCGGCGCGGCGGCCCTGCTCCTGTACGACGTCGCCGCCGTACGCGCCGAACATCCCGCCATGTACTGGCGCCGCTGGCTGGCCGACCAACTCGCCACCGTGCCCCTGGACGACACCTGGCTGCTGGTCGGCTCGGGCGTCGCCGGGCTCGTCGGCCTGTGGCTGATCGTTCTCGCCCTGACACCGGGTCTGCGCCAGGTGCTGCCGATGCGGCGCGGCCCCTCGCGCGTACGGGCCGGGCTGGACCGGGAGGCGGCGGCGCTGATGCTGCGCGACCGGGCGCTCGAAGTCTCCGGTGTGCAGTCCGCACGGGTGCGGGTCCGCCGCTCGAAGGTCCGGGCGCGGGCCCTGTCCCACTTCCGCGATCTCGACGACGTACGCGCCGATCTCGACACCGCTCTCGGTGCCGGCATCGGAGAGCTGGGCCTCGTCAAGCCGCCGGCGCTCTCGGTGCACGTCCGCCGGCCGAAGAAGGGATGACGGGATGCTCAGGGTCGTCAACCGTGTCCTGCTGGGCGTCGTCGGGCTCGTGCTGCTCTGCGTGGGCGGCGGGGTGCTCGCGACGGGCCTGGGCGTGTCCGTGCCGTCCTGGTGGCCCTACACCGGTCGCCACGACGTGCTGCTGAGCGACGCGGACCGGGAGCGGTGGAGCGCCCAGGGCTGGTGGTGGCCGGTCGTCATCGCGGTGCTCACGGTCCTGGTGCTGCTGACGCTCTGGTGGCTGCTGTCCCAACTGCGCCGCGGGCGGCTGGGGGAGGTGCTGGTCGAGAGCGGCAACGGTGAGGGCGCGCTGCTGCGGGGGCGGGCGCTGGAGAACGTGCTTCAGAGTGAGGCGGAGTCGCTGCACGGTGTGTCCCGGGCCCGGGTCCGGCTGACGGGCCGGCGCAGTGCGCCGGAGGCGCGGGTACGGCTGCTGCTTGAGCCGCACGCGGCGCCGGGGCAGGCGCTGGAGGAGCTGACGGAGGAAGCGGTGGCGCATGCGCGGGACTCGGCGGGGCTGGAGGCGCTGCCGACGGAGGCGCGGCTGCGTGCCGCCAAGCATCGGGCGCAGCGGGTGACATGAGGAGGGGGGCGCCTGCGGCGGGCCTGTCCCCCTACCCGCCCCTTCCCTCAACCGGGGCTCAGCCCCGGGCCCCGTACGGCCTTCGGCCGTGCCCTCAAACGCCGGGCGGGCTGTTTTTCGGGGCTCCGCCCCGGGCCCCGCTCCTCAAACGCCGGAGGGGCTGAATGGGCCCGTCGGGCTCAAGGCGCTGGAGGGGCTGAATGGGCCCGTCGGGCTCAACGCGCTGGAGGGGTTGGGGTGGGCCCGTCCGGTTCAGGGCGCTGGGAGGGGCTGAGTGGGCCCGTCAGTAGCCGTGGCGCGTGCCGCCGTCCACCGGGAGCATCAGGCCCGTGAGGTAGGACGCCGCGGGCGAGAGCATGAACGCCGCCGTACGCCCGAACTCGTCCGGCGTGCCGTAGCGGCGCAACGGTATTCGGGCCTCCTGCGCCGCGCGCGCCGCCGCCGGGTCGCCGGCCAGTGAGTCCAGCTCACGGACCCGGTCCGTGTCGATCCGGGCGGGCAGCAGGCCGATCACGCGGATACCGCGCGGCCCCACCTCGCCGGCGAGCGACTTGGCGAATCCCGCGAGGCCCGGCCGCAGGCCGTTGGAGACCGTGAGACCGCGGATCGGTTCGTAGACCGAGCCGGACAGGACAAGACCGATGACCCCGCCGTCACCCAGTTCCGTCGCCGCCGTACGCGCCAGCCGTACCGCGCCGAGGAAGACCGAGTCGAACGACGACCGCCATTGCTCGTCCGTCGTGTCCAGCGCGAGCCCCGGCGCCGGGCCGCCGACGCTGATCAGGATCCCGTCGAAGCCGCCGAACCGCTGACGTGCCACGGCTATCAGGCGCTCCGCGACAGCGGGATCGGCGTTGTCCGCGACCACGCCGAACGCGTTCGGCCCGATCGCTTCCGCCGCCTCCGTGACGGACTTCTCGTCGCGCCCGGTGACGACCACTTTCGCACCGTCCGCCGCCAGCGCTTCGGCGGACGCGCGCCCCAGCCCCCGGGACGCGCCCGTGACGATGTAGACGCGGTCCTTCAGTCCAAGATCCATGGCCCCTATCCTGCCTCGTCCTCCTGGGCCAGGGCGAGGGCCGTCCCCACGAGACCGATGTGGCTGAACGCCTGCGGGAAGTTGCCCAGTTGCCGGCCGACCGCCGGATCGTACTCCTCGGCGAGCAGACCGACGTCGTTACGCAGGGCGAGAAGGCGCTCGAAGAGTTCCGTCGCCTCCTCTCGGCGACCGGTCATGAGCAGGGCGTCCACCAGCCAGAACGAGCAGACGAGAAACGTTCCTTCGCCACCCGGCAGTCCGTCGATCGACGAACCCTCCGTGCTGTAGCGGTGCACCAGCCCGTCCCCTCCCAACTCCGCCCGCACCGCGTCGACCGTGCCCACCACCCGCGGATCGTCCGGCGGCAGAAAGCCGAAGCGTGGGATCAGGAGTGTCGCCGCGTCCAGTTCCGTCGAACCGTACGCCTGCGTAAAGGTGTTACGAACCGGGTCGAAACCCCTCTCGCACACCTCCCGGTGCACCTCGTCGCGCATCGTCCGCCACCGGTTCACATCGCCGCGCAGCGACGGGTCGGCCTCCAGCGTCTTCACCGCGCGGTCGGCGGCGACCCACGCCATCACCTTGGAGTGCACGAAGTGCTGACGGGGGCCGCGCACCTCCCACAGCCCCTCGTCCGGCTCGCGCCACTTCGACTCCAGGAAGCCCAGCAGGGCGAGCTGGAGGTCCCAGGCGTGCGGCTGCCCGGCGAGGCCGACTTCCCGCGCCACGTAGAGGGAGTCGATGACCTCGCCGTACACGTCGAGCTGGAGTTGCTGGACCGCCTCGTTCCCCGTCCGGACCGGGCGGGAGCCCGCGTAACCGCTCAGCCACGGCAACTCCGTCTCCGGCAGCCGCCGTTCGCCGGCGACCCCGTACATGATCTGGAGGTCGGAGGGGTCACCGGCGACCGCGCGCAGCAGCCAGTCACGCCACGCCCTGGCCTCGTCCACGTAGCCGGCGGCCAGCAGGGCGTTCAGGACGAGCGCCGAGTCACGCAGCCAGCAGTAGCGGTAGTCCCAGTTCCGTACGCCTCCCAGCTCCTCGGGGAGCGAGGTCGTGGGCGCCGCCACGATGCCGCCGGTCGGGGCGTAGCTGAGCGCCTTCAGCGTGAGCAGGGAGCGCAGGACGGCTTCGCGGTACGGCCCCTTGTACGTACAGAGGCCCGCCCACTCCTCCCAGTCCGCCTTGCTGTGCTCCAGGGCCTCGAACGGGTCGACCAGGCCGGGGCGCGGCAGGTGCGAGGGGTGCCAGGTGAGGACGAAGGCGACCTTCTCCCCGGCGCCGACGGTGAACGACGAACAGGTGCTGAACTCCTGCCCCCACGTCTTGACCAACGGCTTCTCGTTCGGCGCCAGTTCACCCCCGACCGGCCGGGCCCGCGAGATGCTCCGCAGCCACACCGAGTCGGGCCCGGCGACGGCGACGCGCTGCCCGTCGGTCCTGCGCACCCACGGCACGATGGAGCCGTAGTCGAAGCGCAGCCGCAGGGTGGCGCTCATCTCCACCGAGCCGCTGACACCCTCCACGATGCGTACGACATCGGGCGCGACATCGCGCTGCGGCATGAAGTCGGTGACCTTCACCGTGCCGCCCCTGGTCTCCCAGAGGGTCTCCAGCACCAGCGAATCCCCCGCGTACCGGCGGCTGGTGCAGCGGCTCGCACCCCGGGGAGCGAGCAGCCAGTGGCCGTTCTCCTTGTTGCCGAGCAGGGACGCGAAGCACGCGGCCGAGTCGAAGCGTGGCAGGCACAACCAGTCGATGGAGCCGTTCATGCCGACGAGAGCCGCGGTCTGCAAGTCGCCGATGAGGGCGTAGTCCTCGATGCGTTGGGTCACTTCTGCCCTGTTCCCGCAGGACAGGCGCGTTATGCGGCGGCCGTCTCGCGCTCGGGGGCGCCCCGGGCGGCGCTTGCCGCGCGGTCGCGCCTTTCGCGCCGTACGAGAACGACCCATCCCACGGGCACGCCGGCGGTGAACAGCCACCACTGCACGGCGTACGCCATGTGCGGGCCGATGGAGCCGGAGTCGGGCTCGGGGATCTGCCGCGGGCTGCCGCCGGCCGCCGCGGGGGCGGTCTGCTCGATGTAGCCGCCGAGGACGGTCCGGCCGAGCGACCTGGCCTGCTGCTCGCTGTTGATCAGCATGACCTGGCGGTCCGGGAGGTCGCTCAGCTCCTTGATACCGCTGGTGCCGGTCGTCTCGTCGGCCTTGAGGCGGCCGGTGACGGTGACCTCGCCCTGGGGCGCCGCCGGGATGTCGGGGAAGGAGCGCTGGTCCGCGCCGAAGGGGATCCAGCCCCGGTTGACGAGGACCGCGCGGCCGTCGTCGAGGACGAGCGGGGTCAGGACGTGGAAGCCGACGGTCTCGTCGGCGTTGGTCCGGCGGCGTACGACGACCTCGTGCGCCGTGTCGAAGGTGCCGGTGGCCTCGACCCGCCGCCAGAAGTCGGCGCGCGGCACGGTGTGGCCGGGGGAGGTGAGCTCGGTGACCGGGACCGGCTTCGCCTTGAGGTTGTCCGCGATCAGTGAGTTCTGCGCCACCCGGTGTTCGTGCCGGTGCAGCTGCCAGAAGCCGAGCTCGATCATCACGGGGATGAGGACGAGGGCGAGCAGGGTGAGAATCACCCACTGCCGCGACAAGAGGAACCGGTACACGCCTTTGACGGTACCCGGCGGGTCCGCCGTCCCCGGCAGCGGGTCCGGCGGTCCGGACGGCCCCGCACCGCCTGCCGAGTGCCCGTACGCCCGCCCGTACGTCTGTCCGACGGTCCTCAGACCCGGTCGACGATGCCCGCCTTCCCCTCGGCGCGGGCGCAGTGGGCGCCGCAGAACCACTGGCCCTCGACCTCGACCCCCTGCCCGATGATCTGGACGCGGCAGTGTTCACAGACGGGCGCCATGCGGTGAATGGCGCAGGAGAAGCAGTCGAAGACATGCACGGCGCCCTGCGCGTGCACCTCGAAGGACATGCCGTATTCGTTTCCGCAGACTTCGCAACGTGCCATGCGCCACAGGTTGGGACGCGGCGGCGCGGTGTGCGAGCGGAGCGCGGGCGAGTCGCGGCGCAATCACCCGTCTGCCGGGGGCACCGCCGCCGGCCGCGCGGGAGCCACGTCGCGCAGCAGGTGTGTGAACGCGGCTTCGTCGACGACCGGTGTGCCGTACTCCGCCGCCTTCACCGCCTTGGACGTCGCCGAGCGGGGATCGTTCGTCACGAGCAGACTCGTCTTGCGCGAGACGCTCGTGGCGACATGCAGCCCCGCCTCGATGGCCCGGTCCTCCAGCAGCTCACGGTCGACCGACGTGTCACCCGAGAAGGCCACCCGCATCCCCTGCGCGAGGGGCTTGTCGCTCTCGTACCGCCCGGGGTTCGGATACGGACAGGGCGGCAGCCGGCGCGACGGCCGCCAGGTCGTCGGGCGGTGCGTCGGCTGATGGCCGATCAGCGGCTTCGCCGGGCTGTCCGACCACTCCGTGAGCGGCCGGCATTCGAGCAGCGGCAGCCGCACCCCGTCCCGGGCCGCCGCGTGCAGGCTCGGCCGGAACGCCTCCGCGAGCACCCGCGCGTCGTCCAGCGCGTGGTGCGCCCGCCGCTGCGCGACGCCGAAGTGCTCGGCGAGCGTGGCCAACTTGTGGTTGGGCAGCGGCAGTCGGAGCTCCTTGGCGAGCGCGATGGTGCACAGCCGCTGACGCGTGGGGGCGACCGCCCTCGCGCGCGCGTACTCCCGGGAGATCATCGACCAGTCGAAGAACGCGTTGTGCGCGACGAGCACCCGGTCCGCGAGCCGCTCCGAGAACTCCCGCGCGACATCCCTGAACAACGGGGCGTCCGCCAGCACATCGGTCGTCAGCCCATGGATCCAGACCGGCCCCGGGTCCCGCTCGGGGTTGACCAGCGTGTACCAGTGGTCCTCGACGTCGCCCCGCGCGTCCAGCCGGTACACGGCCGCGGACACTATCCGGTCGTCGCGGGCGAGTCCGGTGGTCTCCACGTCGACGACCGCGTATCCCTGGGGGTACGCGGCCGGCCACATCGTCGAAGTCGCGGGGTCGTCGAGCATGGTCACAGAGAATACGGGCCACGACTGACAGCCCGTGACGCGCCTCTGACCAGCCGTCGCCCGTCCCGCACCGTACGGGTGTTGACGGGCCGTCCGGTCACCCGTTGGTGGAAGCCACCAAAATCCGCTGACAGGATGTCTCATATACTTGTCAGTAACAACATCTAGCCGGGGCCGCGCACCCACCCCTACGGTGCTGGCATGCCGCCGAACCTGCCCGATGTCGTGCTGTGGTCGATCCCCGCGTTCGTCCTGCTCACCCTGGTCGAAGTGGTGAGTTACCGGCTCCATCCCGACGAGGACGCCGCCGGGTACTCGGGCAAGGACGCCGCTACCAGCCTCTCCATGGGGCTCGGCAGCCTCGGCTTCGACCTCCTGTGGAAGATCCCCGTCGTGGCCGTCTACACGGCGGCGTACGAACTGACGCCCCTGCGGGTCCCCGTCCTGTGGTGGACGATCCCGCTGATGCTGCTCGCGCAGGACTTCTTCTACTACTGGTCGCACCGAGGCCACCATGTCGTGCGGATCCTGTGGGCCTGCCACGTGGTGCACCACTCCAGCCGGAAGTTCAACCTCAGCACCGCACTGCGCCAGCCCTGGACCTCACTCACCGTCTGGCCGTTCTACCTCCCGTTCATCCTGCTCGGGGTCCATCCCGCGGCGCTCGCCTTCTGCTCGTCGGCGAACCTCGTCTACCAGTTCTGGGTGCACACCGAGCGGATCGACAAGCTGCCGCGGCCCTTCGAGTACGTCCTGAACACGCCCTCCCACCACCGGGTGCACCACGCCTCCCAGGGCGGCTATCTGGACCGCAACTTCGGCGGGATCCTGATCGTCTGGGACCGCCTCTTCGGCTCCTTCGCGGCCGAGACCGAGCGGCCGGTCTTCGGGCTCACGAAGAACATAGAGACCTACAACCCGCTGCGGGTCGCCACCCACGAGTACGCCGCCATCGCACGCGACGTACGGGCCGCCCGCGACTGGCGCGAACGGGCCGGACGGGTCTTCCGGGGCCCCGGCTGGCAGCCCGAGTGACCACCCGGCCTGCGAGGCCGCTCCTGGTGGCCTTCGCGCCGGCCGCCGTCGGCGAGCCGGTCTGCGTCGCCGTCGGCTCACGTACCGGTCAACTCGTCGCCAGGCCCCCGCTGATGCCGCTCCTCGCCGCGTACGTGGGCCGCCCGGGGTGGCCCCCGGCTGCTCGTCGCCGCGCTCTTCCTGTTCTCCGACACGCTCATGGCCACCGGCGTCGCCGGGTGGCCCCGGCCGCCCGGCGCCGATCTGTGGATCATGCTGACCTACCTCGCGGGCCCGGACCCTGGTCACGGCGGGCATCCTGCGGGCCCGCACCGGCCCCTCGCCCACCCCGGGCGCCCGGACGGCCCCGTACACGACTGAGCGGGCCGCCCCACCGGGACGGCCCGCTCACCTGTTCACACTGTCGTGCTCAGCGGCGGACGGCGTCCAGCGCGTCCACCACGCCGACACCGTAGAAGCCGTTCTTGTACTTGTTGCCCTCGCACACCGCGTCGACGGTGCCGTCACCGTCGATGTCGTACGGGTTGGTGCACGACGTCGCGTCGGCCTGGACGTTCATCAACGTCTTGACCAGCCACGGCGAGGCGTACGGGTGGGTCGACTTGATCAGCGCCGCGACACCCGCCGCGTGCGGGGACGCCATCGACGTGCCGCCCTTGTAGCCGAAGCGACCACCGGGAAGCGTGCTCAGGATCAGACCGTTGACGGCGGGCGCCTCCGGGGTCTGGTACGCCGTCAGGTCGCCACCGGGAGCGGCGATGTCGACGGTCCCGAGACCGTAGTTGGAGTACGACGCCTTCAGGTTCTTGGCACCGGTCGCGGAGACCGTGACGACACCCGACACCTGGGACGGGATGTCCAGGCACTCGGACGGGTCGATCACACGGTCGGCCGGGGTGGTGTCGTTCGGGCTGGAACCGTCGTTGAGTTCGTCGGCGGCCAGGTCCATGTCGGAGTTGCCGGCGGCGGCGACATTCACGATGCCCTTGCCCTCGGCGTACCGGGTGGCCCGCGTGACCGCGTCGGCCAGAGCCTTCTGGTCCGGGTCGTCCTCGCAGTTGAACAGCCACGGGTCGGTGTAGTAGCTGTTGTTCGTCACATCGACGCCGTGCTCGGCGGCCCAGACGAAGCCGCAGACGACCGCCTCGGTGTAGAAGAAGCCGTCGGGCTGCGACACCTTGATGCCGGAGACCTTCACGCCCGGAGCGACTCCGGTGACGCCGGTGCCGTTCTTGGCCGCGGCGATCGTGCCCGCGACGTGCGTGCCGTGGTCACTCTCTCCGGGGCCGGGACGCCAGGCGCCGTCCGCCGTGTTGGGCGTACCGCCCACACAGCTGACCGACGCGCGACGGTCGAAGTTCGGCGCGAGGTCGGGGTGGGTGTCGTCGACACCCGTGTCGATCACACCGACCGTGACCTTGCTGCTGCCGAGCGACTGCTGGTGCGCCTTGTCGGCCTTGATGGCCGGCAGGTCCCACTGGAGGGGCTCCAGCGCGTCCTGGTCGTTCGACGCCTTCGCCGTGGCGGCCTTCGCCTCCTTGGCGGAGAGCGGCTGCTCGGCCTCGATGTCCGTGGTGGTCTGGGCCGTCAGCGGCTTCGTACGGGTGGCGCCCGCCGAAGCGACGCCCCGGACCTTGCGGATCGTCGAACCGAACTCCGGGTTCTGCGAGTGGACGACGATGACACCTATCTGGTCATAGGCGATCACCACAGTCCCGCCGGCCTTGGTGATGGCTTTCTTCACCGACTTGACGGTGGAGTGTCCGCCGCTGGTGTTCACGACGTACGACAGCTTCGGGCCGTCCGTCGACACAGCGGCCGGGACGTCGTCGACCGGCGCCGCCGACGCGGACCCGGCCGGCAGGAAGCCGAGCGAGGCGATGAGCGCCAGACCGACGGGCAGAGCCAGTGCGTGCCGCCGTCTGGATCTCAGATGAGCCATGGGTTCTCCACATCATCCGTGAGGCCGCCCCTGCGCACAGCGCGCATGGACGGGTACATGACGAGCGAAGCTATCGCTGATCATCCCTGCTCATCAATGATTTCGGCCAGAAAATCGCCGGTGTTGAACCACTTCGCCGCGCTCTCCGTGCCGTTGTCAGGGGGTGGACAACATCACCCCCTCAGTGAGCGCCCCCCCGACCACCCCTATCGCACCCGCGTCACGAGGAGATTCCGTGGCTACCGATGGACCGCCGCCGCCCAAGGGCAACCCGGACCCCAGCACCCCCGCCCAGCCCACGACAGCACAGTTCGTAGAGGTCCAGGAGAGCGCCGAATTCGGCGAACTGCGCCGTACCTACCGCTCCTTCGCCTTCCCCCTGACCATCGCCTTCATCACCTGGTACCTGCTGTACGTGCTGCTGTCCAACTACGCCGGCGGTTTCATGGGTACCAAGCTCTTCGGCAACATCAACGTCGCCTTCGTCTTCGGCCTCGGTCAGTTCCTCACCACGTTCCTCATCGCCTGGTTCTACTCGAAGTTCGCATCGCAGAAGCTCGACCCCAAGGGCGCGGCGATCAAGTCCCGTATGGAGGCCGACCTGTGAGCCCGACCATCCAGCTGACCCAGGCCGCGGGAATCCAGCTGGCCGCCAACACCGATGCCAGCGAGCACCGGCCGCTGATCATCACGCTCTTCGCGCTGTTCGTCGTCGCGACCCTCGTCATCACCGTCTGGGCCGGCCGGCAGACCAAGAGCGCCGCCGACTTCTACGCGGGTGGACGCCAGTTCACCGCCTTCCAGAACGGCCTCGCCGTCTCCGGCGACTACATGTCCGCCGCATCCTTCCTCGGAATCGCCGGCGCCATCGCCCTCTTCGGCTACGACGGCTTCCTCTACTCCATCGGCTTCCTGGTCGCCTGGCTCGTCGCGTTGCTGCTGGTCGCCGAACCGCTGCGCAACTCCGGCCGCTACACCATGGGTGACGTCCTCGCCTACCGGATGCGCCAGCGCCCCGTCCGTACGGCGGCGGGCGCCTCCACCATCGTCGTCTCGATCTTCTACCTGCTCGCCCAGATGGCCGGCGCGGGCGTGCTCGTCTCCTTGCTGCTCGGCATCACCAGCGACGCGGGCAAGATCCTGATCGTCGCCCTGGTCGGCATCCTGATGATCGTCTACGTCACCATCGGCGGGATGAAGGGCACCACCTGGGTCCAGATGGTCAAGGCCGTTCTGCTCATCGCGGGCACCCTGCTCATCACCTTCCTGGTGCTGCTCAAATTCAACTTCAACGTCTCCGACCTGCTCGGCAGCGCCGCCTCCAACAGTGGCAAGGGCTCGGCCTTCCTGGAGCCGGGACTCAAGTACGGGCTGACCGAGACCTCGAAGCTCGACTTCATCTCGCTGGGCATCGCGCTCGTCCTCGGCACCGCCGGACTGCCGCACATCCTGATCCGCTTCTACACGGTGCCCACGGCCAAGGCGGCCCGTAAGTCCGTCAACTGGGCCATCGGCATCATCGGCGGCTTCTACCTGATGACCATCGCCCTGGGATTCGGCGCCGCGGCGCTGCTCACCCCGGAGGAGATCACCAGTTCCAACGCGGCGGGCAATACGGCCGCTCCACTGCTGGCGATGGAGATCGGCGGCGGCGGTGACTCCACCGGCGGCGCCATCCTGCTCGCCGTCATCTCCGCGGTCGCCTTCGCCACCATCCTCGCGGTCGTGGCCGGCCTGACGCTGGCGTCATCGTCGTCGTTCGCGCACGACATCTACGCCAACGTCATCCGCCGGGGCAAGGCCACCGAGAAGGAGGAGGTGCGCGCGGCCCGCTACGCGACCGTCGCCATCGGCGTGGTCTCCATCGCGCTCGGCGCGCTCGCCCGCGACCTGAACGTCGCCGGTCTGGTGGCCCTCGCCTTCGCGGTCGCCGCCTCCGCCAACCTGCCGACGCTTCTGTACAGCCTCTTCTGGAAGCGGTTCACCACGGTCGGCGCGCTCTGGTCGATCTACGGCGGTCTGGCCTCGTCCGTCCTGCTGGTGCTGTTCTCGCCGGTCGTCTCCTCCAAGCCCACCTCGATGTTCCCGGACGTGGACTTCGCCCTCTTCCCGCTGGAGAACCCGGGCCTGATCTCGATCCCGCTGGGCTTCCTGCTCGGCTGGCTCGCGTCGGTCCTCTCCAAGGAGGAGCCCGACGTCAAGAAGTACGCCGAGCTGGAGGTCAAGTCGCTCACCGGCACCGGAGCGCACTGATCTGATCGATTCACTGATCGATTTCAATCGAAGAGCGAGCCTTTGGCGTGGCCGCGTCGTAGAGTCCTACGACGCGGCCACGCCGCTCCTCGTGGCAAACGGGACCTGTGGATGTCACAGGTCTGCCGTACGCTCGGAAGATCGGTCGCTACGAGCACCGGGACGCCAGTCCCAGAGGTATTCAGAGGCACCACGAGGAAGGGGGCTCAGAGTGCTCATCGACACTTACGGCCGGGTGGCCACCGACCTGCGAGTCTCGCTCACCGACAAGTGCAATCTCCGGTGTACGTACTGCATGCCGGAAGAGGGCCTGCAGTGGCTCGCGAAGCCCGATCTCCTCACCGACGACGAAATCGTCAGACTCGTCCGTATCGCCGTGACCCTGCTCGGCGTGCGCGACGTCCGCTTCACCGGCGGGGAGCCGCTGCTGCGGCCCGGACTCGTCGGGATCGTCGAGCGGTGCGCCGCCCTCGCGCCCCGCCCCAAGATGTCCGTGACGACCAACGGCATCGGGCTGAAGCGCACGGCGGCGGCGCTCAAGACCGCCGGTCTCGACCGGGTGAACGTCTCGCTCGACACGCTGCGCCGCGACGTCTTCAAGACCCTCACCAGGCGCGACCGCCACCAGGACGTGCTCGACGGGCTGGCCGCCGCGCGCGACGCGGGCCTGACCCCCGTCAAGGTCAACACCGTCCTGATGCCGGGGCTCAACGACGACGAGGCCCCCGAGCTGCTGGCCTGGGCCGTCGAGAACGACTACGAGCTGCGCTTCATCGAGCAGATGCCCCTCGACGCCCAGCACGGCTGGAAGCGGGACGGGATGATCACCGCGGGCGACATCCTCCAGTCGCTGAGGACCCGCTTCACGCTCACCGAGGAGGGCGGCGAGGAGCGCGGATCCGCCCCCGCCGAGCGCTGGATCGTGGACGGGGGACCGCACAGGGTCGGCGTCATCGCCTCCGTCACCCGCCCGTTCTGCTCGGCCTGCGACCGCACCAGGCTCACCGCCGACGGTCAGGTGCGTACGTGTCTGTTCGCCCGCGAGGAGACCGACCTGCGCGCGGCCCTGCGCTCGGACGCCACCGATGAGTCCATCGCGAGGCTCTGGAAGCTGGCGATGTGGGGCAAGAAGGCGGGCTCCGGCCTGGACGACCCGCTGTTCCTCCAGCCCGACCGGCCCATGTCAGCCATCGGCGGGTGAGGTGCCCCGCTCCCACTCGGCCAGGGTGACGACGTCCTTGAGGAAACCGCGGACACCGAGGAACGACGACAGGTGGTCGCGGTGCTCCTCGCAGGCCAGCCAGGTCTTCCGGCGCTCGGGCGTGTGCAGCTTGGGGTTGTTCCAGGCCAGCACCCACACGGCGGCGGCGCGGCAGCCCTTGGCCGAACAGACAGGTCCGTCGGGTCCGTCGGAGGCGCCGGGAGAATCGAAGAGGTCCACGGCCTCAAGCCTAGAGCGTGACCGGGGCGTGGCCGACAGCCGCTGATCCTGGGGAGATACACCCCGAAAAAGGCGACGCCGAGCAGCCACGGGGGGAGCTGCCCGGCGTCGGTCCGTCGCTCCGACGGGGGATGCGGAGCGCCTACAAAGTATGTCACGGGTAACCGGCTCAAGTGCACCGGAACTTCATGATTGATCTGAGCTTTTCTTGAGCTTCGAGAGCGTTCGAGTCAACTCCGGCCGTGCGGGGGACCCGGGTGTTCGAAGTTCGTGGACCGCGCGCCGGATTCCGCTCCACCCGGCACGGTGGCGGGAGCGATCATCGGCCGGGCCGGCGGGGGCAGGTGGGTCGACGGCAGGGAACCGGCGTTCTCCCGGCCCCCGTTGGCGATCACCACGGCCACGTACGGCAGCAGGACGCCGAGCACGAGGCAGCCGATCGCCACATAACGCTCCACATTCCACAGAGCCACGGCCAGGATCACCGCGAGGGTGCGCACCAGCATGGAGATGACATAGCGCCGCTGTCTGCTGCGCACGTCCTCGTCGAGCCCCCGCCTCGCTCCCGTGATACGGAAAACCTCGGTGCTGCGCTGCTTCCGCATCACGGTCCACCATCCGATTCCCTCGCCGGCCGCTCCCAGTGCCGGACCCGCTCCACGGTACGCCCGCGGTGCGCCTCCTACGAGAGGGGGTACCGCCTGATGGCGTCGCACCCTGTCCCCGCACGATCACGTACGGCCCGGTACGCGTGTGGGCGTACCGGGCCGTATCGGTGTCTCAGTTGTCTCCGTTGTCTCCGGCTCAGGAGGCCGTTTCCGCCGTGACCTCGATCGCGGCGAGGTTCTTCTTGCCACGGCGCAGCACCAGCCAGCGCCCGTGCAGCAGCTCCCCGGCGTCCGGTACGGCTTCGGCGTCCGTGACCTTGGCGTTGTTCACGTAAGCCCCGCCCTCCTTCACCGTGCGACGCGCCGCCGACTTGCTCGGCGCCAGCCCCACCTCGGTCAGCAGGTCCACCATCGGCGCCAGCTCCGCCACCCGCGCGTGCGGCACCTCGGACAGGGCCGCCGCCAGCGTCGCCGCGTCCAGCCCGGTCAGCTCACCCTGGCCGAACAGCGCCTTCGACGCGGCGACCACACCGGCGCACTGCTCGGCGCCGTGGACGAGCGTCGTGAGCTCCTCGGCCAGCGCACGCTGCGCCGCCCGTGCCTGCGGACGCTCCTCGGTCAGCTTCTCCAGCTCCTCGATCTCCTCGCGCGTCTTGAAGCTGAAGATCCGCAGGAACTTGGAGACGTCCCGGTCGTCCGCGTTGAGCCAGAACTGGTAGAACGCGTACGGCGTCGTCCGCTCGGGGTCCAGCCAGACCGTGCCGGTCTCCGTCTTGCCGAACTTGGTGCCGTCGGCCTTCGTGATCAGCGGGGTCGCCAGGGCGTGCACCGACGCCGCGGGCTCGACCCGGTGGATCAGGTCGGTGCCCGCCGTGAGATTGCCCCACTGGTCACTGCCGCCGGTCTGGAGGGTGCAGCCGTAGCGCCGGTACAGCTCCAGGAAGTCCATGCCCTGGAGGATCTGGTAGCTGAACTCGGTGTAGCTGATCCCCGCGTCGGAGTTCAGCCGCCGCGCGACCGCCTCCTTCGCGATCATCTTGTTGACGCGGAAGTACTTCCCGACGTCGCGCAGGAAGCTGATCGCCGACAGACCCGACGTCCAGTCCAGGTTGTTGACCATGGTCGCCGCGTGCGGACCCTCGAAGTCCAGGTACCGCTCGATCTGCGCGCGCAGCCGCCCCACCCACTCGCCGACGACCTCGGGCTCGTTCAGCGTCCGCTCCGAGTTCGGCTTCGGGTCGCCGATCAGCCCCGTCGCCCCGCCGACCAGCCCCAGCGGACGGTTCCCCGCCAGCTGGATCCGGCGCATTGTGAGGATCTGGACCAGATTCCCCAGATGCAGGCTGGGCGCGGTCGGGTCGAAGCCGCAATAGAACGTGACGGGGCCGTCCGCGAACGCTTTGCGCAATGCGTCCTCGTCGGTGGACAGGGCGATCAGCCCACGCCACCGCAGCTCGTCGACGATATCCGTCACGTTTCTCAGCTCTCCTTCGGTGAGTCAGGTCGGCCCGGCGTCCACGACGCCGGAACCCCTTCGAGGTTATACGCCCTGGCTGACCGAACTCATATTGAAATCAGGCACCCGCAGCGCGGGCATCGCGGCCCGGGTGAAGTAGTCGCCCCACTCGCGCGGCAGCGTCTTCTCCGTCCGTCCCGCCTCCGACGCGCGCGACAGCAGGTCCACCGGCGACTCGTTGAAGCGGAAGTTGTTCACCTCGCCGACGACCTCACCGTTCTCGACGAGATAGACGCCGTCCCGGGTGAGCCCCGTCAGCAGCAGCGTCGCCGGATCGACCTCGCGGATGTACCACAGGCACGTCAGCAGCAGCCCGCGCGTGGTGCCGGCGACCATCTCCTCCAGCGAACGCTCACCGCCCCCGTCCAGGATCAGGTTGTCGACGGCCGGTGCGAGCGGCAGCCCGGTCAGCTCCGCGCTGTGCCGGGTGGTGACCAGCCGTTCCAGCCTGCCGTCCCGTACCCAGTCCGTCGCGGACAGCGGCAGACCGTTGTCGAACACCGACGAGTCGTCGCCCGACGCGTGCGCGATCACGAACGGCGCGGACTCCAGGCCCGGCTCGTTCGGATCGCTGCGCAGCGTCAGCGGCAGCTCGGCGAGGGTGTCGCCGACGCGGGTGCCGCCGCCGGGCTTCGAGAAGACCGTACGGCCCTCGGCCGCGTCCCGCGCGGAGGACGACCACAGCTGGTAGATCAGCAGATCGGCCACCGCGGTCGGCGGCAGCAGCGTCTCGTAACGGCCGGCGGGCAGATCGATACGGCGCTCCGCCCAGGCGAGACGCCGGGCCAGCTCGGCGTCGAGCGCCGCAGGATCCACATCCTTGAAGTCACGGGTCGACCGCCCCGCCCAGGCCGACCGCGATCGGTCGGGGGACTTGGCGTTCAGCTCCAGCGTGCCGTTGGGCTGGTCATGCCGGAGCCGTACACCCGTGGACGTACCGAGGTACGTCGACGTCAGCTCGTGGTTCGCGAAGCCGTACAGCTCCCGGCCACCGGCACGGGCGCGCGCGAAGGACTCACCGAGCGCCGGCGCGAAGTCCGCGAAGACCGCGGACGTCGTCTCGGCGGGCCCGTCGGTGAAGTCCTCCGACGCCGGACCGGCCTCGACGAGCGGCCGGGCGTCCTCGGCGGGGCCCGCACCACGGGCGGCCGCCTCGGCGGCGCGCACCAGCGGCTCCAACTCGTCGGCGGTGACGGCGGACCGCGATACCACACCGGAGGCGGTGCCCTCCTTGCCGTCGACGGTCGCGATGACGGTGAGCGTACGGCCCCGGGTCAGACCGTTCGTCGTCAGCGCGTTGCCCGCCCAGCGGAGGTTCGCCGTCGAGTGCTCGTCGGCGATGACCACGCAGCCGTCGGCGGTCGACAGTTCGAGGGCCCGCTCGACGATCTCGTGCGGCTTGCCACTGCTGCTCGTGCTCATCGTCCGGCCTCCTGCGTCGTGTTGAGGATGTTCACGCGGCGGAACAGGGCGGAGGGGCAGCCGTGGGAGACCGCCGCTACCTGGCCCGGCTGGGCCTTGCCGCAGTTGAAGGCGCCGCCGAGCACATACGTCTGCGGTCCGCCCACGGCCTCCATCGAGCCCCAGAAGTCCGTCGTCGTCGCCTGGTAGGCCACGTCCCGCAGCTGACCGGCGAGCTTGCCGTTCTCGATCCGGAAGAACCGCTGCCCGGTGAACTGGAAGTTGTAGCGCTGCATGTCGATCGACCACGAGCGGTCGCCGACCACATAGATCCCGCGCTCCACACCGCCGATCAGATCCTCCGTGGCGAGCCCGCCCGGATCCGGCTTCAGCGAGACGTTCGCCATGCGCTGCACCGGCACATGGCCCGGCGAGTCCCCGTACGCGCAGCCGTTGGAGCGGTCGAAGCCGGTGAGCTTCGCGATCCGCCGGTCCAGCTGGTAGCCGACGAGAGTGCCGTCCTTGACGAGGTCCCACGACTGGGCCTCGACCCCCTCGTCGTCGTACCCGATCGTCGCCAGACCGTGCTCGGCGGTCCGGTCACCCGTCACGTTCATGATCGACGAGCCGTACGCCAGCTTCCCCAGCTGATCGAAGGTCGCGAAGGACGTCCCGGCGTACGCCGCCTCGTACCCCAGCGCCCGGTCCAGCTCCGTCGCGTGCCCGATCGACTCGTGGATCGTCAGCCAGAGGTTCGACGGGTCGACGACCAGGTCGTACGCCCCCGCCTCGACACTCGGCGCGCGCATCTTCTCGGCGAGCAGCGCCGGGATCCGCTCCAACTCGGAGTCCCAGTCCCAGCCGGTGCCCGTCAGATACTCCCAACCCCGCCCGACCGGCGGGGCGATCGTGCGCATCGAGTCGAACTCACCGGTCTCACCGTCCACCGCGACCGCCGAGAGCTGCGGGTGCAGCCTGACGCGCTGCTGCGTGGTGACGGTGCCCGCCGTGTCCGCGTAGAACTTGTTCTCGTGGACGGTCAGCAGCGAGGCGTCCACATGCGCGACACCCTCCGCGCGCAGCAGCCGCGCGCTCCACTCCGCCAGAAGTCCACTCTTGTCCTCGTCGGGTACCTCGAAAGGGTCGATGTCGTACGCCGACACCCAGGTCTTCTCCGCGTGCACCGGCTCGTCGGCCAGCTCCACACGCTCGTCCGAACCCGCCGCCGCGATGACCTTCGCCGACAGCTTCGCCATCGCCACGGCCTGTCCCGCGACCCTGGCCGCGGCGTCCATCGTCAGGTCGACCCCCGAGGCGAACCCCCAGGCGCCGCCGTGCACGACACGTACCGCGTAGCCGACATCGGTGGAGTCCGACGACCCGGCGGGCCTGGCGTCCCGCAGGCGCCAGTCCGCGCTCCGTACCCGCTCGAACCGGAAGTCGGCATGATCGGCGCCGAGCGCACGCGCTCTGGCGAGGGCCGCGTCGGCGAGCGCCCTCAGCGGCAGTGCCAGAAACGACTGATCGACCTCATGGGGCACGTCGGCCTCCCTTTCACACGCCTCGGTAAAGGTGTCCGCAGTGAATCATGCGGTACGGAGCGGGGTTTCGCCGCGTTTATGTAGGGACCCCACAGTGACCGTACCGAGGCGCTGTCCATGCCCGAGTCCACGGACCGGCGGCTCGGGCGATAGGTTTTCCAGGTACCAGACAGCTACGAAAGGTGCTCCGTTGAGCCGCTCGGTTCTCGTCACCGGAGGAAACCGGGGCATCGGTCTTGCCATCGCCCTGGCTTTCGTCGGCAACGGCGACAAGGTCGCCATCACTTACCGCTCGGGCGAACCGCCCAAGGCCCTGACGGAGTCGGGCTGCCTGGCCGTCCGCTGTGACATCACCGATTCCGAGCAGGTGGAGCAGGCCTACAAGGAGATCGAGGAGACGCACGGTCCCGTGGAGGTGCTGGTCGCCAACGCCGGCGTCACCAAGGACCAGTTGCTGATGCGGATGTCGGAGGAGGACTTCACCTCCGTCCTCGACACCAACCTCACGGGCACCTTCCGCGTGGTCAAGCGCGCCAACCGTGCGATGCTGCGCGCCAAGCGCGGCCGCGTCGTTCTCATCTCGTCCGTGGTCGGGCTGCTCGGCTCGGCCGGCCAGGCGAACTACGCGGCCTCCAAGGCCGGCCTTGTCGGCTTCGCCCGCTCGCTCGCCCGTGAACTCGGCTCGCGCAACATCACGTTCAACGTCGTGGCGCCCGGTTTCGTCGACACCGACATGACCAAGGTGCTCACCGACGAGCAGCGCAAGAACATCGTCTCCAACGTCCCCCTCGGCCGTTACGCACAGCCCGAGGAGATCGCGGCCGCGGTCCGCTTCCTCGCCTCGGACGACGCCGCGTACATCACTGGAGCCGTCATTCCCGTTGACGGCGGATTGGGCATGGGTCACTGATCACATGAGTGGAATCCTCGCCGGCAAGCGCATTCTCGTCACAGGCGTCCTCACCGACGCCTCCATCGCCTTCCACGCGGCCAAGGTCGCGCAGGAGGAAGGCGCGGACGTCATCCTCACCGGCTACGGGCGCCTCTCGCTCGTCGAGCGCATCGCCAAGCGGCTGCCCAAGCCCGCCCCCGTCATCGAGGTGGACGTCACCAACCAGGAGCACCTGGACTCCCTCGCCGACCGGATCCGGGAGCACCAGGGCGAGGGCGCGAGCCTCGACGGTGTCGTGCACTCGATCGCCTTCGGCCCGCAGGGAGTCTTCAACTTCCTGGAGGCGGAGTGGGAGGACGTCGGCACGGCGGTGCATGTCTCGGCGTACTCGCTCAAGTCGCTGACCATGGCCTGCCTTCCGCTGATGGAGCGCGGCGGCTCGGTCGTCGGGCTCACCTTCGACGCTCAGTTCGCCTGGCCCAAGTACGACTGGATGGGCATCGCCAAGGCGGCACTCGAATCCACCAACCGCTATCTCGCACGTGACCTGGGCGCCAAGAACATCCGCTGCAACCTGGTCTCGGCCGGCCCCCTCAGGTCGATGGCCGCCAAGTCCATCCCGGGCTTCGAGGAGCTGGCGGACGTGTGGAACCACCGCGCGCCGATCGGCTGGGACCTGTCCGACCCGGACCCGGCCGGCCGTGGTGTCGTCGGACTGCTGTCGGACTTCTTCCCGAAGACGACGGGCGAGATCCTGCACGTCGACGGCGGCGTCCACATGATGGGTGCCTGACCGAAGGTTCACGACCGGCAGGACTGCCACGACCAGCTGGACAGCCCGACCACGAAACCGCGTGACCGCCCCACGGCGGCACGCGGTTTCGTGCGTCGCGCAGCGTCACTCATCACTGTCCGTGTCCGTACGAGTCGAGAAGAGCGACAACTCCCCGCACACTGGTCGGGGAGGAGGTGTCGCTGTGTACCGGAAAGCACGCAAGGCGGCTGCCTCACTGACGGTGGCGGTGCTGATCGTGGCGGGCCTCGCCGTCACCGCCGTCGTACGGGACGAGTCGCCGCCCCCGGCGGCCAAGACCTTGGCGGCGGACGTGCTGGGTGTCGACCGCGTCGCGGTGGACGCGGACAGTGACGAAGCCCGTGACGACCGCGACAAGGACCGCGAGCGCGAACCGTTCGGGGCCTCCTGCCGTACGGCGGCCGAGGGCTCCCTGGTGACCGCGTTCTGCCACAACCCGTACCCGGAGACCGACCGGGTCCAGCTGCACATCGAGTGCGCGCGCTGGTGGGACATCGACTCCGACAGCGCGCCCGCCGAGGCCCGTGCCGCCGGCTACGTCCGGCTCACCGGGCGCTGCTGGAAGGAGATCGAATCGGCTTGGGTCAGCCATGAGCGCGTCGTGCCCTGACGAGGGCTCTCGGCCGCCCTCAGGCCGTCTCGCGCAGACAGCTGAAGGCGTGGCTCGCCGCCTCCGCCCCCGCCGTCTCCGCGTCCCCCGCCCTGATGGCCTCCACCAGCCGTGAGTGGTCCAGATGGAACGCCGGGCGCAGCTCACGGCCCACATCGGCGCGCAGCCCGTCGCGCAGCAGATCGCTCAGATCCGCGTAGAGCGCGGTGAGCACCTCGTTGTGCGAGGCCGAGACCACCGCCAGGTGCAGGGTCGCGTCCGCGGCCACGAACAGATCGGCGTCCCCGCCGGTCCACGCCTCCTCGCGGTGCGCCAGCAACGTGTCCAGCTGCCGCATGTCCCGCTCCGTACGGCGCTCGGCCGCCAGCCGGGCCGCCGAGGCTTCGAGGGTGGAGCGCACCTCCGCGATGTGCCGGGCGTCGGCGCCGGCGAACCTGCGGTGCATCACACCGGCCAGCTCACTCGTGGCGACGACGTAGGTGCCCGAGCCCTGCCGGATGTCCAGGAGCCCGTTGTGCGCCAGCGCGCGGACCGCCTCGCGGACGGTGTTACGGGCCACGCCCAGCTGCTCGACCAGCTCGGGCTCGGTGGGGATGCGTGAGCCGACCGGCCATTCGCCCGACGTGATCTGGTTCCGCAGCTCGGTGATCACCTGATCGGAGAGCGCGGATCGCCGGGGAGAGGTCAGGGCCATGGTGCTCCAAGTTCTCGGTGCCGAGGGGCGGCGTGAGTTTCGCCGGGGGACGACGTGGGTTCTACGGACCGGACGAGCCGGACGCCGGGTGAGTGACGTCAGGCGATTGGACAACCAATCATCCCATGATTCTATGATGGCTTCATGCTGGACGAGACTACGACCCCGCTCCCGCTCCGGGAGGCCGCCGCGCCCCTGCCCGCCGATTCTCCCGCGTCCTCACCCCGGAAGACCGTGTGGCTGACCCGGCTTCTCGTCGTCGGGCTCGTCCTCGCGGCCGTCAATCTCCGCCCCGCCATCACCAGCCTCGGCGCGCTCCTCGAAGACGTACGCGTCGGACTCCATATGAGCGGCAGCGTCGCCGGCGTCCTCACCTCCGTCCCGGCGCTCTGTTTCGCCGTCTTCGGCGTCACGGCCCCGCGCCTGGCCCGCCGGTTCGGGCCCGCCACGGTGGTCTGCGCGGGCCTGGTGGCCATCACGGCCGGTCTGCTGATCCGCCCTTTCACCAGCGGGACGGCCGCCTTCCTCGCGGCGAGCGCGCTCGCGCTGATGGGCATAGCCGTCGGCAACGTGCTGATGCCGGTGATCGTGAAGCGGTACTTCCCCGACCGGGTCGGCACCATGACCGGGCTCTACTCGATGGCGCTGTCCGCCGGCACGGCCGTGGCGGCGGCCGCGACCGTCCCCATGACCTCGGCGCTGGGCGGCAGTTGGCGCCTCGGCCTGGGTCTGTGGGCGGTGGTCGCCGCCGTCGCCGTACTGCCGTGGGCGGCGCTTCTCGTACGCGACCGGAAGGTCGCGGGGCGGCGGCCCGAGCCCGAACAGGCGTCGGCGTCGGCGTCGGCAGTGGCGCGGGCGGCGGGGCCGAGGATCGCCCGCAGCCGTACCGCCTGGGCGCTCGGCTGCTTCTTCGGCCTCCAGGCCACCGGCGCGTACATCACCATGGGCTGGATGCCGCAGATCTTCCGTGACGCGGGGGTCTCGGCCGGTACGGCGGGGCTGCTGCTCGCCGTCACCATGGTCATGGGCGTCCCTCTGGCCTTCGTGATCCCCCGGCTGGCCACCCGGATGAAAAACCAGGGTCCGATCGTCGTCGCCCTGGGAGCCTGCGGTCTGACCGGCTACACGGGGCTCTTCCTCGCGCCCGCCGCCGGGGCCTGGGTGTGGGCGGTACTGCTGGGCGTCTCCAACTGCGCCTTCCCGCTGGCACTCACGATGATCGGCATGCGCGCGAGGACCGGCGCCGGGGTCGTACGGCTGTCCGCCTTCGCGCAGAGCACCGGCTATCTGATCTCCATCCCGGGTCCGCTGCTGGTGGGCGTGCTGTACCAGCACAGCGGCGGGTGGGGGCTGCCGATCACGCTGATGGCCGGGCTCATGGTGCCGCAGATCATTCTGGGGGTCGTCGCGGGCCGGGACCGGACGATCGAGGACGAATGCTGAGATGAGAAACTGGGCGCATGCCAGTCCTTGATCCGAATCCCCAGAACGGCCAGAAGAAACTGCTGATGATGTTCGGCACGATTATCGGCATCATGGTCGTGATCGCCGTCATCGCCTCGATCGCCTCCCCGTGACGCCCCTCCCGGCGAGTGAGCCGAAGGGCGCGCCGCTGTCGAAAGGGAGAGCGCGCGCAGGTCCGTGAGGAACGAGCGGACCGAGCACGGTCGACCGTCGACAGCGGCTCAAAGCCCCCGGAGGCGAACCGGACCCTTGAAAAGAAGGGGGACGGTGGGGCTGGCCCCACCCTCCCCTAGGGGGTCAGGGTCAGGGTCGAGTAGGTGGGTCTCCGGATGGGAGCGGGGGCCGCTGATCCGTAGCTTTGAGGTACTTCAACCGCTGACCTACGGAGGCGGCCATGCCGGCCCCTACGCACACCCGGTCCCACCACTCGCCCCCCGACAGCGTCGACATCCGTCTGCCCTGGTGGGCGGTAGTGCTCCCGGCCCTCGCGTTCGCCGCGCTCCTGCTGCTGATGGCCGGTCCCGTCCCGGCCGGCGCCGCCGCGAGCGAGCCCGGTGTCGGCGGCGTGGTGATCCAGATCCAGCAGACGCTCGCCCGGTAGTGCCGTCGTTGTCACGCTCACCCCTGTCGGGCGGCCCCTCCAACACCCCGCGCCTGACGGCGCATTTCGTGCGAAGCTGGGATGCATGAGCGTCGAAACACCCCGCAGGATTGTCCTACTCCGGCACGCGAAGGCCGACTGGCCCGACGTGGCCGACCACGAGAGGCCGCTCGCAGAGCGAGGCCGCGCGGACGCCCCGGTGGCCGGCCGCCGGATTGCGGAGACCGGCATCGCCTTCGACCTGGCCCTCTGCTCGACCGCGGCCCGTACGCGCGAGACCTGGAAGCTGGCGGTGCACGAGTTGCCGTCGCGGCCCAGGACCGTCTACGAGGACCGGTTGTACGACGCCACGCTCGGCGACCTCCTGGCGCTGGTCACCGAGACGCCGGACGAGGTGAAGGACCTCCTTCTGATCGGCCACAACCCCGGTGTGCACGCCCTCGCCGACGCCCTCTCGGCGCGCGCCGAGGGCGACGCCCTGGGCCGGCTGACCGCGAGCGCGTTCCCGACCTCGGCGTTCGCCGTGATCGAGATCACCGGCTCGTGGAAGACCGTGGAGCCCGACGTGGGGACGCTGCTCGAATACTGGGCCCCGCACGACTGACCGCGCGCGTCCCCCACCCTCCCCGACCGCCCCAACTCCCTTACGACAGAGCCCCGGCACGGTGTGCGTGCCGGGGCTCTTCCGTCTCTCGTACAGGTCCGGCGGGGCCCCGCCTCAGAGCGACGGGCCCGCCTGCGCCGTCCCCTCCGTGTCCCCTCCCGCCTCCGCGGCCTCCACCTCTTCGACCTCTTCGCGCGTGATGCCCAACAGATAGAGCACGGTGTCGAGGAAGGGCACGTTCACCGCCGTGTGCGCGGCCCTGCGGACCACGGGCTTGGCGTTGAACGCGACCCCGAGCCCCGCCGCGTTCAGCATGTCGAGGTCGTTGGCGCCGTCGCCGATCGCCACGGTCTGCGACAGCGGCACCCCGGCCTCGGCGGCGAACCGGCGCAGCAGCCTGGCCTTGCCCGCCCGGTCGACGATCTCGCCCACGACCCGCCCGGTGAGCTTCCCGTCCACTATCTCCAGCGTGTTCGCCGAGGCGAAGTCCAGCCCGAGCTGATCCTTCAGCCCGTCGGTCACCTGGGTGAACCCGCCTGACACGACGCCCACTTGATAGCCGAGCCGCTTGAGCGTACGGATGAGGGTGCGGGCGCCGGGCGTGAGCCGTACCTCCGCGCGTACCTTCTCCACCACCGACGCGTCGAGTCCGGCCAGCAGCGCCACGCGCGCGTGCAGCGACTGCTCGAAGTCCAGCTCACCGGCCATCGCCCTGGCCGTCACCTCGGCGACCTGCTCCTCGCAGCCCGCGTGCGCGGCGAAGAGTTCGATGACCTCGTCCTGGATGAGGGTCGAGTCGACGTCCATGACGACCAGCCGCTGCGCCCGGTGGTGCAGTCCGGCCGAGACGACGGCGATGTCCACCCCGATCTCGGCGGCCTCCGTCGCCAGCGCGGTGCGCAGCGGTTCGGTCGCCGTGCCGGACACGGCGAACTCCACCGCCGTGACCGGGTACTTGGCCAGCCGGAAGATACGGTCGATGTTCCCGCCGGTCGAGGTGATGCGGGCGGCGATGGCCGCCGTCGACTCGGCGGACAGCGGATGCCCGAGCACGGTGACATGGGAACGGCCGCTGCCGCGCGGCCTGTTGTCGCCGGTCCCGGAGATGATCTCCGCCTGGAGCTTCAGGGAGTCGGCCCAGCTGTGGACGGTCGCGCGCAGCTCGCCCTCCGTGCTGCCGCCGGCCTCGGGCGAGGTGACGAGCGCGCACAGGACGATACGGCCACGGGTGACGACCTGCTCGATGTCTATGACGTCGAGCGAGTAGGCGGCGAGGGTGTCGAAGAGGCCGGCGGTGATCCCCGGTCGGTCCTTCCCGAAGATCTTGACGAGAAGCGTGGGGGCTGCGTCAGTGGTCTGACGGGGCTGCGATGCGCTCATGGTGTTCCCACCGTATCGGGCGGGACGGGTGGTGCGACCCGGTGTTCCGCGTGCCGGACAGCCCTCTCCGAACCCTCCGCCGGCATACGTCCAGACCCGCGTCCCGCTTGTGGGGTTTGAGCGTGTTCACTTACGTTTCGCCGCGCCACGAACGGGATTTTGCGCTCTTTCGTGAGGCCCGACTTTCGTATAAGGGGCCGGGCCTGAAATAGTTCCCCACGATGTTCGCCATCCCTAGACTCCCCGCGAGGGGGGTAACCCGGGGGACAACCAGTGGGGCATGGAGTGCCGGAACTCGTACTTGAAATGAACGGAAGGACCTGGGCGCTCGATCAGTCCAGGTCGTACAGCCTGGGGCGTGATCCGCAGGGCGACTTGGTGATCGATGACGCGCGCGTCTCGTGGCGTCACGCCACCATCAGCTGGGGGGGCCGTAGTTGGGTAATTGAGGACCACGGCAGCACCAACGGCACTTATGTGCGGGGCCAGCGGATCCACCAGATGGAAATCGGTCCTGGTACCGCTGTGCATCTCGGCAATGCGACCGACGGACCGCTGCTGAATCTCAACGGTGCGGCAGCGCCCCAGGCGCCGCAGGTGCAGCACGCGCCCGCGCAGCCGCAACAGCAGCCGCAGCCGCAGGGTGGCCCCGGCTGGGCCCCTCAGCAACAGCAGCCTCCTCAGCAGCAGGGTTGGCCGCAGCAACAGCAGCAGCCTGGCTACGTACCGTCGCAGCACGGAGGGCCGGGGGGCCCCGGTGCCGGCGGTCCCGGATCCGGTGGCGCGGCGGGGGCCCCACCGGTGTACGGGGACCGCAGCCCGACCACCTTCCACCAGATGGCCCTCGGCCGGGTGATGCGCATCGGCCGTGCGCTGGAGAACGAGCTGGTCGTCTCCGACCTCCAGGTCTCGCGTCTGCACGCCGAGTTCACGTCGACGCCCGACGGCCGTTTCCAGATCCGCGACCTCGGATCCCACAACGGCACGTACGTCAACGGTCAGCCGATCCCGAAGTCCGGTACGGCGCTCCTCGGCCCGAACGACATCGTCGGCGTCGGTCACTCGACCTTCCGCCTCGTCGGCGACCGGCTGGAAGAGTTCGTCGACACCGGTGAGGTCTCGTTCTCCGCCCGCCACCTCACGGTGACGGTCGACGGCGGCAAGCAGATCCTCAAGGACGTCTCCTTCGGCGTCCCCGAGAAGTCGCTGATCGCGGTTATCGGCCCCTCGGGCTCCGGAAAGTCCACGCTCCTCAAGGCGCTCACCGGCTACCGGCCCGCCAACGAGGGCGACGTCCTGTACGACAACAGGAATCTGTACAAGCAATTCGCCGAGCTGCGCCAGCGCATCGGTCTGGTCCCGCAGGACGACATCCTGCACAAGGAGCTGACCGTACGGAAGGCACTCAAGTACGCCGCCAAGCTCCGGTTCCCCGGTGACACCGCCGAGTCCGAGCGTGAGGCCCGTATCGGCGAGGTGCTGCGCGAGCTCAAGCTCGACATCCACAAGGAGAAGCGGGTCACCTCGCTCTCCGGCGGCCAGCGCAAGCGTGTCTCCGTGGCGCTCGAACTGCTGACCAAGCCGTCGCTGATCTTCCTGGACGAGCCGACCTCCGGCCTCGACCCGGGCATGGACCGCGACGTCATGCAGCTCCTGCGCGGCCTCGCCGACGACGGCCGTACCGTTCTCGTCGTCACCCACTCCGTGGCCGAGCTGGCGATCTGCGACAAGCTGCTCGTCATGGCGCCCGGCGGCTCTGTCGCGTACTTCGGACCGCCGCAGGAAGCGCTCAACTTCTTCGGCTACACCACCTGGGCCGATGTCTTCTCGGCGTTCGAGAACTACCGCGACTACGACTGGGCGGGCCGCTGGCGCGGTTCGCAGCACTATCAGATGTACGCCGCCGACATCGACGCCGTCGCCGCGCAGTCCGTCCATATGCCCTCGCCGCAGCAGATGCGCCCGCCGAAGCCGCAGAGCTGGGGCTCCCAGCTCTGGACGCTGATCCGCCGCTACTCCTCGGTGATCGCCTCCGACCGGGGCTTCCTCGGTCTGATGGTGATATTGCCCGCCGTCCTCGGCGTGGTGAGCGTCGTGATCCCGGCGGAGTTCGGTCTCGGCCCGCCCGACCCGCCGTCCAGGTTCAACGGCAAGGCCGGAACGATCCTGCTGATCCTCGCGGTCGGCATGTGCTTCTCGGGTGCGGCCAACTCGGTACGTGAGCTGATCAAGGAACGGGTGATCTACGAACGGGAACGGGCCACCGGTCTGTCCCGCTCCGCGTATCTGATGTCCAAGGTCATCGTGCTCGGCGTGATCACGGCCTTCCAGGGCGTCATCATCTGTGGCATCGGTTTCGCGCCGCGCGCGCTGCCCGACGAGGGTCTGATCATGCCGCCGGCCGTCGAGATGTGCGTCATGATCATCGCGCTGGGCTTCACCTCGATGATGTTCGGCCTGGTGATCTCCTCGCTGGTGAAGACCGCCGAGAAGACCATGCCGCTGCTGGTCATGTTCGCGATCGTCCAGGTCGTCTTCACCGGCACGCTCTTCCAGGTCTACGGTTCGCCCGGCCTGGAGCAGTTCGCCTGGCTGATGCCCTCGCGCTGGGCGATCGCCGGCACCGGCTCGACCCTCGATCTGGCGCATCTGATGCCGCCGTGGGACCCGAAGAGCCCCAACGACCTGGACCCGCTCTGGGACCACTCGATCGGGCAGTGGGGCTTCAACCTCTCGGTCCTGCTGTTCATCGGCATCCTGTGCGGATTCGTGGTGGCGCGGTTGCTGCGCCGCCACGAGCCGGAGGTCATGCGCAAGTAACGCGGAACACGCACGCCGCCGGTGGGCGGCACCCCTTCGCGGGGTGCCGCCCACCGGCGTCTGTGCGTGTCGCGCGTGCCACGCGTCTGTGCGTGGTGCGTGGTGCGTGGTCTGGCCTTGTCGTGCGGTGTCTCAGTAGGCGCTGTCGACGTTGTCGATCGAGCCGTACCGGTCGGCGGCGTAGTTGGCCGCGGCCACGATGTTGGCGACCGGGTGGTACTGGCTGTCCGGCGTGCCCTTGACGTGGTAGGTGTCGAAGGTCGGCTTGATCACCTGGAGCAGGCCGATCGACGGGACGCCGTTCTTCGCGTTGATGTCCCAGTTGTTGATCGCCTTCGGGTCGCCGCTGGACTCACGCATGATGTTGCGGTGCAGACCCTCGTACGTGCCGGGGATCTTCTCCTTCTTCATGATGGACAGGGCTTCCTTGATCCATCCGTTCAGGTTGTTGGCGTAGGCGGGCTTGCGGTCGGCGGAGCGGTTGGCCTTCTCCTTCGTGGCCGCGCGCTTCTTCGCCTTCGCGGCTGCCTCTTCCTTGGCGTCGGCCTTGGCCTTCGCCTTGGCCTTCGACTCGGCCGAGTCCTGCTTCGCGTGAATCTCCGCGATGCGGTCGGCCATGCTGTGCTGCTTGGCCAGGCTCTTCTGGATGGCGGCGGCCTGCGTGCCGCCCGTGGTCGAGTTGAACGCCACCGGGGCGGTGGACGTGGACGCGGCCACGGCCTTGCCCGAGCCCTCGGCGGATGCGTTGCCCGGGATCAAGGAGAAGGTGAGGGCCGCGGCGGCGACGGCTGTCACGCCGGCGATCGAGAGCTTGTGGCTCTTGTTCAGTCGGTTGCCAGGGGTGCTGGACGCGGTCATACGACATACCTCTTCGAATAGCGGGGCGTCGCGGAGGCCGGTTAGCCAGATGCCTGAACGGCGGCGACGGCTGCAATTCTTAGCGGCAGCAAAACTCTGTGGCAAAGGTGTGACGTACGACCCGTGATAGTTGAAAGGGGTGTAAATGAGACACCCCGCTACCCACTCATGGCATCTCTACACCCATCGAAATGTCCACTACGTACCTTCGTAAGTGATCTGCGTCCTATGTGCGGCGTCACATCGGGGAAGGTCCGACTTCACCAGAGGTTGCTGGCGCAACTCGGAGAGTGAGCGTTCTCATCCGGCAGTACGAGGTGGACGTCGCCGAACTCGTGCCAGAGGTAGAGATGCCGTACAGCCTCGGTATAACCGGCCTCCAGCGCCTCGCGGCCGGCGATCGCCTCCAGCATCAGCAGATGCGAGGCCTCCGGCTCGTGCAGCCCGGTCAGCAGCCCGTCGACGACGCGCACCCCGCGCCGCGGCGTGATGACCAGATCCGTCCAGCCCGAGGCCGCCCGGACGCCCCCGCGGGGACCGGCCGCCGACTCCAGCGCCCGTACGGCCGTCGTCCCGACCGCGACGATCCGCCCGCCGCCCGCCACGGCCGCGTTCACCAGCCGGGCCGTCGTCGCCGGCACCTCGAAGCGCTCCGGGTACGGCGGCTCGTACGCCTCCGCCGACGCCACCCCCGTGTCCAGCCTGATCGGCGCGAACTGCACGCCCCGGCTCACCAGCTCCGCCACCAGCCGCGCGGTGAAGGGCCGGCCGGCACTCGGCATCTCCGCCGAGCCCGTGCCGTCGGGGGAGGGGAGCGCGAAGACCGTCTGGTACGCCGAGAGCGGCTGGTCCCGCTCCGTGTACCCGTAGCGGATCGGACGGCCGTGCCGGCCCAGCAGCCCCGGCACGCCCCCGCCGTCGACCCGCGCCCACCACAGCCGCGTGCCCGCCGGGTCCAGCGGCTCCTCCAGTACGAGGTGCCCGCCGCCCGGCAGCCGTACGACCGCCCCGGCCGGACCCCCCGCACGCGCCTGCGTCGCCCCCTTGCGCCCGCCCCGGCCCGGCGCCCCCAGTGCCCCCGGCGTCCGCAGCTCCACCGCCCACCGGCCGTCGTCCCCCCGCGTGGAGAAGTGAACGACCAGCCGCTCCGCCCCGAGCCGCCCGTCGACGGCCGCCGGCAGTGTCCGCGAGGTGTTCACCACCAGCACGTCCCCGGCCCGCAGCTGCCCCGGCAGCTCCCCGAAGACGTGGTGCGACACCACCGTGCCCCGGGACACCAGCAGCCGTACGTCGTCCCGCCCCGAGCCGCGCTGTTCGGCCGGCACCCGCGCGGAGAGCGCGTCCGGCACCCGAAGCCCCTCCAGCCCCTTCGGGCCGCCCGGCCCCTCCAGGCCCGTCCGCCGCACGGTCGCCCCGGTCATGAGGCCACCCCCAGCAGCGAGGTGGCCGAGTAGCGCCCGCTCGTCGGCCGCTGCCGGAGCAGCCGCAGGAAGCCCGGCACCACGGACCGCGGATCCGGCCGTGGGTCACCGTCGTCCGGCACGGCCGCCGCGTACAGATCGGTCTGCATGTCGCCCGGATCGACCGTCCACACCCGCAGCTCCGGCTCCTCCACGGCGAGCACGGCGGCCAGGTGGTCGAGCGCGGCCTTGGACGCCCCGTACCCGCCCCAGGTCTCGTACGCCTCCGCAGCCGCGTCCGAGCTGACGGCGATCACCGTGCCCGCGCCGCCGGCCCGCAGCAGCGGCAGGGACTCCTGTACGAGCCCGAGCGCCGCCACCACATTCGTCTCCAGCGCGGCGCGCAGCCCGTCGAGCGCCAGCGTGTCCAGCCGTACGAGGGGCTCCGCGCCCAGCGCGCTGGCATTGCTCACCAGCAGATCGAGCCCGCCGAGCGCTGCCGCCGCCGCGACCAGCTCCGCGCGGTGGACGGGATCGATCACATCCCCGGGGACCGCCGTCACGCGCGTCCCGTGGGCCCGGATCTCCCGGGCCGCCTTCTCCAGCGCGCCCGGCGTCCTGGCGTCCAGCACCAGATCCCACCCGTCCTCGGCGAGCGCCCCGCCGAGTGCGCGCCCCAGTCCCTTGGAAGCCCCCGTGATGATCGCTACCGACATGGCGTCCGCTCCTTCTCGCCTCGCGTCGGCCCCGGACGTCGCCGAGAGCCGTTGTCCTCAACATAGAAAGGACAAGCGACCCGCCGCCTCGGGCGCGGGTCCCGCCCCCCGGAGGCACTTCGGCCTAGGGCGTGCGTGCCGGGCGTCGCGGGCCGGACGGGACTTTCACCACACGACCTAGGTCGTGTCCGAAAAGTCCCGCCCGACCCGCGACGCCTGCGACGAGTGGGGCGACTTCGGCGCGTACGCCGACTGGGAGCACGGCACCTCGCCGCCTTGTCTCCAGGCGGCCAAGTACGTCCAGTACGAGCACGATCCCCCGCCCCGCGGCGCACCGCACCAGCCGCCGCGGGCCCCGCCCTGCGGGCGGACGGCGCTACTTCGCGGACACGACCTAGTCCGCAAGCCCTCGTCCACTGCGTCCGAGGTCCGATCCGGCCGGTCCCGGCCGCCGGTACCGTGAGGCCATGAGCCATCGACCGAGCTCCGGGCTCGCGGCCGTGAGCACCGCACTTCTCGCGATGAGCAGGCATCTGGAGGTGCGGGACGTCCTCAAGACGATCGTCGCCTCCGCCCGTGAACTGCTCGACGCGGAGTACGCCGCGCTCGGAGTGCCCGACGACCACGGCGGCTTCGCCCAGTTCGTGGTCGACGGAGTCAGCGACGCGCAGTGGAAGGCCATCGGCCCGCTCCCGCGCCAGCACGGCATTCTCGCGGCGATGCTGCACGACGCGCGGCCCGAGCGGCTCGCCGATGTGAAGGAGGACCCCCGCTTCGAGGGCTGGCCCTCCGCCCACCCCGACATGTCCGACTTCCTCGGCCTGCCCATCCGCGACGGCGACGAGACGATCGGCACGCTCTTCCTCGCCAACAAGCGCTGCCCCAAGCCGGCCGGCGGCTGCGGATTCACCGAGGAGGACGAGGAGCTTCTCGGCATCCTCGCCCAGCACGCGGCGATCGCCCTCACCAACGCCAGGCTGTACGAGCGCAGCCGGGAGCTGACCATCGCCGAGGAGCGCTCACGGCTCGCCCACGAGCTCCACGACGCC
Organism: Streptomyces sp. NPDC051217; assembly: GCF_044455465.1. NCBI lineage: Bacteria > Bacillati > Actinomycetota > Actinomycetes > Kitasatosporales > Streptomycetaceae > Streptomyces > Streptomyces sp. NPDC051217. The sequence continues at coordinate 464,328 of NZ_JBITEV010000004.1, forward strand.
GTCAGCCAGAAACTCTTCTCCCTGCGCCTGACCGCCCAGGCCGTCTCCAGCCTCATCGACCGTGACCCGGCACGGGCCAAGGGCGAACTGCAGCAGGTCGCCGACCTCGCCGCCGAGGCCGCCGACGAGCTGCGGGCCGCGGTCGTCGAGCTCCGCCCCGCCGCCCTGGACGAGGACGGCCTCGTCCACACCCTGCGCACCCAGATCCAGGTCCTCGACCGCGCGCACTCCGCGCACGTCACCTTCGACAGCTGCGGCATACGGGCCCTGCCCGCCTCCCAGGAGGAGGCGATGCTGCGCGTGGCCCAGGAAGCGCTCCACAACGCGCTGCGCCACTCCGGCGCCGAGCGGGTCGACGTGACCATCGCCCGCCGGGGCCAGGGCGCGGTGCTCAGCATCACCGACAACGGCAAGGGCTTCGAACCGAGGACGGTCCGCAGGGCCGGCCGCCACCTCGGGCTCGTCTCGATGCGGGACAGGTCGAGCGGTGTCGGCGGCAGGCTGACGGTGCAATCGGCGCCCGGACAGGGCACCACGATCGAGATGGAAGTTCCCGGTGGCTGACGACAAGAGAATCCGTGTACTGCTGGTGGACGACCACCAGGTGGTCCGCCGCGGACTGCGCACCTTCCTGGAGATCCAGGACGACATAGAGGTCGTCGGTGAGGCGTCCGACGGCGACGAGGGCGTGGCCGGCGCGGAGGAGCTGCGCCCGGACGTCGTCCTGATGGACATCAAGATGCCGGGCACGGACGGTATCGAGGCGCTGCGCAAGCTCCGAGAGCTCGCCAACCCGGCCAAGGTGCTGATCGTGACGAGCTTCACCGAGCAGCGCACGGTGGTGCCCGCGCTGCGGGCCGGGGCCGCGGGCTACGTGTACAAGGACGTCGACCCGGAGGCGCTGGCCGGCGCCATCCGTTCCGTACACGCCGGTCATGTCCTGCTCCAGCCGGAGGTGGCGGGCGCCCTGCTGGCCCAGGACGACCCCGGGTCCGGACACGGCAGGGGGTCCTCGCTCACCGACCGGGAGCGCGAGGTGCTCACCCTGATCGCGGACGGCCGCTCCAACCGGGAGATCGCCCGCGCGCTCGTCCTCTCGGAGAAGACCGTCAAGACCCATGTCTCGAACATCCTGATGAAGCTGGATCTCGCGGACCGCACGCAGGCGGCGCTGTGGGCCGTACGGCACGGCATCACCGGCTGATCCGGAACGTCGTATTCCGATCTGAGATTCATACCGTCGTGTGTATGTCCCCCACACGGCGTATCCCCGGAGGCGTCCGGGCGTTCTCCATGGCGTGCCGCGGAGAACCGCCGCGGCCCTTGCGATGGAGGATCCTGAAAATGAACAACCTTAAGAAGGCCGCTGCCCTCACCATGATCGCCGGTGGCCTCGTCGCCGCGGGCTCCGGCGCCGCCTTCGCCACCGGCGGCCCCCACGCCCAGGCCGACGGCAAGGCCGTGCACTCCCCGGGCGTCGGCTCCGGCAACCTCGTTCAGGTCCCGGTGCAGATCCCCGTGAACGCGGTCGGCAACACGGTCAACGTGATCGGCGTCCTCAACCCGGCGTTCGGCAACGGCGGCTTCAACGTCTGATCCGCGCCGGCGCCACCGCCTGCCAGGCACCGCGGCCCCGGTGCCCGTCCACCGCGACGGGCACCGGGGCCGTTCCGTTGCTCACACTCACGACCGCGCTCAGCGCGGCCCGCGCTCCATCTCCTCCACATACGCGTTGTACGCGGCGACCTGCGCCCGCCTCGACACCCGCTCCACCGGCCGCAGCAAGTCACCACGCGCCGCCATCTCCGACGCGCTCACCGCCCCGCCGTGCCCGTGCTCCCGCGCCAGCGCCACGAGCAGCCCCACCCGCTGCGCCAGCTCCAGCACCCGTACGGCGCGCGGCGGATAGCCCGGAGCCAGCACCTCCCGGCCCCGCTCCGACCGCGCCCGGTACGCGTCCAGCGCCGCCTCGGCCACCGGCCCCGACGCCGCGACATCCAGCTGCGACAACGCGGCCGTCGCGTCCCGCAGCGCCTCGGCCAGCTCCCGCTCCGCCTCCCCGAGCGACGGCACGTCCGCGGGCGGCGCCTCGCGCACCGGCAGACAGTGCCAGACCACCTCGACATGAAGGTCGCCCTCGGGCCCCACCGCGGACACCTCGGGCACCAGCCCGTACGGCGCCCCCGAGGCGATCACCGCCTCCTCGGCCTCCAGCGCGCGGGCGTTGAACTCCGGCGGCCCGCTCAGCCCCAGCGGATGACCCGGCGCCGGGAGCGCCACCCGGTACCCGCTCACCCCCAGCGCGCGCAGCCGCCCGAGCGCCAGCGTCAGCCCGACCGGTCCCGCCTCGCCCGGCATCCCGGCCACCCGGTGCACCGCGTCCGGCCCGACGATCGCGAGAGCCGCGTCGTCCGGCGATACGAAACCGGCAAGGAGGGCATTTCCCCAGGCCGCCAACAGTCCTGAGCGTGGTTCGGAAAGCATGGCCCCAGCCTAGGGAACGGACCTAAGGAGTTGACCGCCGGACCGGTGGCGTAGGTTTTCCCTGTGGAGCTGCGCCCACAGGCGCATGCCAGATCTCAAGACTGCATGGGGAGACAACGCGCTCATGAGCGATGTACTGGAGCTGGTGGACGTATCCGTGGTCCGCGACGGACGCGCTCTGGTGGACGATGTCTCCTGGTCCGTCAAGGAAGGCGAACGCTGGGTGATTCTGGGCCCCAACGGCGCCGGCAAGACGACCCTCCTCAACCTCGCGTCCAGCTACCTCTTCCCCTCCACCGGCAAGGTCAAGATCCTCGGCGACAAGCTCGGCAAGGTCGACGTCTTCGAGCTCCGCCCCCGCATCGGCATCGCCGGCGTCGCCATGGCCGAGAAACTGCCCAAGCGCCAGACCGTGCTCCAGACCGTCCTCACCGCCGCGTACGGCATGACCGCCACCTGGCACGAGAACTACGACGACGTCGACGAACAGCGCGCCCGCGCCTTTCTCGACCGGCTCGGCATGACCGAGTACCTCGACCGCAGGTTCGGCACCCTCTCCGAGGGCGAGCGCAAGCGCACCCTGATCGCCCGCGCCATGATGACCGACCCCGAACTGCTCCTCCTCGACGAGCCCGCCGCCGGTCTCGACCTCGGCGGCCGGGAGGATCTCGTACGCCGCCTCGGCCGGCTCGCCAGGGACCCGTACGCCCCCTCCATGATCATGGTCACCCACCATGTCGAGGAGATCGCCCCCGGCTTCACCCACGTCCTCATGATCCGCCAGGGCAAGGTCCTCGCCGCCGGCCCCATGGAGACCGAGCTGACCTCCCGTAACCTCTCCCTCTGCTTCGGCCTCCCCCTCGTCGTGGAGCAGGCCGACGACCGCTGGTCCGCACGCGGTCTCCCGCTGCGCTGATCCCCCGTCGATCCGACGCCGATCTCACGGCCGTCTCATGGCCGCCGGCGGCCAAGACGGCGCCTGGGCAGCGTAGATGACCTGATCGCACCCCCTGTCCGGACCGGACCCGCCCACCTACCATGATGATGTGGAAATCGAAGCATGGGTGTGGTGGCTGATCGCGGCCGTGGGACTGGCGATACCGCTCGTCCTGACGGCGATGCCCGAGTTCGGGATGTTCTCGGTGGGTGCGGTGGCCGGTGCCGTCGTCGCGGCGCTCGGTGGCGGAATCGTGGCGCAGGTCCTTGTCTTCGTGGTGGTCTCCGTCGCGCTCATCGCCGTCGTCCGGCCCCTCGCGGCCAGACAAGGCGCCCGAACTCCCCGGCTGGCCACGGGAATCGACGCCCTGAAGGGGCGTCAGGCCGTGGTCGTCGAACGGGTCGACGGCAGCGGCGGCCGGATCAAACTCGCCGGAGAGATCTGGTCGGCACGCACACTCGACGCCGAACAGGCCTTTGAACCGGGGGAGAAGGTCGACGTGGCCGAGATCGACGGCGCCACCGCGGTGGTGATGTAAGCGCCCCCCGGGGGCACCGCGCACCCCGCGCGAAGTGAGCCCGGCCAGGGCAACCAGACCGAACGCCCCGCACACGCAGGCGTGTTCTGCGAAACTCGATCATCTGACAGTCCGGCAGTTCGGCAGCGAAGGGCAGTAGAGAACGCGATGCCATCAATCATCATCGTCTTGGTCATCCTGGTGGTGCTTGTATTCATCGCCCTGATCAAGACGATCCAGGTCATCCCGCAGGCGAGCGCCGCCATCGTGGAGCGCTTCGGGCGCTACACCCGCACGCTCAACGCGGGCCTGAACATCGTGGTCCCGTTCATCGACTCGATCCGCAACCGCATCGACCTCCGTGAACAGGTCGTCCCCTTCCCGCCCCAGCCGGTGATCACCCAGGACAACCTGGTGGTCAACATCGACACCGTGATCTATTACCAGGTCACGGACGCCCGCGCCGCGACGTACGAAGTCGCCAGCTACATCCAGGCGATCGAGCAGCTCACCGTCACCACGCTGCGCAACATCATCGGCGGCATGGACCTGGAGCGGACCCTCACCTCCCGCGAGGAGATCAACGCGGCCCTGCGCGGCGTCCTCGACGAAGCGACCGGCAAGTGGGGCATCCGCGTCAACCGCGTCGAGCTCAAGGCCATCGAGCCGCCGACCTCCATCCAGGACTCGATGGAGAAGCAGATGCGCGCGGACCGCGACAAGCGCGCCGCGATCCTCACCGCCGAGGGCATCCGCCAGTCCGCGATCCTCACCGCGGAGGGTGAGAAGCAGTCCGCGATCCTGCGCGCCGAAGGTGAGGCCAAGGCGGCCGCCCTGCGCGCCGAGGGCGAGGCCCAGGCCATCCGTACGGTCTTCGAGTCCATCCACGCCGGAGACCCCGACCAGAAACTCCTCGCCTACCAGTACCTCCAGATGCTCCCCAAGATCGCCGAGGGCGACGCCAACAAGCTCTGGATCGTGCCCAGCGAGATCGGCGACGCGCTCAAGGGACTCAGCGGCGCGTTCGACAACCTCGGCTCCGGCGTACCGGGCTTCAACACCGGCAAGGAGCGCCGCCAGCAGGCACCGCTCGACTGACGGCGCCACCGCCCGGCGCCACCGGCGCTTCTCCATCTGATCCGTCCTTCTCTGATCCGTACGTCACGTTCCCGTGCGACGCACCACCCGTCGTACGGGAACGGCCCCGCCCTCGGGCATGATCGGTTCAACAACCACCGATCATCGAGGGACGTGTCGCGTGACCATCTGGGAGATGCTCGCCGTGTTCGTCGCGGGCACCTGCGCCGGCACCATCAACGCCATCGTCGGCTCGGGCACGCTGATCACCTTCCCGGTGCTGCTCGCCACCGGCCTGCCGCCGGTCACCGCCACCGTCTCCAACGCGCTCGGCCTGATACCGGGCGCCGTCAGCGGGGCCATCGGCTACCGCGCGGAACTCACCGGACAGCGCCGGCGCATCATGCGCCTGGGCACCGCCGCCGTCTGCGGCGGGCTCTGCGGGGCGATCCTGCTCGTCTCACTGCCCTCGACGGCCTTCGAGACGATCGTGCCGATCCTGGTGAGCCTCGCCCTCGTCCTGGTGATCCTCCAGCCCCGGCTCTCCAGGACCGTCCAGCGCCACCGCGCGCGGAAGAACGTCGTCACAAAGACCGACGGCGGACCACTCCTCTTCGGTGGCGTCATGGCCGCCAGCGTCTACGGCGGCTACTTCACAGCCGCCCAGGGAATCATCTACATGTCCCTCATGGGCATGCTGATCGACGAGGAGATGCAGCGGCTCAACGCCGTCAAGAACGTCCTCGCCGCCATCGTGAACACCATCGCCGCGGTCTTCTTCCTCTTCGTGGCCGAGTTCGACTGGACGGCCGTCGTCCTGATCGCCGTCGGGTCCGCCATCGGCGGCCAACTCGGCGCGAAGGTCGGCCGACGACTCTCACCCGCCGTGATGCGAGCGATGATCGTGATCGTCGGCACCGTCGCCATCGTCCAACTGGTCACCCGCTGAGCGGACCCCGCACGCGAAAGCCCGCCTCCGGCATACGGAGACGGGCTGTCCCGCGACAACGGCGCCGGGAGTGACGGGAAGGAAGAAGTCAACGTCTACGCGGCCGCACCGGCCCCCGCCAGCCACTGCGGCAGCGCCGACCGCTCACCGGCCCGCAGCGCCAGCAGCATCGCGTCGGCCGGCGACGGCACGAACGGCTCGTGCAGCAGCGGCATTCCGGCCTGCTCCGGCGTCCGGTCGGCCTTACGATGATTGTCCTCGGCACACGAGGCGACCGTATTGAGCCAGCTGTCCGCACCACCACGCGACCTCGGCAGCACATGGTCCACGGTCGTCGCGCGCCGACCGCAGTACGCGCACCGGTGCTGGTCGCGTATCAGCACCCCACGTCTCGACCATGGTGCCTGTCTTCGGAAGGGCACCCGTACATACCGGCAGAGCCTGATCACCCGGGGCACCGGCAGATCCACCGCGGCCGCACGCACCCGCAGAGCCGGGTGGGACTGCTCGACGACGGCCTTGTCCTGAAGGACCAGCACCACCGCACGGTTGAGTGTCACCGTCGACAGCGGCTCGAAGCTCGCATTCAGTACCAGCGTGTCCCGCATCCCGCCCACCTCCCGTGTGCCGTCCCGCCGGACGGCGGGCTGGGATCAACTCTGGCCGGGCGCGCCAAGATGGACAACGCAATATCCGCCTATCCGAGTTCCGAGGACGACCCCAATAACCCCCGCAACGAAAAAATGCCCTGCTCTGATCTCTCCAAGACCAGGGCAGGGCAAACAACAGCTGAACGGTCAGCTCTCCGCGGGTGCGGCGTACTCACCGATCAGCTGCGCACGCGCGAGCGTGTGGAACCGCAGATTGAAGCCGACCACGGCGGGCGAGGCGTCCGAGTCCGGGCCCAGCGTGTCACTGTCCACCGCGTACACCGTGAACACATAACGGTGAGCGGGATCACCCGCCGGGGGAGCGGCACCCCCGAAGTCCTTCGACCCGTAGTCGTTACGGGCGTGCACGGCGCCCTTGGGCAGCCCCTCGAACGAACGGGAACCCGCGCCGGCCGGAAGCTCGGTGACGGACGCCGGGATGTCGAACAGCCCCCAGTGCCAGAAACCGCTGCCGGTCGGCGCGTCCGGGTCGAAACACGTCACGGCAAAGCTCTTGGTCTCCGCGGGGAACCCCTCCCACCGCAGGTGCGGCGATGTGTTCCCCGCCGCGAAGACCTGGGCGTCCTTCAGGACCGCACCCGGCGCGATGTCGTCGCTCACCACGGTGAAGGACGGCACAGGCGGGTGGAAGTCATGAGGGAGTGGAGCCCTCTTCGCCTCGGTCACTACTGAACCTCCGGATTCGGCTTGGTGCCGCCGCGCCTCGCGGGGCCCGGCGGCCTTCCGCAGCCGAGACTAAGGCCGTACGGACCTCAGGCCCAGTTGCGACGCCCGCCGACGTCCGCGATCCACTGGTTGAGATAGGCGGCCCAGTCGGTTGCCTGGAAGTCGTTCAGACCCACCTTGAAGGCGCGGTACGAGTCGCTGCCCTCACTGAACAGGCCCGGCTTCTTGTCCATCTCCACGATGACGTCCATCTCGCGGTCGTCCGCGATGAACGTCAGCTCGACCTGGTTCAGCCCGCGGTACCGCTGCGGCGGAGCGAACTCGATCTCCTGGTAGAACGGCAGCCGCTGACGCGTCCCGCGGATGTGCCCACGCTCCATGTCCGCGCTGCGGAAGCGGAAGTCCAGGCTGATGAAGGCGTCCAGGATGGCCTGCTGGGCCGGCAGCGGGTGCACGTTGATCGGGTCCAGGTCGCCGGAGTCCAGCGCGCGGGCGATCTCCAGCTCCGTCGTCACACCGATGTTCATGCCGTGCAGCTGCTGCCCGCCGATGCTCGTGACCGGGGTCTCCCACGGGATCTCAAGCCCGAACGGCACGATGTGGACTCCGCCGGCCTTGACCTCGAAGGCACCACCGAGACGCTGCTTGACGAACTCCAGGTCCTGCTTGACCTCCTGGTCCCCGCCCTCGACCTCGACGCGGGCCTGGAGACCGACGGAGAGTCCCTCGATCTGCTGGTCGACCGATCCGCCCTGGATACGCACCTCGCCCTGGACGACCCCGCCCGGCACGACGTTCTGCTCGGTCAGCTCGGTCTCGACGGACGCACCGCCGGCGCCCATGCTCGCGAGCAGCCTCTTGAAGCCCATAGTCACTCCTCCTAGATCCTGACCTCTACATACGCGTCACGACCGCGGGCGGTTCCCCCGCTACGCTCGGACGACATGATCGAGCGCCCCGACCGTACGCCGCTGCCCCGTGACTTCTTCAACCGGCCCGTGCTGGAGGTCGCCCCCGACCTGCTGGGCCGAACTCTCCTGCGCCGCACGGCGGAAGGAACGATAGAACTCCGCCTCACGGAAGTGGAGGCGTACGCGGGCGACATCGACCCGGGCTCCCACGCCTACCGTGGCCGCACCGACCGCAACAGCGTGATGTTCGGCCCGCCCGGCCACGCGTATGTCTACTTCACGTACGGCATGTGGCACTGCCTCAACCTGGTGTGCGGCCCGCAGGGCCGGGCGAGCGGTGTACTGCTGCGTGCCGGCGAGATCCGGGAGGGAGCGGAGCAGGTACGGAAACGACGTGTCTCGGCCCGCAACGACAAGGAACTGGCCAAAGGCCCGGCCCGGTTGGCCACCGGCCTTGACGTCGACCGCGCGCTGAACGGCACGGACGTGTGCACCGGCGGCGACGCGCCCTTGTCGGTGCTCACGGGTACGCCGCCGCCCCGTGACCAGGTACGCAGTGGCCCACGTACCGGGGTGGGCGGCGAGGGCGCCCCGCACCCCTGGCGGTTCTGGATCGACGGCGACCCGACGGTGAGCCCGTACCGAGCCCACACTCCTCGCCGACGGGCAACTTGACGCGCCGGGGCGGGACGCCTAATGTAGTCCGAGCCGCTTTACACGGGTCTTGCTCTTCAGCAGCCCGAAGCGGCCACCCACTACCTACGATTTTCCCCTGACGGGTTCTATTTCGGCGTGCCGAAATTCGAACTCTCTCGACCCGATTATGAGTCGCCCGGGGAATCGGTTAACGTAGTGGACACGCCGAAAGGGAAACGCGAAAGCGGATAACTGATTAGGCGGTCCCGCCGACTGGGAATCAGGCGCCGAAAGGTTCTGATAGAGTCGGAAACGCAGGACAGCAAGACCGAAGGGAAGCCCGGAGGAAAGCCCGAGAGGGTGAGTACAAAGGAAGCGTCCGTTCCTTGAGAACTCAACAGCGTGCCAAAAGTCAACGCCAGATATGTTGATACCCCGGCCTGGTCCACTTTCTGTGGGTTGGGTTGGGTTCCTTTGATAGAAACACAGCGAGGACGCTGTGAATGACCGGTCTTATTCCGATCTGGTTGTTCCGCTCTCGTGGTGTCACCGGGCTCTTTTTGTGGGGTCGGGAAAGCATTCACGGAGAGTTTGATCCTG
>NZ_JBITEV010000005.1:0-40678 GCF_044455465.1 Streptomyces sp. NPDC051217
TTGACTTTTGGCACGCTGTTGAGTTCTCAAGGAACGGACGCTTCCTTTGTACTCACCCTCTCGGGCTTTCCTCCGGGCTTCCCTTCGGTCTTGCTCTCTTACGTCTCAAACACTAGCAGGCCTTTTCGCTTTCCCTGACCACTACCTTCCGCGGGCATGCGAAAGCTGTAAATCCGAGAGAGTTTCTGACTTGATAGGTGCTGCCGACCGCCGACTCGAAGTCGCGTTAGCGTCAGGCAGGGGTTCGACAGTACATGCCGTCCCTGTTGGCAGGCAAATCGTTTTCCGTCCGTCGTGGGACCCGCCAACTGGCAGCTCTCGGGCGGAACCGGCACTTCATATGACTTACGCTTCTGAACGGTACGTCGTTCCATGGCAGGCAGTGACGACGGCAGACGAATCTCCGCCCCCTGGGAGGCCCCCCATGACCAGCGTGACGTCCCCACTTGCCGGACGCGCCATCGGACTCAAGGCTGTGCCGGACCCGGTGTTCTCCGACGCCATGGTGGGCCCGGGTACCGCGATCGACCCCGTGCGGGAGCCGTCCGAGGCCGTCGCGCCGATCGACGGGGTCGTCGTCTCCCTTCATCCCCACGCCTTCGTCGTTCTCGACTCCGAGGGGCACGGCGTGCTCACGCACCTCGGTATCGATACGGTCCAGCTCAACGGGGCGGGATTCGAACTCCTCGTCGCCAAGGGCGACACCGTCAAGCGCGGGCAGGGCATCGTGCGGTGGAATCCCGTCGATGTCGAGGCCGCCGGCAAGTCCCCGGTCTGTCCGGTGGTGGCGCTGGACGCGAGCGTCGAGGCGCTGACGGACATCGTCCAGGACGGCGAAGTGAAGTCCGGCGACGTGCTCTTCGGCTGGCAGTGACCCCGCCGGACAGCCGTCACGGCCGTCGGCTGGCTTGACCGGCGGTCAGTTCATCAACCGCGGCGATCCGGTCGGTCGTCGCACAACCGGAGACGGGTGCAATGCAGACAACGCTGCGAGGCGTCGGCGTCAGCCACGGGGTGGCCATCGGCGAGGTTCGGCACATGGGTACGGCGGTTCTCGAACCGCCGGCCAAGCAGATCCCGACCGAGGAGGCCGGGCGCGAACAGGGGCGTGCGCGGCAGGCCGTCGAGGCTGTGGCCGCCGACCTGATCGCTCGGGGCAATCTGGCCGGTGGTGAGGCGCAGGGGGTTCTTGAGGCGCAGGCCATGATGGCCCAGGACCCGGAGCTCATCTCCGACGTGGAGCGGCGGATCGCCGTCGGGAGTACGGCGGAGCGTGCCGTCTACGACGCGTTCGCCTCCTACCGGGCTCTGCTCGCGGGCGCCGGTGAGTATCTGGCCGGGCGGGTCGCCGACCTGGACGACGTACGGAACCGGATCGTGGCGCGGCTGCTCGGGGTGCCGATGCCCGGGGTGCCGGACAGCGACGAGCCGTACGTACTGATCGCGCGTGACCTGGCTCCCGCCGATACGGCGCTGCTGGATCCGACGCTCGTGCTCGGATTCGTGACCGAGGAGGGCGGGCCGACCAGTCACAGTGCGATCCTCGCGCGCCAGCTCGGCGTGCCCGCCGTGGTGGCGCTGCCCGGTGCCGGTGATCTGGCCGAGGGCACGATGGTCGCTGTCGACGGCAGCACGGGTGAGGTCTTCATCGAGCCGAGCGCGGAGAAGCGGGCCGAGCTGGCCAAGTCCGCCGAGGCGCGGCGGGCCGCGCTGGCCGCCTCCTCCGGGCCTGGCGCGACGTCCGACGGGCACAAGGTGCCGCTGCTCGCGAACGTCGGTGGTCCCGCCGACGTGCCGGCGGCCCTGGAGGCGGGCGCCGAGGGCGTGGGGCTGTTCCGTACCGAGTTCCTGTTCCTCGACGACAGCAAGCAGGCGCCGTCGGAGGAGAAGCAGATCGCGGTGTACCGGCAGGTGCTGGAGGCGTTTCCCGAAGGCCGGGTGGTCGTACGGGTGCTGGACGCGGGCGCCGACAAGCCGCTGGACTTCCTGACCCCGGCCGACGAGCCGAATCCGGCGCTCGGTGTGCGGGGGCTGCGGAGCCTGCTCGACCACCCGGATGTGCTGCGGACCCAGCTCACCGCGCTGTCGAAGGCCGCCGAGGGGCTTCCGGTGTATCTGGAGGTCATGGCGCCGATGGTGGCCGACCGCACCGACGCCAAGGCGTTCGCCGACGCGTGCCGGGAGGCGGGGCTGAACGCCAAGTTCGGGGCCATGGTGGAGATTCCCTCCGCCGCTCTGCGGGCGCGCTCGGTTCTTCAGGAGGTCGAGTTCCTTTCGCTGGGGACCAATGATCTCGCCCAGTACACCTTCGCAGCCGACCGTCAGGTGGGCGCCGTATCGCGGTGGCAGGACCCGTGGCAGCCCGCGCTGCTCGATCTGGTGGCGATGGCTGCGGAGTCTGCCGGTGCCGAGGGCAAGAGCTGTGGTGTGTGTGGTGAAGCGGCTGCCGATCCGTTGCTGGCGTGTGTGCTCACCGGGCTCGGTGTGACGTCGCTGTCGATGGGCGCCGCCTCGATCCCGTACGTACGCGCGACGTTGGCGAAGTACTCCCTCGCGCAGTGCGAGCGTGCCGCTGCCGCCGCGCGCGCGGCCGACACCGCCGAGCAGGCGCGGGCGGCCGCGCAGGGTGTGCTGTCCGGCGAGTGACCCGTCGATTCACCTCCTGGGAGCTTCCCGCCGCGTCGCGGCGGGAAGCTCCTCGCGTTCAGCGGTGGATGTCCGCGTCCTCGATGCCGAGGTCGAAGCCCGCGTGGTACTCCACCCCCGGCTCCGGGGAGAGCGGCTCGCCCGTGTCGGCGTCGGTGCAGTAGGCGCTGAAGACCTGGCCTTCGCTGAGCGGGGTGAGGCCGCTGCCCCTGAGCCGCCAGCCGCGGAGCCGGTCCGGGGCGCCCGGCCCCGTCGTACGGAGTACGACTCCGCCGGGGCTGTCGAGTGCGATGCCCGCCGCGAGGACGGTCACGAACTCCGCGCTCTCGGAGGCGTCGAGCCGCGCGGGCCCGGTGTCGGGCCTCACCACCTGGAGAGCGGCGAGGAGTTGTTCGTCCGGTGCCGGGATGCTGCACACGAGATGGTGTGTGCCCGGTCCGGCGCGCTCGATCAGATGGGTCAGGAGCCGTGAGGCGCGGTCGAACGAGGCGCGTCCGATGTCCACGCCGCAGTCGGCGCACTCCCCGAGGTCGGCGAGGACCATCGTGGCATACTCCCAGGTGGCCCTGCGGACGGCGGTGTTGACGAGCTGTGGGACGAGTTGCCCGACGGGCTGTCCGGTGTAGGGCACGACGGCGCCGCCGCTCGCCGCGACGCGTGCGGTGAAACGGCCCCGGGCGATCGTGGTGTCCGGGTCGTGTCCGGTCTCCGCGCAGTACTCCGCGAATTCCTCCGGGTCGAAGAGCGCGACCGCGGTGTGCTCTCCCTCGGTGGCGAGGGAGCGGAGCAGTCCGTCGATCCGACGGAGATATTTCCGGTGGTCGTCGAAGGTGAAGGTGCGGTAGCGCCGCATGGCGGTGAAGTCCCGCTCGTCGGCGAGCAGCCCGACGACGCACGGCACTTCACGGCGCAGTGCGCGCAGCTCGCTCCGTGCGCGCCGCGAAGTGCCCGTCGGGCCTGTCCGTCCGGCGGTGTTCCCGTGGCGTTTGCGGTTGGTGTTCGTGCGGTTGGTGTGCGCCATGACTCCCCCTGAGCGCTGTCGATCAATGCTCACTCAGAGTAGTCGGGGGGTCTGACAACGGCGACAGGTCCTAGGCGCGGTTGGCGCGACGCTCGTGGGCCAGGGTCTCGTAGAAGTGGAGGAGTTCGAGGTTGTCGACCGATCCGGGGTTGACCGCCTTGGCCAGCTCCGTGCCCTGGAGCAGGCGTTTCACCGGGACCTCGATCCGCTTGCCGGTGAGTGTGTGGGGGACGGCCGGGACCTCGATGACCGTGTCCGGGACATGGCGCGGCGAGAGTTCCTGGCGGATGGTCGCCTTGATCCGGGCACGCAAGGTGTCGTCCAGTACGGCGCCTTCGGCGAGGTGGACGAAGAGCGGCATCCAGTAGCCGCCGTCCGGCTCTTCCAGGCCGATGACGAGGGACTCGCGGATCTCGGGGAGGCGTTCCACGGCTTCGTAGATGTCGGCCGAACCCATGCGTACGCCTTGGCGGTTGAGGGTCGAGTCGGACCGGCCGTGGATGACGACCGAGCCGCGGTCGGTGAGGGTGATCCAGTCTCCGTGGCGCCAGACGCCGGGGTACATGTCGAAGTAACTGTCGTGGTAGCGGCTGCCGTCCGGGTCGTTCCAGAACCGGACGGGCATCGACGGCATGGGGTTGATGATCACGAGTTCACCGACCTCGCCGATCACGGGCCGGCCCCGCGGGTCCCAGGCCTGGAGGTCGGTGCCGAGGCAGGCGGCCTGGAGTTCGCCGATGTGGACGGGGAGCGTGGGGACGGCTCCGGCGAAGCAGGTGCACACGTCGGTGCCGCCACTGACGGAGGCGATCCACAGGTCGTCGGCGACCTCGTCGTGGAGCCAGCGGAATCCGTCGGGAGGCAGGGGAGATCCGGTGGTGGCGACGCAGGCGATCTTGGACAGGTCGTAGTCGCGTGCGGGGTGCACGTCCGCCTTGCCGCAGGCCATCACGTACGCGGCCGAGGTGCCGAAGAGCTTCGCCCCGGTCCGTTCGGCGATGCCCCACTGGGCTCCGGTGTCGGGGTAGCCGGGGCTGCCGTCGTACAGGACGATCGTCGTTCCCGTGAGCAGGCCGGAGACGAGGAAGTTCCACATCATCCAGCCGGTGGAGGTGTACCAGAAGAAGCGGTCACCGGGGCCGAGGTCGCAGTGGAGGCCGATCTGCTTGAAGTGTTCGAGGAGGATGCCGCCCTGGGACTGGACGATGGCCTTGGGGAGGCCGGTGGTGCCGGAGGAGTACAGGACCCAGAGGGGGTGGGCGAACGGGACCTGTTCGAAGACCGGTTCGGTGTCCGCGGAGGTGAGGGCGGCCCAGTCGAGGGCGCCCTCGGGGGCCGGCGTGCCGAGAAGCGGAATGTGCACCACGGCGCGCAGGGTGGGCAGTTCGGCGCGGAGTTCGGCAACGGTCTCCGTGCGGTCGTGTTCTTTGCCTCCGTAGCGGTAGCCGTCGACGGCGAACAGGACGACCGGCTCGATCTGCTGGAAGCGGTCGAGGACGCCGCGGGCGCCGAAGTCCGGTGCGCAGGACGTCCAGACGGCTCCGACGGCGGCGGCGGCGAGGAAGGCGACGACGGCCTGGGGGATGTTGGGGAGGTAGCCGCTGACCCGGTCTCCGGGGCGTACGCCGACGGCGCGCAGCTCGGCGGCGAGTGAGCCGACCTGGCGGCGCAGTTCCGCCCAGCTGACGGGCGTGGGTCCCTGGGTCTCGTCGACGTGCAGGAGCGCGGGTTCATCGGCGCGTGCCGGGTCGTCGGCGGTGCGCAGGGCGTGCTCGGCGTAGTTGAGGGTCGCGCCGGGGAACCACTCGGCACCGGGCATGGCGCGTTCGCCGAGGACGCGTTCGTACGGGGTGGAGAACCGTACGTCGAACCAGTCGGCGACGGCCTTCCAGAACGTTTCGAGCTCCGTGACCGACCAGTGGTGCAGCGCCGCGTAGCCGCCTTCTGCGGGGGCCCCGTACCGTTCGGCCGCCCATGCCTGGAACCTGGTCACGTGCGCCGCCGCGATCCGGTCGGCGTCCGGCTGCCACAGTGGCGCTGGGCTGGCTGCTGAGGTCATGCGGTTGCTCCCCGGGCTGGCTCGACGCGTGGTGTGCGTGGGGCGCGCGCACTCGTGCGGAGGTGCGCCCCGGCTTCCACTGGACGATGCCATGTGATCGTCTTTCGCACCAGACGGGCCCCGGTGTGTACCTGGGTGGGGCGTGGGAGACATATGGCCGGACCATGGGTGAACGGGAGTTGAACGCGGTCTGTTCGGTCTCGGCCGGATGGCAGGCTGAGCAGCATGGACGGTCGTGAACTGCTGCGTTCGATGAAAGATGTCGGTTCGGTACGGGGGATGCGGACAGTTCGGTCGGCATGGCGGCACCGGCGTACGGACGAGCGGGATCTGCCGGCGCGTGGCGCGGAGCGGGCGAGGGTGCCCGGACCGATGAGTGGTGCGGAGCCGTTGGCGGGCGGTGGGATCGTCCGGTTCGCCCGCGCCGAGCTGCGCGTGTGGGTGGCCGTCGGCGGTGGGGTCTTCTGGGGCTGGGACGGGGCCGAGCCGCTGCCGTCGTACGCGCTGGCGTGCGATCCGCCCGAGCCGGATCCGCGGGCCGTGCTGGAGCCGGACAAGGACGGCGGTTGGCGGGTGATCTCGGAGCGCGTGACGGTGACGGTCTCCCGGCACGGCGGCGTGGAGGTGGCGACCCCGGGGGGTGTCGTGGTGCGCCGTGAGCTGCCGCCGCGCTGGTGGGAGCCGGTGGACGGTGAAGGGCCCGCGCGCTGGGCGCAGCGGGCCGAGGTGGCCGCCGACGCGCGCTTCTTCGGGCTCGGCGGGCGGGCTTCGGGGCCGCGGCTGCGGGACGGCGTGTACCGCCTCTGGAACACCGATCCGCGCGGTGGCTTCGGGTTTGGCGACGATCCGCTGTACATCACCATGCCGGTGCAGCTGGTGGTGGCGGACGTCGGCACGCACCTCGCCTTCTACGACAACTCGTGGGACGGGCGCGTCACTCTTAAGGAGGGCGAGGAGGGCGCGGGCTCCGGTCATGACCGGCCGGGCACTTCCGAGCTGCGGATGGAGGGCGGTCCGCTGCGCTGCTGGGTGCTGCTGGGCACGCCCGCGCGGGTGCTGCACGGCTGGACGGCCTTGACGGGGGTGCCCGCGCTGCCTCCCGCGTGGGCGCTGGGGCCGCAGCACGCGCGGTGGGGTTTCGGCGGCGCCGAGGAGGTCCGCCGGATCGTGGCGGGCTACCGGGAGCGCGGGCTGCCGCTGTCCGCGCTCCATCTGGACATCGATCACTACGACAGCCATCAGGTGTTCACGGTCGACCGGGGGAGCTACCCGGATCTGCCCGCTCTCGCAAAGGAGTTGCGGGCCGAGGGGGTACGGCTGGTATCGATCGTCGATCCGGCGGTGAAGGCGAAACCGGGGAACGAGACGTACGACAGCGGCTCGGCGGCCAAGGCGTTCGTGCGGGACGCGCGCGGCGACGACGTACGGGGCGAGGTCTGGCCGGGCGAGTGCGTCTATCCGGACTTCACCGATCCGGCGGTGCGCGAGTGGTGGGGCGGTCTGTACGAGGAGAGGCTGGCGCAGGGCTTCTCGGGGGTCTGGCACGACATGAACGAGCCGGTGTCGTTCGCGCCGTTCGGCGACATGACGCTGCCCCGGTCGTCCAGACACGCGCTCGACGGGCGCGGGGGCGATCACCGGGAGGCCCACAACGTGTACGGGCTGACGATGGCGATGGCCGGGTACGAGGGGCTGCGGCGGCTGCGGCCCGACAAGCGGCCCTTCCTCTTCTCCCGTTCGGGCTGGGCGGGCATGCAGCGGTACGGCGGCACCTGGTCGGGCGACGTGGAGACCGGCTGGCCGGGGCTGCGCGCCTCGCTCTCCCTGGTGCTGGGGCTGGGGCTGTGCGGCGTGCCGTACTCGGGGCCGGACGTGGGTGGCTTCACCGGGAGCCCGTCGCCGGAGCTGTTTCTGCGCTGGTACCAACTGGGCGCGTATCTCCCGCTGTTCCGTACGCACGCGTCGATCGACGCGGGCCGCAGGGAGCCGTGGGAGTTCGGCGACGAGGTGCTCGGGCACGCGCGCGCGGCGCTGCTGGAGCGGGAGCGGCTGGGGCCGTACTTCATGACGCTGGCCCAGCTGGCGCGGATGACGGGCGCGCCGTACGCCCGTCCGGTGTGGTGGGGCTCGCCGGAGGACCGGGCGCTGCGGGACTGCGAGGACGCGTTTCTGCTCGGGGACTCGCTGCTGGTGGCGCCCGTGCTGGAGGCTGGTGGGGACCGGCGCGCGGTGCGGCTGCCGCGTGGGCGCTGGTACGACACGGCGACCGGGACCGCGTACGAGGGGCCCGGTCAGGTCCTGCTGGACACCCCGCCGTCCCGGATTCCGGTGCTGGCGCGGGCGGGCGCGGTGATCCCGGTCCGGGGCCCGGCCGACGCCGACGGGACGCCCGGGGGCATCGAACTGGAGGTGTGGCCTCCGGCACCGCGGCGTACGGGTGGCGGACTGGTGGTGCGGGACGCCGGGGACGGGTGGGCGCATCCGGAGGTGGAGCGGTACACGTCGCGGCTGGTGGGAGGCGGGGTCGTGGTCGAGCGTGTGACGGACGAGGGCGTGGTGCCGCCGGAACTCCCCGTCCGGGTGCGGGGGTAGGGCCTGTCCGGCGGATCTTCGTGGATCAGCCCGGGGCGGCTGGTGCGGTGCGTCGCAAGGCGGAGGACCGTCGTTGTGGATGGACCGGGACGTACTTGGACGAGTCCGACAACGAAGCGAGGTGCCGTGCCAGGCGTCTCGGGCCCAACCTCACAGGGCAATACACCTAGCGCGCCCGGCCGGGGTTACGAGGACGGACAGGGTCAGGCCGGGCGGACCGGAGGTTCCGGGGCCGTGTCGCCGTACCGGCCGGCGAACCAGGACCGTACAGCCCGCGTGTGCAGCGGGAACGCCAGCTCGGCCGGGGCTCGCAGTAGGTGCCATCCCTCCGTCTCGTCGGTGGCGACGGACTCGGGCAGGTCGGCGAGGGGGCGTTCCGGCAGGAGAGCGAAGAGAAGCAGATGGCCGCCCGGCGAACTCATCGCGTCCGCCAGCCGCACGTCCGCCTCGGTGGCCGCGATGCCGGTCTCCTCGCGCAACTCGCGTACGGCGGCGTGCTGCCAGTCCTCGTCGTGGTCGATGAAGCCGCCGGGGAGGGCGGCGTGTCCGCGCCGGGGCTCGATGGTGCGGGTGATGACGACGAGGGAGGTGCCCCGGTCGTCGGTGACGGGCAGCAGGGTGACCGCGACCGGCAGGGGGTTGCGGTAGGCGGTGTCGCCGCAGACGCGGCAGGTGCGGGGCCAGCCGACGTCGGCCGGGTAGGGCGAGCCGCAGGTGCCGCAGTGGGAGTTCTTCACGAAGTCGTTTCTGAGGTCGGGCACGCGCGGACTGTAGCCGATGAGTCTTTCCCCCGCGCCGTGGAACTGATAGACGGTGTGCCCATGACACGACTCGCTTCCACACTCCGCGCGTTGGCCGCCGCCGCGGCCGCCCTGATCGCCGTGACCGCCGGGGCTCCGGGGGCGTCCGGGGCAACCGGGACGTCCGAAGCCTCCGGGACCTCTGGGACCTCTGGGCCCACCAGGCCGTTCTCGCCCACGGCGCCCGAGGAGTTCGTGGCGCTGCCGACCGTGGCACCGACGATCCTCCAGGACATCCGCTACATCACGCCGCACAACTTCGTGGGCGAGCCGGTCGACGGTTACGAGCAGCCGCTCTGCATCCTCACGCGCCCGGCCGCGCAGGCGCTTCAGCGGGCGCAGTGGACACTGCTGCGCCAGGGCTACTCCCTCAAGGTCTACGACTGCTACCGCCCGCAGCGCGCGGTCGACCACTTCGTCCGATGGGCGAAGGACCTGGCGGACGAGAGGACGAAGCCGGAGTTCTATCCACGAGTCGACAAGTCGAGGTTGTTCACCGACGGCTACATCGCCGAGAAGTCCGGGCACAGCCGCGGCAGTACGGTCGACCTGACGATCGTAGAACTGCCTGCGAAGCCGACCCTGCCGTATGTGCCGGGCGAGAAGCTGGTCCCCTGCTACGCGCCGCAAGGTGAGCGTTTCCGAGACAACTCCGTCGACATGGGCACCGGTTACGACTGCTTCGACACGCTGTCGCACACCGACGACCCCCGCATCCAGGGTGAGCAGCGCGCCAACCGGCAGCTGCTGAAGACCACACTGGCCGATGTCGGATTCACCAACCTCCCCGAGGAGTGGTGGCACTTCACCCACAAGCCGGAGCTCTTCCCGGACACCTACTTCGACTTCCCGGTGTCCTGGCCGTCGGTCATGGGTCACTGAGAGCGGGAGACGATCAGCGGATGAACGGTCGGCCGGGACCACCCCCGTGGGCTCCGGCCGACCCTTCACCCCTATCGGACGCGGCACGCCCGTTTTCGGTTCTCCTCTGCCCGTTTCCCCTTCCCGGCGGACCCGTTACGGTGCCCGTATGGCAACGGAGACAACGGCGACATACGAGTCGTACGAGGAATTCTGGCCCTACTACGTGGCGATGCACTCCCGTGCGGCCACCCGCTGGATCCATCTCACGGGCACGCTCACCGGCCTCGCCGTCAGCGTCTACGGCCTGGCCCGCGGCCGGAAGCGGTACGCGGCGGCGCTGCCGTTGATCGGCTACGGGACGGCCTGGCCCGCCCATTTCTTCATCGAGAAGAACAATCCCGCGAGCTTCGGGCACCCCGCGTGGTCGCTGCGCGGCGACGTGCAGATGATCCGCATGATGCTGGCGGGGCGGGACGCGGAGCTGGCCGAGATCGCCGCGAAGTGGCTCGCCGAGAACCGCTGAGCCGCTGAGCCGCTGGGCCGCCGGCCGCACGAGACTCACGGCCCGTACCCCTGTCGGTGGGGGTACGGGCCGTGTTCCGTCGGCGTCGCCGCAGCGACGGCGGTCGTCGGTCGTCGCGGTGCCGGGTCAGGTGGTGACCGCGGGCTCGCGCTGCTGCCGGGCGCGGATCATCGCGTGCTCCACGACCGCCACCAGGACGTCCTTGACGGACTCGCGGGTGCGCGCGTCGCACATCAGCAGCGGAACCTCCGAGTCGAGATCGAGTGCCGTCCGGACCGTCTCGGCGGGGAAACGGACCGCGTCCTCGAAGCAGTTGACGGCGACGGCGAACGGGATGTCCCGCCGCTCGAAGTAGTCGACCGCCGCGAAGGAGTCCTCCAGCCGCCGGGTGTCGGCCAGGACGACCGCGCCGAGCGCGCCCTGGGCCAACTCGTCCCAGAGGAACCAGAAGCGGTCCTGGCCCGGCGTACCGAACAGATAGAGCACCAGGTCGTCGCGGAGCGTGATGCGCCCGAAGTCCATGGCGACCGTGGTGGTGGTCTTGCCCTCGACGCCCGCGACGTCGTCGACGGGCCGCCCCGCCTCCGTCAGTACTTCCTCGGTACGCAGCGGTTTGATCTCACTCACCGCGCCCACGAGGGTCGTCTTGCCCACCCCGAAGCCGCCTGCCACCAGGATCTTCAGAGTCACCGGCTCGATCGGCCGCTGTCCACGGCTAGAGCGCCCGAAGACCATTGATCACCTCGCGGAGAATGTTCACGTCCGGCAGCTCGGCCGGCGGAACGGGACGGGTTACGTGCACCAGTTCGCTCTCGACCAGGTCTCCTACGAAGACCCGCACCACCCCGACGGGGAGGTCGAGGCCCGCGGCGAGTTCCGCGATCGACTGAGGACTGGCTCTGCAGAGTTCGACTATCTCCACATGCTCCGGAGACAGGGTCCGGTCGCCGGCGGGATCGCCGGCGGCGGACGCCGGGATGACGATGGCGATCAGATCGAGCCGGTGCCGGGTCGCGCTGCTGGTCCGGCCGCGCGTCATGGCGTACGGGCGCACCACTGGTCCGGCGTCGCCGTCGAACCAGTGCTTCGGATCCTCGCCTGCTTGGCTCATGACATCCAACTCACCCTGTGGCGGGCTGTCCGGCGACCTGTCCGGCGCGGGGCGCTGCACCGAGGTGAACGCCGACGCGCTTGACCATGAGCGTCATCTCGTACGCCACCTGGCCGACGTCGGAGTCGGAGTCGGAGAGCACGGCCAGGCAACTGCCGTCGCCCGCCGCCGTGACGAAGAGGAAGGCGTCGTCGAGTTCGACGACGGTCTGGCGCACCTTGCCCGCCTCGAAGTGCCGGCCGACGCCCTTGGCGAGGCTGTGGAAGCCGGAGGCGACGGCGGCGAGATGCTCGCCGTCCTCGCGGGTGAGTTCCTTGGACGTTCCCGTGGCGAGGCCGTCCCCGGAGAGGACGATCGCCTTACGTATGCTGCCAACCCGTTCCACCAGCTCGTCCAGGAGCCAGTTGAGGTCGCCCGGAACGGATCCGCGGCGGGTGGTATCAGATGCTGCGGTTTTCGGTGCGGTCATCGACCGTCCCCTTCCGGTGTCGTTCCTGCTGTGTCGCCGGGGCCGTTGATGCCTTCGGTGGTGTCTTCGGTGTCTTCGGCGCTGTTCTGCTGACGGCCACGCTGCCAGCCCCGTTGAAGGGAAGCCATACGGTTGCGTACTTCTGCCGCGTCCCGCTCGTAGTCCCGTTCCGGGGCGTCGGCGGGCGGCGCCTCGGCGTCCTCCCGTACGGCGTCCCTGAGCTGGGGCGCGAGGCTGGCCTGCCGGACACGCCGGGGGAGGCCGCCGAGCGGGGCGGGAGACCCGTTCTCGTCGGGCGTCACGGCGGCTCCGTCGGGTGTGGGCGTCACGAGGCGCGAGGCGGGAGCGGGCGCGCGGACGGGCGACGGTGACGTGCCCGAGGGCTCGCTCGGCGAGGGCTCGGCGGACGACGACGGGGCCGCGTTCGTAGAAGGCGCCTCGGCGGACGACCCGTTCGGTGTGGGGTCGGACGTGGGTTCGGACGCCGGGTGGGCGCCGCCGCGCTCGTCCAGCCGCCTGCCGTGGTCGGCCACCAGCTTCGGGGTCTTGCGGCTGCGGCGGGGCAGCTGCGCCGGGAAGTCGCGCGGGACGGCGTCCTCGCGGCCGTCACGGCCGGTGGGTCCGTTCTGGTCGGCGGCCTGGCGGTGCTGCTCGTGGAGCTCACCGGCGCCGGCTGCGGCTCCGCGCGGTGGGCGCGGCCGGCCCGCCTCGCGGCCACGGGCGTCCCGCAGGTGTTCACGGGCACGGAAGATGCCGCCGCGTTCGCTCTCGGTGTCGTCCAGGTCACCGAGATCACCGAGGCCGGTGGGGGCGTCGACGGCATCGACGCGAGTGGCCTGCTCGTCGAACTCACGCCCGGTGAGCGGCGGTTCGAGTTCGATGGGCCCGTCGAGCACGGAGCGGGTTCCGCTGAGTCCGGTGGGGACCTGCGACAGCGAGGCGAGCCTGCCGTCGGAGCGCCCGCGGCCCTTGTCCGGTCCGAGGTTCTGCCGGTCGAGCCGGAATCCGGTGCCCTGCGTCTCGGGCGCCTCGGTGAGCAGGGCGGCCGGCAGGAACACGATCGCGGTGGTGCCTCCGTACGGAGACGGCTGGAGCGAGACCCGTACGTTCTGCCGCTGGGCGAGCCGGCTGACGACGAAGAGACCGAGGCGGTCGGTGTCGGAGAGCTCGAACTCGGGCGTCTCCGCGAGCCGCAGATTCGCGTCGAGGAGCGCGTCGGAGCTCATGCCGAGGCCCCGGTCGTGGATCTCCAGGGTGAAGCCGTTGGCGACGCGTTCGCCGTGCACCTGCACCGCCGTGTGCGGGGGCGAGAACACCGTCGCGTTCTCCAGGAGTTCGGCGACGAGGTGGGTGAGGTCCGCGACCGCGGGGCCGCCGACACCGATCCTCGGCAGCCGCCGGACCTCGACGCGCTCGTAGTCCTCGACCTCGGCGACCGCGGCCCGTACGACGTCCATGAGCTGGACCGGCTTGCGCCACTGGCGGGACGGCGCGGCTCCGGAGAGGATCACCAAGCCCTCGGCGTGGCGCCGCATACGGGTGGTGAGGTGGTCGAGGCGGAACAGGTCGGCGAGCTCGTCGGTGTCCTCGGTGCGGCGCTCCATGGCGTCGAGGAGGGTGAGCTGGCGGTGGAGCAGGACCTGGTTGCGGCGGGCGAGGTTGACGAACACCTCGGAGACGCCGTGCCTCAGCTCCGCCTGCTTCACCGCCGCTTCCACGGCCGCGCGCTGGAGGGTGTTGAGCGCCTGGCCGACCTGGCCAAGCTCGTCGCGCTCGTACTCCAGTCGTGGCGCTTCCGTCTCGACGTCGACCTGCTCGCCCGCCGCGAGGCGACGCATGACGCTCGGCAGGCGGACGCCGGACACCTCGTGAGCCTCCTTACGGAGGCCCGAGAGGTCGCGGATGAGGCTGCGGCCGACGCGTATGGAGACGATCAGGGAGACCAGCAGCGCGAGGAAGCCGAGGACACCGGCGATCCCGGCCAGGATCAGGACGTTGAACCCGGCGGGCTCGACCCGGTCCTGGTAGCGGTCGTCGGCCGCCTCGCTCTCACGCTCAAGGTTCTGGAGAACGGGGTTGGACATCTCCTGCCACCGTGCGGCGTCCACCGAGGCGGGGTTCTCGCCCGCGCCCGCGGCGATGATCTCCTCCTCCGCCTCACGGAGCGGCTGGGTGCCGGGGCCGCCCCAGTACTGCTCGAAGATCTCGCGCTCGGAGGCGGGCAGGACGTCGAGGTTGGTCTCGTAGAGCAGGGTGCGGTTGGCGACCAGGTCGGATATCAACCTGACCTCTTCCGACGAGACACGACGGCTGATCAGCGCGGAGACGACCAGCGCGTCCTCACGGGAGAGCATCTCCTGGGCCCGGTCGACACCGACCAGGGCACGGGCCTGCTTGTCGAGCTCCACGTCCTGCAGGGCGTGGAGCGTCGACAGGAAGCTGTGGCAGGGGTCGACGAGTCTGTTGTAGAAGTCGAGCGCCTGGCCGCGGGTGACGGTGCTCTTCTCGACGGAGCGGCGCAGCGCGCCGAGGCCGTCGAGCGCGTCGGTGAGCGAGGTCAGCCGCGCGGAGGTGGTGCCGCTCATCTGGTCGCGTACCGAGGGGTTCTCGGCGTTCGCCTTGATCTTCGTGACGGCCCTGTCGGTGGCCGCGCGCTGTCGGCGCAGCTCGGCGAGGGAGTCGGAGTTACGGGGGTCGGCGAGGTAGATGAGGGTCTGGCGGCGTTCCCTTTGGACCACTCGGACCGTGTTCTCCACGGGGTCGCCGACCTTGTCGATGATGTAGGCGACGTCGAGGAGTTGGTTGGCCTCGCGGCCGGTGAGTGTGGTGGCGAATGCCCACAGGGCCGTGAGGGAGACGAGCGGCACAAGGAGCAACGCCACGATCTTCCGGCGGATGGACTTCCCGCGAAAGCGCATGGCCTCCCCCAGCTCGACCTTCCACCCGATGTGGAAGGCGTCTTCATCAGAACCGACAAACCTCGTCAACAAACGGCGTGAGCCTACTACTGCCACACCGACAACTCGAAGCCATGTCCGGGCGTTTTTCGGCCGCAGCCAGGCGAGTTGAGTACGAGTTGTCCTGGTATTAACGGAGATGACTTTCACCGCTGTGGCGCACAGTACCTGGCGGGACGTCAGTTTTCGCAATCGATCAGATGGCCTGAACCACAAGGGTGCGGGAATCTTCCGGATCTGTCGCTCGTCTATGTGTTTGGGTACTGACGTACGGAAGTACCGGCTCAGGGTAGGGAATTCGGGGCGAGGGACGGGGCGGGCGGAGGGCGCTTCAGCGCTGTCCGCGCACATTCGGTGCCATGGTTCGCGTGAAGCGGCCGGGGCCGGGCAGTCACCCTGATGTCGGACAGCGGTGGGGAGTTACGGTCCATGAATACGAAGTCGGACACGCGAACGGTTACGAAGGCGGCCAAGAAGGCGCCCGCGGAGGCAGAGGTCGAGGTCGAGCTGCCGGCTCCGCGCGGCACGGGTCTCTCGGGGCGGCTCTGGGTGGAGGAGCCCGCGATACGGCGCCGGATGCCGGACCCGGTGCGCACGGCGGCGGTGCGGGCCGTGATCATCACGTCGGTGACGCTGATCCAGGCGATGATGGCGTTCTTCTGTACGCTCGCGGGCTCGTGGCTGGCCTTCCCCATGGTGCTGAGCAGTGTGGGCAGCACGGTGGTGGCGACATGGGGTGTGCTGGACGTATGGGTCACGCGCCAGGTGTGGAACCAGCGCAATGGTGTGGTGTCGGTGCCGAGCAGCACGGCGCGGCAGCTGCGCAGAGAGCGCCGCAGGGCCAGGCGTACGGCGCGGGCGGCGGAGCGTGACGGCGCCCGGATACGACGCCGGGGCGCCGGCAGGCTCTCCGAAGCCTGAACGCCCGCGCCCCGGCGGCTGTCGGGTGACTCCCTAGATCGTGTCTCGCGGTGACGGGGCAGTCGGCTCCTCGGGTGTTCCGTCGGCCGCCGTCGTCGCGGCGGTGGTGCCGACGCCGGTCTGGGAGCGTTTGAACATGCGCGTGGCCGTGATCTCGCCGTGCACGCTCTCGCCGTCCGGGTCCTGTTGGGGAAGCCCCGGCCGCAGATGCTCCTCGACACTGATGTATTTGAGACCCGCCCTCAGGTCCGCGTCATTGCGCAGCCGGATCACCAGGGGGAATTCGGCCAGTGCTGTCGTGTCGAAGAGGCCCGTCGTGTAGAGGAGTTGGACACCGAGCGCGTCGGAGACGGCGCGCTGGAGCTCCAGCAGGTACGTGGCGTTGGCACGGCCGATCGGGTTGTCGAGGAAGAGCGTGCCGGCGTGCCGGTGCTTGTCGCGTCCCCGGTCGTTGCTCCGCAGCGCGGCCATCGTGCAGTAGAGGGCGATCGCGGCGGTGAGCAGTTGGCCGCCGGAGAAGACGTCGCCCATCTGGCCGACCGGGACCCGCTCGGCGCGCAGCACGGCGTCCGGCTTGAGGATCTCGACGGCGATGCCCTTGGGCTGGAGGGCCGCCTGGACGCCGCGCAGCAGCAGGGACATGCCGTCCCTGCGGAGGTCGGAGTTCTTCTTGAGGGCGGCGCGGGTCGCCTCGTCGATGACTTCGCCGAGCCGTTCGGTGAGGGTCGCCTGGTCGGGCTCCTCGAAGCGGATCCGGAGGAACTCCTGGCCGGACCACTCCCCCAGCCCTTCGGGCAGCCGGGACAGCCGCTGCGCCGAGCGCAGCGTCGTGAGTGCGGAGTCCACCAGTCCGCGCAGCCGGTCGACGATGGAGTCGCGGTTGCGTTCCAGCTGCTCCAGCTCGTCGGTGAGCACGCGCAGCCGGGGTGCGAAGGCGTTCGCCCACTTCGCCGCGTGGTCGGGCAGCGCGGCCGCCGGCAGTTCGCGGATCTGCTGCCGGGCGGGCGTCCGTACCTGCTCGTAGCGGGTGGAGTTGGCGTGCCGTACGAGAACGTCGCTCGCTTCCCGGACGGCGGCCTCCGCCGCTGACAGGTCCGTGGCGCAGCCGCGCAGCGAACGGCGGGTCTCGGCGGCGGCGGTCCGGGCCTCCTCGATGCTTCCGGGATAGGGCTCAGGCGCTTCGGGGGCCTCGTCGGTGTCCTCGTGGGCAGAGCCCCGGAGGAGGTCGCCGAGGAGGGCCGCCGTCTCCTCGAAGCCGCCCGTGGCGTCCTCCGCTGTGCGGTGGGCGTGCAGCAGTTCGCCGTGCGCGGAGCGGGCGGTGTCCAACGCGTCGGTGCGCGTGGCGAGTTCGTTGGTGGCGGTCCGGAGCAGGGCCTGGGCCTGCTCCACGTCGGTGGGGACCTGGCTCTCCGGCAGGTCTGTGTGCGACTCGCCCTCGGCGGGTGCGAGCCGCTCGGCCTCGCCGCGAAGGCGCCCCAACTGCTCGCTGGCCGCGGACGCGCGTGACTCCAGCATCTGCACGAGCGATTCGGCGCGGGCGGCCGCGGCCTGGCGGGATGGCCCGTCGGCGCCGTCCGTGCTCTCCAGGAGCTGGGCCGCGCGGGTGCGGACCTTGTTGCTGAGCCGGTCCAGTTCGGCCAGGGCCGCGCCTTCGTCGCTCTCCGCGTGGGCCTGTTCGGCGCGGAGGTCGGCGCCGACGCCGACCTTCTCGTAGAGCTGTGAGGCGGCGCGGTAGGCCTCACGCAGCGCGGGCAGGGCGGTGCGCGGCGCGTCCGCGTCGGGCTCGGGCAGATTGTCGGGTGCGCCGGCGATCTCGGCGCGTTCGGCCCGGAGCGCCCGGGCGGTGCGGCGGGCGTCGTCGGCGGCGCGCTGGGCGGCACGGCGGTCCTCGTCGGCCGCGCGGGCCCGTTCCAGGCAGGCGGTGGCACGGGCTTCGGACTCCGCGGCGTCGTCGGCCAGCGCGCGGAGCTTGACCTGCCAGCCGGCCCGTTCCCGGAGGCGGAAGGCGAGGCCCGCGAGGGCGTCGGCGACCCGGCGGGCGCGCTGGGCGGCCTCCTGCCGTTCGTCTCGTACGCGGGCGGTGTCGGCGGCGGCCTCGTCAGCCTCTGTCCGGACGGTGCGGGCCTCGGCGAGTTCGCCGCCGGCCGACCGTGCCAGTTCGCCGGCGGCCCGCGCGGTCTCCGCGAGTTCGGTGAGCCTGCCGGGCGCGCAGGTGGCCCGCCAGGAGCCGAGGCGCGCGGCGATGGCGCGGTCGGCGGAGAGCCGGGCCGACAGGGTGCGGATCTCCTCGTCGCGGGCGGTCGACTTGGCGCGCAGGGACTGCCGTTCGGCGTCGGCGGCGTGCTCGTCGTGCATGGCCGGGTTGGGCGGGACGAGGAACACGCCGCTGTCCTCGCCGCCGGCCGGGTCGCCGTACGGCCCGGGGCCCGGGACCGGCGCGAGCAGCGCCGCCGCCGTACCGACGGCGACGGCCGAACGCGGCAACAGGGCCGCGCCGGAGAGGACTTCCCGTGCCCGGGTGTGCGAGGCGGGTTCGGTGATGACGACGCCGTCGACCAGTTCGGGCCGGGCGGCGAGGACGGCGGCGTGGTCGGCGGGATCGACGGTCTGGGCGAGATACCGCCAGCCGGGGAGGGCCGGGATGCCGTGCTCGCCCAGGTATTCGACGGTGGCCAGCACGTCGGGGCCGGGTGGCAGCAGTCCGCCGTCGCCGAGTGCGCCGAGGGTGCGGGAGTCGGCGGCGGCGGCCGTACGGAGGTCGAACAGCTGGCGCTCGGCGGCGGTGACGCCCTGGTCGAGGAGTTCGCGCAGTTCGTCCGCGTACCGGTCCAACTCCTCGGGGGTGAGGGGGTCTTGGTGCTGGTGGGTGGCGGCGGAGTCCGCGCGGGACTGTTGCCCGGTGGCGGTGCCGGTCCCGTCCCGGCGCTTCGTGCCTCCGGTGCCGCTGGTGCCCTGCTCGGTGGATGCGGGCGTTTCACCGCCCGCCGCCGGGCCGGTCGTACCGTCCCCGGGGCCCTGCGCGGCGCTACGAGGTCCGGGGACGCCCGCGCGTGGGGATCCGCCGGGCAGGCCGAGCAGTTCGGTGAGGCGTTCCTCCCCGGCGATCGACTCGGCTGTACGGCGCTCCGCCTCGTACTCGTGCTCGGCGGCGCGGGCGGCGTCGACGGCGCGGGCCTCGGAGAGTTCGGCGCGGGATTCCGCCGACGCGGCTTCCCTGGCCCGGTCCGCCGCCGCGCGTGCCGCCTCCCTGGCCGTGTCCCAGGCCGCGACCGCGGACTTCTCCGCGTCGCTCGCGGCGAGCGCGGCCCGTGCGGGGTCGGCGTCCGGTGCCGTGTCGTCGAGCCAGCCGGCCCG
The DNA here is from genome assembly GCF_044455465.1 of Streptomyces sp. NPDC051217. Taxonomy (NCBI): domain Bacteria; kingdom Bacillati; phylum Actinomycetota; class Actinomycetes; order Kitasatosporales; family Streptomycetaceae; genus Streptomyces; species Streptomyces sp. NPDC051217. The sequence continues at coordinate 19,318 of NZ_JBITEV010000005.1, forward strand.
TACCGCCTCGGCGGTCTCCTGTTCGACCTCGGACAGACGCTGGCGCAGATGACCGCTCTCGCTGCGGGCGCGCTGCGCCTCGGTGGCCGCCGCTGTCGCGTCGCGGTGCGCGGCCTCGCCGGCCTCCTGGAGCGCGGCGGAGCGCTCCTCCTCCTCGTTGGCCAGGCTCTCGCCGTCGGCGGCGGCGGCGTGCAGCGCGCGGACGAGGTCGGCGGCCGCGGTGGCGCGGGCGGCCAGGGCGGGCGCGGCGTCGCGCTCGGCCTCGCGGATCGCGACGGCGACGCGCGCCGAACGGTCGGCGGCGGCACGGTGCCGCAGGACGTTCTCCGCGGCCTGCCAGGCGGAGTGGAGCGTGCGGGCGTCGCTCAGCTCCCGCCGTTGCGCGGTCGCGGCCTTCTCGGCGACGGTGAGGGCCAGGGAGGCGTGCCGGTAGGCCAGTTCGGCGGCGATGAGCGCGCTGTGGCCGCGGGCCCGGTCGGCCTCGGTGACGGTGTGGGCCGCCGCCGTGACCCGCTGGGCGAGGTCGCCCACGCGGTCTCTTTCCACGGCGGCGCGGGCGGTGAGCCTGCGCGCGAGGGTGCGGGTGCGGCGCTCGGCGGCGGCGTGGATGTCCCGGGCCCGGGACCGGGAGTCGGCGGCGTCGACGATCCGGCCGAGGAGATCGACGGAGCCCGCCGTGAAGTCCCGCTCGGCGGTCAACTCGGCGCGGCGGCCGAGTTTGTTGCCGAAGCCGCCGACGAGGTCGGCGAGCCCGTCCGTGTCGCGGGTGTCGGTGACGGCGCGCAGCAGGAGGTCGGTGAAGTCGGAGTCCTTCTTCACCGCGAAGAGCCCGGCGGCCTCGCCCTCGTCCGCGTTCATCTCCCGCTGGTAGCGGAAGAGTTCGGGGTCGAGGCCGAGATCTCCGAGGTGCTCGATCCAGCGGTCGTGGATCTCTTCCCAGTACACGTCGAGATGCGGATACGCCTTGCCCGCCTCGGTGATGGCGTCCCGGAACCCCTTCATGGTGCGGCGCCGGCCCTTCGCGCCGGACGCGCCTTCCACGGGCCGCCGGACGGCGGTCGACTCGGCGACCGGCAGCGAGTCGAGACTCAGACCGGGCCCCGGCCGGAAGGAGTACCACGCCTCGGCGAACTTGCGCGGGTCGTTGGACACCTGACGGCCGCGCCACTCGCTGGCCTTGCCGACCACGACCAGCTCGCCGGTGAGGGTGTGCTGCCATTCGAGGGCGACATGCCCGCAGTCGTCGGCGAGCAGGAATTTGCGCAGCACGCCGGAGCTGGCCCCGCCGAGGGTGTTGCGGTGGCCGGGCAGCATCACCGAGAAGATCAGCTTGAGCAGGACTGACTTGCCGCCGCCGTTCTCCAGGAAGAGCACTCCGGCCGGGGCCGGGCGGCGCGGCGGGCCCACCGGCTCGTCCTCGAAGAACTCCGCCTGGGTGGGGGCGGGGTGGGGCACCGGTTCGCCGACTCCGCGCAGGTCGAGCACGGTGTCGGCGTAGCGCGCACCGGCAGGCCCGATGGAGTAGAGGCGGACCCGGGACAGCTCGTACATGGCGGCGGACTCTCGTCGTGGTCAGGACCGGATGGAAACCGGCGTGGTGGGGGCTGCTGGATTCGGGAGGCGGGGCCGCCGGGCTCAGGAGTGGAACGGCAGTCCGGCGTCGGCGACCAGGTCGAGGTCGTCCGGGTCGGGTGGGGGCAGCAGCGTGGCGGATCCGTCGGTGACCGGTACGACGCCGAGGGCGATGAGCTCGGCCATGGCGGCGCCGCCGGCCATGTCACGGACCTGGAGCTGGTAGCGGGCCGTGGTGCGGTACGCGCCTCCGGCGTCGTCACCGGTGCGGTGCAGGAAGCCGGAGTCGGTGAGGAAGGCCATGGCCTTGCCGATGATGCCGGTGGTGGAGCCCGCGAGGCGGCGCGCGTCCTTGGTGGCGCCGGTCGCGCTGCGGCGGGCGTAGATGCGCCAGGCGGATTCGAGGCCGGGGGCGTCGGTCGCCGGGTCGGTGTTATCGCCCTGTTCCTCGGCCTTCTCCTCCAGCCTGCGGCAGGCCTGCCGGACGAAGGCGTCGACACCGTTGACGGTGATCCGGCCGATGTACCCGTCGTCGGCGAGGTCCTCGGGGCGGGGGAAGGCCATGGCGGCGACGGCGAGATGGGCCAGGCCGTGCAGGAAGCGGTCGGCGGAGTCGGTCGACGCGCGGCGGGCGTAGTCGCCCATACGGACGGCGAACACGGAGTCCTCGGCCGCCGTCACGGCCATCCCGGCGCGGGTGGAGACTTCGAGGACGACGAGCCCGAGGCCGGTGGCCACCGCGTCGGCGATCCGCGCGAAGGACGATTCCTCGCGGTAGCGGCGGAGCAGGTCGGCGTATTCGGCGTCCCGCGCGGGCAGCAGTTTGGGCTGGAGTCCGAAGGAGACGAGGCGGGCGGCGTCGGCCGCGTCGGCGGGGGTGAGCGCGCCGCCCGGCGGCCCGGGGACGGACGCGCGGGGTGTCTCGGTGCCGCCCGGCTCGCCCCACGCGGCGCCGTGCTCTGCCTGGTGGTCGCTCACGGGCGCTGCTCCTTGCTGAGAACGGTCCTGCCGAGGGTGGTCCTGTCGCGGGTGATCGAGTAACGGGCGGTCGAGTCGTGGGCGATACGTGTGCCGCGCGTGATGCGGGGAGCGCCGGTCGTGCGGCGGGCGGCGCGGGCCGCCGGGCCGGTGGGCGTCATGCCGCCTCCGTACGGTCGGCGGTCATGCCGGCGGCGTCCAGCAGAGCCGTGCCCAGTATGAGATCGGCGCCGCCGAACTCCGGGTCGTCGAGGGGAGTCCCGTCGTCCACGGCGAACAACAGGCGCTCCTCGCCCTGCCGGTAGGCCGTACCGACCGGCGGACTGGCCGCGTGAATGGCGAGCAGCGCGACCAGATAGGGCAGGTCCGGATCGCGGCGGCGGGCCTCGGCGAGGAGCCCCGAGAGCCTGCGCGGCGCGTCGTGCTCCAGGTCGAGCAGTTCCATCGCGCTCGCCAACTGCTCCTCGCTGAAGCGGCTGTCGTCGGGGGTGGCGATCAGATCGGGCTCGGGCATCTCCGCGCCGAGGTGCTCCCGCTCCGCGGGAGGGGTGAGCAGCAGGTCCACGAGGTCGCCGACCCGCACGGACGCGGGCGTACGCAGCCCGGTGCCCCGGGCGAAGAACGCGTCGGTGACCCGGCTCGCCCGGTCGACGGACAGCGGCAGGAGCGGGGCGACGAGCTGGCCGTACAGGTCGAGCCCCGTCCGTGTCGTGGGCTCGGCGAAGGCCTGGCGGTCCTGCTCGGCGCGGAACAGCGGGCCGGCCTCCAGGAGCCGGGACTGGAGCTGGGTGTGGCGGCGGATGCAGTCCTTGACGATGTCGACCAGCTCGGCGGCGCGCCGCTTGTGCTCGGCGGTCTTCGGGTCGGCGCCGGTCTCCGCCTCGTCGCGCGACTTGCGGATGTTGTTGAGGATCGCGTTCTCGTGGCGGTAGCGGTCGGCCACGTGGTCGAGGGCTTCGGCGATCATGTCGGGCACGGCGTTGAGCCAGTCGACCGCGCGGACGTTGCGCCGGGTCGCCTCCAGGGTCCTGCGCAGCGTCTCCGCGTACTGCACGGTGCGGTACCGGGCCTGTTCGGCGGCGAGTTGGGCGTCGGCGAGCCGCCCTCTGTTGATCAGCACCTCCAGCTTGACCTCGGCGGCGATCTGCGCGCTGGTGACGTCCGTGTCCAACGCGCCCACCAGCACGTTGACCGCCTCGTCGGTGGTGCGCAGATAGACGCTGCCGCCGTGGCCGGGGACTTCCTCGATCAGTTTGAAGTCGTAGTCCCGCCGGGTGTAGACGCCGTCGGCGCCGAATGTGCCGTACACGGCGCGGAAACCGCGGTCGACGCTGCCGACGTTGATCAGATTCTCCAGCACCCAGCGGGCCACCCGCTCGTGCTCGGTGGCCGGGCGGTGCGGCGCCTGGGCCGCCACGCGCGGCAGGAGTCTGGCCACTATCTGCTCGTGGTCCGCGCCGGTGTCGAAGTCCATGTTCAGCGTCACGAGGTCGATCGCCGCGAGCGCGACCTCCGCCATCGCGTAGACGGAGTACTCCCCGGCGAGATTGGCCTTGCGGGTGTCGAGGTCGTGCAGCGGGGCGGTACACGCGAGCGCGCGCAGCCGTCGCGCCAGCCCTTCGTCGGCGGCCGGGCCCTGGGCGAGCCGCGGCCCCGCGCTGAGCTGGGGCGGAACGGAGTCCGTCGAGGCAGGCGAAGTCACGCTGAACAGATTAGGTCCTCCGACTGACAACGGTCGAAACGACGCAGAAGCCCCAGCGGCCCCGCGAGCCGGTGCCTGGCGCGGCGAACCGGTCACCGGCCCGCCGCGCCGGGCGAGTTCACTCCGGCGTGCCGTATCCCCCGCCGCCCGGCGTGCGCAGGACCAGTACGTCGTCCACGGCCACGTCCGCGGAGTCGACCCCCTTCAGCGGGGTTCGGGTCCCGTCCGCGCGCTCCACCTCGTTGGCGCCGAGTTCGCCCGGCTCACCGCCCGCCATGCCGTACGGACGCACCGTGCGGTGCCCGGTCAGCAGCGTCACCGTCATGGGCTCCAGGAAGCGGATGCGCCGGACGACTCCGTTCCCGCCGTCCCAACGGCCCGCCCCGCCGCTGCCGTTGCGGACGGCGAATCCGTCGACGCGCACCGGGTAGCGCCATTCGAGCACTTCGGGGTCGGTGAGGCGGGAGTTGGTCATATGGGTCTGGACGGCGTCGGCTCCGTCGAAGCCGTCCCCCGCACCCGATCCGCTCGCCACCGTCTCGTAGTACTGGACCCGTTCGTTGCCGAACGTGAGGTTGTTCATCGTGCCCGAGCCCTCGGCCTGGACGCCGAGCGCCGCGTACAGCGCTCCCGTCACGGCCTGCGAGGTCTCCACATTGCCCGCCACCGTCGCCGCCGGGTAGGTCGGCGACAGCATCGAGCCGTCGGGCACCCGTACGTCCAGCGGCGCCAGACAGCCGCTGTTGAGCGGGATGTCGTCGGCGATCAGCGTCCTGAAGACGTACAGGACGGCGGCCATCACCACGGACCGGGGCGCGTTGAAGTTGCCTTCCTGCTGCGGTGAGGTCCCGGTGAAGTCGACGACGGCGCTGCGGGCCTCGCGGTCGACGCGCACGGCGACCTGGATGACGGCGCCGTTGTCGGTCTCGTAGCGGTAGGAGCCGTCGCTGAGCCCGGCGACGATGCGGCGTACGGACTCCTCCGCGTTGCGCCGTACGTGGCCCATGTAGGCGTCGACGACGTCGTAGCCGAACTGCTCGGTCATACGCCGCAGTTCGGCGATGCCCTTCTCGTTGGCGGCGATCTGGGCGCGCAGGTCGGCCAGGTTGGTGTCCGGGTCGCGGGAGGGGTGCTGCGCGCCGGCGAGCAGTTCGCGGGTCTCGGTCTCGCGGAGCCTGCCGTCGCGTACGAGCAGCCAGTTGTCGAAGAGCACGCCCTCCTCGTGGATGGTCCGGCTGAAGGCGGGCATGGAGCCGGGCGTGATGCCGCCGATCTCGGCGTGGTGGCCGCGTGAGGCGACCAGGAAGCGCAGGTGTTCGCCCTGTTCGTCGAAGACGGGCGTCACCACCGTCACGTCCGGCAGATGGGTGCCTCCGTGGTAGGGGTCGTTGACGGCGTACACGTCGCCGGGGCGGAGCGAGTCCTTGTCGCGCTTGAGCACCTCCTTGATGGATTCGCCCATGGAACCCAGGTGGACGGGGATGTGCGGCGCGTTGGCGATCAGATTGCCCTCGGCGTCGAAGAGCGCGCAGGAGAAGTCGAGCCGTTCCTTGATGTTGACGGAGTGGGCGGTGTTCTCCAGCCGTACGCCCATCTGCTCGGCGATCGCCATGAAGAGGTTGTTGAAGACCTCCAGCAGCACCGGGTCCACGTCCGTGCCCGCCGCGACGCGGGTGGGGCGGGGGCTCACCCGGGTGAGGAGCAGATGCCCGAGGTCGCCCACGGCCGCCTGCCAGCCCGCGTCCACGACTGTCGTCGCGTCGGCCTCGGCGATCATCGCGGGGCCTTCGACGGTGTCGGCAGGCCGCAGGTCGGTGCGCTGATGGAGCGGGCAGTCGCGCTCGATGCCGTCGACGAACATCCGCACCGTCGCAGGCTGTACGGCCCCGTTGTCGCCGCCGCCTTCACTTGAGGTGGCCCGCGCCGCGTACTCGCCGTGCGACGCGGCCTTGCCGACGGCTTCGACCGAGACGGCCTCGACCACCAGGGGTTTGTCCATGGTGAAGGCGTAGCGCGAGCGGTGTTCGTCCTCGAAGGCCACCGCCATCTCGGCGGCGCCGCCGAGGGGGACCGCCAGGCTCGCGTCCGTTCCGGCGTACCGGAGCAGCACGCGCGCGTGGGTGGTGATCGCGTCGTCCGGGACGGAGTCGGCGCGCAGTTCGGCGCGGGTGCGCTCCGCGAGGGCCTCGCAGAGTTCCCGTACCCGGCCGAGCGTGTCACCGTCGCTCTCGTCGCCGAGCTGGGCTTCCACCGACTGTTCGCGCATGGCGGTGGCGTCGGCGAGCCCGATGCCGTACGCGGAGAGGACCCCGGCGAGCGGTGGCACGATCACCGTGTCGACGCCGAGCGCGTCCGCGACGGCGCACGCGTGCTGGCCGCCCGCGCCACCGAAACTGGTGAGGGCGTAACGCGTGATGTCGTGTCCGCGCTGCACGGAGATCTTCTTGACGGCGTTCGCCATGTTCAGCACGGCGATCTCCAGGAAACCGGCGGCGACTTCGGCCGGCTCGCGCCGTACGCCGGTGGCCTGCTCGACCTCCGCGGCGAGCGCGGCGAAGCGCTCGCGCACGGTGTCCGCGTCCAGCGGCTGGTCGCCGTCCGGGCCGAACACCGAGGGGAAGTGCGCCGGTTGCACCCGGCCCAGCATCACGTTGGCGTCGGTGACGGTGAGCGGGCCGCCCCGGCGGTAGCAGGCGGGGCCCGGCACGGCGCCCGCCGAGTCGGGTCCGACGCGGTAGCGCTGGCCGTCGAAGTGCAGCACGGAGCCGCCGCCGGCCGCGACGGTATGGATGTTCATCATGGGCGCGCGCATCCGCACCCCGGCGACCTGGGTGCCCAGCTCGCGCTCGAACTCCCCCGCGTAGTGGGAGACATCGGTAGACGTGCCGCCCATGTCGAAGCCGACGACGCGGTCGAAACCGGCCTGTCCGGACGTACGGGCCATGCCGACGACGCCGCCCGCCGGTCCGGACAGCACGGCGTCCTTCCCACGGAAGTGGGCGGCCTCGCGCAGCCCTCCGTTGGACTGCATGAACATCAGCCGGATGTCGCGCAGCTGGGAGGCGATCTCGTCGACGTAGCGCCGCAGGATCGGGGAGAGGTAGGCGTCCACCACGGTGGTGTCGCCGCGCGGCACCAGTTTGATCAGCGGGCTGACCTCGTGGGAGCAGCTGACCTGGGTGAAGCCGGCGGCGCGGGCCGCTTCGGCGACGGTGCTCTCGTGGGCGGGGTGGCGGTAGCCGTGCATGAGGACGACCGCGGCGCTGCGGAACCCGTCGTCGTACGCCTCCCGCAGCCGTGCGGCGACGGCCTCCATGTCCAGCGGCCGCACGGTGGCGCCGTGGGCGTCGACGCGTTCGGGGACCTCGATGACGCGTTCGTGTACGGCCTCCGGCAGCACGATGTGACGGTCGAAGAGGCGGGGGCGGTTCTGGTAGGCGATCCGCAGCGCGTCGCCGAAGCCCGCGGTGATGAGGAGGACGGTCGGCTCGCCACGGCGCTCCAGAAGCGCGTTGGTCGCGACGGTGGTGCCCATCTTCACGTGGGCGATCCTGTCGGCGGGGACCGGATCGTCCGGTGCTACACCGAGCAGCAGCCGGATCCCGGCCACCGCCGCGTCGTCGTACTGCTCCGGGTTGTGCGAGAGCAGCTTCCTTGTGACGAGGCGTCCGTCGGGCCCCCGCCCCACCACGTCGGTGAAGGTGCCGCCACGGTCGATCCAGAATTCCCAGGGCCCATTCATTCCCCCATTCTGGCAAGGGGAGTGACCGGCGGCAGTGCTGTCAGGGCACGAGAAAGCGCGTGTTCGGCGCGCGCGTCGAGACGGGTGGCGGTGCCGCGCGCCAAGTGGCGCATCTCGGCGCCCGCCAGCCACAGCAGTTCGGGCAGCAGGTCGGTGCTTCTTCGCACCATCCAGCCGGCGCCCGCCGTCGCCATCCACAGCAGCGCCTCGGTCCGGGTGGGCTGCGGCCGCTCGGGCTCCTGGGGCGGCGGCGGGCCCAGTGTCAGGCCGCGCGCGATGAGCATCGCGTGGAACTGGGCGGCGATCATCCGGTGGCCGCGTTCGCCGGGATGCAGCCGGTCGGCGCTCCACAGGGAGCGGTCGGCGACCCACTCCGGGTCGGCGGCGTGCAGATGGACCGCGCCGTACCGCGCCGAGAGTTCGTGCGAGAGGGCGTTGACCGCGCGCTGTCTGCGCGCGAGCGGTCTCGCGAGCGGCGCGGGCAGGCCGAGCATGATGCCGGGGTCGGGGAGGCAGGCGGTGAGCAGGACGGTGCCGCGCGCCGTGAGGGCCGCGCAGACCTCGTCGAGGGCGCGGGCGATGGCGACGATGTCGAAGGCGCGGCGGAGGGTGTCGTTGACGCCTACGACGACGGAGGCGATGTCGGGCGCGAAGGCGAGCGCGGCGGGGGCCTGCTGCTCGCGTACGTGGCGGGTCAGGGCGCCACTCGTGGCGAAGTTACGGAAGGTGGGGGCCGGTTCGGCCCCGGCCGCGCCCCGCGCCTCGCGGCCCGGACGGCCGCCGGGGCGGCTGCCCTGTCGGTCGGCCGGCCGGCCGACGTCTCCGTCGGCCGGCACGAGCGCCTCCGCGAGCAGGACGGCCCAGCCGCGCCAGCCGCCGTCCACGCGGTCCCCCACGCCCGCGGTGAGCGAGTCACCGAGGGCGGCGAAGCGCAGCGGCCTCGGTACGGAGGGCTTCGCGGAGACGGCGGCCTCGGGCGGCGCCCCGGGGTTCGCGTACACGGTCATGACACACCCCCGTTCGGGGGCCGCACCGGCGCCGCCGAAAGGGAGGTGACCGACCTGACGGCCGGGAGGCGCGGGACGAACGGCACGAACGGCACGGACGGCGCAGAGGGCACGAACGACGCGGCGACGGGCGCTTCCGATGTCGCGGGCCTGACGTCAGGCATCACACCGGGCACGAACGGCACGGTCGTGCCGACGACGGATGCTCCCGTCGCCGGGGGCGGCCCAACGGCGGACTTCTCCGCCTCAGGCACGTCCTGTCCCGTGAGCACCGGCGCTTCGTGCGCCGCCAGGAAGGCCGCCACCGCGCGGTCCCATCCGAAGAGTTCGGCGCGTGCCCGCGCCGCCGCGCGACGCGCGCCCTCCGGACGGGCGAGGAGTTCCTGTACGGCGTCGGCGAACGCCCTCGGCGTGTCCGCCGCCGTACAGCCCGCCGCGCCCAGGATCTCCGGGAGTGCCGACGTCGCGCTGGAGACCACGGGCGTGCCACTGGCGAGTGCTTCGAGCGCGGACAGGCCGAACGTCTCGGCCGGTCCGGGCGCCACGCAGATGTCCGCGGACGCCTGGAGGTCCGCCAGCTCCTCCCGGTCGCTCACGTGCCCGAGGAACTCCACGGGCAGCCGTCGCTCGCGCGCCCGGCGCGCCAGGCCGCCCGCCAGCGGGCCGTCACCGGCGACCACCAGCGACGCCCGCACACCCCGGCCGATGAGCACCGCGAGGGCGTCGATGGCGGCGGCCGGTCGCTTCTCCACGGAGAGCCGCGAGCAGAGCAGCAGCAGGACGTCCGCCCCGCGCGCGTACTTGGCGCGCAGGGTCTCGCGGCGCCGGTCCGGCCGGCACCGCACCAGGTCGACACCGAGCGGCGCGCGCACCACGTTGCGCGCGCCGATCCGGACGAACTCGCGCTCGGCCCACTCGGTGGTGCACACGATCCGTGAATACGCCCAGGCGCTGCGTTTGTTGAGCCGGTCCGCGGCCCGTTCGGCCGCCGAGTCCGGTACGCCCCAGGTGCGCAGCACCCCGTCGGCCGTCTCGTGGGACACCATGACCGAGGGGATCCGCCGGCGGCGCGCCCACTCCCCCGTCCACCGCAGGGTGGTGCGGTCGGAGACCTCCAGGCGGTCCGGGGCGAGGGATTCGAGCAAGGCGCTCAGCCGCCGGCGGCTGGTCAGCACGCGGTAGCCGCCGGTGCCGGGCAGCACCGCTCCGGCCAGGGTGATCACGCGTCCCTGTGCCGTCTCCACGTCGCTCGCGCGCTCGCCGGGGACGATCAGGACGGGTTCGTGCCCGGCGGCCCGGTAGCCCGTGCCGAGCTCCTGGAGGGCGGTCCTGAGGCCGCCGGAGGCCGGGGTGACGAAGTTGGCCAGCCGTACGATCCGTACGCCGCCGGGGCCGGCTGTGCCGCTCATGCGACCACCGCCGTGCGCTCGCCGAGCACCTCTGCGTAGTGGTCGAGCAGTTGGTCGCCCACCGCTGCCCACGTACGGCCCTCGACCGTGGCGCGCGCCGTGCGTCCGTAGGAGGCGCGCAGTTCCGGGGCGGCCTGGAGGTCCCTGATGGCACCGGTGACGGCTCGCGCGTCGTGAGGCGGCACCAGCAGCCCCGTGCGGCCGTGGTCGACCAGGTCGAGCGGTCCGCCCGCCGCGGGCGCGACCACCGGTATGCCACTGGCCATGGCCTCCTGGACGGTCTGGCAGAACGTCTCGTAGGGCCCGGTGTGCGCGAAGACGTCGAACGAGGCGAAGATCCGCGCCAGTTCGTCGCCGGTCCGGCGGCCGAGGAACACGGCGCCGGGGAGTGTCGCGCGCAGGGACGGCTCGCTCGGCCCGTCCCCGACGACCACGACACGGACGCCGGGCAGCCCGCAGGCACCGGACAGGAGTTCGACATGCTTCTCGGGCGCGAGCCTGCCGACGTAACCGACGATCGTCTCGCCGTTGGGCGCGAGACGGCGACGCAGTTCGTCGTCGCGCAGCTCTGGCCGGAACCTGACGGTGTCCACGCCGCGCGGCCAGAGCCGGACGCGCGGTACGCGGTGCTCCGCGAGGTCCTTCATGGCGGCGCTGGACGGGGCGAGGGTGCGGTCGGCCGCACTGTGCACGGCGCGCAGCCGCCGCCAGGCCGCCGCCTCGCCCGCGCCCATGTAGGTACGCGCGTAGCCGGCGAGGTCGGTCTGGTAGACGGCGACGGCGGGGATGCCCAGCCGTGCGGCGGCAGCCATGCCGCGTACGCCGAGGACGAACGGCCCGGCGAGGTGCACGACGTCAGCCCGGTGCGCCGCGAGGGTCGCGGCGACCCGACGGCTGGGGAGGGCGACGCGTACCTGGGGATAGCCGGGCAGGGGCAGGGACGGGATGCGCACCACGGGGCACGGTGCGTCGGAGTCGATCGTGCGGGGAGAGGTGGTGCGCGGGGACGGGGAGAAGGAGGCGGGGGACGGGGAGGTGGCCCCGGCGGCCGCTGACGCGGCTGCCGATGAGGCCGGTGCGATGACGAGCGGGTCATGGCCGCGTGCGACGAGGTGCCGGGCGGTCTGGAGGGCGCAGTGCGCCACGCCGTTCACATCGGGCGGGAAGGATTCTGTGACGATGACGACACGCATACCCGTGTTCTCGCCGTACCGAGGGTGGTCCCGCCAACGTGGATCTTTCCGCGTGGAAAACGTCCCGTGAGCATTGGTGTTTCGAGGGCCTGAGCGGAACTTCGGCGGCCTCGCGGCCGTTCGCGCCCCTGATCGCAACCGGCGTGCGCCGGGCGATTCACCTGCTGGAATCCGTACGGCCATGCCTGTCCGGTAGAACCCCCCGGCCGCCCGGGAAACCCGCGTGGGAACGTCTCGCCCCGCCCGGCGCGCCCCCGGGCGGGGCACTGTTCAGACGGCGGGCGCGTCGGGCCCGATCCGGCTCCGTACGGCGGTCTGCACCTCGGCCTCCTCGGCCGGATCCGCCGCGAGCCGGCGCAGTCTGTCGGCCACCCGTACGTCGCCGGTCTCGGCGTGCCGCGCGGCGACCTCTCTGGTGGTCTCCTCGCAGTCCCAGAGGCATTCGACGGCGAATCCCGTGGGGAACGAGGGATCGGTGGCCGCCAGCGCCCTGGCCGTACGGCCGCGCAGCTGTGAGGAGGCGGTCTCGCGGTACACGTGGCGCAGGACGGGCGCCGCGCAGCCGATGCCGAGCCGTCCGGCGCCGTCCACGAGGGTCCACAGACGGGGCGTGTCGGGTCCGTCGGACCGTACGGCCTCCCGGAGTGCGCCGAGCACCAGTTGGGTGTCCTGCGGGCCGCCACGGGCGGCGAGGACGCCCGCCGCGGAGGCGCCGAGGGCGTCGGGCCGGTGCACCCAGCCGCGCGCCCGGTCGACGGCGGCCTCGCCGCACATCCGCTCGAAGGCGGCGACGGCGGCTCCTGACAGGCTCTCGGACGGGTCGGCCGCCGCGGTCTCGATCAGGTCGAGCACGGCGGGGTCGCGGGCCTCGGCGAGATAGTGCAGCGCGGCGGAGCGCGCGCCGTCGGGGCCGCTGCGGCCGGCTTCGACGATCTCGGCGCGGTCGTCGGGTCCGGCGACGGCGGTCAGACATCGGGCGGCGGGTACGTGCAGGGTCGTACCTCGTTCGAGGCCGTCCTGCGCCCACTCGAAGACCGCCTGGACGCTCCAGCCGGGGCGCGGTCCGCTCGGCCGCAGCTGCTGCTGCCATCGGTCGAAGGAGCCCTGCTCCTGTGCGGACCTGACGCGGGCGGCGACCGCCTCGCGCGGGTCGTCGGCCCAGAGCCGCCAGGGCCGGGGCTCGAAGGCGCCCTGGAGGGCGGTGGCCAGCTCCGCGTCGCCCTCGGGTGTGGTGGGGAATCTGGCGAGGATCCGCGGGGCGAGCGAGCGCAGACCCGCGTCGTCGTCGCGCAGGGCCAGCTCGTCGAGCGCCCAGGTCCAGTTGGATCCCGACGCGGCGTACCGGCGCAGGAGCGCCAGGGCGTCGTCCCTTCCGTAGGAGGCGAGGTGGCCCAGTACGGCGAGGGAGAGCCCGGTACGCGACTCCTCGGTGTCGAAGTGGTCCTCGGCACGGAAGAGGTGGTGTTCGAGCGGTTCGAGATCTCCGTGGAGGTCCAGATAGAGACGTGCGTAGTACAGGGAGCGGTTCTCGACCTGCCAGTCGTGGCGCGGGTCGTTCATGACGCAGTGGTTGAGGGCGTTGAGCGCCTCGGCACGGGGTGCGGCCAGCGCGTGCAGAGTGCCGTCGCCGCGCCCCCTTTGCAGCAGGCCGAGCAGTGTGCCGCTCGGCGCTATGACTGGATCGAACATGGGGAGAGCCTCACATCAAGCTGTCGACGCAACCGGAGGGTGGGGATGCCTAGGCTGCCTAGGCCGCGCGACAACATCGCTCGACCGTCGTCTCCTGCTTGGTGTAGACCATCTTCCTCTGCCTCTCGTCGGTGGCCCCTTCCGGGCCCGACGTCATGATGACCCACCCATTTCGCCACCGCGACCACATTTACGACGCCTCCGTTCACCGCGCTCCGAACAGCTCCAGCAGGTCCGTCTTCCCGAACATCCGCGCCGTATCCACGGCGGAGGGTGTTCCGGCGGTCGGATCGGCCCCGCCGTCGAGCAGCTCGCGGATCACGGCGTCCTCTCCTTTGAAGACGGCGCCTGCCAGCGGCGTCTGCCCGCGGTCGTTGGCCCGGTCGGCCTCGGCGCCGCGCGAGAGCAGGGCCGCGACGGCGGGCGCGTGGCCGTGGTAGGCGGCGAGCATGACCAGGGAGTCGCCCCGGTCGTTGGTGAGGTTCGCGGGGACACCGGCGTCGACATAGGCGGCGAGCGTCTCGGTCTCACCGCGGCGCGCCAGGTCGAAGACCTTGGTCGCCAGTTCGACGACGTCGCTGTCGGGAGCGGCGCCGTGGGAAGGATCCGGGGCCTCGCTCATCGGTGAACCGCCTCTCATAGCGCTGACCTGGGACGCACGACTGCGGCGCCGTACGAGTGAATCGACAGATTACTGCCCCGTAGACCACTCCGGGGCGACTGAGGCCGTAGCAAGCGGCGCGCGGGACTCCACTGTCCGCCGGTCAAGTGAAATTCCTGGAATTTCACCCACTTGCACCTTTTATCACATAGATACTTACTGTGAGCATGGAACAACTCATGGTGACTGTCCCCCTCAACCAGGAGAACCCCTCATGATCCTGTCCATCTCAGGCGTCGTGCTGCTCGGAATCATCGTCTTCCTCTTCTTCAGGAAGGACGGACTCAAGGCATCCCACGCGCTCGTCTGCGCGCTCTTCGGCTTCTATCTCGCGGGCACGGCCATCGCCCCGAGCATCACGGCCGGGGGCGCCAGCCTCGCGGGCCTACTGGGCGGGATCAAGTTCTGACCGCCTTCCATCCCTCCAGCACCTTCCGCACCCTCAGGAGACCGACGTGGCCCGGCGACCACTCCCCCGCATTCTGAGCAGCGGCAGCGCTCACATCGCTCGCAGCCGAGAGATGGCCCGCTCGGCCGCCGACAGTGCCACCGACGTCCTCCATCCGCTGATCACGATCACACGTGGTCTGCGCCTGCTGGCCGGCGCGGGACGGCGGAAATGGGCCGCCACCCCCAAGGACCGGCGTGGTCCCGCGCTGTTCCTGGTGGCGGCCTTCGTCCTGGTGGTCGCGCTCGTCCCGTACGGACCGCTGCTCGCCCTCATCTCGGTGATGGCGGTGGCCGGCTGGCAGGGCCGCGACCGTACACCGGCTCGGACCGGGCCCGACGAGGCGGAGCTTCAGCGCCTGCGTTCTCTTTACGAGGCGCTGGTGCCGTACTTCTCCCTCCCCGAGGACCCGAATCCGCTCTTCGCCCACGGCGGGGAGTGGGAGAAGGCCTTCGACGAGTACGAGTTCGACGCCGACGGGCGTCTCACCCGGCTGCGGGTGTCGTACCCGCCGTACTTCATGGACGGTGAGTACTCCTCCCGCGTACGGATCGAGCATCTGATGTACGCGAAGTCCGGGCGCGGCAGGGAGTACCTCTTCGACTGGGACGAGGAGGGCAACGAGCTCGTCATGAGCGTGCTGCCCCCGCTTCCCACCGGCATCGCCGCCCAGCGCTTCGTCACCGCCCCCGGCGAGACCGTGCTCGGCTTCACCGACGCCGACGCGGTCCGGCGCACCGTCCCGGTCATGGAGGGCGACGAGACCCGTGACGCCCCTCCGGTGGTCTGGCGTACGGGCGCCCGGTCGTCCGAGCCTCATCTGCTCGCCGTCGGGCGCCCCGGGAGCGGCACCACCAGTCTGCTCCGCTCGATCGCTCTCCAGGCGCTCGCGCACGGCGACGTCGTGATCGTGGAGGGCAACGGGACCGGTGAGTACGCCAGCCTCGACGGGCGTACGGGCGTTCTCGCCGTGGAGCGCGGGCTCTCGGGCGCGCTGGCCGGCCTCGAATGGGCCGCCAACGAGACGGAACGGCGGCTGATCGCCGCCAACCGTGCCCGGCAGTCCGGTCACGCCGTGCCCGAGGACACCAAGCGCCCCCTGTGGCTCCTGCTGGACCGGCCGAGCGCCCTCGCCCATGTGGCGGCCGCCGGCGGGCGGCCCGATCCGCAGGAGCTGCTCCAAGTGCCGTTGCGGCACGGCAGGGCCGCGAATGTGACCGTGGTCGTGGCGGAACAGTTCGAGACCCTGGACGCGCTCAGCGAGACCGTACGGACGCACACCCGCGCCCGGGTCGTGCTGGGCGCCGCCACGCGCGAGGAGTTGGAGTCGGTCCTCGGCGCGCCGCCGCACACCATCCCCACGCCGGACACCCCCACCGGCCGGGGTTACGCGCGGCTCGGCACCGGACCGGTGCTCAGGCTCCAGGTCCCGGCCACGCCCGATCCGTACGACGACGCCACGAGCGACGCGCACCGAAGGGCGGTCCTGGAGCTGCTGCCGGACCGGCACACACCGCTCGACGGATCGACAGCCGTCACGCAGGCGCCCGAACCGGGTCCCGAACCGGCGGCGTCCGCGTCGCCCGCACCGGACCCGGAGCCCGGTCCCCCGGCCCAGGCCCAGCCGCAACCGAGACAGCAGCGGGGGAGCCCGGCGCCGATGCCCACCGCGGTACCGGCCGAGGGCTGACCGCCCCCGGACCTCGGGGTGCCCCTCAGGCGACGAACGTGCGCGGCGCGTCCGTGCCGGCGCGCGCGCCGCTCTCCACGAGACGGGCGGCCGCCGCCAGCCGTACGGCCGCCTCGTCGGCGACGGGGCCGCCGACGGTGAACGGCAGTCGTACGTAGCCCTCGAAGGCCCCGTCGACGCCGAAGCGCGGTCCGCCCGGCACCCGCACGCCGACCCGCTCGCCCAGCTCGGCGATGCGCGAGCCCGACAGTCCGCCGGTGCGCACCCAGAGCGTCAGTCCGCCGCGTGGCACGTCGAACTCCCAGCTCGGCAGCTCCCTGCGGACGGCGGTCACCAGCGCGTCGCGGTTCTCCCGGGCCTGAGCACGCCGGATGTCGACCGCCCGCTCCCAGCCGCCGGTGCCCATCAGCCAGTTGATCGCGAGCTGTTCCAGCACGGGGGTGCCGAGGTCGGCGTAGGCACGGGCGGAGACCAGTGAGCGGATGACCTCGGGCGCGGCCCGTACCCAGCCGATACGCATGCCCGCCCAGAAGGCCTTGCTGGCGGAGCCGACGGTGAGGACGGTGCTGCCTGCGGGGTCGAAGGCACAGACGGGCGGCGGCAGTTCCTCTCCCGGCCGGTCCCCGTCCAGACACAGCTCGGACATCGTCTCGTCGACGACCAGCACGGTTCCCGCCGAGCGCGCCGCCTCGACGAGCGCCCGGCGTTGGTCCTCGGTGGCGAGGGCGCCCGTCGGGTTGTGGAAGTCGGCGACGACATAGGCGAGCCTGGGCGCGGCCTCCCTCAGCACCTGGCGCCAGCGCGGCAGGTCCCAGCCCGCCAGCCCCTCGGCCATGGCGACGGGGACGAGCCGGGCGCCCGCCTCGCGCATCAGCTGGAGGATGTTCGCGTAGCTGGGCGACTCGACGGCGACACGCTCGCCGCGCCCGGCGAAGAGATGACAGATCGCGTCGATGGCGCCCATGGCGCCGGTGGTGACCATGATCTGCTCGGGCATGGTCGGGATCCCGCGCGCGGTGTACCGGTCGGCGAGCGTCTGACGCAGCGCGGGCAGCCCCGCCGGGTAGTCGCCGTGGGTGTGGGCGTACGGCGGCAGCTCCTCCAGCGCGCCCTGTACGGCGCGGGTGAGCCAGGGCTCGGGCGCGGTCAGGGCGGCGCAGCCGAGGTCGATCATGGAGCCGAGGGAGTCCGGCGGCAGCGGTTCGAGGCCGCGGGCGGGCAGCGGGTTCCCGGCCGGTACTGCGGTCCAGCTCCCGGCGCCTCTGCGTGATTCCAGGAATCCCTCGGCGCGCAGGGCCTCGTACGCGGCGGCGACCGTCGTACGGCTGACGGAGAGCGCGAGTGCCAGCTCGCGTTCGGCGGGGAGCCGGGCGGCGACCGGCACGCGGCCTTCGAGGACGAGCAGCCGCACGCCGTCGGCGAGGGCGCGATAGGCGGGCGGTCTACGGGTGCTGGGCCCCGCGGGCCGCGACTGCTGGGCGTTGAGCTGTCGCGCGAGCTGAGCCGCTCCGACCGCTGAAGTCCACTGCGTCATTGAAACCAGTCCACCTTCCCCAAATTGGCCATGGTTGGCCCTCCCCACCCAGCCACAGAGTGACACAGACCAGTCCACTCGTTCCACCTCCGGAGGACAGCACCTTGCCCACCACACCCGCTCTCCAAGGAAAGCGGCTCCCGCGCCGGCTCCTCCAGCTCTACGCGGGGCTGGCCCTGTACGGCGTGAGCTCGGCCCTGCTGGTCAGGGGCGGTCTCGGGCTGGAGCCGTGGGGTGTGCTCCACCAGGGTCTGTCCGAACGCACCGGGCTGACCATGGGCGTGGTCTCGATCCTCGTCGGCGCGGTCGTACTGCTCCTGTGGATCCCGATCCGGCAGCGTCCCGGGCTCGGCACGGTCTCCAACGTCTTCGTGGTCGGCATCGCGATGGACTGCACCCTGGCCCTCGTCCCGGACGGCCGCGGTCTCGCCGCGCAGATCCCACTGCTGATCGCCGGCATCGTCCTCAACGGCGTGGCCACGGGCCTCTACATCGCGGCCCGTTTCGGCCCCGGCCCCCGCGACGGCCTGATGACGGGTCTGCACCGGCTCACCGGCCGTTCGGTGCGGCTGGTGCGTACGGGGATCGAGGTGGCCGTCGTCGCCACGGGCTTCGTTCTCGGCGGTTCCGTCGGGATCGGCACGATCGCCTACGCGCTGGCGATCGGGCCGCTCGCGCAGTTCTTCCTGCGCGTCTTCGTCGTCCCGCCGACGGCGGACGGCGGCACGGCCGTCGCCGGGGGTTCCCCCGAGCAGGCCATACTTCGGCCGTGACTCCCGTACGCCATCCCTATCTGGACCATCCGTCGCCGATCCCGTTCGCCCACCGAGGCGGCGCGGCCGACGGAATCGAGAACACGGCGGCCGCGTTCCGACGCGCCGCCGCACTCGGTTACCGCTACTTCGAGACCGACGTGCACACCACGTCCGACGGCCGGCTCGTCGCTTTCCACGACTCGACCCTCGACCGGGTCACCGACCTGAGCGGCCGGATCTCCGAGCTGCCGTGGAGCGAGGTGAGCCGGGCCAGGGTCGGCGGCGGAGAACCGCTCCCGCTCTTCGAGGATCTTCTGGAGGAGTTCCCCGACGCCCGCTGGAATGTCGACATGAAGGCGGAGCCCGCGCTCCACCCGCTGATCAATCTGATCGGGCGGACGGACAGCTGGGACCGGGTGTGCGTGGGCTCCTTCTCAGAAGAACGAGTCGCGCGGGCGCACCGGCTGGCGGGTCCCCGGCTGGCCACGTCGTACGGCGTGCGCGGGGTGCTCGGCCTGCGGCTGCGCTCGTACGGGGTGCCCGCGCCGGTCCGCGAGGGCGCCGTCTGCGCGCAGGTCCCGCGGCGCCAGAGCGGCCTGCCGGTGGTCGACAGACGCTTCGTACGGATGGCGCACTCCCGGGGTCTCCAGGTGCATGTCTGGACGGTCAACGAGGCGGATCGGATGCACGCGCTCCTGGACCTCGGCGTGGATGGCATCATGACCGATCAACTGGAGACGCTGCGCACTGTGTTCATCGGGCGCGGGGTCTGGCACTGACGGTTTCGGATGTTCCCCACGGGGACGAATGAGGGGGCGCGCGGGTGACCGCCGACACCGCGGACCTGACCGACGACGAGACGGGCCGAATACGCGAACAGCGCGGCTGGTACTTCTACGACTTCGCGTGCTCCGTCTACTCGACAAGCGTCGTCACCGTCTTCCTCGGGCCGTATCTGACGTCCGTGGCGAAGGCCGCCGCCGACGCCGACGGTTTCGTCCATCCGCTGGGCATCCCGGTACGGGCCGGTTCGGTCTTCGCGTACTCGGTGTCCGTCTCGATCGTGCTGGCCGTGCTGCTGATGCCGCTGGCCGGCGCGGCGGCGGACCGGACGGGGCGGAAGAAGCCCCTTCTCGCCGTCGCCGCTTATGTGGGGGCCGGGGCGACCGCCGGCATGTTCTTCCTGGACGGCGACCGCTATCTGCTGGGTGTCGCCCTGCTGATCGTGGCGAACGCCTCGCTGTCGGTCTCCATGGCGCTCTACAACGCCTATCTGCCGCAGATAGCCACGCCCGAGGAGCGCGACGCCGTGTCCTCACGCGGCTGGGCGTTCGGCTACACCTCGGGCGCCTTCGTCCTCGTACTGAACCTGATCCTCTACACCGGCCACGAGTCCTTCGGCGTCTCGGAGTCGACGGCCGTACGGATCTGTCTGGCCTCCGCCGGTGTCTGGTGGGGCGCCTTCACGCTCGTACCGCTGAGCCGGCTGCGCGACCGGCGGGTGGAGAAGGCCGGCGGCAGCGCGGGCGAAGAGGCGCTCGGCACCGGCTGGCGCCAGCTGATGGCCACCTTGCGCGACATGCGCCGCCACCCCCTCACGCTCTCCTTCCTGCTCGCCTATCTGATCTACAACGACGGCGTGCAGACGGTGATCTCCCAGGCGTCCATCTACGGCTCCGAGGAGCTGGGGCTCGACCAGACGACGCTGATCACCGCGGTGCTGCTGGTGCAGGTCCTGGCGGTCGTGGGCGCCCTCGGCATGGGCCGGCTGGCGCGGATCCACGGGGCCAAACGGACGATTCTCGCGTCGCTCGCCGTCTGGACGGTGATTCTTGCGGCCGGGTACTTCTTGCCTGCGGGGGCTCCGGTCTGGTTCTTCGGGCTCGCCGCCGCGATCGGCATGGTGCTCGGCGGGAGCCAGGCGCTGTCGCGGTCGCTCTTCTCGCATCTGGTGCCGCGCGGCAAGGAGGCCGAGTACTTCGCCGCGTACGAGATGAGCGACCGCGGGCTGAGCTGGCTGGGGCCCCTGGTGTTCGGCCTCGCCTACCAGGTCACCGGCAGCTACCGGGACGCGATTCTCTCCCTGGTGGTCTTCTTCGTGATCGGCTTCGCGCTGCTCGCGAGGGTGCCGGTGCGCAGGGCCGTGGCCGAGGCCGGAAACCCCGTGCCGGAGCGGATTTAGACGTTGAAGTGAAAGCGCGGTAGTGTACGCCGTTGGCCTGCCAGCCGGACCATCACCGCGTGTCACAGAAGCGAAAACGTGGGATGACATCCAGCACCAGATGTGACAAACCGGGCACTGGTGGGTACGGAATCCTTGGCAAAAGCAGCGGCACGACGGCGACGCATGACCCGACACGGGAATCTTTACCGCCGACCGGACGTTGACCGGAAGACGACGACAGCGACACCTGTCCTGTGGGCGACAAGCCCGGGAGGCACGATTCATGAGTGAGCGAGCTCTCCGCGGCACGCGACTTGTGGTTACCAGCTACGAGACGGACCGCGGTATCGATCTGGCCCCGCGCCAGGCGGTGGAGTACGCATGCCAGAACGGCCATCGATTTGAGATGCCGTTCTCGGTAGAGGCGGAAATTCCGCCGGAGTGGGAGTGCAAGGCGTGTGGCGCCCAGGCACTCCTGGTTGACGGGGATGGTCCCGAGGAGAAGAAGGGCAAGCCTGCGCGTACGCACTGGGACATGCTCATGGAGCGGCGCACACGCGAGGAGTTGGAGGAGGTGCTGGCCGAACGGCTGGCCGTCCTGCGCTCCGGCGCCATGAACATCGCGGTGCATCCGAGGGACAGTCGAAAGTCGGCCTGACCCTGTCGGGACCGCCACAACAGCACAGACAGAGAGCCGTGGGGGGGGGGCGCCCCCCCGGGGGGGGGCGCCCCCCCCCGGGGGGGGGCGGCCCCCCCCCCGCCCCCCCCCCGGGGGGGGGGGGCGGGGGGGGGGGGGGGGGGGGGGGGGGGGGGCTAC
>NZ_JBITEV010000005.1:40685-146974 GCF_044455465.1 Streptomyces sp. NPDC051217
CGGCCCCCGCCGCCCCCGCCCCCCCCCCCCCCCCCCCCCGCCGCGCCCCCCCCCCCCCCCCCCCCGCCCGCGCCGCCCCCCCCCCCCCCCCCCCCCCCCCCCCCACGGCTCTTGCCTGTCTCCGTCCGCCGTCCCTGACGCCTCGGGGCTCAAGGGCCTCAAGGTGTCAGGGGCGGGCGGGGTCCGTCCCGGCCGGGATCGCGCGGCGGCCGTGGCTCGTCGTGCTTGATGACCTCGCCCTGGACGACCTTGCCGTCCGGGCGGCCCATCCTGGCCTGCTGAGCTTGCTGGAAGGCGTCGCCGAAGCCACCAGGACCCGCTTCGCGCATCCGGCGCTCCAGCGACCGTTCGACGCGCCGGCTCAGCATCGTGCGCACCGGCGGAATCAGCAGGACGAGGCCGACGGCGTCGGAGACCAGCCCCGGCAGCATGATCAGCAGGCCGCCCAGCATCAGGAAGCCGTTGCCCGAGGTGGGTTTCGAGCTCTCGTCGGTGCTCTCGGGAGCCTCGGGGTTCTGCTGCTGCCGCTGCGCCTGCTGAAGAGTCTCGGTGAGATTGCGGAAGGCCCGGCGGCCCGCCCGCTTCACGACGACCGAGCCGACAACGCCCGCGCCGATCAACAGCGCCAGCACGGTCAGTCCGCTCGTCGCACCGGCCACCACGGTCAGCAGCCAGATTTCGAGCACCAGCCAGACGGCGATGCCCAGAGGGACAAATTTGCGCGCGCGCGAGCGCTGCGGAGCCACGGGAGGCGGTGCGCCGGTCGTCATGGTTCCAGTGTGCCTGGCGGCGGCGCGCGTTGTCGTGACTGGGGCGGACCGGATCAGAGGGGCTTGCGGCCGAGCATGCGGTTGGCCCGGGTCCCGACGCCCCACGCGGTGACCCGCCAGAGCGCTTCCACGAGGATGTCCCGGCTCATCTTGGAGTCGCCCAGTTCCCGGTCGACGAAGGTGATCGGCACCTCCACGACATGGCAGCCGGCCTCGACGGCACGGCGCGCGAGGTCGACCTGGAAGCAGTAGCCCTGCGAGGCGACCTCGTCCAGGCCCAGCCGGTCGAGCGTCTCCGTACGGAAGGCGCGGAAGCCACCGGTGATGTCGCGCAGCGGGAGGCCGAGCAGCGCCCGTGAGTACGTGCTGCCGCCGCGCGAGATCATCTCCCGCGTCCTCGGCCAGTTCACCACACGGCCGCCGGGCACCCAGCGCGAGCCGAGCACGAGGTCGGCACCCTTGAGGGCGGTCAGCAGCCGGGGCAGTTCCTCGGGCTGGTGGGAGCCGTCGGCGTCCATCTCGACCAGGACGCCGTAGCCGTGCTCCATGCCCCAGTGGAATCCGGCCAGGTAGGCCGCGCCCAGCCCCTCCTTGCCCCTGCGGTGCAGGACATGGACCTGGCTGTCGTCGGCGGCGAGTTCGTCGGCGATCTTTCCGGTGCCGTCGGGGCTGTTGTCGTCGGCCACGAGGATGTCGGCTTCCGGGACCGCCGCGCGCAGGCGGGTGACGGTCCGTTTGATGTTCTCCGCCTCGTTGAAGGTCGGGATGATCACCAAGGCTGCGCCGAGCGGGCCGTACTGCCTCTGACCACCGTCGTTCACAACTGCCCCTTAATCGCCGTACGCAGAAGTACCACCTTAGCGAGCACGCGAGGGGTCGCCGTCCACACGGTGGCGGGGTGTTCCACGGGAGGGGGCGCGGGCGGCCGGAATCCGCCCGCGCGAGCGCCGGGCGGTGCGATCCGGGGCCTGCGGATCGGGTCCCGGCGTCCTTCGGGCCGACCTGGGACCCGCCGGCTGCGAGTCGACCGAGAGCCGTTGTCTACTGAACGCCGGGGCCCTACCCGGGTCGCACCCGCCGACCGGCAGAAACCTTCCCTCGCCCCCGAGGCGCGGGCGCTGAACCTGGCTCCCAGTGGCGGTGCGCCGGTGCGGCACACCACCCCATGGCCCAGCGGCGTTCGACGACTGCGTGGAAGTTGCCGGTCGGACGTCCTTTGGTGGACCCGGCCGAACCTACCGGCCGGTCAGTGCCTGCTGTCAATACTCCTTTGACCTGCGACATTTACCCGTTTCAGCAGGTCAGCGGGGAAGATCCGCTGGTCGCGACAGTGACCGGCAAGCATCTGTCGGCGGTACGGAAACGCGGGTACATCACTCGTTCGGTCGCAAGAACACCGTTCGCCCGCCGACCACGGTCCGCAGACAGACGGGCAGGGCCGCGCCCGGCGTGAGATCGGGCAGGCCGGGCGTCCCCGAGCGGGGGTCGGTCGACCAGCGGGAGACCCGGTCGTCGGGGGTCTGGACGATCAGCTCCGCGGTGCGCCAGAGCGCGTAGTCGGCGGGCGCCCCGGGCACGAGCACGCCGGTGTCGTCTTGTCCGGCGGCGCGCCCGCCGCCGCGCGTATGGGCGGTGAAGGCGGCGCGTACGGAGATGCGGTGGCCGGGTGTGCGGTGGAAGGCGGCCGCCCTGATGGTGCCCCACGGGTCGAGCGCGGTCACCGGGCTGTCGGAGCCGAAGGCGAGCGGGACACCGGCGCGCAGGAGGGCCGCGTACGGGTTGAGGGTTCCGGCGCGGGTCTCGCCGAGCCGGTCGGCGTACATGCCCTCCGTACCGCCCCATGCCGCGTCGAACGCGGGTTGGACGGAGGCGGTGAGACCGAGTTCGGCGAACGCGGCAACGGTCTCGGGGGTGAGCATCTCGGCGTGCTCGACCCGGTGGCGGGCGGCCCGGACACGGGAGAGGCCGAGGGTCTCGGCGGCGGCGCGGGTCCCGGCGACCACCGCGCCGATCGCGGCGTCACCGATGGCGTGGAAGCCGGCCTGGAGACCCGCTTCGGTGCAGGCCGTGACGTGCGCGGCGATGTCGGCCGCGTCGAGGTGCGCGGCGCCGGTGTGGGGCGCGTCCGCGTACGGCTCGTGCAGCCAGGCGGTGTGCGATCCGAGAGAGCCGTCCACGAAGAGGTCGCCCGCCGCGCCGACGGCGCCGAGTTGACGGATCCGCGCCGCGCCCTTGTCGTCGCCGATCGGCTCCGCCCAGTAGCCGTGGACGCGCGGGCCCGCCTCGTCCCCCGCCAGCCGGAGCAGCCCGGTGAAGTCGTCCTCGCCGGAGATGTCGGGGCCGGCGCACTCGTGGAGTGTGCCGATGCCGAGAGAGGCCGCGCGGGCGCGCGCGGCGCGCTGGGCCTCGGTGCGCTGCGCGGGGGTCACCGCGGCGTACGCGGCGGCCCGTACGGCGTGGTGCGCGTCGCCGGTCAGCGGGGCGTCACGGTGGAATCCGGCCCGTTCGGTGACGCCGGGCACCAGATCGAGCAGGGCGGTGGTCACCACGGCCGAATGGACGTCGACGCGCGTCAGATAGAGCGGCCTGCCGTCCGCCGCCTCGTCGAGCTCCCGGCGGGTGGGCGCACGGCGCTCGGGCCACCGCGAGGCGTCCCAGCCGTGCCCGAGGAGCACCCGGTCGCCGGGGTGCGCGGTGCGGTGGTCCCGTACGAGCGCGAGAGCGTCGCCGAGCGTTCCGGCGCCGGTCAGGTCGAGGCCGGTGAGGGCGAGGCCGGTCGCGGTGGTGTGGACGTGCGCGTCGGTGAACGCCGGGGCGACGAGGGCGCCTTCGAGGTCGACGGTCTCGTCGACACCGGAGGCGAAGGAATCGGCGGCGCCTTCGGAGCCCACCCAGGCGACATGACCACGTTCGACGACCATCGCGGTGGCGAAGGGGTCGGCGGGGCTGTGGACTTCTCCGCCGCGCAGCAGCACGGTGCGGGGTTCGCTCTGGGGGGCGGCGCGATCGTTCATGGGGCCCAGTCTCCCGCTTCGCGGGCCTAGGGGGCACGCGGGGGTGCGGGCGGCTGCCCGCGTTCCCGGCGAGTGAGCCGAAGGGGCGCCGCGGTCACGCGGGGGAACGCGCGTGCGGGGCACGCACCGCAGCCCGGACCACCGGCGAATGAGCCGAAGGGCGCGCCGCTGTCGAAAGGGAGAGCGCGCAGAGGCTCCGAGGAACGAGGGGCTGAGCACGGTCGACCGTCGACAGTGGCTTTAAGCGCCCGGAGGCGAACCGAGCCCTAAAAATATGGGGGCCGCGCTTCGTACGGGGTGGACAGGACGACCGTCGTACGGGTCGAGACCCCCGCCAGGGTACGGATGCGGGTCAGCAGGTGCTCCAGCGCCAGCGGCGTCGCCACCCGCACCTTGAGGATGTAGTTCTCCTCGCCGGCCACGCTGTGGCACGCCTCGATCTCGGGGATCGGGGCGAGCCGTTCCGCGATGTCGTCCGGCGCGCTCGGGTCGAACGGTTTGACCGAGATGAACGCGGTCATGGGCAGGCCCACCGCTTCCGGGTCCACCACGGCGGCGTAGCCGCGTACCACTCCGCGCTGCTCCAGCCTGCGGACGCGCTGATGCACCGCCGAGGTGGACAGACCGGTGGCCTTGCCCAGGTCGGTGTAGCTCATCCGCCCGTCCTTGACGAGCAACTCCACGATCTGACGATCCAGCTCCTCCATGCGGATCAACCTATTGCCCATGGTCACTTCCGGCACAGTCGACGGTGTACTGGATCGTCACCTGCGCCGGGCATGTGACGAACACCACAGGTATGTCACGGGGTCCGTCGAGACCTCACGGTTACCTGAGGCGCGCGACGGGAATTGCTTGCTGTGGTCGAGGCCGCACGTGGCTGTCGGCCCACCCGAGGGGGAGTGTCTCCATGCAGAGCCTGAAGCGCACCGGACATGTCGAACCGGAGCCCGTTGATCCCGTCGAGGCCGATGAGCTCGACTTCTACGACACCTTCGAGATGTTCCGGGTCGTGTGCCCGGACTGCTCCCAGCCGATCGCCCTGCTGGCCGACGAGGACAGCCTTCCCGAGCACGCGCTGTGCCCCAGCCCGTGGAACCCGTTCGTGCTCACCGTCTGCGCGGGTACGGGCCGTTCGGCCACGGACGCCCGGCCGGCCGACGAGACGCTCGACGCACAGGAGCAGGACACCGCACTGCTGCTGACGCTCCCTCAGGGGCTGGACTGGCGCACGCAGCCGTTCTCCCACGCGGGTGGCCCCGCCTCACGCCCGTTCAAGGTGCCGCATCTGCGGCGCCAGGCCGCCGCCTGACGCTCCATCACATCGAGCCCGGACCACTCGTCGATCTCCCTGGTCCGTCCGCCGGTTGGTGACTGCTGACGGACGGATCAGTACGACGGACGACGGGGTCAGCGGGTCTCGGGGCCCGCGAGATGACGGGCGATCACCATGCGCTGGATCTGGTTGGTGCCTTCGACGATCTGGAGCACCTTCGCCTCGCGCATGTAACGCTCGGCGGGGAAATCGGCGGTGTATCCGTAGCCGCCGAGTACCTGAACGGCGTCCGTGGTCACCTGCATCGCCGCGTCCGTGCAGAACAGCTTCGCCATCGCCGCCTGCCGGGAGAACGGCAGGCCCGCGTCCCGCAGCCGCGCCGCCGCGAGATATAGGGCCCGCCCCGCCTCGATCCGGGTGGCCATGTCGGCGAGCATGAAGCGCAGGCCCTGGAAGTCGGCGATGGGGCGGCCGAACTGCCGTCGGCCGGTGGCGTATTCCACCGCCTCGTCCAGGGCGGCCTGGGCGACGCCCACGGCGCACGCGGCGATCCCGAGCCGGCCCGAGTCGAGCGCGGAGAGGGCGATCGCGAACCCCTGCCCCTCGTCGCCGATCCGTCGGTCGTCGCCGATCCGGACGCCGTCGAAGTGGAGTTGGGCGGTGGGCGAGCCCTTCATGCCCATCTTCTTCTCGGGTACGGCGGCGGCCAGTCCGTCGGAGTCGCCGGGCACCAGGAAGGCGGAGATGCCACCGGCGCCCTCGCCGCCGGTGCGCGCGAGCACGGTGTAGAAGTCGGCGATGCCGCCGTGGGTGATCCAGGCCTTGGTGCCGGTGATCACCCAGTCGTCGCCGTCTCTGACGGCCTTCGTGCGCAGCGAGGCGGCGTCGGAGCCCGAGGAGGGCTCGGAGAGGCAGTACGCGCCGAGGAGACCGCCGCCCAGCATCACGGGGAGGTGCTTGGCCCCCTGGTCGGGAGTCCCGTACGCGGCGACGGCGTGGCAGGCCAGGGAGTGGACGCTGACGCCGAGTCCGATGGTGAGACGGGCCGCGGCGAGCTCTTCCAGGACCTGGAGGTAGACCTCGTACGGCTGGTCGCCGCCGCCGTGCTCGGAGTCGTAGGGGAGGCCGAGCAGTCCCGATTCGGAGAGGAGGGTGAAGGTCTCCCGGGGGAAGTGGCCCGCCTCCTCCTCTTCGGCCGCCGTGGGGACGATCTCCCGCTCGACGATGTCGCGTACGAGCGCGAGCAGGTCCTTGGACTCCTCGGTGGGCAACTGACGTTCCACCGTTCGCGGGGCGCGGTCGGGCATGGCGGCGCTCTCCTCCCTGTCGGGACGGTACGGCGGCCGCGCACTGGGTGTGGCGGCGGTCACCGGTCGAGGCCCGGGGTGTCCCCCGGGCCGGAATACTGCCCAACCGATGCTGCCTTCCCGGGTCACGGGTGCGGCTGACCAGCGGCTGTGGCGCGTTGAGTATGCCCGATCGGCGGGGTGCAGTCACGGGAGGTCAGCCCCTGTGCGGGTTCCGCTTCGGTTCCGTTTGCCCGCCTTCGGATCCGCGTCGCACTCATCGGGAAGTTGGTCCGCACCATTGACCCACTGGTCTAGTCCTTCTACCGTCCGGGTGAACACACTTCGCGTCCATGCCAAGTCGACGGCACGGACCTCGATCTCCCTCCCCACGAGGAGACCTCATGCTCAGACCGCACCGTCCCCGCGCCCGCTTCCGGGCGCTCGTCGCGGCCGTCTGTACGGCCGTGCTCGGCGTGTCCCTGCTCGCCGGCGCCGGTACCGCGTCGGCCGACCAGGACAAGACCCCGGCGGCCCCCACAGCCGCCGGTGAGAAGGTCATCGGATACTTCGCCAACTGGGGTGTCTACGACCGGAATTACCACGTCAAGAACATCCAGACCTCCGGGTCCGCCGACAAGCTGACGCATATCAACTACGCGTTCGGCAACGTCCAGGGCGGCAAGTGCACCATCGGTGACTCCTTCGCGGACTACGAGAAGGCCTACACCGCCGACCAGAGCGTCGACGGTGCCGCCGACGCCTGGGACCAGCCGCTGCGCGGCAACTTCAACCAGCTGCGCAAGCTCAAGGCGCTCCACCCGGACCTCAAGGTGATCTGGTCGTTCGGCGGCTGGTCCTGGTCGGGCGGGTTCGGTGAGGCGGCCCAGAACCCGGCCGCGTTCGCCAAGTCCTGTCACGACCTGGTCGAGGACCCGCGCTGGGCCGATGTCTTCGACGGCATCGACATCGACTGGGAGTACCCGAACGCCTGCGGTCTGACCTGCGACACCAGCGGGCCCGACGCCTTCACGAACATGGTCTCCGCGCTCCGTACGGAGTTCGGCGGCGACAGCCTCGTCACGGCGGCCATCACCGCCGACGCGTCCGAGGGCGGCAAGATCGACGCCACCGACTACGGCTCGGCCGCCCAGTACCTCGACTGGTACCTGCCGATGACGTACGACTTCTTCGGCGCGTTCGCGGCGCAGGGCCCCACGGCTCCGCACTCGCCGCTCACGTCGTACGAGGGCATCCCGCAGGAGGGCTTCAACTCCGACGCGGCTGTCACCAAGCTGAAGGCCAAGGGCGTTCCCGCGGAGAAGCTGCTGCTGGGCATCGGCTTCTACGGGCGCGGCTGGACCGGGGTCACCCAGTCCGAGCCGGGCGGCAGCGCGACGGGCGCGGCTCCCGGCACGTACGAGGCGGGCATCGAGGACTACAAGGTCCTGAAGAACACCTGCCCGGCCAACGGCACGGTGGCCGGTACGGCGTACGCGCACTGCGGCGGCAACTGGTGGAGCTACGACACCCCCGCCACCATCGGCACCAAGATGGACTACAAGAACGAGCAGGGCCTGGGAGGCACCTTCTTCTGGGAGCTCAGCGGCGACACGACCGACGGCGAGCTGATCAAGGCGATCAACTAGGGCCTGTCCGGCCGCAGGCGCCGGACGGGCCGGTCCGGCCCGTCCGGCGCCTGCGTCGTTCGGTCACCGCCTCAGAGGCCGGTGTACGGGCGGAAGTCCGGGTCCGCCGGCGGCGCCGGGCAGTCCGGCGCGAACTCCTCGATGGTGCTGAGCGTATGACGCAGCATCCGCACCAGCAGATCGCGCGGGATCTCCCGGGTCAGCTCCTCGCGGTGATCCAGCCATTCGAGGGTCAGCCACTCCACGCTGCTGAGCCAGCCCAACAGTGCGAGTCTGGCGATCGGCGGGATGTCGCGGCGGCCGTACGCGCCCTCGGCGACGGTGGAGACCAGCCCCGTACGCACGGCGTCGCGGATCGCCTGCACCTGGGTGTCGAAGCCGACTCCGCCGGTGATGATCGTGCGGTAGGCGGCCTCGTTGAACTCGGCGAACCGGAGATAGGCCTCGACGGTGCGCTGCACGCGCTGGGTGTTGGGCAGATCGCCGCCGCCCGACGCGAGCGAGACGAGCTCCATCACCGAGTCCTCGATGATGGCGAGGTAGTAGCCGCGCTTGTTCTTGAAGTAGTAGTAGATCAGCCCTTTGGCGACGCCCGCGTGCTGGGCGATGTCGTCCACGGACAGGGCGTCGTACGACGTGTCGGCGAACAACTTACGGCCGGTGGCGATGAGTTCGGAGCGGCGCATCTGCGCCCGCTCGCTCTCACCACGCTGCTGCCTGTTGTTCAAGTCCGCGCTTCCCAGTCTCGGCTGTCACAGGAGATCCGCAGTATTGCAGACCCGCTGACAAGGGCCGGGACCGGCGCCTTCGACGCCCTGCCGGACCGCTGGGGCGTGTCTTCAAAGTAGCGCCGTCCGCCCGTGGGGCGGGGCCCGCGGCGGCTGGTGCGGTGCATCGCAAGGCGGAGGATCATGCTCGTACTGGGCGTACTCGCATGACTCCGACAACGCGGCGAGGTGCCGTGCCAGGCGTTCGCGGGCCAGGCGGGACTTTGAAGACACGTCCTAGCGCACGCCGACGGCCTCCAGGGCCTTGCGCTGGGCGGCGGTGGGCTCCACGGGCCAGTAGAGGTAACAGACGCCGCCCGTGCCCGAGACCACGGTGCCCGCGGCGTTGTACCGCTTTGTCCGCAACCAGATATTTTCCCATTCGCGCCGCTTGTAGACCCGGCGTACGGCCGTGTTGCTCGGTGAGGCCGGGTCGTTGGCGATCACGTCGCCGGCGGCAGTGAAGCCGATCACGGTCATCAGATGGCCGGAGGTGCCGTAGCCCGCGCCGGTCAGCTCCTTCTCCAGGAAGGACTGCGAGGTGATGACCGGGATGCCCGCGCGGATCAGCCGCTCGACGTCGGTGAGCGAGCCGAGCCGGGTGACGACGGCGTTCATGTCCTTGTAGCTGGTCGCGTAGGCCGCGTTGAACGGCCAGTTGCCGCAGCCGTCGTACTGGTAGTCGAAGGTGAACCGGGCCGCGTGGCAGACCTGCGGGTCGGCGAAGTCCGGGTTCACCCAGGCCAGGTCGGCCGCGGTGGGCTTACGGCCCCAGTACTCGATGATCATCTGCGAGGAGGTGGGGCTGCACCAGGCCTCGCCGCCGTTGTCGTACTCCGGGTACTGGCCGACGTGCGTGTTCTGCGAGTAGCGCGGCACGGTCAGCTCGCGCGTCACCACGTGCCCGGCGGCCGGGACGGTGAAGCGGTCGGGGATGTCCGAGGCCATCGCGCCGACCCGGCGGACCGTGGGGGTGAGTGTCGTGCCCGGCTTGCGGTAGAGGGTGAGACGGAGCTGGTACGACGACAGCCGCAGGCCGCTCGCCGGGTCGTCGATGGCGAAGGTGTCGGTCCAGACGGTGCTGCGGTCGTCCGTCTGGTCGTCGACGGACGTACGGCGGATGTCGCCGTCCCCGGACGCCCAGCGGCCCATCACGTACCAGGGGGTCGCCGCGCCGTCCGAGTAGGTGCCGCGCAGCTCGGTCTGGATCCACGTGCCCGCGGGGGTCTCGGCGTTCCAGGAGGCGATCGCCTCGGTGGCCGGGACCGTGGAGCGGTGGACGGGCGAGGTCCAGGTCGCGTACTCCCAGGTGCTGGTCCCGCCGGTGTGCGGGTCGGCGTAGTCGGTGCGGCCGGCGGGGGTGGCGACGACGAGGCCGGACCGGCTGCCGGTCAGGACCTTCGTGCCGTTGCCCGTGCCGCCGTGCCAGTCGGTGGACGAACTCCAGAAGCGGTTGTCCACGGGAGTGCCTGCGCGGTGGTGGGCGGCCGACGGGCCGGGGCGGGCGGAAGGAGCGGAGGGAGCGGCCGCCATCGCGGGCGCGGCCCCGGAGAGCGCGCCCGCGCCGGCCGCGGCGAGGGCGGTGGCGAGCACCGTGCGGCGCGACGCCGAGCTGTGACGGGAAGGAGCTGGGTTGTTCATGGGACCCCCGGGTCACTGGTCTGGTGCACGACAATCCGTCAACTATCTCGGGTCCCGGACGGCTTCTGCCAGCGATTCGCCTCGCGTCGCCCGACCAATATTGGTCTCCACCAGTGACATGAATCGCCTCAGGGGCCTGGTACGGGCGGCGCCTGCCCCCGAGCGCCCGAGCATAGGGTGGCCGGGTGGACGACCTCACCGAAGCCGCCATGGCCCTGCGCGCGCTGCCGCCCTCCTGCGGGCCGGTACGGCTGGTCGCGGTCGACGGCCACGCCGGTTCCGGGAAGAGCACCTTCGCCACGCGGCTCGCCGCCGCGCTCGGCGGGGCGCCCGTGCTGCGGCTGGACGACCTGGCCACGCACGAAGCGTTCTTCGACTGGACCGAGCGGCTCGCCGAGGATGTGCTCGGACCACTCGCGCGCGGGGCTTCCGCGCGGTACGCGCCGTACGACTGGACCCTGCGGCGCTTCCGTACGCCCCGCCCACTGCTCCCCGCGCCGGTCGTGCTGATCGAGGGGGTGGGCGCGGGCCGGACGGCGGTACGGCCGTGGCTGGCGAGACTGTTGTGGATGGACCGGGGCGCCGAGGAATCCTGGCAACGGGGCCGTGAGCGCGACGGATCGGACCTCTCGGCCTTCTGGGACGCCTGGACGCGGGCCGAGACGCGCCATTTCGCGGCTGATCCGTCGCGTCCGTACGCCGATGCGCTGGTACGTGAGTGGCAGGAGGGGTACAAGTGGCTGCCCGGAACTCCTGCGACCGCACGGCAGGACCGCCCTGTTACCCACGGTGAGCAACCCTTCCCTCCGTACTGAGCAGTCGGAAATCAGCCCCGAACGGGCCTCAACTCGGCTTGACCAAGGGGTGGGACAGGTCTTACGTTCTCAATGTGCGGCTTTTCGGAGCTGCCCAGACGCGAAGCCCCCGGTTGTTCCCCCGTGATCGGGGGCTTCGTTCTGCCCTCTTCGCCACCTCCCCGGCACCGCCTCCCACCCAGCGATCACCCTGGGTCACCGGTGCGGGCGGGACGGCTGCGCCCTTAGTCGCGCACCCTCTGCGCAGGTACGATGCATCTCGGTGGGGTCAATTCCCGTCCACGACAAGGTGGTTCAGCACGCTCTGCCGACGGGCGCCCGCCCGGCGGGACATCACGGGGTCATGGTTTGTGGGGGGCCTGATGGACATCGGCACGCAGGGCGCTCAAGCCCCGGCCGATCTCGCGTGGGTGCGTGGTGTGGATGCTTACACGATGGGGGCGTATCCACAGGCGGAGGAGGAGTTCCGGGAGGCCGTACGGCTCGATCCCGGTATGGCGGACGGCTGGCTCGGACTGCACGCGCTGCGGGTCGACACCACGACCGCGCTGCTGCACATGTACCGCCACCGTGACCGCTTCGGCGAACAGCGCTCCCGCCACCGCCGCACGCTCAACTCCTGGTACTGGCTGGGCTGGTGGGTGCAGCCCGTGCTGGAGAGCCGGCGCGATCTGCTGCTGGCGCACGCCTCGCACTGGCTCGACGGCCGGCATGTACCCGAGCTCGACCGTGCGCTCGCCGGACTGCCGCCCGTGGACGCCGATCCGCATGTGCGCTTCCTGCACGCCTGCCGCGCCTATCTGGTCAAGGACTGGGACCAGTTGGTGCGCCACACCGAATCCCTCGTCAACGACCCGCTGCTGGGCATCGAGGCGGGTCTCTTCGGCGGGATGGCACGCGTCCGGCTGGAGATGTACGGACAGGCGGAGCCGCTGCTCTCGACCTCGCTGATGCGCTGCCGCAGCGAGCAGCCGCAGCGCAAAGAGCTGCGCTACTGGCTGGCCCGCGCGCACGAGGGGACCGGCCGCAGCGCCGCGGCGCTGCCGCTGTACCGGGCCGTGCACCGTATCGACCCCACCTTCATGGACACCGCCGCCCGGCTCGCCGCGATCACCGACTCCGACGGGTACGACGGGGCGGACGACTCGGCCGGTCTCGCGTCGGTCGCGCTGGCCGGCTTCGGCCAGGACGCGGTGGACGGGCAGGCCGACAGCGAGTATCCGCAGGGCCCCGACCCGCGGCCGGGCGTCGACGCGCAGTCCCCGTACGGGGTGGGTGTGCCGCCGGACCCGGTGGACCCGGTGGACGGGATCCGGGAGAAGGCGCGCGTACCGGCGCAGCCCGCTCCCCCGCAGTTCCCCGACCGACCGACGGATCCGGTCCTGCTCGCCGAGGCGCTGGCCGAGCTGGAGCGGATGGTCGGTCTGGAGCCGGTGAAGCGGCAGGTCAAGGCGTTGTCCGCACAGCTCAACATGGCGCGGTTACGGGCCGGCCAGGGGCTGCCCGTACAGCCGCCCAAACGGCACTTCGTCTTCTCCGGCCCCTCGGGCACCGGGAAGACGACCGTCGCGCGCATCCTCGGCCGGGTCTTCTACGCGCTCGGGCTGCTGGGTGGTGACCATCTGGTCGAGGCCCAACGGGCCGATCTGGTCGGCGAGTTCCTGGGCCAGACGGCGGTGAAGGCGAACGAGCTGATCGACTCGGCGATCGGTGGTGTGCTCTTCGTCGACGAGGCGTACAGCCTCGCCAACTCCGGCTACAGCAAGGGCGACGCGTACGGCGACGAGGCCCTTCAGGTGCTGCTGAAGCGCGCCGAGGACAACCGGAACCACCTCGTTGTCATACTCGCCGGCTATCCGGAGGGCATGGACCGGCTGCTCGCCACCAACCCCGGGCTCTCGTCCCGCTTCACGACGCGCGTCGACTTCCCCAGCTACCGCCCCCTCGAACTGACCGCGATCGGCGAGGTGCTGGCCGCCGAGAACGACGACGTGTGGGACGAGGAGTCGCTGGACGAACTGCGCAGCATCAGCGGCCATGTGGTCGACCAGGGCTGGATCGACGAGCTGGGCAACGGCCGCTTCCTGCGCACGCTGTACGAGAAGAGCTGCGCGTACCGCGATCTGCGGCTCTCCGGTTACAGCAGCACACCGGGCCGCGACGACCTGGCCACGCTGCGGCTGCCGGATCTGATGCAGGCGTACGGCGAGGTGCTGTCGGGCCGGGGACCGGTGAACCGGGGCCCCCAGGACCCGCCGGGGCTGTAGCGGCGCGTGCCGGGTGCCCGGCCCGGTCCCGGTACTCAACCGGGACGGGTGCCCCGGGAACCCGGGACCTGGGCGGATCTACTGTGCGGATCTACCGTCGCGACCGGCGATGTTCCCCCGCGTTCCGGGAGGGGCACCGGGGTGACCGGAAGTAATGGGGGACACAGTGGAGTTCGGCACAGTGGAATTCAGCGTGCTCGGTCCGGTGCGGGTGATCTCGAAAGGGCGGGAGATCCCGGTCCCGGGCCGGAAACAGCGGACGATGCTCGCCGCCCTGCTGCTGGCCGGCGGGCGGCCGCTGTCCGACGACCGCCTCACGGCGGTGATGTGGGGAGGGCGCGCCCCGGCCACGGTCGGCGCGCAGCTCTGCACCTACGCCTCCCGGCTGCGGACCCGGCTCGGGCCCGCGGCCGAACTGCGCAGGGTGGGAAGCAGCTACCGGCTCGGTGTCACCGGCGGGCTCGTCGACGCGGCCGAGTTCGACCGGCTCGCCCGCGCCGGGCACGAGGCGCTGCGCGCCGGTCGGCCGGAGGTGGCGGCGCCGCTTCTGCGGTCGGCCCTGGGACTCTGGCGCGGGCCCGCTCTCGACGGCGTCACCCAGCAGTTGAAGGATGCGGAGGTGCCCCAGCTGGACGAGGCGCGGACCTCGGCCCTGGAGAGCCGGATCGAGGCCGAGCTGGCCCTCGGTGAGCACCACGGGCTCGTCCCCGAACTCACCGGTCTGGTCGCCCGGTACCCCTTGCGGGAGCGGCTGCGCGCCCAGTGGATGACAGCCCTCTACCGGTGCGAGCGGCAGGCGGAGGCGCTGGCCGCCTACCAGGAGGGCCGCCGGATCCTCGTCGAGGAACTGGGGGTCGATCCGGGGCCCGCGCTGACCGCCGCTCACCACGCCGTGCTTCAGGGGCGCCTCGGCCTGGAGGCTGTCTGACCGGACTCCGGCGGCCACTCCGGGTAGGGGAAGGACTGGAAGTCCACGTCGAGCCGCGCCGGGCTGCGCGGGAGCCAGTGCGCGGCCAGCTTCCGTACGGTCGCCCTGGGCAGGGGCGGGTTGACGTTCTGCTGGTCGGGATCGGCGGTGAGCTGCACCGCGCACCCGAAGGCGTTGAGCGGGGCGATCTCGGCCCAGCGCCCCGGTGAGATGCCGAGGAACATCATCGCCCGCAGGGTCACGTGCCAGACCGGGTAGCCGCCGGGCGGATTGCCGGTCATCACATGGGGTTTCCCGGTGCGCGGGTCGTAGAGGACGCCCTGGCCGAACCAGCCGAAGGCCTGGGCCAGACGGTGGTCGTGCCGGTGGTAGACGGCGTCGATCACTTCGAGCTGGACGCGGGACATCACGGACAGGGGTTCCTTGAGCGGTGTCGCCCAGTCGGTGAAGTCGCGTGGATAGTCGGGCGAGTTGACCATGTCGAGCCAGGTGCGCAGCAGGGTGACGTCCCAGCCCGTGCCGAGGGCCGCGATCAGTGCCAGGAAGGCATCCGTGAACTCCTGCGTCGGATGGTGGAGGGTGGCCTCGTCGAGCAGGTACCAGAACTCGTTGGCCCGCCGGTCGCCGAGCATCCCCGGGACCGGGGGGAGATCCCCGCCTCCCCGGCCCCCGGCGGTGGCCCGGCCCGCCGCCGCGGCGGCGGGGAGGGCGCCCGCCGCTCCCAGCGCCCCGGCCAGTCCCCCGGCCGCGGTGACGGCGAGCGCCGACCGCAGTACTCGCCGTCGTCCCTGGGCCGGCATCAGCTCATCCCTTCCGGCAGCCAGAACGACTGGAAGTCCCGGTCGAGCCGCTCGATGCTCCGGGGCAGCCAGGAGGCGGCCAGCCGCCCCACGGTGGCGGGCGGCAGCGGCGGGTTGACCTTGTCCTGGGCCGGTTTGGCGACGGTCTGCAGAGCCCAGGCCCAGCCGAGGGCGCGTGCGGACAGCTCCCAGCGGCGCGGTTCGATGTCCAGCAGCATCATGGCCCGCAGGACCACGTACCAGGTGTGGTAGGCGCGCGGGGGCTCGTCCCCGACAGTGTTCATGGTGTGCACGAGATACGGGGCGTGGCCGCGCGGGTCGAAGAGCACCCCCTCGCCGAACCAGCCGTAGGCCCTGACCAGTTCGTGGTGGCGCTGACCGTAGTAGGTGTCGGCGACATCGAGCTGGACGCGCGAGAGCAGTTCGAGCGGTTCTCTGATCGGCTCGACGTACGCGGCGAAGTTGGCCGGGTATTCGGGCAGTTCGACGAGTTCCCACCACTTCTCGCGCAGGGTGCGTTCGAAGGGCGGGCCTGTGTACGCGCTGATGGCCGCGTAGGCGTCCGTCACCTCCTGCGAGGCGTTGTAGTAGGTCTTCTCGTCGTACACGTGCCAGAACTCGTTGGCCCTGCGGTCGCCCCGCATGCCGGGCACGTCGGGGAGTCCGGGGTCGCCGCGGCCGGGCGGGGCCGCGGCGGCGGACGGGGCGCCGGCCGCCACCAGCCCGAGGGCGGCCGCGCCGCCCAGTGAACTCCGGAGGAGCAGTCGTCGGTTGACCTCTGTCGGCACAGTGGGCCGCCCTTCTCCTGAAGACACGCTTTTTC
The DNA here is from genome assembly GCF_044455465.1 of Streptomyces sp. NPDC051217. Lineage (NCBI taxonomy): Bacteria > Bacillati > Actinomycetota > Actinomycetes > Kitasatosporales > Streptomycetaceae > Streptomyces > Streptomyces sp. NPDC051217. The sequence goes on from NZ_JBITEV010000005.1 coordinate 56,722, forward strand.
CGTCGTGGTCAGGAGCGTAGGGAGGGCGGCTATACGCCTTCCGATCGTTCTTCTGTGCGTTTTTCTATACGTTCTTCCCCAGGTCGGCCTTCGACGGGCCGTACTTCGACAGCTCCGCCTTCAACGGGTCAGCCTTCGACAGGCCGGCGCGGCGCCGCCGACACCAGCCCCGTCTCGTAGGCGACGATGACCAGTTGCGCACGGTCACGGCTGCTGAGCTTGGTCAGCAGATGGCTCACATGGGTCTTCACGGTGGCCACACTCAGCCGCAGCAGTGTGGAGATCTCCGCGTTCGACAGCCCCCGCGCGACGAGGGTGAGGACCTCGCGCTCCCGGTCGGTGACACCGTCGAGCCGCCGCGGCGGCCGGTGGACGGGCTCGGGGCCGCGGACGAACTCGGTGATCAGCCGCCGGGTGACGGACGGTGCCAGCAGCCCTTCGCCGGCGGCGACCACACTGATGCCCCGCAGCAGGTCGGCGGGGGGTACGTCCTTCAGCAGGAATCCGCTGGCCCCGGCGCGCAGCGCGGCGTAGACGTACGAGTCGAGGTCGAACATGGTCAGCATGAGGACCCGTACGCCCGCGGTCCCGGGTGCCGCGCAGATCTGCCGGGTCGCCTCGATACCGTCCATCTCCGGCATCCGGACATCCATGAGAACGACATCGGGGCGTTCCTCGCGGGCGAGGTCGACCGCCTGCGCGCCCGTGGCGGCCTCGCCCACCACGGTGAAGCCGGGCTCGTTGTCGACCAGGACGCGGAAGCTGCCGCGCAGCAGCGCCTGGTCGTCGGCCACCAGTACCCGGACCGGCTCGCTCATACCGTCACACCGCCCGGCCTCGGGGACGGTTCGCGGGGAATCCTGGCCGAGACGGCGAAGCCGCCGTCGGTACGTGCCCCGGCGCTGAAGGCGCCGCCGTACATGGCGACCCGCTCGCGCATGCCGATCAGGCCGTGCCCGCCGCCGGCCGGGGGGCACGGCGGCATCGGTCCGCCCCGGGTGGCGCGTCCGTCGTCGGTCACGTCGATCCGTACCTCGTGCGCGGTCGTCTCGACGAGGACCTGGCAGTGTGCCGGGGCCGCGTGGCGGGCGGCGTTGGTCAGGGCCTCCTGCACGATGCGGTAGACGGTGAGTCCCATCGCCTCGGGCAGCCGGTCCGTGCCCCGTACGTCCATGTCCACGCGCAGCCCGGCCAGTTCCGCACGCTCGGCGAGCCCGGACAGCCCCTCGGGGCCGGGGGACGGGCCGAGGTCGGCGGGGGTGCCGGCGCCGTACTCGTCCGAGCGCAGGACGCCGAGCAGATGCCGCATCTCCGTCAGGGCGTCCCTGCTGGTGGTCTCGATGACACCCAGCGCGTCGGGGACCTCCTCGGGGCGGGTCTTCACGACGTGGTTCGCCACCGCGGCCTTGACCGCGATGACGCCGAGGCTGTGAGCGACGATGTCGTGCAGTTCACGGGCTATGCGCAGCCGCTCCCCCGCCGCGGCGCGCGCGGTGAGCTGGTCGGCGGCGCGGATGGCGTAGGCGCGCCGTTCCCGTACGGCGCTGCCGAGCGCCCAGACGCCCGCGATCAGGGTCCACCCGATCAGGAGGGGCCCCGGTCCGTTCAGCCACCAGTACGCGGAGGTGGTGTCGGGTTTCGCCGCGATCAGCCCGGCGAGGCCGAGCAGCCCGGCGGCGGCGAGGGGCACCCAGTTCCGTACGGGTCTGGCCAGCGCGACCGGGTAGAGGGCGAACGCGACGACGATGAAGGGGTCTTCCACGATGCCGATCAGCAGGGACACCGACGAGGCCGTGAGGACGACCGCGAGGACGGGCAGGGGCCAGAGCCTTCGTACGGTCAGCGGCAGTCCCGAGGCCACGATCAGCGCGTCCGCCACCCAGCCGGGCAGATCGTGGCGGAGTGCGCCGGGGGGCTGTCCCGCGTGCCGCAGCAGTATGAGCATGGCCACGTACCCGATGGCCAGCAGGGCGTCCACGAAGAGGAGTTGACGAGGCGTCAGATTTCGGGTGTAGAAGGAGCGGGGTTCCGCACGAGACATCCACCGACCCTAACGGCATCTCCACGGCCCCGCCTCCGTCCTCGGAACGTCATCCCCAGGTCGCGTTACCGGCAGTACGACACTCACTCCACCCGGGAGAACCGCCGGGTCGCGGCGGCCAGGGCGATCAGCGCCAGCAGCGCGACCAGGCCGACCTCCAGCAGGACCGGCGGGGTCCATCCCCACCACTGCGGGCTCGTCCCGCCGCCGCCCACCGTCGCCGCGTCCCCCGGCAGCGTGCGGCGCAGCGCGTCGACCGCGTAGGTCATGGGGTTGAGGGTCACCGCCGTGCCGAGCCAGCCGGGCAGGCCTGAGGCGGGGAACATGGCGCCCGACAGGAAGAAGAGCGGCATCATGCACATGCTCACGGCCACTTGGAAGGTCTCCGGCCGCCGGATACAGACGGCGGCGACCACACCCAGCGAGGTGAAGGAGAACGCGATCAGCGCCAGTTCCAGCAGGACCAGCAGGAGTTGGGGGTGGTACGGGACGTCCGCCACCCCGGCGAGCAGCAGTACCAGCAGGCCGTACGCCGCGCCCGAGGTGGCGCCGCCGAGACAGATCCCGACCAGGATGGCGCTGCGCCGAACCGGGGCGACCAGCATCTGCCGGAGGTATCCGGAGCGGCGGTCCCAGACGATGGAGGCGCCGACGGCGATGGCGGGTGCCTGGACGGACATCAGCAGCACGCCGGGGAAGAGGAAGGCACGGAAGTCACTGAGCGTCTCCTCCTCCATCGCCGCGTTCAGCCCGGTTCCGAGAATGAGCAGGAACATCACCGGGGTGAGCAGGCTCATGGCGATCCGCACCCGGTTCCGGCTGAATCTGATCGTCTCGCGCCGCCAGAGGACGGAGACCGTCCTCAGGTCCCGGGCCGTGCCTCCGCCGACGCCGGGCGGCGCGGGCGGCCGTGGTGCGCCGGGCGGCACGGCGTCCGCCCTGTCCTCGGCCACCGTTCCGGTGCCGTGGGTCGTGATGTCGGCCATGGGCCGTTACCTCCTCGGTCCGAAGGCGGCCGGTCCGGTGGCGTTGTCGGCCTCCCGGATGGTGCGGCCTGTGTAGTGGAGGAACGCGTCGTCGAGTGAGGGCGGGGTGACGGTCACCGAGTGGACGGGGACGGTGAGTTCGGCGCAGAGCCGGGGGACGAAGGCGGCTCCGTCGGCGGCTCTGAGGCGTACCCCGTCCGGGCCCGTGTCGGTGTCCAGGCCGAACCGCTCGCGCACGGCACGGGCCGCGGCCTCGTCGTCACCCGTGCGCAGGGTCACCAGATCCGCGCCGACGACCGCCTTGAGGGTGCCGGGGTCGCCCTCCACGACCAGCTCGCCGTTGTCCATGATGGCGATCCGGTCGCAGTGCTCGGCCTCCTCCAGGTGATGGGTCGTCAGAAAGACGGTGATGTCCTGCTCCCGCCGCAGCCGGTGCAGATGGTCCCAGATGGCGACACGGGTCTGCGGGTCCAGGCCCGTGGTGGGCTCGTCCAGGAACAGCACGCGCGGGGTGTGGAGCAGCCCCCGCGCGATCTCCAGCCGACGCCGCATCCCCCCGGAGAAGGTCCGTACGGGGCTGTCCGCGCGGTGTGCCAGTTCCACGAGTTCGAGCAGGTCGCCGATGGTCTCGCGGGCCCGCGCGCGGGGGATGCCGAACAGCTCCGCCTGGAACCGCAGGTTCTCCCTGGCGGTCAGTTCGCCGTCGAGCGTCGACTCCTGGAAGACCAGCCCGATCCTGGCACGCACCTCGGCGGGGTCCTTGCGTACGTCGTGGCCGGCGACCCGCGCCTCGCCCGCGGAGGGCCTGAGCAGTGTGCAGAGCATGCCGATGGTGGTGCTCTTGCCCGCGCCGTTGGGGCCGAGGAAGCCGTACATCTCCCCGGCGGGCACGGTCAGGTCGAGGTCGACGACCGCCTCACTCGTCCCGTACGTCTTGCGCAGACCCCTGGTCATGACCGCGGCCTCGCCGACCGCCGCCGCGCTCACCGGGGCCGCCCGGCGGGGCGGCGGACGCTGACCATCGTGTGGTAGAGCGAGGTGTCCCCCGGCTCGCCGACCGCACCGCCCTCCGCCTCGACCCACGCGTGGGCCCGGAACGGCTGGGTGCGGATCCCGGTGCACCAGTCGGGCCACCGGCCGCGCAGCCGGCACAGCAGCACGGTGGCCACCGACCGCTGGAGACAGCCCTGCCCGGCGCAGCGCGCGCTGACCGACACGACGGCCGTCCGCGCGGCGAGCGCCTCCGCCGCCGTGGCGGGCCGGGTGCCGCGCGCCGTCACCTCCAGGAAACGGCGCAGCCGTTTCGGGGGCATGCTCACCAGGACCCGCGCCGCGACGACGGCGCACCGGGCCGTGATGTGCCGGTGCCAGACCAGCGGCGACCGGCTCTCCGAGACCACGGGCATGCTCATGCGCGTACCACCAGCCGGGCGTCGACCAACGCGCCCAGCAGCGCCCGGACATCGGACCCGACGCGCTCCGCGCGGTCCGCGCGCCCGGGGGCCAGGGCTTCCGTGGTCTCCTCGGGCGACCGGCCTTCGAGCGCCAGCCGCAGAACGGCGGCGCCGGTCCGGTTGAGCTGCCAGTAGCGGCCGTCGCGCTGGTCGAGCAGGACCGCGCCGTCCTCGACGTCCTTGACCACGACATCGGGTTCGAGCTGGTAGGTCATCGGGTTCCTCCTGCCGGTGCGGGGATGTGCGGGGTGGAACTGGGGGAACGCAGCCAGGTCTCGCAGGACAGGGTGGTCTCGAACGGGCCGAGGCCGCGGACGTCGGGCACGGGGCTGAGCAGCGCGGTGCGCAGGGCCCCGGCGTCGACGAGCCCCCGGTCGGCGAGGCGGAGATCCGCGCAGAGTCCGGCGAGCCGCTCCCGGTTGCGGTACAGGCCCTCGTAGGCCTCTCTGCCGAAGGAGCCCTTGTCGCGGCGGTCGAGCACCCGGTCGGGCACCGTGCCCCGCATGGATGCCACGAGCACCGGCTTGTACTTCCCCGCCACGACCCGGTCCCTGACCCGTACCGAGAGCGCGGCCTCCAGTACCCGGTCATCGAGGAACGGGGCCTCGAACTCGACGCCGTAGGGCCGTAGCGCACGGCTCAGCTGGCGGGCCCCGTGACCGCTCTGCACCACGACCTCGACGGTCTGGTGCTGCACCCGGTCGCGGTCCAGCGGTGGCGGTTGCGCCGCCGCCGCCTCGCGGAGCTGGCGCCGTACGGACGCGATCGCGTCGCCCGTCACCCATGGGGGCATCCGCGGGTCTCCACGGCCCCAGCTCACCGGCGGGTGGAACCGGGGCGGCTGCGGAGCGTCGAGCTGCCGCGCCGCCAGGTCCAGGGAGTGCGCGAACGAGGTGCGGTCGGCGACGCTGCGGAACGTCGTGGCCAGACTCCACCGGTTGACCGCTCCGAACCGGTGGGCCATACGGATGCCGATCAGCGGATTCCGGCGGATCAGTGACCAGGCGAACAGCGGTGCCACGCCGAACAGTTCGTCGCCGCCGAGCCCGATGAGATGGACCGCGGCGCCGTCGCCGGCGGCGTCCCGCGCCAGCCGTTCCATGTGCGCCCGGTTGCGGCTGAACAGGAGAGGGCCCTCCACGTCGTCATGGCCCCCGGCATGGTGCGCCTGCGCGTCGTACCAGTCCGGCGCGTCCTTCGTCTCGACGAAGCGGTGCCTGGCGGAGGGGAGGGACGCGGCGGCGAGGCGTGCCCACTCGGTGTCCGCGTTGGCCTCGTCCCTGGGCTTCCAGTGGTTGGTGACCAGCGGGACGTCCGCGGCGGCGGCCAGGAAACACAGACTGGTGGAGTCGAGCCCTCCCGAGAGGTCGGCGCTCAGGATGTCCTGTCCCCTGGCGCGGGCCGCCACGGAGTCGGCCAGCGCGTCCCGTATCGTCCCGGCCGCCTCCGAGAGGGGAACGTCGGCGGCGGGAGGGGACCACCAGGTCCGGGAACGGTGACCGCCGTCCGGCAGGACCTCCAGCCAGTGGCCGACGCCCAGGGATTCGACCCCCTGCCACAGCGGACGTGAGGTGAGCGGGTGGGGAATCGGCTGGAGCAGTTGGAGGGCCAGGACGTCGTCGTCGATCCGCGCACCGGTCAGCGGCGCGAGGCCCGCGGGACTGTCCGCCGCCACCGTCACCCCGTGGACCGTGGTGTGGAAGACCTGCCGGGCGGTGGACAGCGATCCCTGCGTACGGGTCCGTCCGTCGAATGAGGCCGCCAGATGGAAACTGCCCGGCAGGGTCCGCGCGAGGACGTCCAGGCCCTCCGGTGAACTCGCCCCGCGCAGCGCCCTGGTGGCGGCCCCGGCATCGACGCGGGTGTGCCCGAGAAGCGCGAGCGACCGGGTCCCGGACGTGATGAGGGTGCACTGCCCGTCGTCCCAGTCCCCCACCAGCCAGGGGCGGCCCGACGCGTGCGGGACGACGCGGAGGCCGGGTCGCGCGGTGGCCCGGACGACAGGCTCCGCGGACCGGCAGTCAGGAAGGATCAGAAACTCCATGTGCCCTTCTCCGGAGTACGGACTCCCGCGGTGGACGGGGAGTGGCGGGACAGGAAGGGCGGCGGTACGGACCCACAGCTCACCGTGGGTCCGCACCGCCGCCTCAGCCGCGTGGAAGCGATAGCGCGGCCGGGTGCCGCCGGCTCAGCAGAACCAGGCGTCTCCGGTGAAGACGTCCTGGCAGTCCGCGGGGCCGAGCCCCAGCGTCAGCTCCTCGAAGTCACCGACCTCGACGAGCAGCGGCGGCTCGTAGATCTCCTCATGCGTGGTCATGTCCCACCATCCTTGGTGTCGCGGGCGATGGGAGCGGTCTCCCGCCGGGCGGGTCACCGCTCCCCGAGCGCCCTCAACGTAGGCGGCCCGTGGTCCCGGGCTCCTGGGCACGACGTCCCGTCCACGTCCCGCGCCGGTGCGCCTCAGGCGTCGCGGCGCCTGAGGGCCACGAGACCCGCGAGCACCGACAGCACGGTCCAGGCCAGCAGCACCAGCAGTCCGCTCCAGGGGCCGAGCACGGTGTCCTCCGGCGGGGTCGTACGCAGGACGATCCCGCCGGCGGCGTCGGGGAGGAACTGCGCCACCGTCTTCACCTTCGGCAGGTTGTTCAGGATCTCCGAGACGATGAAGAACAGCGGGACCAGGATGCCCAGCGTCAGCGAGGGGCTGCGCAGGACCGTCGCCATCCCCATCGAGAAGGCACAGAGCAGCGTCATGTAGATGACCGAGCCCACGATCGCGCGGAGTGCTCCGTCGTCGGTCACGGACACGTTGAGCCGGCCGCCGATCGCCGCCTGCGCGGTGAAGAACGTGACGACCACGACGACCACGGAGACACCCAGCGCGAGCGCCGTTCCGGTCAGTACCTTCGCCGCGTAGAACAGCCCGCGCCTGGGAACCGCCGCCAGCGAGGCGCGGATGGTCCCGGTCGTGTACTCGGTGCTGACCATGAGCACACCGAAGACGACGAGGGCGATCATGCTGAGGCGCAGCCCGTTGAAGCCCGAGCCGATCGGGTCGAAGGACGCCTTGCCCTCCGCGCTCATGTCGTCGTAGGCGCCTCTCAGGAAGACCCCGAAGAGCAGTGCGATGGCGACACTGACCAGGAGGCAGAGGACCCAGCTCCACACCAGGGAACGCAGGGTGCGGACCTTGGTCCATTCGAAGGCGATGGCCGCCTGTGCGGATGCCGTACTCACCGGGACTCCTCCTCGGCCCGGGGCAGCGGGGTCCCGCTGTCCGCCCGGAACTCCACCGCGTCCGCCGTCAGTCGCATGAACGCCTCCTCCAGCGAGGCCGTCTGCGGGCTGACCTCGTGGACGACCACCCCGTTCCCGGCGATCAGCTCGCCCACCGTCTCCAGGGAGACCCCGGACGCCTCCAGCGTCCCGTCGGGCCCCTCCCCCGTGGTGACGCCCGCCGCGGCGAGTACCTCCCTCATCCGCTCCCACTCGGGTGTCCGGATCCTGATGTACGAGCGGGAGTTGCGTGCGATGAATGTCTCCACATCGGTGTCCGCCAGCAGCCGGCCCCGCCCGATGACGATCAGATGCTTCGCCGTCAGCGCCATTTCACTCATCAGATGGCTGGAGACGAAGACCGTACGGCCCTCGGCCGCGAGCCGCTTCATGAGCCCGCGGATCCACAGGATGCCCTCCGGATCAAGGCCGTTGACGGGTTCGTCGAGCAGCAGGACGGGAGGATCGCCGAGCAGCGCCGCCGCCACGCCGAGCCGCTGGGCCATGCCCAGCGAGTAGCCGCCCGTCCGTTTGTCCGCCGCGTCCTCCAGTCCCGTCATGCCGATGACCTCACGCACCCGGGCCCGCGGGATGCGGTTGCTGCGCGCCAGGCCGAGCAGATGCCCGTACGCCGTCCGGCTGCCGTGCAGGCCCCTGGCCTCCAGCAGCGCGCCGACGGAACACAGTGGCCGGGGAATGTCCCGGTAGTACCGGCCGTCGATGAGGGCCCGGCCGGAGGTGGGACGGTCCAGGCCGAGCAGGCTGCGCATGGTGGTGGACTTGCCCGCGCCGTTGGGTCCGAGGAATCCGGTCACCTGTCCGGGCCTGACCCGGAAGCTCAGCCCGTCCACGGCGACCGTGTCCCCGTAACGTTTCGTCAGTTCTTCAACCTCGATCATGTCCGTCACGTTCTCGTGGAGCGCGAGTCGGCACATCGGGCCGGAGAATGTCATCCTCCGGACCGAGACCGCCCGGGGCACCGCCCGGCGGGGAAGGGCCGTCCCCGGGAACGCGCAACGGCGGCGGAGGGAAGCCCTCCACCGCCGTTCTCTTCAGGGCGCGTACGCCATCGCGGCACCGAACGCCGTCCGGTCGGACGGGATCCGGTGCCCCGGCGGGCGCGCCGCCGGTTCAGCTCCGCCGGACCGTCAGCAGGCCCAGGCGCCGCCGCCGAAGATGTCCTCGCACGCGCTGTCCCAGCCCAGGGTCAGCTCGGCGAAGTCACCGAGCTCGACCAGAGCGGGGGTCTCGTATTCGTCATGATCGGCCATCGTGAGGTCACCGTCCCATTCGGATGTGCTGGTGAGGCGGTGTCCGGCGCACCGGCCGGACACCGCCCCTGGTCACCGCCACCGTAGGAGGCCCACGGTCCCGGGTTCCTGGGTCACCGCACCCGTCCGGGTCCCGGCCCACCACCCGGGGTGGGGCACCCTCCCGGCAGCCTGTCCGTCAGCCGCCGAGTCCCGCGTCACGAGCCCGTACGGCCGCCTCGGCCCGGTCGCTGACCTGCAACTTGGCGAAGACATGGGACACGTGGTTGCGCACGGTCTTCTCGGAGAGCACCAACTCCCGGGCGATACGGCGGTTGTTGAACCCCCGCGCGAGCAGGTCGAGGACCTGCCGTTCGCGGTCGGTGAGATGGGGGAAGGCGGCGCGGCTCGGCAACTCGTGCACGGCGGAGAAATAGGCACCGAGCCGGGCCGCCACAGCAGGGCTGAACACGGCGCCGCCGACCGCGACGGTGCGTACGGCCCGTACCAGTTCCTCCCGTGGCGCCCCCTTGACCAGATAGCCGTAGGCACCGGCGCGCAGCGCCGAGACCACCGCGTCGTCGTCCGCCGCCACCGACATCACCAGGATGCGGGGCACGGCGGCCCCCGCCGGGAAGCCGTCGACGATCGTCCGGGTCGCCTCGGTGCCGGAGCACCCCGGGAGCTGCATGTCCATCAGGACGATGTCCGCGGTGACTTTCCTGCCCAGCAGCGTCCGCACGGCCTCCTCGCCCGTGGCGGCCTCTCCGACGACCTCCAGGCCGTCGGTGTCCTCCAGCGCGATCCGGACACCGGCCCGGAACATCGGATGGTCGTCCACGAGGAACACCCGGACGTTCACATCGGGTTCCGGGGCAGGAGCACGTGCACGAGCGTCCCCGAAGGACCCCGGGGGTGCGGCAGGAGCAGGCACCGGCCCCCTACCTCCTCGGCGCGCTGGGCCATCGAGTTCAGCCCGACACGGCGGCGGCCCGTCGCGTGGCCGGGTGGCAGGCCGATGCCGTCGTCCAGCACCTGAAGGACGAGATGGTCCCCGTGGACGTCCAGGGACACGGTGACGGTGCCGGCCACCGCGTGCCGGATGACGTTCGTCAGCGCTTCGGAGGCGATCCGGTAGGCGGCCAGTTCGGTGGTGTAGCCGGGCCGCAGGTACGTGCCCGGCTCCGGCACCCTGCAGTCGACGCGCAGGGTGGTTTCCGTGCCGACCCGGTCCACCAGGTTCCGCAGCGCGCTCGGCAGGCCCACCTCGTCGAGGTCCGGGGGCCGCAGATCGTCGATGATGCGCCGCACGTCGTCCATGGTGCGTGAGGCCTCGTCGGCGGCGTCCAGGATGAGGCGGCGGGCCGACGACTCGTGGACGGCCCCCGCCGCGGTGTCCAGCCGCAGCCGGAGCCCCGCGAGACTCGGACCGAGACCGTCGTGCAGGTCACGTCTTATCCGGTGCCGTTCCTGCTCACGGACGGCCACCAACTGCTCGGTGAACCGCAGTCGCGGGAACGGCGCCGCCGCCCTGGGCCGCCGGCCGAGACGCTGTCTGCCGGCCCAGACCAGCAGAGGTGCGAGGGCGGAGAGGCTGCCGATGGCGACGGCCAGGCCGAGGGCCTCGGGCCACGGCATCACCAGGAGCAGAAAAAGGAGGAAGAAGACGGTCAGAGACACCCAGCCGCGAAGTGACCACCTCATCCCAGCCCGCCGATGGCCGGACAGCACCCGCACGAAGACGGTCCGCGCGCAGTTCCCTTGCCCGTCGAAGACACTCTGGTCAGGTCGTGTTTCGTTCTGTCACGCATGCCCCGTTGATTCAGCATGTGTTCGAACATACGAGGAGTTGAGCCGTTGATGGGGGCCGAAAACCGGCCGTCCACGACCTGCCGGAGGGACCGGTTTCGGCCCCTCCGGCGGTTGTGGGCTCAGCGCGCCAGGGCCTGCCCGGCCTGGTCGGTGCGCTGGTGCACCGGCAGCGCCGCCTGCCGGTGTGACGGGTCCCGTACCTCGCCGACGAGCATTTCCAGTACGTCCTCCAGCGCGACGAGGCCCAGCACCCGGCCGGTCGCGTCGGCGACCTGCGCGAGGTGGGTGGCGGCCCGGCGCATGACGGTGAGGGCGTCGTCCAGCGGCAGTTCGGCCCGCAGGGTCGTCATCGGCCGCCAGACGTGCTGCGGTACGGCGCGCTCCCTGTCCTCCAGGTCGAGGACGTCCTTGACGTGCACGTACCCCATGAAGACCCCCGCGTTGTCGGCGCAGACCGGGAAGCGGGAGAAGCCGGTGCGTACCGTCAGCTCCTCGATCTCGCGGGGCGTGACCGCGGGTGTCACCGTGACCAGCCCGGCCCGGGTGAGCAGAACGTCGGTGACCGGCCGGGAGCCGAGTTCCAGGGCGTCTCCCAGCCGTTCCCGCTCCTCCGGTTCGAGGAGGCCGGCCTGGCCGGAGTCCTCCACGAGACGGTTGAGCTGTTCGCTGGTGAAGACGGCCTCCACCTCGTCCTTGGGCTCGACCCCGAAGGCCCGAAGGACCAGCGTGGCGCAGGCGCCGAGGGCCGCGGTGACGGGGCGGCAGAGACGTGCGAAGCCGACAAGACCGGGGCTGAGCCAGATCGCGGTCTTCTCCGGCGCGGCCATGGCGAGGTTCTTCGGCACCATCTCGCCGATGACGAGGTGCAGGAAGACGACCAGGGCGAGGGCGATGACGAAGCCCAGCGGATGGATCAGTCCCTCGGGGACATGGGCCGCGTGGAAGAGCGGTTCCAGGAGATGGGCCACGGTGGGCTCGGCGACCGCGCCGAGCGTCAGGGAGCAGATGGTGATGCCGAACTGCGCGGCGGCCATCATCTGCGGAAGATTCTCCAGACCGTGCAGCACCTGCCTGGCGCGGGCCGATCCCTCGGCGGCCAGGGGTTCGATCTGGCTGCGCCGTACGGAGACGAGTGCGAACTCGGCTCCTACGAAGAATCCGTTGGCGAGGACGAGCAGGACGGCGAAGAGGAGTTGAAGGACGCTCACCGGGCCGCCTCCGCCTTGGCCGTGGCGGACGCGGGCGCCGATGTCTGGGGAGGCGTCTGTGCCGGTGCGGGCGCCGTGGCCCTGACCGTGACCCTGGCCGGCGCCGGCTTCGCGCCCCGTACGGCGGCCGGGGCCGGGACGTCGCCGGTGCGCGCCAGCCGGACACGCTCGGCCCGGTAGCGCCCGACCTGCCGGACGGAGAGCCGCCAGCCGGGCAGCTCCGCCCGGTCGCCCGGGGCGGGGATACGGCCCAGCAGATCGGCGACCAGCCCGGCCACCGTCTCGTACGGCCCGTCCGGGACTTGGAGCCCTATCCGCCGGAGGGTGAGGACCCGGCAGCTGCCCTCGGCGTCCCATGTGGGGCGCCCGTCGTCGGTGGCGACGGAGGCGAGTTCGGGCCGCCCGTCGCCCTCGCTGTCGTGCTCGTCCAGGACCTCGCCGACCAGTTCCTCGACGATGTCCTCAAGGGTGACGACCCCGGCCGTACCGCCGTACTCGTCGACGACCACGGCGATGGGCTGCTCGCTGCGCAGCCGCTCCAGGAGCTGCCGCACCGGCAGCGTCTCGGGCACCAGCTGGGCCTGCACGGAGATCCGGCCGACCGGCGCGCGTCCCCGCTCGTGCGCGGGGACGGCCAGCGCGTCCTTGAGGTGGGCCATGCCGACGATCTCGTCGATGCGCTGCCGGTAGACGGGGAAGCGCGACAGGCCGGTGGCGCGGGTCAGATTGAGTACGTCGGCCGCGGTGGCGTCCGACTGGAGGGCTATGACCTTCACCCGCGGGGTCATCACATGCTGAGCGGTGAGATGCCCGAGGGACAGGGTCCGTACGAACAGGTCGGCCGTGTCCTGTTCGAGGGCGCCGGCCAGCGCGGAGTGCCTGGCCAGTGAGACCAGCTCGCCGGGCGTACGGGCCGAGGCCAGCTCGTCGGTCGGCTCGACGCCGAGCAGCCGCACCAGCCGGTTGGCCACCGCGTTGAGGAGGGTGATGACGGGCCGGAAGACGGTGGCGAACAGATGCTGGGGGCCCGCGACGAAGCGCGCGACCTGCAACGGCCGGGAGACCGCCCAGTTCTTCGGTACGAGTTCTCCGATGACCATCTGGACGGCGGAGGCGAGGAGCACACCGATCACCACGGCGACCCCGGACACGGCCCCTTCGGGGAGACCGGTGGCGGTGAGAGGGCCGTCGAGCAGCTGGGCGAGGGCCGGTTCGGCGAGCATGCCGACGACGAGTGAGGTGATGGTGATGCCGAGCTGGGTGCCGGAGAGCTGGAAGGACAGCTCCCGCAGGGCCCGGACGACGGCGCGGGCGCGGCGGTCGCCCGCGGCGGCGGCGCGTTCGGCGTCCGGCCGGTTCACTGTCACGAGACCGAACTCGGCCGCCACGAAGAATCCGTTGGCGAGGATGAGAAGGAATGCCGCGGTGAGCAGCAGCAGGGGGATGGTCATGCCGCCGCCTCTTCGAAGGCGGCGGCGCATGTACTACCGGATGATCCGTCCATTGCTGGAGGGAGTCACTCCTCGGGTCGCAGGATGCCCCGCGGGCCGGTACTCACGGCCGTCGGATGCGGGGCGGGGCGCACCTGGCGCCTCCGCCCCCAGCGTAGCCACTGGGACCGGCACCGCAATGTTCACGCCGGCCCGGCATCCGTGGCCGTGTCCGTACCGGCGTCGGTCGTGGTGTCCGTACGGGCGTCGTCTGCGGCACCGGTCGCCGTGTCCGTGCCGGTGCCGTGCGACTCCACGAGGGCGCGCAGGGTCCGCGCGTCGCGTACGGCCTTCTGCCTGGCGACACCGGGCTGGATGCCGAGTACGGGCATGCTCGTGCCGTCGCTCAGGTCGAGGAAGACCCACGGGTCGCCGACCCGGAGGTTGACGCGCAGGATCTCCGCCCACTCCAGGCGCCGGACGCGGGTGAGATTGACGACGGTGACGCCCGTGTCGTCGGCGACGACCTTGGGGCGGCTCAGCAGGCACAGCACGCCGAAGAAGAGCAGCCCGACGAAGACGAAGCTGACGCGCTCGGCGGAGTTCAGCTTCTCCAGCAGCAGGGACATCGCCGTGATGACAACGAGCATGAGCGTCCCGACGGACAGCAGGACGGCCCGCGTGACGTTCGGGCGGAACGTCACGGGGAGCGCCGGCAGGTCGGGGGGCGTGGGGCGGGTGGCCGGCACGGGCATCAGAGGTGAGTCCTTCACAGGCGGCAGGCGTGGATGGCCGTGGTGAGGATGGCACGGGCGCCCAGCTCGTACAGATCGTCCATGATCCGCTGCGCCTCGGCGGCCGGGACCATGGCGCGGACGGCGACCCAGCCCTCGTTGTGCAGCGGGGAGACGGTCGGCGACTCCAGGCCGGGCGTGAGGGCGACGGCGCGCTCCAGGTGTTCGGCGCGGCAGTCGTAGTCCATCATCACGTACGAGCGGGCCACCAGGACGCCCTGGAGACGGCGCAGGAACTGCTGGACCTTCGGGTCGCCCGCGTCCGCGCCGTTGCGGCGGATGACGATCGCCTCGGACTTCATGATCGGCTCGCCGATGACTTCCAGGCCGGCGTTCCGCATCGACGTGCCGGTCTCCACCACGTCGGCGATGATCTGCGCGACGCCCAGCTCGATGGCGGTCTCGACGGCGCCGTCGAGGTGGACGACGGAGGCGTCCACGCCCTTGTCGGCGAGGTACTTGACGACAACGCCTTCGTAGGAGGTGGCGATCGTGAGCCCGCCGAAGTCGGCGACGGACGCGGCGGCGCCGGGCTTGGCGGCGAAGCGGAAGGTGGAGCGGGCGAAGCCGAGGGGCAGGATCTCCTCGGCGCCCGCGCCCGAGTCGAGCAGCAGGTCACGTCCGGTGATGCCGATGTCGAGCCGGCCGGAGCTCACATAGATCGCGATGTCACGCGGGCGCAGGTAGAAGAACTCGACCTCGTTCCCGGGATCGACCAGGACGAGTTCCTTGGACTCCTTGCGCTGCTGGTAGCCCGCCTCATGGAGCATCTCGGACGCTGCCCCGGAGAGCGAACCCTTGTTGGGGACGGCGATACGCAGCATGAGAGTGGCTTCCTTACGTATGCGTGACAGCGGCGAACGGGGAACGTGACGTGAACGGCGAGCGGGCGGGATCCGGGCGCGACCGTGCGCCCGGCGCCGTGGAGTTGTGGGGAGTCGTACGTCGATGAGGGTGGTGCTCAGAGATGGGCGTAGACGTCGTCGAGGGAGATCCCGCGCGCGACCATCATCACCTGGATGTGGTACAGCAGCTGCGAGATCTCCTCGGCGGTGGCTTCGGGCCCCTCGTACTCGGCCGCCATCCACACCTCGGCGGCCTCTTCGACGACCTTCTTACCGATGGCATGCACTCCCTTGTCCACCAGTTCTGCGGTGCGGGAGGTGCTGGGGTCGCCCGTGGCGGCCTTCTGCTGAAGCTCGGCGAAGAGCTCCTCGAACGTCTTCTTCGGCATGGTGACGACTAGCCTACGCCGTCCGCCGGGACCGTCAGCGCCAGGGTTCGGCGAGGGCGCGCAGGGTGGCCGCCGTGGCGACGGCGGCGGTGGCGGCCTCGTGCCCCTTGTCCTCGCGGGAGTCATCGAGTCCTGCCCGGTCCAGCGCCTGTGCCTCGGTGTCGCAGGTCAGAACGCCGAAGCCGACCGGTACGCCGGTGTCGATCGAGACCTGGGTCAGGCCCTGGGTGACGCCCTGGCACACGTAGTCGAAGTGCGGGGTCCCGCCGCGGATGACGACGCCGAGGGCGACGACCGCGTCGTAACCGCGGTCGGCGAGGACCTTGGCGGCGACAGGCAGCTCGAAGCTCCCGGGGACCCTGATCAGGGTCGGCTCGTCGATGCCCAGTTCACGCAGGGCGCCCAGGGCGCCGTCCACGAGTCCGTCCATGACCTTCTCGTGCCACAGGGCCGCGATGACCGCCACGCGCAGGTCGCCGCAGTTGCGGACGGTCAGTTCGGGTGCACCCTTGCCGCTCATGTCTCTCCTGTTGTTCCGATGCGCAGTGAGTACTGCGGTGTCGCTGATGAGTACGGATGTGCCGGTGTACGTGCTGGTGTACGCGCCGGGTGTTACTGGTTGCCGCAGGCCGAGGTGGCCGCCGGGTCGAGCCAGGGCAGTTCGTGCCCCATCCGGTCCCGCTTGGTGCGCAGATACCGGAGGTTGTGCTCCCCCGCCTGGACGGGCATGGGCTCGCGGGCGGTCACGTCGAGACCGTGCCGCACCAACGCGTCGACCTTGTCGGGGTTGTTGGTCATCAGCCGCAGGCTGCGCACCCCGAGGTCTTCGAGGATCTGCGCCCCGGCCGCGTAGTCCCGCGCGTCGGCGGGCAGGCCGAGTTCCAGGTTGGCGTCCAGGGTGTCGCGCCCGCGCTCCTGGAGCTCGTACGCGCGCAGCTTGGACAGCAGGCCGATACCACGCCCCTCGTGGCCGCGCAGATAGACGACGACGCCCCGGCCGGCCTCGGTGACGCGTCGCATCGAGGCCTGGAGCTGGGGGCCGCAGTCGCAGCGCTGCGAGGAGAAGATGTCGCCGGTCAGGCACTCGGAGTGGACCCTGACGAGGACGTCGGTGCCGTCGCCGATGTCACCGTGGACGAGGGCGACATGCTCGACGCCGTCGACGGTGGACCGGTAGCCGTACGCGGTGAACTCACCGAACGCCGTGGGCAGTCGGACCTCGGCCTCGCGGCGGACGGTGGGCTCCGCGGCGAGCCGGTAGGCGATCAGGTCCTCGATGGAGATGATCGTCAGGCCGTGCTTGCGCGCGAACGGGATCAGCTCCGGCAGCCGGAGCATCACCCCGTCCTCGCCCGCGATCTCGACGATCGCCCCGGCCGGACGCAGCCCCGCCAGCCGGGCCAGATCGACCGCCGCCTCGGTGTGACCGTTGCGTACGAGCACCCCGCCCGGCTTGGCGCGCAGCGGGAAGACATGGCCGGGCCGGACGAAGTCGGCGGGCTCGGCCGCGGCGCCGGCGGCGAGCAGGCGGAGTGTCGTGGCGCGGTCGGCGGCCGAGATACCGGTGGTGACACCGTGGGCCGGTCCCGCGTCGACGGAGACGGTGAACGCGGTGCGCATCGACTCGGTGTTGTGGTCGACCATCTGCGGCAGTTCGAGCCGGTCCAGCTCCGCGCCCTCCATCGGGGCGCAGATCAGTCCGCGGCACTCGCTCATCATGAAGGCGACGATCTCGGGGGTCGCCTTCTCGGCGGCGATCACGAGATCGCCCTCGTTCTCGCGGTCCTCGTCGTCCACGACCACGACGGGCCGGCCCGCCGCGATGTCCATGACGGCCCGCTCCACGGGGTCGAGGGCGAAGTCCTCGATGTTGTCGGTGGAGTACCAGGTGGGCTGTGCGGTCATGCTGCCGCTCCTTCCAGAGCCGGGGCGGCCACGCGGGTGCGCAGCCACCAGTCCCGCAGCCCCCACAGGACGAGGGCGAGGTAGACGACGTACACGAAGCCGGAGAAGGCCAGCCCGCTGCTGAAGGCGAGCGGTACTCCGACGAGGTCCACCAGGAGCCAGGCGAACCAGAACTCGACCAGACCGCGTGCCTGCGCGACCATCGCCGCGAGGGTGCCGACGAAGATGTACGCGTCGGGCCACGGGTTCCAGGACAGGTCGGGTACGGCGGTGAAGAGGCCACCGACGGCGAGGGTGCCCAGCGCCGTGCCGCCGAGGAGCAGCCCGCGCTCGGGCCAGGTGGCGAACCGTACGGCGATCGTGCCGTCCTGCGCCTGGTGACGGCCGCGCTGCCACATCCGCCAGCCCCACAACGCCACGACGATCACGAGGAGTTGCTTGCCGACGCCGCCGCTGAGGTGCGCCGAGGCGTACGCGGCGACGAGGATGGCGCCGGACAGCAACTGCGCGGGCCAGGTCAGGATCGAACGTCGCCAGCCGAGCGCGAGGGCGACCAGACCCATCGAGTTGCCGACCATGTCGGACCAGATGATGTGCTGGCCGAAGGCGGTGAACGCCTCCGCGTTCAGCCACGACATGTCCGGCCAGGAGGGCAGGGCGCTCACCGGACCGGTCCCCCGGCCTCGTGGGCGCCGGACGTCAGCAGCCGCTCCACGTATTTGGCGATGACGTCGACCTCCAGGTTGACCGGGTCGCCGGGCTCCTTGATGCCGAGGGTGGTCAGCGCGAGGGTGGTGGGGATGAGGCTGATGGTGAAGTAGTCGGGCCCGGCGTCGACCACGGTGAGGCTCACGCCGTCGACGGTGATGGAGCCCTTCTCGACGACGTAGCGGGTGAGGTCGGCGGGGAGCGAGACCTTGACGATCTCCCAGTTCTCGGACGTCTTGCGGTCCATGATCGTGCCGGTGCCGTCGACATGCCCCTGGACGATGTGTCCGCCGAGCCGGTCGCCGACCGCCATGGGCCGCTCCAGGTTGACCCGTGAGCCGGGTACGAGCGCGCCGAGGCTGGAGCGGTCCAGTGTCTCGGCCATGACGTCGGCGGTGAACTCGCCCCCGTCGAGGTCGACGACGGTGAGGCAGACGCCGTTGACGGCGATCGAGTCGCCGTGCTTGGCGCCCTCGGTGACGGCGGGGCCGCGCAGACGGAAGCGGGAGGAGTCACCGAGCTTCTCGACGGCGGCGACCTGACCCAGCTCTTCGACGATTCCGGTGAACACTCAGCGCTCCTTGGGGGTGGCAACAGCACTGGCGGTGCTGACGGGTGTGGCGAGCTCGTCCGCGTGCGCGGTCGTGGCGCGTCCGGGCGTCGCGGTGATACGGAGGTCGGGGCCGACGCGTACGGTCTCGGTCATCCGTAGACGCAACGCCCGCGCGAGGGTGGTGATTCCGGCGTCGCCCAGAGCGGCGGGACCGGCGCCCAGCAGGACGGGCGCGAGATAGCCGACGACCTTGTCGACGGCCCCGGCCGCGACGAAGGCCCCGGCCAGGGTCGGGCCGCCTTCGAGCAGTACGGAGCGCACGCCGCGCGCGTGCAGGTCGGCGAGCAGCGCGGGGACGGACAGGCCCCGTTCGGCGCG
Source organism: Streptomyces sp. NPDC051217 (assembly GCF_044455465.1). Classification (NCBI taxonomy): domain Bacteria; kingdom Bacillati; phylum Actinomycetota; class Actinomycetes; order Kitasatosporales; family Streptomycetaceae; genus Streptomyces; species Streptomyces sp. NPDC051217. The sequence continues at coordinate 75,751 of NZ_JBITEV010000005.1, forward strand.
CGGCAGCCGTACGACGTCCACCGGCTCCCCGCCCGGCCCCGCGGCCTTGAGGTGTGTGGTGTCGGCGTCTTCGGCGACGGCGATCAGTGTGGGCGCGGTCCCGTCCAGGACGCGTGCTCCCGGCCGTACGGCGGTGGCTTCGGTGTCGATGACGACCCGCAGCGGCTGGACGGCGCCGGCGACGTCGCGGACCGCGAGGTGGGGGTCGTCGGCGCGGGCGGTGCCCGAGCCGACGACGACCGCGTCGGCCTCGGCGCGGAGCCGGTGGACGTCGGCGCGGGACTCGGCGGAGGTGATCCAGCGGCTGGTGGCGTCGGCCGCCGCGATCCGGCCGTCGAGCGTGGCGGCGTACTTCCACAGGACATGGGGGCGGCCGAGCCGTACGGAAGTGAGCCAGGCCGCGTTGCCCGCCTCGGCCTCCTCGGCGAGCAGCCCCTGCTCGACGTGGACACCGGCCGCCCGCAGGGTGTCGGCGCCGCCGGTGGCCTGGGGGTTCGGGTCACCGACCGCGTACACGACGCGGGCGACGCCGGCCCTGATGAGCGCTTGGGCGCACGGGCCGGTGCGGCCCGTGTGGTCGCACGGTTCGAGGGTGACGTAGGCGGTGCCGCCCGCGGCCCGGTCGCCGGCTTCGCGCAGGGCGTGGATCTCGGCGTGCGGGCCGCCTGCCCGCTGGTGGAGTCCCTCGCCGGCGAGTGCTCCGGCGGCGTCGAGGATCACGCATCCGACGACCGGATTGGGGCTGGTGGCGCCGAGTGCGCGGGCGGCGAGCTCAATGGCTCGACGCATGGCGTCCGTGTCGGCCGTGGTGGTGGCCACCGGGTTCTCCTGCCTCTGGGGCACGGACTCCGGGGCCTGTCGATGACGACAGAGAAACGGGAAACGCACACGGGAACGCCGGGACCGAGGATACGAATCGTCCGAGGACGATCCGCCGACGGCGGCATACCTGTGACGGCCCGCCGCGCACTGCCTCCCATCCGGACTTTCACCGTCGGTCCAGGAGTTTCACCTGGTCAACCGGCCGCTGGAAGCGGTCGGGTCGCGGACTGTAACCGCCGGTTCGGAATTGCACCGACCCCGGAGTGCGCTGCTGCTGGTACGGAACCAGTGTGCCACGCCTGATCGTCGGCCATCGGGGGGTGGTGTGTGCGGTGGCTCACAGAGGGTGGCCGGTGGGAGAACCGGCGGCCCGTTCCGGATACGGTCCGGGCGCCGGGCGGTCACGGGTTCGCACCCCTGTCGTCTCCCGGTGTGTCACACGCTGGCAGGCTTGGGCCATGGCAACAATCCTCGTGACCGGTGGTACGGGAATTCTCGGCAGGCAGGTCGTGGACAGGCTGCGCACGGACGAGCACAGCGTCCGGGTGCTGAGCCGCAGTTCACAGCCGTACGCCGTCGATCTGCGCGACGACGACAGCAGGGGGCTGGACGAGGCGTTGAAGGGTGTGGACGTGATCGTCCACTGCGCGTCCTCGCCGCGCGGCGGTGACGACAGGGCGGCGGCGCATCTGGTGGAGTCGGCCGTCCGCGCGCGGATTCCGCATCTCGTGCACATCTCGATCGTCGGGGTCGACCGATTGCCGCTCGGTTACCACCGGACGAGGCGGATCGTCGAGCGGGTGGTTGAGGATTCGGGGCTCGGCTGGACGATTCTGCGTACGACGCAGTTCCACGATCACGTCCTGCGGATGCTGGAGGGCGCGACCAAGCTGCCGGTCGCCGCGCTGCTGCCCGCGCAGGTGAGCCTCCAGCCGATCGGCTCGGCGGAGGTCGCGTCCAGGGTGGCGGACCTGGCCACGCGCCCGCCGGCGGGCCGGGTCCCCGATCTCGGCGGACCCGAGATCCGGACCGTGCGGGAGCTGGCCGACGCCTATCTGCGGGCGACGGGTCACAAGCGGCGGCTGGTCGCGATGCCGCTGTTCGGAAAGGCGTACGCGGGGTACCGCCAGGGCCATCAGCTGACGCCCGAACGGGCGGTGGGCAAGGAGACGTTCGAGGATTTCCTCGCGACGCGGAAGTTATGAGTGGGCGGGGCACGGCATTTCGGGCGACTGACGGACATGTGCGGCACCGCCGAGGCTCACTGACGGGCTGTCAGACCGGCGTCGCGAACAGGTCGTTCTGGGCGGCGTCCCGCGCCGTCAGCAGCGCTCCTCGCAGCACGGCCGCGCCACCCAGGGACGTCGCCACGACCTCCGTACGGAGAGGTGACATCTCCGCCAGGCGGGCCTCGACACGGGAGGCCAGTGCCGTGCCGCCCGCCCGGCCGACCTCGCCCGCCAGGACCACCCGGCCCGGGTCGAGTACCGCGCTGATGGCCGCGGCGCCGACCGCGAGCCGCGCGGCGAGGGCGTCGAGGAAGGCGTCCCCGGCCGGACCCGCCGTGAGGGCGGCGCGCACGACGGCCGCCGCGGGCGGCTCCTGGGGGCCGGCGTCGGCGAACAGGCCGTGCCGCTCGGCGAGTTCGCAGATCGCCGCCGAGCCGGCCAGCGAGTGGAACCCCCCGTCGCAGCCCGTGGACCTGGGCAGCCCGGACGTCCCCGGCACCGGAAGGAAGCCGATCTCTCCGGCACCGCCGGATGCGCCGCGCCGGACCTTGCCGTCCAGGACGAGCGCCGCGCCCACGCCGAAGCCAAGCCACAGCAGTACGAAGGTGCCCGCGCCCTGGTCGCGGGCGGCGCCGAGGCGCTGTTCGGCGACGGCGGCGAGATTGGTCTCGTTCTCCACGAGGACCGTGGCGGACAGCCGTTCCTGAAGCGCGGCGACGAGTCTTCGGTGCCAGGCGGGCACGCCGCTGGTCTCACGGAGTTCACCGGTCACCGGGTCGATCAGGCCGGGTGCGCCGATGCCGACGCTGTGCAGCCGTACGGCGCCCGCCTCGCGGGCCGTGCGTTCCAGCAGGGCCGCCGCGCCCTCGACTGCCGGTTCGACGCCGGTGTCACTGCCGATGGGCAGCACCGCCTCGGCGAGGGTCACCCCGAGGAGGTCGCTGACGACGACGGCGACGCTCTGCGTGCGGACGTCGAGCGCCGCGAGATGCGCCCGGTCGGCGACGAGACCGTACAGCCGCGCGTTGGGGCCGCGGCGCCTGCCGCCCGTCTCGCCGACGATCCTGACCAGGCCGGAGCCTTGCAGCCGCTCCACGAGGTCGGCGACCGTGGGCCGGGAGAGCCCGGTCAGTGTCTTGAGCTGTCCCGCCGTCAACGGGCCTTCTTCCTGGAGCAGTTCCAGGGCGAGGCGGTCGTTGATGGCCCGTGCCGTGCTCGGGGATGCGGCCATACCTGGATCCTTCCAGATGCCGGTGGGGTTCTTGCGACCGGTGCCACCTATTTATCTAGCAGGGTTCCTGATAGTTTACTGCCGCACTGTTGGACAGGCGTCGCCGCGCCACAGGGGGAGGACGAGACGGAATGACGACTGGACCACCGGTCTTCGACAAGCGACGGCTGCGACAGGCTCGGTTCGCCGTGGCCGCCGTCTTCCTCGTGCACGGATCCGTCGCCGGCAGTCTCGCGACCCGTATCCCCTGGATCCAGGACCACGCGTCCCTGAGCGCCGGGCAGTTGGGCCTCGCGCTCGCCTTCCCCGCCATCGGCGCGTCGGTGGCCATGCCGCTGGCCGGCACGGTGAGCCACCGCTTCGGCGCGCGTACGGCGCTGCGCGGACTGATCGCACTCTGGACGCTCTCCCTCACCCTGCCCGCGCTCGCCCCCAATCTGCTGACGCTCTGTCTGGCGCTCTTCGTCTACGGCGCCACCTCGGGCATGTCGGACGTGGCGATGAACGCCCTCGGCGTGGAGATCGAGAACCGGCTCGACAAGTCGATCATGTCCAGCCTGCACGGCATGTGGAGCTCGGGCGCGCTGCTCGGCTCCGCCGGCGGCACGCTCGCCGCCCATCTGGACAGCGACGCGCGCGTGCACCACCTGATCGCGGCCACCGTGCTCACGGTCGCGGGCCTGATCGCCTGCCGGTGGGTGCTCGATCTGCGCAGCGAGCCGGACGACGAGCCGCCGCCGCGCTTCGCCCTGCCGCCGAAGTCCGCGCTGCTCATCGGTGCGGTCGGATTCTGCGCGGTCTTCGCCGAGGGCGCGAGCCTCGACTGGTCGGCGGTGTATCTGGAGGACGTACTGGACACATCCCCCGGCCTCGCCGCCGCGTCCACCACGGCCTTCGCACTCACCATGGCCGTCGCGAGGCTGCTGGGCGACCGGGTCGTCGACCGCTTCGGCGCCGTACGGTGCGTCAGGGTCGGCGGCGTCTCCGCCACCCTCGGCGGTCTGTTGGTGGTCGTCGCGCCGAACCCGCTGGTCGCCATGGGCGGGTTCGCCTTCGTGGGGCTGGGTGTGGCGGTGGTCGTACCACTGGCCTTCGCCGCCGCCGGGCGCAGCGGCCCCAACCCGAGCCAGGCCATCGCGGGCGTCGCGACCATCACGTACACCTCGGGGCTGATCGCCCCTTCGGCGATCGGCGCGGTGGCCGATACGACGTCCCTGGTCGTCTCCTTCGGTCTGGTGACCGTGCTGGCCTTCGGCCTGGTGCTGGGGGCGAGCGTGCTGAAGACCGGGGACCGGCGTACGGCGCCGGCGGCCGGGGCACCGGCGCCCGCGCCCTCCATACAGAAGGACTGACGCGGCGCGGACACCGACGCGGCGCGCGCGCCTTCGCTGGACGGGCTCCCGGCCCGTCCGGCGAACCAGTCGGCTCAGGGCGCGATCGAGTCGAGTTGCTCGGCGGCGGGGCGCAGCGCCCAGAGGTCACCCAGGGGCGGCTCCTCCAGCAGGGGCACGGCCGCCCGCGCCTTCCGGTTTCCGGCGTCGGCCGCCGACTGGACGATGTCGCTCGCCGCGTACCGGTAGAACTCCAGCTCCGGATGCGGCCACGGGGTGCTCGCGGTCGCGGCCGGCAGCAGATACTCGACGGCCTTGAACAGGCTCTGGCCCTCCGGCCCCCGGTGGTCCCAGAGGTTCACCCCGACGTGTCTGCCGATGTCGGCGAGCCGGGTGTAGGCGACGAGCGAGAACGTCGAGTAGTGCCAGCTGCGCGTACGGGCCAGTTCCTGCGGCTGGGTGCCGTCACCCTCGATCTGGGTGTCGATGCGCTTGGCCCGCGCGTCCTTGACGACCTGGCGGGCGAGGGCCTTGTCGCCGGTGGCGAGGGCGAGACCGGCGACCTGCATGTCCATGAAGGTGCCGTGGTTGTTGGCCGCGGCCGACTCCTCCTTACCGAAGGGGGAGTTGACGAGCCAGTCGAGGAAGTCCTCGTTCCAGGCACGCATGCCGGCGCGGTCGGCCTTGGTCCAGCCGGGAGCGCCGGTCTCCAGGATCGCGAGCGCGTCGAGCACGCTCGTGTACTGCTGTGAGAAGTCGATGATGCCGATCGCGCGCCCGTCGAACTTGCAGGGGATGAACTGCCCGTGGTTCAGATTCGGGTTCATCCGCGTCGCCGGGTCGACGAACCAGGTGCGCAGGATGTCGGCGGCGTGCGTCGCGTATTTCTTCTCGCCCGTGTAGTACCAGGCGAGGCTCAGGGCGGTGGTGGAGTTGAAGACCTTTCCGATGTCGGGGCGGTCGGTGCCCGTGTCGACCTCGGGGTTGCGCTCGCCGTCGCGCTGGACGTACGGGCAGCCCCAGGGGTTCTCCTCGGTCTTGGGCTGGGACGGCCACCAGTACGGGGCCTGGCTGAGGTAGTCGTGGGGGTCGCCGCTGGGCGCGGGCTTCGGTTTGTCGGTGACGGTCCAGGGGCCCTGCTTCAGCCAGGTGTCTGCGGTGGCGGTGAGTTGGCGCACCGTACGGCGCAACTCCCGGTCCCCGGCGTCCAGTCGGGACTTGGCCTGGCGCATCCGCGAACCGTCGATGACGACGGTTTCGGGAGCGCGATCCTTCCCTGCCGAGGTGCCGGTGGCGGGACCGGGATCCACGGCGGAGGAGGACGATACGGGTACGAGGACCGCGGCCAGGGCCGCCGAGGCGGTGAGCAGGGCGCCGAGACGCCCCCGGGTTCTGCTCCTCATCGAGCACTCCCATCACGTATATGAATGTAGTTCACGAACAAGACCGTGCGAGCTGCGAGCGTAGAGGCACCCGGCTCCAACGAACAATGCCTCGGACGGAATTCAGCGGACGGAACCTGCGCGCCGCCACCCGACGAAGAGGTGGTGACAGCGGGCCCTACCATGACCTGATCTTTTCGGTGCCGGATTCGGAAGTGGAGCACCCTCATGAAGCTCGGTGTGCGCTGGACCCTGCACGGCGACGGGCGAACGCCCGCGCCCGGCGCCGTGGTCCGGCCGGACGAACGGCTCTCCTGGCCGCGTACGGCGGGACTTGGCGCCCAGCACGTGGTGGCGATGTTCGGCGCGTCGTTCGTCGCGCCCGTCCTGATGGGCCTCGACCCCAACCTCGCGATCATGATGTCCGGTGTCGCGACGGTCCTCTTCCTGCTGGCCACCCGCGGCCAAGTGCCCAGCTATCTCGGCTGCTCGCTCTCCTTCGTCGGAGTCGCCGCCACCGTCCGGGCATCGGGAGGCGACAGCGCCACCGTGACCGGCGCGGTCTTCGTCGTCGCCGTCGCGCTCTTCCTCTCCGGTCTGGCGGTACGGCGCTTCGGCGCCCGGATCATCCACGCCGCGATGCCGCCGGTCGTGACGGGCGCCGTCGTGATGCTCATCGGCTTCAATCTGGCGCCGGTCTCCGCCAAGACGTACTGGCCGCAGGACCAGTGGACCGCGCTGCTGGTGATGGTGGTCACCGCGCTGGCCGTGGTCTGTCTGCGCGGCTTCTGGTCACGTGTCGCGATCTTCCTCGGGCTGCTCTTCGGCTACGCCGTCTCCTGGCTCTTCGACCGAATATTCGGCCGGATCCACTCCCCGGCGGGCGGCGCCGAGTCCGTGGATCACTGGCGCCTGGATCTGTCACTGGTCGGGAAGGCCGACTGGGTCGGACTGCCGGACTTCCACGGGCCGAGCTTCGAGTGGTCGGCGATCCTGGTCGCACTGCCGGTCGTGATCGCGCTGATCGCGGAGAACGCCGGGCATGTGAAGGCCGTCGGCGAGATGACCGGCGATTCACTCGACGGCAAGCTGGGCACGGCGATCGCCGCCGACGGCGCCGCGTCGATGCTCTCCACCGCCGTCGGCGGGCCGCCCAACACCACCTACTCCGAGAACATCGGCGTGATGGCCGCCACCCGCGTCTACTCCACCGCGGCCTACTGGGCCGCCGCCGGCTTCGCCCTGCTCTTCGGACTCTGCCCCAAGTTCGGCGCCGTCGTGGCCGCGATTCCCGGCGGGGTGCTGGGCGGGATCACCGTCATCCTCTACGGCATGATCGGTCTGCTCGGTGCCCAGATCTGGATCAACGCCGGGGTGGATCTGCGTAATCCGCTGAATCTGGTGCCGGCGGCCGCGGGCATCATCATCGGCGTCGGCGGGGTCACTCTGAAGTTCACCGACAGCTTCGAACTCAGCGGCATCGCTCTCGGCACGCTCGTCGTCATCGTCGGCCACCACGTGCTGCGGGCCTTCGCCCCGCCGCATCTGAAGGGTGACGGACCGCTGCTCGACTCCGGCACATCGACGTACGACGACGGGGATGAAGGACGCGACCGTCCCTCGTTCTGACGAAGTCCCGCTCCCCCGGCCCCTCGCGGGCTCCCGGGCTGGGACGCTCCCCCCATGGCGGAGATCCAACTGCTCGCGGCCCCACCCGATGACGACCGGCCCCCACCCGATTCCGCGTGGCAGCGCATGCACGCGCTGCGTTCGGCCTGGCCGGAGGGTGACGGCGTGGCCGTGTTCAACGGGCTCTGTCTGTCGGGCGCCGGGGACATCACGGCGTCGTACGGGGGCGGTTGTCCGGCGACGGCCGCCACGCGGGACGCGGCCGCCCTGCGTTCGGCACTCGCCGAGCGGTATCTGGCGGCGGTCGACGCGGTGGGCGTGGGCGGGCGGGCGCCGGCCGCCTGGCGGCCGCTCTTCCAGTACCGGCGCCATCCGGGCGTACGGCCGGCGCAGTTCGCGCTCGCGGGCGTCAACGCGCATGTGGGGCACGATCTCGCCCTCGCCGTGGTGGACCTGTGCCGGGCCCGTGGCTGCGAACCGCCCGCGCTGGAAACGGCGTTCGCCCGGGTCGGTGACGCGCTCGCGCTGCTCGTGGAGCGCGTCGGCGAGCAGGCACCGGCCGGTCCGGACGCGGGGCGCGGGCCGCGGGTCGAGGACCCGGTGACGCATCTGCTCGGGTCCTGGAACGTGGAACGGGCCCTGGAGGCGGCCTGGTCGTCGGCGCTGGTGCTCTGGGGTCTGCGCGAAGTGCCGCCGCTGGCCGAGGAGTTCAGGGAACGGACGGACGCGGGGGTGGGCCTGGTGGGGCGGTGCCTGCTCACGCCGTACGGCTGAGCCCGGGGCCCCGAGCCCTCCCCGCCACCGCCCCGCTCAATCCTCCGGCAGCTCCACCGGGGCGATCTCGTCGTACACGTCCCCCGGCCCCGGGTTCGCCGGGTCCGTGGCGCCGCCGAAGTGGGTCATCACGCCCCACACGGCGTTGAGCGCGGTCTGTACGGCGCCCTCCGCCCACCCCGCCGTCCACGAGATGTCGTCGCCCGCCAGGAAGATGCCGCGCTTGTCCGAGGGGAGCCGGTCCTGCATGAAGTGGGTGAACAGGCGGCGCTGGTAGCGGTAGTGGCCCGGCAGGTTCGCCTTGAACGCGCCCATGAAGTACGGCTCGTTCTCCCACGAGACCGTGACCGGGCTGCCGATGATGTGCTCGCGGATGTCGACCTTCGGGTAGATCTCGCCGAGCGACTTCAGCATGACCTCCATCCGCTCGTTCGCCGACAGCGGCAGCCACTTCAGGCTGTCGTCGCACCAGGTGTAGGAGAGGCAGATGACGGCCGGCCGGCCGGGCCCGTTGTCCAGGAGATATGTGCCGCGGGTCATACGGTCGGTGAGCGTCATCGACATCGTGTCGCGGCCGGTCGGATTCCCCTGGTCGTCGACGGCCTTGTCCAGCCAGAACGGCCGGTCCACCGGCACGAACAGCTTGGACGACTCCATGTAGTGGGTACGCTCCATCGCCGTCCAGTGGTCGATCGGGAAGAGCGAGTCGGAGCAGTCGATCTTCGAGAGCAGCATCCAGGACTGTGCGGTGAAGACGGCGGCACGGTAGGTGCGGATGTCCCCCGAGGCGTCGGTGACGGTGATCCGGTCGCCCGCCGTGCGGTGCAGCCGTGTCACGGCGCCGCGCGGCTCGCCGCCGTGCAGGGAGGAGAGCGAGGTGCCGAGCGGCCAGTGCGTGATCTTGGCGGGCTCGCGTTCCCAGAGCCGCAGCGGGAGCTGCCGGCTGCCGCCGACGATGCCGCGGTGATGGTCGTCGGCCTCGGAGTAGACGACGCGCAGGATCTCCAGGATGGAGTTGGGGAAGTCGGTGTCCCAGCCGCCCGTACCGAAGCCGACCTGGCCGAAGATCTCGCGGTGCCGGAAGGACTTGAAGGCCTCGGAGTCGCAGAGGAAGCCGTAGAAGGTCTGGTTGTCGAGCTTCTCGACCAGCCGCGCCCAGATCTCCCGGATACGCGGCACGTCGCGCTCGCGCATCGCGCGGTTCATGTCGGAGAAGTCGGCGCCCTCCTCCAGACACGTGTTCCAGGCGGCCATCACATCGCGGTAGACCTGCGGCAGATCGTCGATCGTCTCCGCGTAGTGCGACTCGCCCTTGAGGTCCACGACGGTCGAAGGGGTGCCGGGGGCGAGGGGATTGGGGAACGGCTCGGTGACCAGGCCCACCAGGTCGATGTAGTGCTGGAGCGCGGTGGAGGACGGCGGAAAGCGCATCGCGCCCATCTCGGCGGTCAGGGCGGGGTCGCAGCCGTCGAAGCCGACGGTACGGAGCCGGCCGCCGATCCGGTCGGCCTCGTAGACGACCGGCCGCAGGCCCATCTTCATCAGCTCGTACGCGGCGACGATGCCGGAGAGACCGCCGCCGATGACCGCGACCTCGGCGCCGTGCTCGGTCGCCGGCACCTGGCCGACGCCGGCGGGGTGGGCGAGGAAGTCGTCGTAGGCGTACGGGAAGTCCGGACCGAACATGGTGACCGGCGGCAGGCCGGCGTCCGGCTGCGCCTCGGGGTGCTGGGCGGCGGTGGGCACCGTGGACGTCATGGGGTACGGGCTCCTTGCGGGGTGGGGCAGCGGTGAGGGCGGTGAGAGGCGCGGGGCGGTCGCGGTCAGTTCAGGGAGCCGTAGAGGCCGGGGCGGCGGTCGCGCAGATAGGGGTTGGCGGCCCGGGAGGCCCGTAGCAGTTCGGGGTCGACGTCGCCGAAGACCAGCTCTTCGCCGCGTCCCGCCCTCGCGCGTGTCGTGCCGTCGGGACCGGCCAGACAGCTCAGCCCGACGAACTCGAAGGCGGACCCGCCCCCGGCCTCGCCCCCGGCCTCGCCCCCGGCCTCGCCCCCGGCCTCGCCCCCGGCCTCGCCTCCGCCCTCGCTCCCGCCCTCGGGACCGGTGCGATTCACGTACGCCACGTACATCTGGTTCTCGAAGGCACGCACCGGGACGACCGATTCGGCGACGAACTGGAAGGGATGCATCTGGGCGGTCGGCACCAGCAGCAGATCGGTCCCGGCGAGCGCGTGGGCGCGTACGTTCTCCGGGAACTCGACGTCGTAGCAGATCATGATCCCGACCCGCAGGCCGCCGAGATCGGCCTGTACGACCGGGGTGTCGCCCGGGGTGAACCACTCCTGCTCGAAGCCGCCGTAGAGATGGGTCTTGCGGTAGTTGGCGAGGGACGAGCCGTCCGGGCCGATGAGCCGCGCGGCGTTGTGGACGCGCGCGCCCTCCCCGTCGCCGGCCCGCTCCGGGTAGCCGTACAGGATCGCGATGCCGTACTCGTCGGCGATCCGCGCCACCGCCTGGGCGGCCGGACCGTCGGCGGGCTCGGCCAGCCGGGACACGTCGGCGCCGATGGCGTAGCCGGTGAGGAACATCTCGGGGCAGACCAGCAGGGCCGCCCCGCCGGCCACCGCCTCACGCGCCGCGCCCGCGACGAACTCAAGATTCCTCACGATGTCGCCGGGCCTGCCGGAGCTCTGGAGCAGGGCGATACGCGACGACGGCATGGCAGACCTCGGGACGTCAGGGTGTTCGGGGGGACATCCAGACGGTACGGCTCCGACTTCCGCGGCGGCAAGGCGCCTGTGTTGCGTGTGAGCAGGGCATTCGTTGCGTCTTCGGGCCTCTGGACGGCGATTCGTTGCGTCGCTGGTCGCATCCGTTCTCCGCCGTGCGGCGGAGTGGATGGGGACCGTGGCCCGACGCCCCGAGGTGCCCCGGCGCGGGACGGTGATCAGGCCCGGGAAGAGCCGGGCGCCCGCGATCGGTACCGGGAGTACCGGTACTCCGTAGAAGGGGTTTCCCATGAACCTTGCCGCACCGTCGTCCCGTCGCCGCACCCGCGCCGCCGCGCTGGGAACCGCGCTGCTGGTCGCCGCCGCCGTCGCCACCACCGGCGGACCGGCCGTCGCGTCGGACGACAACGGCACCGGGGCGGGTGACCGGAGCACGACGCGAGAGGCGGCGGCCCTCACCGGCACCGCCAAGCTGTACCGCTCGCTCGGTGACGACATCACCTTCAGCTTCGACGCGCACCTCGCCGCCGAGGACACCGACGACCCGAGCAAGGCCACCGGCACCTTCCGTTTCAGCCACTATCTGAACGACTTCGGCGCCTCGGCCGAAGTGAAGGTCGACTGCCTGGTGACCGGGGGGAAGGTGGCCGTCGTGAGCGGCGTCATCACCAAGTCCGACCTGGAGGGCGCCGAGGGCAGGCGGGTCGGCGTCACGGTGCACGATCTGGGGCGCAAGGACCGGCTCGGCTACAGCTGGGCCTCCACCGGCAGCCCGGTCGAGCAGGGGCCGATGCCGAAGTGCGTGAGCTCCGCGCCGTTCGAGAAGGTCAAGGCGGGCACCGGCGACTTCAATGTGCTGCCCTGGGAGCCGAAGCTCTGACGCGCTGAGCTACGCGTCGTGATGCCGGGACTCCCGCACAGGGGACGGGAGCCCCGGCACCCCAGGTGTCCGTGTCAGCCCGGCGCGCCCGACGAGAAGCGTCTGAGCAGCGGGGAGAGCACCAGGACCGACTTCGTACGTTCCACGTACGGCTCCCCCGCGATCTGTTCGAGCACCCGCTCGAAGTGGCGCATGTCGGAGGCGAAGACCTGGACCAGCGCGTCGGCGTCGCCCGTGACGGTCGACGCCGACACCACCTCCGGGTAGCGCGACAGGCCGCGCCTGATGTCCTCGGGCGACGTCTTGTGGCGACAGTAGATCTCGACGAATCCCTCGGTCTCCCAGCCGAGCGCCGCCGGGTCCACCCGCACGGTGAAGCCCGTGATGGCGCCTTCGGCGCGCAGCCGGTCCACCCGCCGCTTCACGGCGGGCGCCGAGAGGCCGACCTCGGAGCCGATGTCCGCGAAGGAGCGGCGGGCGTCCTCGGCGAGGGCGTGCACGATGCGTTCGTCGAGCTTGTTCAGTCGCACTGCGGGTGGATCACTTCTCTGCGGGTGGTGGTCGCCGTGGCCGGCCGGAGGCGGGGCGCGCCCCGCCTCCGAAGTAGACCATGAGGCGGACGGTCTCACCCATGATCACTCGGCAGGTCCGCGCCATGGCCGGACGGCGGAACATTTCGGGCCTTCGACGGGGCACCTATGACGTCGGAGGCGAACCCGCTTTCCGGGACGACGACCAGGACCGAGGAGCACGATGAGCTGGCTGGATCCCGCACCCTTCCTGCGTGGCGTGGGCTGGATGGACGGCGACCGGGTGGTGCGCGCGGACCCCTCCGACATGTCGCAGCTGTCGTGGGACATCACCAAGCGCGCGGTGCTGCCGATCGGTGTGCGGCTGGAGTTCGTCTCCGACGGCGCGGACGCCGCGGACATCCGGTACCGCGCCACTGTCCCGGAGCCCGGGGACCCGCTGACCGAACTCGCCCACGCCTTCGCCCTCTGGGAGGGCGACCGCTTCCTCGGCGAGACGTTCACGGAGCCCGCGCGCGAGCAGGTGGCGCGTATCGAACTGCCCCCGTCCTGCGGCCCGTTCACCGTCCATCTGCCCGAGGGGCACGCGCCCGAGATCCTGGGCGTACGGCCGGTCGGCGGTTCCCTGGCCCCCGCGCCGGCGCGCCCGCGCTGGGTCGTCCACGGCGACTCCATCACCGAGGGCTGGTCGTCGACACGCCCGGCGCGGTCCTGGCCGGCCGTCGCCGGGCGGGCGCTCGGCCTGGACACGGTCAACCTCGGTTACGCGGGCGCCGCCCGGGGCGAACTCGCCACCGCCTCCCACATCGCCGCACTCCCCGCCCATCTGATCACCCTCGCCTTCGGCACCAACTGCTGGTTCGGCGTGCCGTACTCGGCGCCGCTGCTGTACGAGACGACGCGCGCGTTCCTCGCCGTCGTACGCGAAGGGCATCCGACCACTCCGCTGCTGGTCCTCTCGCCCGTACTGCGGCCCGACGCGGAGCACACCGGCAACGCGCTCGGGGCGACGCTCACGGAGCTGCGCGCGGCCATGGAGGAGGCCGTACGGGACGTCGTCGCGGCGGGCGACGAGCGGCTTCTGCTGCTGCCGGGCCGGGGCCTGCTCCGCGCGGAGCATCTGGTGGACGGAGTGCATCCGGACGACAGCGGGCATGTACTCATCGCGGAGGCGGTCGCGACCGCCCTGCGCGAAGCGGAATGTGTGCCGCCATTCGTGGTAGCGGCCGGGTAGCGTGTTTTGTCCGGACGGGGCGGCTCCCCGGGTGGATTTGATGGATGCCCGAAATCGGGGTAGGCGAATGATCGAGATGAGTGAAGAGCCGCACACGGTGATCGTCGAATCACCGCAGCTGGACACGGCGTCCGCCCGCGGGGCCGCCGCCGAGTTCCTGACGCACCACTGCCCTTGGGCCGACCTCGACGCGGTGCTCCTCGTCGTCTCCGAACTCGTCTCGAACGCCGTCCGGCACACCTCGGGCTGGTGGCGGCTCCATCTCAGGGCGGAGCAGGAGTCGTTGGTCGTGGAGATCGACGATTCGAGCCCCCAGCCGCCGATTCCGCGCGACCCCGACTTCGGCGGGGGCGGCGGCTTCGGGTGGCACATGGTGCTGAGGCTGGCGACCCGGGTGGAGATCCGGCCGCTGCCCGAGGGCAAGCGGGTGCAGGCGGTCTGGGACCGGCCGCCGACGCCGGCGACGGTCGCCTGAGCACAGTCACCTGAGCACGGTCGGGTTCGACCGGCGGTCTGTGACGGCCCGGACGAACGGTGGAGGGGATGTCCCCAAGTTCTGGGACATCCCCTCCACCGTTCGTCCGTGGTCGGCGAGCGTGACCGGCGGACGCCGGCCGGCCGGTCATTCGACCGCCAGCAAACCCTCCCGCAGCCGTCCGGTGATCCGTGACAGCAGTCGCGACACATGCATCTGGGAGACGCCCAGCTCCTGGCCGATCTCCGACTGCGTCATCTCCGCGCCGAACCGCATCTGGAGAATCCACTTCTCGCGGTCGTCCAGCTCGTCGATCAGCGGCTTGAGCGCCTGCACGTTCTCCGCCACCTCCAACTGCGCGTCGGGCGCGCCGAGTCGGTCGGAGAGCGGCGACGACGACTCCGCGCTGTCGTCGGTGGGCATGTCGATCGAACCGGCCGTGTAGCCGTTGCTCGCGACGACGCCTTCGATGATCTCGTTCTCGTCGAGGCCGAGGTGCTCGGCGAGTTCGGCCGTCGTCGGGGCGCGGTCCAGCCGCTGCGACAGTTCGTCCGTCGCCTTGGCCAGGTCGATCCGCAGCTCCTGGAGCCGGCGCGGCACATGAACGGCCCAGCTCGTGTCACGGAAGAAGCGCTTGATCTCACCGACGATGTACGGGACGGCGAACGTCGCGAACTCCACCTCGCGGCTGAGCTCGAAGCGGTCGATCGCCTTGATGAGACCGATGGTGCCGACCTGGACGATGTCCTCCATCTGGTCGGAGCGGTTCCGGAAGCGGGTCGCCGCATACCGCACCAGGGCCAGGTTGAGTTCGATCAGGGTGTTACGGACGTACTGGTGCTCGTGAGTCCCCTCCTCCAGCTCCGCCAGCCGGACGAAGAAGACCCGTGAGATCTCCCGCGCGTCCTTGGGTGCCACGTCTCCCGGGCATTCCACATGCGGAAGCCCCAGTTCCGCGATGTCGGCCTGGTGGGTTCCGTACCGAGTGGTGTCGGTCGGGACTGCGCTCGCCGTGGCCACTGTGTCCTCCCCTGCTCTGTTGGACAGTGCACAGCCCGTGTACCCAGACCCAACCAGGTCATGTCCCAAGGATCGTGACCGGGATATGCCAATCCCGCTCGACGCGGCTTCGACAGGCGGGCCCCCGGCCCGCGTACGACGGCGAGTTGCCTGGTCACAGGGGTGCGAGTCGACCGGCCCACGGTGGCGACGGACGGCGATACGGGCCGGGAAATTCGCGGAACCGGCCCGTCCGGCCTCAGGGTCGGATCCGGAAGAGACCCTAGAGCCTGTCCGGTGGATCTTCGTGGATCAGCCCGGGGCGGCTGGTGCGGTGCGTCGCAAGGCGGAGGATCGTCGTTGTGGATGGACCGGACGTACTTGGACGAGTCCGACAACGCGGCGAGGTGCCGTGCCAGGCGTCCCGGGCCCACGAAGATCCGCCGGACAGGCCCTAACTCCAGCTCGCGTGGAGCGGCTTGCCCTCCGCGTAACCCGCCGCGCTCTGCACACCGACGATCGACTTCTGCGCGAACTCCTCCAGCGAGTTCGCCCCGGCGTAGGTGCACGCGGACCGGACCCCGGCGATGATCGAGTCGATCAGGTCCTCGACACCCGGCCGCGCCGGGTCGAGGAACATCCGCGAGGTCGAGATGCCCTCCTCGAAGAGCGCCTTGCGGGCCCGCTCGTACGCCGACTCCTCGCTCGTACGGTTCCGCACCGCGCGTGCCGACGCCATGCCGTAGGACTCCTTGTAGAGCCGTCCGTCGGCGGCCTGCTGGAGGTCGCCGGGCGATTCGTACGTACCGGCGAACCAGGAACCGATCATGACGTTCGACGCGCCGGCGGCCAACGCCATCGCGACATCGCGCGGGTGGCGGACCCCGCCGTCGGCCCAGACGTGCTTGCCGTACTTCTTCGCCTCGGCGGCGCACTCCAGCACGGCGGAGAACTGCGGCCGGCCCACACCGGTCATCATGCGGGTGGTGCACATGGCGCCGGGCCCGACACCGACCTTGATGATGTCCGCGCCCGCCTCGACGAGATCGCGTACGCCCTCGGCGGCCACGATGTTGCCCGCGACGACCGGCACCCTCGGATCGAGCGCCCGGACGGCCCTGACCGCCGTGAGCATCGACTCCTGGTGGCCGTGCGCGGTGTCGACCACGAGCGTGTCGACGCCCGCGTCGAGGAGCTGCCGGGCCTTGCCCGCGACATCGCCGTTGATACCGACCGCGGCGGCGATACGGAGCCGGCCGTTCGCGTCGGTGGCCGGAGTGTAGAGCGTGGCGCGCAGGGCGGCCTTACGGGTGAGGATGCCCACCAGCCTGCCCTCGGTGTCGACGGCCGGGGCCAGCTTGCGGTTGGCGCCGTCGAGCCTGCCGAACGCCTCGATCGGGTCGATGTCCGCGTCGATGAGGAGCAGGTCCTTCGACATGACCTCGGAGAGCTGGGTGAAACGGTCGACCCCGGTCAGGTCGTGCTCGGTGACGACTCCGACGGGACGCCGGCCGTCGTCCACCACGACCCCGGCACCGTGCGCCCGCTTGGGCAGCAGGGACAGGGCGTCACCCACGGTCTGCGTCGGCGCGAGGACGATCGGGGTGTCGAGCACGAGATGCCGGGTCTTGACCCAGGAGACGACGTCGGTGACGACCTCGATCGGAATGTCCTGCGGGATGACCACGAGACCACCGCGCCGGGCGACGGTCTCCGCCATCCGGCGGCCCGCGATCGCCGTCATGTTGGCGACGACGAGCGGGATGGTGGTGCCGGTGCCGTCGGGTGCGGCGAGGTCGACGCCCTGCCGGGAGCCGACGGCCGAGCGGCTCGGCACCATGAACACGTCGTCGTACGTCAAGTCGTACGGCGGCTTCAGATCATTGAGGAATCGCATGCCAACTCTCTCACCAGCAGGTATACGTACAGGGCGGGTGGGAAGTCAGCACCGAACCAGCACGGGATCGGGCTGCGGCTCCTAAGCCATCATCACCGATGCCACCCCGTCCTAGCGAACTGGCACCCCCTTCTGTGTATCATCCGCCAAATCTTCAGCACTGGCGCCTGTATCTTCGACCAAGGAAGAGAAGCTGCCGTCGTCAGGAGATCGCTTCCGGATCCGCGTCGACCGGTCGAGGATGGGCCTTCTTCTCTTCTCCCCGCCGGCGCAGGCGCGTGACAATGAAGGCGACGAGGACGGCGAGCAACAGGGCGAGCACGGTGTACTGGATGACTTCGATATAGGGCTCGACCTGCTGCCAGTTCACGCCGAGCGCGTATCCCGTGGCTGTGACCACCCGGCCGAAGGTCTCGACCCGGTCTGCCACGCCGGCGTCGACAACGTCATGACCAACTACCGCCAGCGGCCAGTACTGCCGTGAGGCCTTCTTGCAGATCTTTGACGAAATACTCGGGAACCTCCAGCGACGGGAAATGCCCTCCGGTTTCGGGCGACCTCCATCGGACGATCTGTCGGTACCGCTCCTGTGCCCAGGCGCGCGGACACTTCTCGATGTCGCGGGGATACATACTGATCGCTGACGGGACGTCGACCCGAAGTCCGGGATCGAGCGAGTTGTGGCTCTCGTAGTAAATGCGGGCCGACGATGCGCCGGTCCGCGTCAGCCAATACAGGGTGACGTCGTCAAGAACCCTGTCTCTGGAAATCGTCTCGAACGGGCTGTCTTCGGTGTCTGACCACTCGGCGAACTTGTCAAGGATCCAGGCAAGAAGCCCGACCGGTGAGTCGACGAGCGAGTACCCGATGGTCTGCGGTCGGGTCGCCTGCTGCTTCGCGTACGCCGCGCGGTGGCGCCAGAAATCGCGGGTTTCCTCGGTCCACTCGCGCTCGACCGCCGTCAGCCCGTCCGTCGTCAACCCAGGGCGGTGCCTGCGCGAACGTTGCATCCCCGTGAAGCTGGTCGCCAGCTGGTGCTCCGAGTTGAGCAAGGCATGTCCCTGCGAGGCGCCCTTCGACGACGCCAGACGATAAGCGACAAGCTCAGGGGGACCATGCGCACTACCAACCGCCATGTTCGCGGCCGTCACTCGGCCGAGGAGGTCAAGCTCGGCTACCAGCTGTCGAAGGCCCGCGTCCGCCCAACCGCCTTACCAGGATGGGGCGTTGAAAATGCGGCTCAGCGATACAGGAGGCGCTGCAGCCAGCGGACCCGCGCGCGTCGGGCCTCGCGGGAGACGGCGGCCTCCTGTGCCAACTGGTCGAAGCCGTGAAATCCGCCCGCCCAGATGTGCAGTTCGGCCTCGCCGCCGGACTGCCAGATCCGGGTGGCGTAGGCGACGGCCTCATCCCGGTACGTCTCGGCGGAGCCGGCATCGATGAAGGCCGGCGCAAGCCCGGACAGGTCCGTCGCACGGGCCGGGGCAGCGTACGGCGATACGTCGGCACCCCCGCGCTCCTCTCCCAGGAGAGAGGACCACCCGACCGCGTTGGCATCGCGGTCCCACACGCCCAGTCCGGCCATTTGCACGGCGGACGGGGAGTCGTTGCGGTCGTCGAGCATGGGGCACATCACCACCTGCCCCAGGAGGTGCGGGCCTTTGCGGTCGCGTGCCATCAGCGCGAGCGCGGCGGTGAGACCGCCGCCCGCGCTCGCGCCGGCGACTACAATGCGCTCCGGATCCCCACCGATCTCGTGGGCGTGGCGAGACACCCACACCAGACCGGCGTAGCAGTCCTCGACACCTGCCGGATAAGGGTGCTCGGGCGCGAGCCGGTAATCGACCGAGACCACGACGAGTTCGAGCGGCTCAGCCCACTCCCGCAGTATCACCTCCATGCCCGCCCGGTTTGTGCCGCCGATCATCCCCCCGCCATGCACGTGATAGATCACCGGCGCGCCGTGCTCGAGACCGGCAGGGCGGGCGATCAGCAGCGGGACCTCCGGTACGCTCCCGGGCCCGGGCACCGACCGCTCGGACACCTCGAAGGCCCCACGGTCGCGCAACTCCCCCACGGTCGGGTCAGGAGCCAGATCCGCCAGGCGCGTCCGCCACTCCCTCACGTTGCCCGGCGCGGACGGCGAACTGTCGCGCAGATCGCCCATGCCGGCGAGCACCGCGGACAGCTCGGGGTCGAACGGCGTCGGCGGCGGCTGCTCGTTCGGGGTCTGGGTGTTACTCATCATTTCCTCTCGGACAGAAGTCGTACGGCTTCGGGACGGCAGGCATCCGCGCTGTCTTCCCATCCGTCTCAGTGATCGTTCTGGACGGCCAGGAGCCGACGACCGCCGACAGCGGGCGCCTGGGCCCGCCCCGATGGGCTGTCCGCACCGCCTGACGGGCTGTCGAGCAGATAGCGGGCATGAAGCTGCCCGCATGCGGCGTCGATGGAAGAGCCGAACTGCCGCCTGCGCGTGGCCCGTACGCCCAGATCACGCAGCCGCGCGACGAACTGCGAGACCTCTTCCGTCGCCGGCGCCCGGTAGGAGGGGTCCGCCCCCGCGGCGGTGTTGTACCGGATCACGCTGACGTGAAAGAGCTCCGGGCGAGAGCGTGACCTCACCAGCCGGGCCAGCGCCCGCAAATGGTCCGGGGAGTCATTGACACCCGCGATGAGCAGGTAGGCGAGGTAGACCTTGCGGCGTACGGCGGCGACATGCTCATCGAGGACGGCGAGGTTCTCGGCCAGAGGGAAGCGCCGCTCAAGAGGAACGAGGTCGGCACGCTGCGCCGGGAACGCGGAGTGGACGGACAGGGTGAGTGTGATGTGGGGGTGCTCTCTGGTGAGCCGTACCAGGTTGGGGACGAAGCCCACCGTCGAGACCGTGATCCGGCGAGGTGAGAGCCCTCCGTAACCGGGGGAGGTGAGCAGGCGCAGGGCGGGGAAGACATGCGGGTTGGCCAGCGCCTCTCCCATGCCCATGAAGGCCACGCTGTCGGGCAGCGCCGCACCGGAAGTGCGCCAGTGCGGATGGGCAACCTGGGCGTAGATCTCGTCCGCGGTGAGGTTGCGCACCAGCCCCACCGCACCGGTGGCGCAGAAGGTGCAGCCCAGGCCGCAGCCGGCTTGGGAGGAAACACAGATCGAAGACCATCCGGCCCGGTAGCGGGACAGGACGGTCTCCGCACGGCTGCCGGTCTCCGTCTCGAAGAGGACCTTCTCCACCTGCTCCGCCGACTGGGCAGCCACCGGCTTGAGTGGCCACAGGCTGGGTCCGAAGCGAGCGGTCAGTTCCTGTCGGAGGACGGCGGGGAGTTCCCGCACCTGGTCGAAGTCCACGGCGCCCTGGTGCAGGCTGTGCAAGAGCTGCCGGAATCGGTACTCCGGCGCGCCGACGCCGGCGAGGTACGTATGGATGTCCGCCAGTCGGGTTCCGGGCGGTGGGTTGGGCAGGGCTGGGTGATTCAAGGAAGCGTGCCCTGCCTCAGCGGCATGGGCGCGGTGTGACTTTACGGCGTGGGTCATGGTGGGTTTCCTTCTCGCGGTCGTAGGCGCGGGGATCGGGGGCTACGAGTGCGAGCACCGCACGCAGATTCAGACCCGGAGAAGAGTGCGGCCCGCCGACAGGCGAGGGGCGGCTCAAGCATCGAGGTCACATCTACGCGGCGTCACGGGCGGCGAAAGCCGACTACAGCGTGACTGGCGTACGGGCGGAGCCGTATCGCGCGATGATCGCAGACCTCAGATGCGCAACGTCAACCTCATTCGGAGACAACAGGACCTTGAGACTGTACCTCAACGGGCAGGGACCTCAAGGCTCGGCGGTGATCGCGGTAATGCCTGCGACTTCCTCGTCCGACAGCCTGATCGACTGTGCGGCGAGATTCTCCCGCAGGTGCACCAGCGAGGTGGTCCCCGGGATCGGCAGCGAGATGGGCGAGCGATGGAGATGCCAGGCCAGCGCGATCTGCTGCAACGTAGCCTCGTGCCTGGCGGCGATCGGGGCGAGCACCTCGCGAGCCTTTTCGGGGCCCGGCGCAGGTCCGTCGGTCAGGGTGACCGGGTGCCAGGGTGAGAAGGCAATGCCATCTTGTTCGGCGGCGCGCAGCAAGTCGGCCCCGGCGCGCATCGTCACGTTGTAGAGGGCCGTCACAGCGACAATCTCGGCGATGCCCTGGGCGATGCGCAGCTGCTCCAGCGTGACGTTCGAAAGGCCGATATGGCGAATGAGCCCTTGCTGCCGCAAATCGGCCAGTGTACCGACCTGCTCTTCGAACGGAACGTCGGTTGCTCGCCCACTGTGCAGGTAGTAAAGGTCGATGGCCTCCACCCCGAGCCGCCGAGCACTCATGTGGGCGCTCTGACTCAAGTAGTTGGCATTGCCGACGGCGTCAAGCGTCGCGTAGTCGAAACCGCCGCGCACGAATCCGCCCTTGGTCGCGATCCTCAGACCCTTCGGGTAGGGATGAAGGGCATCGTGGATAAGGATCTCATTGGTGTGCGGACCGTAGACGTCAGCGGTGTCGATGAAATCGACCCCTGCCTCTACTCCCTCGCGGAGCAGCGCGGCGGCCCCCTCCCGGTCGGGGTATTCCCCCCACACTTGGGGGCCGGTGAGCAACATGGCCCCGTAGCCCACTCGGCCCACCGCGAGGTCCTCGGCGACTGTGATGCGATTCCCCTTGCCATGGGTCTCCACCGGCATGGTTCGATCTCCAGCTTTGTCGGAAGCCCTCCCGGGAAATTGGGAGGGCTTTCTTATTTTTCTGGAGGAGTCCCCCACCAGCAACTTGTGGCAGATGGAGGACTTCTGGAGGCCGGCTCGGCGCTCCGAGCGACGGTCCTCGCGGACGGCCGTTGCGAGGACACCGCCGTCGCCTACACCCCCGCGCCGTAAGGGGCGAAGCCGGAGAGCTGTGCCAGGGTGCCGGGCCGGAGCCCCTCGCATCTCCAGGATCCCCGGGGCTCACGGGAGTTGCGGCAAGGCCGATGAGCTCACAAGACCCTTCATCGCGACGCGGAAGACTCGTTCGCGTTGAGCGTCGTCACGGTAGAGGCCGACGCTGACGCCGATAGCGAATCGCATCACGTCGTCGATGTCGAGGCCCGGGTCGACCTGTGCTGCCTCTTGCGCCCGGGCCATGAGCGGCCCACCGGCGGCGTAAAGCGCGTCGTGCGCGGCCGGAAAGCCGTTCGGGTTGAAGGCCAGACCCTCGATGAGGGCGCGCTTGGTGTTCGCGAGCACGACGAACCGTCGCAGCCAGGCGACGAGCACGACGGCCGGGTCGTCGTCCTTCCCGAGCTCCTCGGCGTACTCGCAAACGTCCTGGACCCCTGACAGGTACACGGTCTCGACGAGCACCTCACGGGTCGGGAAATTCCGGTACAGCGTCGCGTTGCCGACGCCGGCGCGTCGCGCGATCTCATCCATGCTCGCGTCCGCGCCGAGCTCCTCGAAGGCGTCGCGCGCGGCAGCGACGAGCGCGTCGAAGTTGCGTGCCGCATCCGCCCGGTGCGGGCGCCGCTGGGCAAGCAAGTCGAACATGGGCCGTACCTCTCGGTTGAAAACGGGGACACTCCCCAGTTAAAGTGGGGAGTGTCCCCGGATAATCGGGGAGTCAATCCACATCATCACAGAAAGTAGCGCATCGTGGCAGACGTACCGGGCACGATCACCATCGGCGGCGACCTGAAGGTCAACACGATCGGCTTCGGAGCCATGCAGCTCACCGGCCCCCAGGTGTGGGGTCCCTACCCGGACCACGAGGGCGGCGTCCGCCTCCTGCGGTCCCTCCTCGACGAAGGCGTGAACTTCATCGACACCGCCGACGTCTACGGACCGCACACCAACGAACTCCTGATCCGCGAGGCACTGCACCCGTATGCGGACGAGCTCGTCATCGCGACCAAGGGCGGATTCGTGCGCGGCGGCTATGACTACTCGACCCTCGGCTCGGTCGGAAACCCCAAGTACCTCAGGCAAGCGCTCATGACGAGCCTGCGGCGACTCGGCCTGGAACGCGTGCAGCTCTACTACCTCCACAACGGATACGCCACCGACGCCCCGTTCGAGGACCAGATCGGCGAGCTCAGGGCCATGCAGGAGGAGGGATACATCCAGCACATCGGCCTCTCCAACGTCACTCCTGAGCAATACGCCACAGCGCGCGATATCGCGGACATCGCCGCGGTCACCGCCCTCTACAACGTCGGGAACCGCAGCGGCGGCGGGCTGCTCGCGGCGGCCGAGCAGGACGGCGCCGTCTTCTCCCCCTGGCACCCGGTCAGCCTCCGCGACGGAGGCGACAACGCGGAGCGGGTGGCCTCGACCCTCGCTCCCATCGCCGCCGCCCACGGCATCACCCCGCAGCGGCTCGCGCTCGCGTGGCTCCTGCACCGCTCCCCCGCGATGCTCCCGATCCCCGGCACCAGGAGCCTCGCCCACCTGCGCGAAAACGTCGCCGCCGGATCCGTACGCCTCGACCCTGACGAAGTTGCGACCATCACCGAACTCGTGGACGAAACCGCGGCGTAGCGAACGAATCGACGGTGCGGCCGACGACAAGATCGTCGGCCCCGTCCGGCAGCCGTCCAAGGAGGTACCACCACGCGGCAGCGGTGGCTGACCACTGGGCACACTCATCGGCGACTATCAGTACGACCCCTCCGGCACCGCAGTCGGGATGGATCCCCTGCGGGCAACTACTACCTCCAGCACGACCGCGAAGGCTCGCAACATGGTTGAAGCCGTGGAACGCTCCCGGCGCGGACCGGTCCGCGCCCGCACGCACGCGGACACCTGACCCCTGCCATCGGCCAGAGCTCGTCCTACGGTGCGGGGGTGCAAGCCACTACAGCGTCCTCGCACGGCCTCAACTGCTCAACACATGCCATTGCCGCCCCGGTGGGGAAGGATCCGGTCCGGCGTCCGGTCAGTCGCGCGCGCTCGCCACGGCCTGCTGGATGCCCATGAGGACGAGGGCGAGGCCCCGGTCGAACTCTTCGTCGGCGTACTCGGCACCGATGGAGGCGAGCCGGAAGAGGGCGGGGAGGGCGCCCTCGGTGAGTGCGCCGACGCGATGGGCTTCAGCGTCCGCGGCACCCTCCGGAGCGAGGGGACCGGCGAGTTCGGCCTGGGCGAGGCCCATGACGAAAGCCATGACGGTCCGGAAGGCGGCGAGGAGATCGGCCCCGTCGAGTCCTGAGCGGGCGAGGGCGGAGGCCAGGCCCTCGGCCGGTGCCAGCCCTGCCGGGCTTGACGTGCGGCGTGTGAGGACGAGCGGCATGGCGGCCGGGTGGGCCCGCACTGTGCGCCACAGGGCGGTGGCGGCGGCTCGCGTGTCGGCGTGCCAGTCGTCGGTGGGCGCGGGCATGTCTACCCGAGCGGCGACGGCACCGACCACGAGTTCCTCCAGTTCCCCGCGGCCCTTGACGTAGTTGTAGAGCGTCATCGGGCCCGTCTCCAAAGCTCCCGCGAGCGAACGCATCGACAGCCCCGCCAGGCCGTCGCGATCGACAATGGCCAGCGCCTGCTGCTGGATCTCCGCCAGCGTGAACCGGGCTTTCATGCTCACTCCCCACTTGACACGTACGCCGTACGTATCTGAAGCTACTACACGTACAGCGTACGTATTCCAGTGAGGAGTGCCCCGTGCACGAAACCCGCAACACCTCCTTCCTCTCCAAGGGGCAACGGTGTGCCGCGTGGATGAACTACCCCGCCGACGACGACGGTCCCCACCCGGCGGTGGTCCTCGTCCACGGCTTCGGCGCCACCCACGACATGCGGCTCGACCAGTACGAACAGGCGTTCACCAACGCCGGCATGGTCGTTCTGTCCTTCGACTTCCGGCACATCGGCGCCTCCGAGGGAACACCCCGCCAGCTGATCTCCATCCCCCGGCAGCTGGCCGACATAGACGCGGCTCTCACTTTCCTCGCGAGCGACCCCCGCGTCGACCCCACCCGGATCGCCCTGTGGGGGACCTCGATGGGAGCCACCCATGTACTGCTCGCGGCGGCCGACCATCCCGAACTCGCCGCCGCGGTCGTGCAGTGCCCCGTCATGAACACCATGAACGCGGCATTCAGCTCGGGCCTCGGCGCCGTCGCGAAGCTCATCGGCCCGATCACCAGCGACCTGATCCGTGCCGCGTTCCGCCTGCCGCGCCGCTACGTTCCCATCGTCGACGAACCCGGAAGGACCGCGCTCGTGACCGTGCCCGGGGCCAAGGACGGCTGGTACGGCATGGTCCCGCCCGGCGCGTCGTTCGACAACCGCGTGACGGCCTCGACCGGCTTCGAACTCGTCAAGCTCAACGCCTCCCGCCGCGCCGCGTCGATCCAGGCCCCGCTCCTGGTCTGCATATCCGACCACGAGACCCTCACGGACCCGCGCATAGCTGCGCGGACGGCACAGCGCGCACCCCGGGGCACCGCCCTGCACTACCCCGCCGACCACTTCGAGGTCTACCACCCGCCGCTCGTCGACGGCATCATCCGCGACCAGGTCACGTTCCTGACCAGGCATCTGCGGCCGAGGGCGCTCACCGAGGCCGGCCGTGACTGACCACACCGCGCTCCTGGCCCGCCAGGACGCCGACTTCTCCGCCTTCGCCCGCACCCTCACCCACGACGAGTGGCAGCGCCCCAGCCTGTGCACCGGCTGGACCAACCAGGACGTCCTCGCCCACGTCGTCCTCGGACTGCGGCTTCCACTGCCGCGACTCCTCGCCGCCATGGGCAGCCACCGCGGATCCTTCGACAGCGCCAACGAGGACCTGTCACGCCGCCACAGCCACCGCCACACCCCGCACGAGCTCCTCAACGCCTTCGACCAGGCCCGCGCGCGCCCCCACGGCATCGGACGGCTCCTTCCCACCCCCCTGATGCTCGGCGACCACACCGTCCACCACCTCGACATCTCCCTCGCCCTCGACCGTCCGGCCCGTATCAGTCCCGAGGTCGCCAACGCCGTCCTGAAGGTCGAAACGACCATCCCCAACCCATTCATCCCGGCCCGCGCCCGAGCCCGCGGCCTCACCCTCCGAACCACCGACACCAACTGGCACCGCCCCGGCGACCAGAACCTCGACGTCACCGGCGTCGCCGAACACCTCATCTCCGTCCTCGCCGGCCGGCGCCACGCCCTGCCCCGGCTCACGGGCAACGGCACCACCACTCTGCGAGCACGCCTCTGAATGCGCTCGTCCCGACGAAACCCGGCAGTACCAACAAGGACACGATCAGCTCGGGGATGTCGTATGAATCGCTCATGGCGCAGGTATCCACCGGCCGCCGCGCGTGGCCGATGCCGATGGCCGGGCGGTCAGGTGCCGGTCGGCGGCACGAGTCCCAGACCTGCCCCGAGGCACACCGAGCCGCCCTCACCGATCACCGCCGTCAGGTTGGGGGGCGCGGTCCAGCCCATGGTCCTCTTCGGTACCGCGGGTCCGACAACGCGCCCACGAAGCACGACCGGTACGCGCTGGTCAGTCAGCCAGAGAGCCTCACGAATGGTGACGCGCGCCTGGCCTTCACCTACTTCTCCCAGCTGGCCGTCAGCGACGAACCGGACCAGGGCGTGCACGCCGACGCCGCCGTGGAACCCAGCGTCGAACTCCTGCGTGCCGTCCTGACGTCCCAGTACGGCAGGCTGGGCCTGGCCAGGGCGCCGCTGGAGACACTCACCCTGCGGATCACTCATTACATCCGGTGCTGTCCCGCACCGGCATCAGCCTCGGAGACTGGATCCGAGCTGCTCAACCTGAAGTTGGAAAACGCACAGTGCCCCATGCCTGCCCATCTCGGCGGGTCACAGACCAGGCGAGTCTCTTCCGCGACATCTGATCAGCCGGAACCAGCGGCTCTACGCTCAGCGCCGTCTACCTTGGGCGCCCATCGACACTCGCCACCTCGACAAGTGCCCGGCCTGTCCCACAAGACACCTGACGCTCCATCAGGAGGAGGCCGCGAGCCCGGCGGCCGGGGGGGTGTGGCTCCCCGGCCGCGTACTCACTCGCCGTCCGGGTCCGCGCGGTCCAGGGCCGGGCGCGGGCCGGGCTCGAAGTCGTTCAGCAGGAAGTCGGCGGCGGCGGTGTCGGTGACCAGGCTCGTGACGAGTCCGGATCTCAGGACGGAGCCGATGGCCGCGCCCTTGCGCTGCCCGCCGGCGATCGCGACGACCTCCGGGATACGGCGCAGCCGGTCGGCCTCGACGGTGATGCACCGCTCGCCCAGGTCGCGTCCGACCCGCCGGCCCTCCGCGTCGAAGAGGTGCGCGGACATCTCGGCCTCGACGCCGAGGGACGCGTAGTGCGAGCGCTCCTCGTCGGTGAGCATGTCGTGGACCGTGGAGATCCCCGCCTCCCAGGAGCCGATGGAGACGGCCGCGACGGTGACCTTGTCGAAGTACTCGAAGGCACGGGCGATACCGGGCTGGCCGCGCAGCGCGGCGGCCGTGGCCGGGTCGGGCAGCAGCATCGGGGCGTAGATCGGGTGCGCCTCGCCGCCGGAGACCTGGGCGGCGCGCCGTACGGCCTCGACCGAGCCGCGCTCGGCGGTGCCCGCGTCGTACACGCCGGTCAGCTGGACGACGGTGCAGGGCGGCAGCCGGTCGAGGGCCGCGGCCATGTGGATGGTGGAGCGGCCCCAGGCGAGACCGAGGATGTCGCCCTCGACGACCAGTTCGCCGAGGAGGTCGGCGGCGACCTCGCCGAGGTTCTCGGGGTCGGGCGACTCGTCCGCCGTCTCGGCGGGTGACTCCACGACGACAGCGTGCCGCAGGCCGTAGCGGGCCCGCAGGGCGTCGGAACGCTCGGCGTCCAGTTCGGCGGGGACGCGGATCTCGATCCTCACGAGATCACGTTCGAGGGCGGTCTCCAGGACCCGGGCCACCTTGAAACGGCTGACGCCGAACTCCTCCGCGATCTGGATCTTGGACTTGCCCTCCAGATAGAAGCGCCGGGCCATGGCCGCCGCCTGCACCAATTCCGCGGGTCCCATGCGCAGGGCCGGCCGACCCGCCGACATACCAGGCACCGCGATCTCCTCACTGCTGTTCACACTGGACGCGCTCTCATCCTGTCAGATTCGGCGGTCCTTGATCAGCCCGGTTGGGCGGCGTTCATTTAGCTGTGGCCAGGTGGCCGCGTGAAGTTGTGGCTCAGTGGGCGCATGCCCAGCCGGCCGAGGCGGTCGCCTCGTCGGCCTGGTGACGCAGCATTCGTACGGCCGCCGCGGGGTCGTCCGTCCCGTACACCGCGGAACCGGCGACGAAGACATCGGCGCCGGCGTCGGCGCACCGTTCGACGGTTTCGGCGGAGACACCGCCGTCGACCTGGAGCCAGAGCTCCAGACCGTGCTTGGAGATCAGCTCCCTGGTACGGCGGATCTTGGGCAGCATGATGTCCAGGAAGGCCTGGCCGCCGAAGCCCGGCTCGACGGTCATGATCAGCAGCATGTCGAGCTCGGGAAGCAGGTCCTCGTACGGCTCGATCGGCGTCGCGGGCTTCAGAGCCATCGACGCGCGTGCGCCCTTGGCGCGAATCTCGCGCGCCAGCCGTACGGGGGCGGCGGCGGCCTCCACGTGGAAGGTGACCGAACCGGCTCCCGCCTCGACGTACCGAGGCGCCCAGCGGTCGGGCTCCTCGATCATCAGATGGCAGTCCAGCGGGGTCCGCGTCGCTCGGGCGAGCGCTTCGACGACCGGCACACCGAGAGTCAGATTGGGCACGAAGTGGTTGTCCATGACGTCGACGTGGAGCCAGTCGGCGCCCTCGACGGCTCGCGCCTCTTCGGCCAGTCGTGCGAAATCGGCGGACAGGATGCTGGGGTTGATCTGGGCCATGTGCCAAGCCTGCCATGCTCCGGGCGACTTCCTCGCCTCGATGTACGGCATCGGGCCAAGGGGACGGGCACACTCCGCGCAATCCTCGCGATTCAGCGGGACGGGCGGGGCGGATGCGGCCGGGGAGGGGCGGGAGGCCGCGCTTCTCGCCGAGACGGCCGCCGTCCACGCCGACGCGCTGGACGCCGCCCACAGGACGCTGACCGCGTTCCGGGGGCCCGGCTTGCCCGAGGAGCGCTTCGGTCCCGCTCCCGGCTGGCGGATGCTCACTGCCGAGGACCGCGGGCGGCTCGTTCGCACCCGAGCGGCGCGCGCCGGAGCGCGCCGACGGGAACGACCGGCTTGCGGCGTATCCGGGCCGCGACGTCCGACGGCCGGGACAGCCGCGTCCTTGCTGTGCGCCCCTCAGGCCGTACGGCGCAGCAGCGCCAGATACATCGCGTCCGTGCCGTGGACATGCGGCCACAGCTGGATGTCGGGTCCGTCCCCCAGCGCCGCCACGCCGGGCATCAGCGGCCGGGCGTCGACCCACTCGGCCTCGACCGCGGGCCCGCCCCTGCCCTTCAGGACGTCCTCCACCACGGCGCGTGTCTCCGCCGGGTGCGGGGAGCACGTGGCGTACCCGACGACCCCGCCCACGCGTACGGCGTTCAGCGCCTCGCGCAGCAGTGACCGCTGGAGCGGTGCGAAGCCCGCCAGATCCTCGGGGCGGCGCCGCCAGCGGGCCTCGGGGCGGCGGCGCAGGGCGCCGAGTCCGGTGCACGGGACGTCGACCAGGACGCGGTCGAAGACACCGGGCCGCCACGGCGGGCGGGTGCCGTCGGCGCTGATCACCTGGTACGGGCCGGGGTTGCCCGCGAGCGCCCGCTCGACGAGGCGCGCCCGGTGCGGCTGCTTCTCGGAGGCGAGCAGCAGCG
Source organism: Streptomyces sp. NPDC051217 (assembly GCF_044455465.1). Taxonomy (NCBI): domain Bacteria; kingdom Bacillati; phylum Actinomycetota; class Actinomycetes; order Kitasatosporales; family Streptomycetaceae; genus Streptomyces; species Streptomyces sp. NPDC051217. Next base: position 105,658 of record NZ_JBITEV010000005.1, read on the forward strand.
CGCCGCGCTCGGCGGCCAGCGCGCCGAGCAGCGCCGCCTTGCCGCCGGGGCCCGCGCAGCCGTCGAGCCACCGCTCGTCGGTGCCTTCCACCGGCGCGTTGGCGAGCGCGACGGCGACGAGCTGGCTGCCCTCGTCCTGGACTCCGGCCCGTCCCTCGCGTACGGCGTCGATGGCGCCCGGTTCGCCGCCCTCGGTGAGCCGGACCGCGTACGGCGACCAGCGTCCGGGCAGTCCGGAGTCCTCGCCCAGGGTGCCGAGCAGTTCGCCTGCCGAGATCCGGCCGGGGCGCGCGACGAGCGTCACCTCGGGCCGCTCGTTGTCCGCCTCCAGCAGGTCCTCGATGCCCGCCCGGCCGCCGCCGAGGGCGTCCCAGAGCGCCGAGACGACCCAGCGGGGGTGCGAGTGGACGACGGCGAGGTGGTCCTCGGCGTCCTCGTCGTACGGCGGCGCCACGCGCTCCAGCCAGGCGTCGAGGTCGTCCTTGGCGATCTTCCGCAGGACTGCGTTGACGAACTTCGCGCGCCCGTCGCCGAGCACCACGCGGGCCAGCTCCACGCTCGCCGACACGGCGGCGTGGGTGGGAATGCGGGTGCCGAGCAACTGGTGCGCGCCGAGGGCGAGCACGTCGAGCACGGGCGGGTCGACCTTGCGCAGCGGCCGGTCGATGCAGGCGGAGATGATCGCGTCGTAGGTGCCCTGGCGGCGGAGCGTGCCGTAGACCAGTTCGGTCGCGAGCGCCGCGTCGCGGGTGTCGAAGTCGCCCGTCTCCCTGGCCTTCTTGAGAAGGGGCGGCAGGACGAGGTTGGCGTAGGCGGCGCGCTCGTCGACGGCCCGCAGTGCCTCGAAGGCGAGGATCCGCACGGGATCCTTCTTGGGACGGCGGTAGGGCTTGGAGGGACGGCGCCGGGCCTGGTCGTTCAAAGGTGCTCCGCTGGTGAAAGGTGCTGTGCTTCAAGGTCGGACAGGTTCGCCGGACAGCTTCAGCGTACGTCCGCGGCGCCACCGGGTGCGCCGAGCCGTTCGCCGGTCGCGATCCGGACGCCGCGCGCCCAGTCGGCGGCCCGCATCGGCTTCTTGCCCTGCGGCTGGACCCAGAGCAGTTCGACGGCGTACGAGCCGGTGCCGACGTGCACGGAGTTCTTGCCGACGGCGGGCTCCCCGGGCGCCAGATCGGTGCGGTCGGGCACCGGCGCGAGCTGGATGAGCTTGAGGCGTTCGCCGCGGAAGACCGTCCAGGCGCCGGGTGCGGGGGTGCAGCCGCGTACGACACGGTCGACGCGCAGCGCGGGCGCCGTCCAGTCGACCCGCGCGTCCTCGACGGTGAGTTTGGGGGCCAGGGTGATGCCTTCGGCGGGCTGCGGAACGGCCTTGAGGGTGCCGTCCTCGATACCGTCCATCGTCGCCGCGAGCAGCCCGGCGCCGGCGAAGGCGAGCCGGGTCAGCAGGTCGCCGCTGGTGTCGGTGGGCCGTACGTCCTCGGTGATCACGCCGTACACCGGACCCGAGTCCAGCCCCTCCTCGATGAGGAAGGTGGCGGCGCCGGTCGTCTCGTCACCGGCCATGACCGCGTGCTGCACGGGGGCGGCGCCGCGCCACGCGGGCAGCAGCGAGAAGTGCAGATTCACCCAGCCGTGGACCGGGATGTCGAGCGCGACGCGGGGCAGCAGCGCCCCGTAGGCGACGACGGGGCAGCAGTCGGGCGCGATCTCTCGCAGCCGGGTCAGGAACGCTTCGTCGCGGGGCCGGGCGGGGCGCAGGATCTCGATGCCCGCCTCTTCGGCGCGCTCCGCGACGGGGCTGGCGACGAGCCTGCGGCCGCGTCCGGAGGGCGCGTCGGGGCGGGTCACGACGGCGGCGACCTCGTGCCGGTCGGAGGCGATCAGTGCGTCCAGGGCTGGTACGGCGACCTCGGGGGTGCCTGCGAAGACGAGCTTCACTGCGGGACTTCCTCGCTCTCTCGTGCGGCTCAGAGCCTGTCGGGTGGCCTTCGACCGGATGGTGGACGCGGTCTGGTGCGGTCCGTCCGGCACGCGCGGGCGGCGGGCACCGGGCGCGCTCGGTGACGGACAGCGCACCAGTCTATGGCCCTGACGACCGCCGGAATGATGGGGGCGTACGGGAGCCCGCGCGCCCCGCGCTTGTGCGCATACGCCCCCGCAGCGTGACCACAATGGCGGGTGGCGCGTTGTCAAGGGAGATTGACCACAAACGGGCCGCCCGGTGCGGCCCGATCCGTTTCAACGCCGGTTCGAGAGGCTTGTTCATGGCCGACCACGCAACCCACGACGCACAAGCCCGGGCAAATCTGCACCTGTTGGTGCGGGACATCGAGCGCGTCCGCCGGCAGGTGGACGCGTTGCGCACTCTCACAGCCCAGTTGGGCAACGTCTACCGCCCGCGCCGCTCAGGCCCCTCGACGGGCTTCGTCGTCTACGGCCGGGCACCAGCCCCGACCGTCCGTCTCGCGCAGGAGCTGCGGGACAGTGTCGAGAGCCTGGTGACGGCGGCCGTGGACTTCGATCGCTCGCTGGGCTTCTCGTGGGACGCGGTCGGCTCGGCGCTCGGCGTCACCAAGCAGGCGGTGCACCGCCGTTACGGTACGCGGCGGGCGGTCCAGCAGGCCGCCGCCGAGGGGGACCGTCCGCAGGACGCCGCGCCGCCGATGGGTCCTCCGGTGCAGGGCCCGGTCCCCGCCGTGCCCGCGGCCCGGTCGATGCCACCGCAGCCGTCGGTGGCCGCCGCGCAGCCGCCGCGCGAGGAGGCCCGCCCGGGGGCGTTCCCGGGTCCTCGCAACGGCTGACGCGGTCGGCCCGGTTGGTTCTCGGGCACCGGATCTGCTGTACGGGCGGCGGGTCCGGCGTTCGGGAACGGATCCCCCGCCCGAGCCCACCCTGCCCGTCAGCCGATGTCGGGGGGATCGATCCGGATCCGCACCGGGTCGCCGCCACCGCGTGCCATGCGGCTCGCCTGGGCCGACTTCAGGGCCGCCGCCAGCGCCGCGCCGCTGCCCGGGGGCACCCGCAGCAGCGCGCGCTCCCACACCTCACCGGGCGGCGGATCACCGGTCCTTCGGGGCCGGGCCGGGTCCGTGACCGGCAGCGGTACAGGCCCCAGGACCTCGGCGTCGGGCGGCAGTTCGGCGAGGTTGAGGAACGCGGCGACCGCGTCGGGCCTCCCCGACACCGCCGCCATCCGGGACACCGGGGGAAAACCCAGCTCCGCCCGCTCCGCCAGCTCGCGCTGGGCGTGGCCCACCGGGTCCCACCGCACGAGCGCCTGTACGGGCCGCAGCGTCGGCTCGGCCACGACCACGACCGTGCCGCCGTCGCCCTGGCCCCGGACCAGCGACGCGGCGTGCAGCCAGCGCCGTAGCGCCTCCTCCCCCGCCCTCAGGTCCGGCCGGCCCAGCATCGCCCAGCCGTCGAGGAGCAGCGCCGCCGCGTAGCCGTCCTCGGCGACGGGCTCGGCGCCGGGAGTGCTCACCACCAGGGCGGGGCGGCCGGGAACGGTGTCGAGGATGTGGTCGCGGCCCGACGTACGCACCGGGACCGCGGGGAACGCCCGGCCCAGCTCCTCGGCCGTACGCCGCGCCCCGACGACGCTGGCCCGCAGCCGCGTACCGCCGCACTCCGTACAGCGCCAGTCGGACTCACCGCGCCCGCACCAAGCGCAGTGCAACTCCCGCTGCTCGGGCGCCTCCAGGGGGCCCGCGCAGTGGCGGCAGCGGGCCGGCGCGCGGCAGCGCTCGCAGCCGAGCCGGGGCACATAGCCGCGCCGGGGCACCTGCACGAGGACCGGGCCGGTCCTGAGCCCGTCCCTGACGGCCTGCCAGGCGAGGCTCGGCAGCCGGGCCGCGCGCGCGGCCTCGTCACGGGCCAGCTCGCCGTCTCCGACTGTCCGCACCAGGGGCGCGGCCGTACGGAACCGCCCGCGGTCCGCCGTCATGGGCAACGCCCAGCCCGTCTCTACCAGTTGGGCCGCCTCCACGGTGCATCCCGTGCTGCCCAGGAGGAAGGCGCACCTGTCGTGGGCGGCGCGCAGCAGCAGGACCTCCCGGGCGTGCGGCTGCGGAGCGTGGAGCTCGCTGTGGCTGGAGTCGCCGTCGTCCCAGATGGCGACGAGCCCGAGATTCCGCACGGGAGCGAACATGGCCGCGCGGGTCCCCACCACGGCCCGAACCGAGCCGCGCCGGACGGCGAGCCACTGGCCGTACCGCTTCTGCGGCCCCGCCTCCGCGGTGAGCAGCGCGTGGTGTCCCTCGCCGAGCAGCTCCGTGAGCGCGGTGTCGACGCGGGCCGCCACCCGGCCGTCCGGTACGACGACGAGGGCCCCTCGCCCGGACGCGAGCGTCGCCGCGACGGCCCGCGCCAGCTCGTCCGCCCAGTGCGGGCCGGGCAGCGCGGTCCACACGGCTCGTGGGGCGCCGCCGTCGGCGAGCGCGTCCAGGAAGGCCGGACCCTTCGCGTACCGCTCCCAGGTGCCCGTCTCCGGCCGCCCCGGCGCCGGCAACGGGTCGGGCGACCGCTTGGCCTCCGCGCGCGCGTTCCTCGGCGGCACGGCCAGCTGCAGGACGTCGGCGAGGCTGCCCGCGTATCGGTCCGCGACCGCCCGCGCGAGCCCGAGCAGCTCGGCGCTGAGCACCGGCTCCGGGGACACCACGCCGGCCAGCGCCGCGAGCGGCCCCGCGTAGTCGGACTCGGCCCGCCGCTCGACGATGAACCCGTCGATCAGCCGCCCGCCCTCACGCCGCCCGCCCCGCACCTGATGCGCCCCGGCCCCGAACCGCACCCGCACCCGCACCCCGGGCTGCGCGGCCTCGTCCAGCTCCTCGGGCACGGCGTAGTCGAAGAACTGATCGAGATGCAGCACGCCTTTGTTCACGACGACCCGCGCGACCGGTCGCTCCCCCGCCAACGGCGCCCCCCGCCATGTCCGCGGCTTGGCCCGCGGCACCTTGGCGGCCCGCACGGTCTCGCGGATGAGCGCGAGCTGCTCCGGCCCGCCGTCCCCGGCGGACTCCTCCTCGGCCTGCTCGTCGGGATGCTCGTCGTCGCTGCTCACAGCCAAATTCTTACCAGACACCACCGACATCGGGGCTGGTCACAGGGGGATCTCTCCGGCGTACGACGACGGGCCCCCGACACCAGTGGTGTCCGGGGCCCGTCCCGTTGACTTACGAGTAATGCCTTACAGACCGACCGCCGCGCGCAGGGCGTCCACGCGGTCCTTGCGCTCCCACGTGAAGTCGGGCTCCTCGCGGCCGAAGTGGCCGTACGCCGCCGTCTGGGCGTAGATCGGGCGGAGCAGGTCGAGGTCGCGGATGATCGCGGCCGGGCGCAGGTCGAAGACCGTGGCGATGGCCTGCTCGATCTTCTCGACGTCGACCGTGGCGGTGCCGAAGGTCTCGATGAACAGGCCCACCGGCTCGGCCTTGCCGATCGCGTACGCGACCTGGACCTCGCAGCGCGCGGCGAGGCCGGCGGCGACCACGTTCTTCGCGACCCAGCGCATCGCGTACGCGGCGCTGCGGTCCACCTTGGACGGGTCCTTGCCGGAGAAGGCGCCGCCGCCGTGGCGGGCCATGCCGCCGTAGGTGTCGATGATGATCTTGCGGCCGGTGAGCCCGGCGTCGCCCATCGGGCCGCCGATCTCGAAGCGGCCCGTGGGGTTGACCAGCAGCCGGTAGCCCTCGGTCTCCAGCTTGATGCCGTCCTCGAGGAGCTGCCCGATCACATGCTCGACGACGAACTCACGGATGTCGGGCGCGAGGAGCGAGTCCAGGTCGATGTCCGAGGCGTGCTGCGAGGAGACGACCACGGTGTCGAGGCGAGCGGCCTTGTCGCCCTCGTACTCGATGGTGACCTGGGTCTTGCCGTCGGGACGCAGGTAGGGGATGGTCCCGTTCTTGCGGACCTCGGACAGCCGGCGCGAGAGCCGGTGGGCGAGGTGGATCGGGAGCGGCATCAGCTCGGGCGTCTCGTCGCAGGCGTAGCCGAACATCAGGCCCTGGTCGCCGGCGCCCTGTTTGTCGAGCTCGTCCTCCACACCGCCGACCCGCTTCTCGTACGCGGTGTCGACGCCCTGCGCGATGTCCGGGGACTGCGCGCCGATGGACACCGAGACGCCGCAGGAGGCGCCGTCGAAGCCCTTCTTGGAGGAGTCGTAGCCGATCTCCAGCACCTTGTCGCGCACGAGCTTCGCGATCGGCGCGTACGCCTTGGTGGTGACCTCACCGGCCACATGGACCAGACCCGTGGTGATCAGCGTCTCCACAGCGACCCGGGAGGTGGGGTCCTCACGCAGGAGGGCGTCGAGAATCGTGTCGCTGATCTGGTCAGCGATCTTGTCAGGATGACCTTCGGTCACGGACTCCGAAGTGAACAGACGGCGCGACACATCGCTCCCTGGGGTTGCAGCGGCTGCTGGCTAAATCCTTGTCGGAACGACCGGGGAGCTGCGCCCCTCGTCGTTCCTCGGCCAGTTTATCCGGCCGACGGCTCGGAAGGTCCAGGCGTCTCGGACTCTGGGAGTCGAGTTGAGGCGTTCACTCCGTCCTGCGATACGACGATCGCCCCCCATCCCGACCTGGAAGCCCTGTTTTGGGCGGTTTTTGGCCACCCGGAAGAGGGAACGAAGAATTAACTTGCCGTTCGTCTAGTCGGACCCGAGTGAGGGTACGACGAGGTCCCAGACCGTGTCGGCGAGCGCCTCCTTGGGACCGTGGGGCACCGGCGTCTCGCCGCCGTCCGCTCCCAGGATCACCGCCTCGTTCTCGTCGGCGCCGAAGGTCTTTCGCTCCCCCACCTCGTTGACGACCAGCAGATCGCAGCCCTTGCGGCGCAGCTTCGCGCGCCCGTTGGCGAGCACGTCGTCCGTCTCGGCGGCGAATCCGACGATCACCTGCCCCGGCCTGGGCCGCTCCGCGCCGATCTCCGCGAGGATGTCGGGGTTGCGCACCAGCGCGATCGGCGCGGGCTCCTCGCCGTCCTTCTTCTTGATCTTGCCCGCGGCGTACTCGGCGGGGCGGAAATCGGCCACGGCCGCCGCCATGACCACGGCGTCGGCGTCGGCGGCCGCCTTCAGGACGGCCTCGCGCAGTTGTACGGCGGTGCCGACGCGCACGATGTCGACGCCTGCCGGGTCGGGCAGCCCGGTGTTGGCCTCGATGAGGGTGACGCGGGCGCCGCGGGCAGCCGCCGTACGGGCCAGTGCGTACCCCTGCTTCCCGGAGGAGCGGTTACCGAGGAAGCGGACGGGGTCGAGCGGCTCGCGCGTGCCTCCGGCGGAGACGACGACATGCCGGCCGGCCAGGTCGGGCACGGTCACACCGCGCGTCAGGACCCGGCGGCAGACCTCGAAGATCGCGTCGGGGCCGGGCAGCCGTCCCTTGCCGGTGTCGACGCCGGTGAGACGGCCGACGGCGGGCTCGATGACGACGGCTCCGCGCTCGCGCAGGGTCGCGACGTTCGCCTGGGTGGCGGGGTGCTCCCACATCTCGGTGTGCATCGCCGGGGCGAACACCACCGGGCAGCGCGCGGTCAGGAGCGTGTTGGTCAGCAGGTCGTCCGCCAGGCCCTGGGCGGCCTTGGCCAGCATGTCGGCGGTGGCGGGGGCGACGACCACAAGGTCGGCGGACTGGCCGATGCGTACGTGCGGCACCTCGTGGACGTCCGACCAGACCTCCGTGGAGACGGGGTGGCCGGAGAGCGCGGACCAGGTCGCGGCGCCGACGAAGTGCAGGGCCGACCCGGTCGGGACGACCCGTACGTCATGGCCCGACTCGGTGAGACGGCGCAGCAGCTCGCACGCCTTGTACGCGGCGATCCCGCCGCTCACCCCCAGGACGACCTTCGGCCTGCCGTCCGAGCGCTCCGCCTGGTCCACCGTGTCTCCCCGCGTTCGGTTGGATTCGTCTTCCCCTATGACACACCACGGGCCCGGCAGTCGCGCCGCCGGGCCCGTGGTGAAAGGGATGTGCCGCCGTTACTGCGGCGGGCCGTCGATGGCCTCGGACGTCAGCAGACCCGCGTTGATCTCACGCAGGGCGATCGAAAGCGGCTTCTCGTGGACGTGCGTGTCCACCAGCGGACCGACGTACTCGAGCAGGCCCTCGCCGAGCTGCGAGTAGTACGCGTTGATCTGGCGCGCGCGCTTGGCCGCGTAGATCACGAGGCTGTACTTCGAGTCCGTGGCCTCGAGGAGCTCGTCGATCGGCGGGTTGATGATGCCCTCGGGCGTGGAAATGGAAGAGGACACACTCTTGCCTTCCGAAGATAAATCAGGGAAATACAGGAAATACAGGGTGCTACCGACGGCTGCGCGAAAGCAGACAGAGGTCAGGCAACTCCCATCAAGGCTAGCAGCTCGCGAGCGACGTCCTCGACGGAGGTGTTCACCAGGCTGGTGTCGAACTCCGGCTCGGCCGCCAGCTCGACCTTCGCGGCCTCCAGTCGGCGCTCGATCACCTCGGGCGACTCGGTGCCCCGGCCGGTCAGCCGGCGGACCAGCTCGTCCCAGCTCGGCGGCGCCAGGAAGACGAGCTGTGAGTCCGGCATCGAGTCCTTGACCTGCCGCGCGCCCTGGAGATCGATCTCCAGGAGCACGGGCTCGCCCGCCTCCAGGCGTTCGAGCACCGCGCGACGCGGCGTGCCGTAGCGGTTGCCCGCGAACTCCGCCCACTCCAGCAGCTCACCGTTGGCGACCAGCTTGTCGAACTCCTCGTCGCCGACGAAGAAGTACTGGACCCCGTTGCGTTCGCCGGGGCGCGGCTTTCTGGTGGTGGCCGACACCGAGAGCCATACCTCGGGGTGGACCTTGCGCATATGGGCGACGACCGTGCTCTTGCCGACCCCCGAGGGGCCGGAGAGCACGGTCAGCCGCGGACGTACCTCTGGTGCCATGCAGCGATTATCCAGGTTCCCGGGGGTGCCCGAGAACGTCAGGCGGGACCGCCGCCGAACTCGCGTTCCAGCGACGCGATCTGGTTGGAGCCGAGACCTCGCACACGGCGGCTCTCGGAGATGCCGAGTCGCTCCATGATCTGCTTGGCGCGCACCTTGCCGACGCCGGGCAGGGATTCGAGGAGGGCGGAGACCTTCATCTTGCCGATGACGTCGTTCTCCTGTCCCTGCTTGATGACCTCGTGGAGGGAGGCGCCGGAGTGCTTGAGTCGATTCTTGACCTCGGCCCGCTCCCGGCGAGCCGCGGCGGCCTTTTCGAGCGCGGCTGCGCGCTGTTCAGGGGTAAGGGGCGGAAGAGCCACGCCTACGTCACCTCGGATGTCGAACTGTCGGATACGGACCGGTGAGGAACGGGGTCGCCCCACACCAGGGCGAGCAACGCGCGAGACCTCCGCATGTTGGCTCTCGACGGAGACTAGCGTTGAAGACCGCTCTCGTCAGCGAGAACAGCCGAAAAGTCCTGGTCAGCATCGCTCGACCAGGACATTTCAGGCAAAACAACCCGCTTTTCTTCCTGGATCGACGCCGGATCCGCGCAGAATCCGCGTTCGATCCGCGTCAGCGCGCTCCTTCCGCGCCCTCGACCGCCGTCCGGACCTCGTCGCTGAACCGCTCCGCCGCCGCACGCAGGGCGTAAACATCCGGACCGGCACGGAGTACACCCCGGCTCACACTCGGCACCACATTCCGGACGGCAGCGCCGAACACCCCGGGAAGATCCGCGGGGGTCGCGCCCTGCGCGCCGATGCCGGGGGCGAGGAGCGGACCGTTGACGGCGAGATTCACGCCGGCCTCGCCGAGGGTCGCCCCCACGACGGCGCCGACCGACCCCAGCGGCGTCGCGCCGGCGTTCTCCGCGGCCATGTGGTCGAGCATCACCTGTGCGACCGAGGGACCGCCCGCGGTGGTGGCCCGCTGGACCTCGGCGCCCTCCGGGTTGGAGGTGAGGGCGAGCACGAAGAGACCGGAGCCGCTGATCCGTGCGGCGTCCAGGGCGGGCCGCAGAGAGCCGAAGCCGAGGTACGGCGAGACCGTGACGGCGTCCGAGAAGAGCGGGCTGTCCTTGTCGAGGTACGTGGCGGCGTACGCGGCCATGGTGGAGCCGATGTCGCCGCGCTTGGCGTCCATCAGGACGAGCGCGCCGGCGGCACGGGCCTCGGCGACCGCCTGCTCCAGGACGGCGACACCGCGCGAGCCGAACCGCTCGAAGAACGCCGACTGCGGCTTCAGTACGGCGACGCGGTCGGCCAGCGCCTCGACGACCGTCCGTGTGAAGGCCGTCAGTCCCGCGACGTCGTCGCTCAGACCCCAGGCGTGCAGCAGCGAGCTGTGGGGGTCGATGCCCACGCAGAGCGGCCCCCGGGTGTCCATGGCGCGGCGCAGGCGTGCGCCGAAGGCCTCCGACTCCGGCTCGGGGGCCGACGCGGCGGCGGTGTTCATGCGCGCACCTTCCTGATGTCGGCGCCGACGGCGTCGGCGAGCGTGGCGTACTCGCTGGTGGCCAGCCGGGCGGCGAGCCCCTTGTGGATACCCCGGCTCCAGAACGGGCCCTGGTAGATGAAGGCGCTGTAGCCCTGCACGAGGGTCGCGCCCGCCAGGATCCGCTGCCAGGCGTCCTCGGCGTTCTCGATGCCGCCCACGCCGACCAGGGTGATCCTGTCCCCCACACGGCCGTACAGCCGCCTCAGGACCTCCAGCGAGCGCTCCTTCAGGGGCGCTCCGGACAGTCCGCCGGCCTCGGCGAGCAGGGACGGGGCCGTCTTCAGGCCGAGGCCGTGCCGGGCGATGGTGGTGTTGGTGGCGATGATGCCGTCCAGGCCCAGCTCGACGGCCAGGTCGGCGACGGCGTCGATGTCCTCGTCGGCGAGGTCGGGGGCGATCTTGACCAGCAGCGGGACGCGCCGCTCGGTGACCACGCGGTCGGCGGCCTCGCGTACGGCGGTCAGGAGCGGACGCAGCTGGTCGACGGCCTGGAGATCGCGCAGACCGGGGGTGTTCGGGGACGAGACGTTGACGACGAGATAGTCGGCGTGGGCGGCCAGGCGCTCGGTCGACGTCACGTAGTCACCGATCGCGCTCGCGTCCGGGACGGCCTTGGTCCTGCCGATGTTGACGCCGACCGTCGTACGGAAGATCTCCCGGCGGGTGGCGAGGCGCAGGGCGATGGTCGCCGATCCGTCGTTGTTGAAGCCCATGCGGTTGATCAGCGCCCGGTCGGCGGGCAGCCGGAACAGCCGCTGCGGGGGGTTGCCCGGCTGCGGCCGGCCGGTGACCGTGCCGATCTCGACATGGTCGAAGCCGAGCATGCTCATGGCGTCGACGGCGACGGCGTTCTTGTCGAAGCCGGCGGCCAGACCGAAGGGGCCGTGCATCCGCAGACCGAAGGCCTCGGTGCGCAGCTCCTTGTAACGAGGCGCGAGCGCCGCGGCCACGAAGGTACGCAGGACGGGGATCCCGACGACGAACCGGATCCACCGGAAGGCCAGCTGGTGGGCCTGCTCCGGGTCCATCCGCCGGAAGAAGAGCCGGAAGAAGAGTCGGTACATGAGGGGCGGGCTCCTCTGGGTCGTGTCTGAAAAGTGGCGCCGTCCGCCGGCGGGGCGGGGCGCGAGGCGCACGCGTCGGCGTCGGCGCGTGCGCTCGCGTGACGGGGGATCATTCTCGTACCGGACGTACTCGAACGACCCCGCCGACGCAAGGGGCGCCCTCCTGTCCTGGGGGAACTGCGCCGGACACGCCCTGGGGCGTGTCCGCGAAGCAGCCCCGTCCTGAAAGCGGCGTCGTCCGCCCGCCGGACACGCCCTAGTCCTCGCGGGCGGCGATGAGGTGCTGTGCGTGCTCCTGGAGCGAACGGACGCCCACGCCGCCGTGGTTGAGGGCGTCGATGCCCTGGACGGCGGCCGCGAGCGCCTGCACCGTCGTCAGGCAGGGGACGCCGCGTGCCACGGCTGCCGTACGGATCTCGTAGCCGTCGAGCCGGCCGCCGGTGCCGTAGGGGGTGTTGACGATGAGGTCGACCTCGCCGTCGTGGATGAGCTGGACGATGGTCCTCTCGCCGTTCGGTCCGGCGCCCTCGAACTGCTTGCGCACGACTGTGGCGTTGATGCCGTTGCGCCGCAGGACCTCGGCGGTGCCGGAGGTGGCGAGCAGTTCGAAGCCGTGCGCGACCAGTTCACGCGCCGGGAAGATCATCGAGCGCTTGTCGCGGTTGGCGACGGAGATGAAGGCGCGGCCCTTCGTAGGAAGCGGACCGTACGCCGCTGCCTGCGACTTGGCGTACGCCGTGCCGAAGACGGAGTCGATGCCCATGACCTCGCCGGTGGAGCGCATCTCCGGGCCCAGCACCGTGTCGACGCCGCGTCCGTGGATATCGCGGAAGCGCGACCACGGCATGACGGCCTCCTTGACGGAGATCGGCGCGTCCATGGGCAGGGTGCCGCCGTCGCCGTTGGCCGGCAGCAGGCCCTCCGTACGGAGGTCGGCGATGGTGGCGCCCAGCGAGATCCGGGCGGCCGCCTTGGCCAGTGGCACGGCGGTGGCCTTCGAGGTGAACGGCACGGTGCGCGAGGCGCGCGGGTTGGCCTCCAGAACGTAGAGGATGTCCCCGGCCAGCGCGAACTGGATGTTGATCAGGCCGCGGACGCCGACTCCGCGCGCGATGGCCTCGGTGGAGGCGCGCAGCCGCTTGATGTCGAAGCCGCCGAGGGTGATCGGGGGCAGGGCGCACGCCGAGTCGCCGGAGTGGATGCCGGCCTCCTCGATGTGCTCCATGACGCCGCCCAGGTACAGCTCCGTCCCGTCGTAGAGCGCGTCGACGTCGATCTCGATGGCGTCGTCGAGGAAGCGGTCCACCAGGACCGGCCGGGTGGGGCTGATCTCGGTGGATTCGGCGATGTACGAGGAGAGGCGGGTCTCGTCGTACACGATCTCCATGCCGCGTCCGCCGAGCACGTACGAGGGACGGACCAGCACGGGGTAGCCGATCTCGTCGGCGATGGCCTTGGCCTCGTCGAAGGTGGTGGCCGTGCCGTGCTTGGGCGCGGGCAGCCCGGCCTCGGCGAGGACCCGGCCGAAGGCGCCGCGGTCCTCGGCGGCGTGGATCGCCTCCGGGGGCGTGCCGACGACCGGGACGCCGTTGTCCTTGAGCGCCTGGGCGAGACCGAGCGGTGTCTGGCCGCCGAGCTGGACGATGACGCCCGCGACGGGCCCGGCCAGGGTCTCCGCGTGGACGATCTCCAGGACGTCCTCCAGGGTGAGCGGCTCGAAGTAGAGCCGGTCGGAGGTGTCGTAGTCGGTGGAGACGGTCTCGGGGTTGCAGTTGACCATCACGGTCTCGTAGCCGCCGACCGGCGTCGGTGCCGTGCTCAGCGCGAAGGAGGCGTGCACGCAGGAGTAGTCGAACTCGATGCCCTGGCCGATGCGGTTGGGGCCGGAACCGAGAATGATCACGGCGGGCCTCTCGCGCGGCGCGACCTCGCTCTCCTCGTCGTACGAGGAGTAGAAGTACGGGGTCTTGGCGGCGAATTCGGCGGCGCACGTGTCGACCGTCTTGTAGACGGGGCGCACGCCGAGCGCGTGCCGTACCTCGCGCACGACATCCTCGCGCAGGCCCCGGATCTCGGCGATCTGGGCGTCGGAGAAGCCGTGCCGCTTGGCCTCGGCGAGGAGTTCGGGGCCGAGCCTGTCGGCGGCGGCGAGCTCGTCCGCGTACTCCTTGATCAGGAAGAGCTGGTCGACGAACCACGGGTCGATCTTCGTCGCGTCGAAGACCTCCTCCTGGCTCGCCCCGGCGCGGATCGCCCGCATGACGGTGTTGATCCGGCCGTCGGTGGGGACCTTCGCCAGCTCCAGCTGCTCGGCCTTGTCGCCGGGCGCTTCCGTGAAGGCGAACTGGCTGCCCTTCTTCTCCAGCGAGCGCAGCGCCTTCTGGAGCGCCTCGGTGAAGTTACGGCCGATCGCCATGGCCTCGCCCACCGACTTCATGGTGGTGGTGAGGGTGGCGTCGGCGGCGGGGAACTTCTCGAAGGCGAAACGCGGGACCTTCACCACGACGTAGTCGAGGGTCGGCTCGAAGGACGCCGGGGTCTTCTCGGTGATGTCGTTGGGGATCTCGTCCAGCGTGTAGCCGACGGCGAGACGCGCGGCGATCTTGGCGATCGGGAAGCCGGTGGCCTTGGAGGCGAGCGCGGAGGAGCGCGAGACGCGCGGGTTCATCTCGATGACGATGATCCGGCCGTCGACCGGGTCGACGGCGAACTGGATGTTGCAGCCGCCGGTGTCGACGCCGACCTCGCGAATGATCGCGATGCCGATGTCACGCAGCCGCTGGTACTCGCGGTCGGTGAGGGTCATCGCGGGCGCGACGGTGATGGAGTCGCCGGTGTGGACGCCCATCGGGTCGAAGTTCTCGATGGAGCAGACGACCACGACGTTGTCGTGTCTGTCGCGCATCAGCTCCAGTTCGTACTCCTTCCAGCCGAGGATGGACTCCTCCAGGAGCACCTCGGTGGTCGGGGAGAGCATCAGGCCCTGTCCGGCGATCCGGCGCAGCTCGTCCTCGTCGTGGGCGAAACCGGAGCCGGCGCCGCCCATGGTGAAGGAGGGGCGTACGACGACGGGGTAGCCGCCCAGTTCGTCGACGCCGGCCAGGATGTCGTCCATCGTGTGGCAGATGACGGAGCGGGCGGACTCGCCGTGGCCGATCTTGGCGTTGACGGCCTCGACGACGCCCTTGAAGAGTTCGCGGTCCTCGCCCTTGTTGATGGCCTCGACGTTGGCACCGATGAGTTCGACGCCGTACTTCTCCAGGACGCCGTTGTCGTGCATGGAGATCGCGGTGTTGAGCGCGGTCTGGCCGCCGAGAGTGGGCAGCAGCGCGTCGGGGCGCTCCTTGGCGATGATCTTCTCGACGAACTCGGGGGTGATCGGCTCGACGTACGTGGCGTCGGCGATCTCCGGGTCCGTCATGATCGTGGCCGGGTTGGAGTTGACGAGGATGACGCGCAGGCCCTCGGCCTTGAGCACGCGGCAGGCCTGGGTGCCCGAGTAGTCGAACTCGGCCGCCTGGCCGATGACGATCGGACCCGAGCCGATGACCAGGACGGACCGGATATCGGAGCGCTTAGGCACGCGGGCCCTCCTTCAGGACTGTGTTCATCAGAGACGTGAAGCGGTCGAAGAGGTACGCGGCGTCGTGCGGGCCGGCGGCCGCCTCGGGGTGGTACTGGACGCTGAAGACCGGCCGGTCGAGCAGCCTGAGCCCCTCGACCACGTTGTCGTTGAGACAGACGTGGGAGACCTCGGCGCGGCCGTAGGGGGTGTCGGAGATCCGGTCGAGCGGGGCGTCGACGGCGAACCCGTGGTTGTGCGCGGTGACTTCGACCTTGCCGGTGGAACGATCCTGCACCGGCTGGTTGATGCCGCGGTGGCCGTATTTGAGCTTGTACGTGCCGAACCCCAGCGCGCGGCCGAGGAGTTGATTGCCGAAGCAGATGCCGAAGAGCGGTGTACCGCGCTCCAGCACACCCTTGACCACCGTGAGGTCGGCGGTGGCGGGGTCGCCGGGGCCGTTGGAGAGGAACACGCCGTCGGGCTCGACCGCGTACACGTCGTCGACGGTGGCGGTGGCGGGCAGCACATGCACCTCGATGCCGCGCTCGGCCATCCGCCGGGGCGTCATGCCCTTGATGCCGAGGTCGATGGCGGCGACGGTGAACCGCTTGGTGCCGATGGCCGGGACGACGTACGCCTCGGTCACGGCGACCTCCGCGGAGAGGTTCGCGCCCTTCATCCCGGGCGCCTCCCGCACGCGCGCGGTCAGCGCCGCGTCGTCGTTGAGGGCTCCGGCGAGGGTGTCGCCGGAGAAGATGCCGACGCGCATCGCGCCGCGCTCGCGCAGATGGCGGGTGAGCGCGCGGGTGTCGACACCGCTGATGCCGACGACACCCTGCCGTACCAGCTCCTCGTCCAGGGAGCGCCGGGAGCGCCAGTTGGACGGGATGCGGGCGGGGTCGCGTACGACATAGCCGGCGACCCAGATCCGGCCGGACTCGTCGTCCTCGTCGTTGACGCCGGTGTTGCCGACGTGCGGGGCGGTCATCACGACGACCTGGCGGTGGTACGAGGGGTCGGTGAGGGTTTCCTGATAGCCGGTCATGCCGGTGGAGAACACCGCCTCGCCGAAGGTCTCCCCCACGGCCCCGTAGGCACGGCCGCGGAAACTCCGGCCGTCCTCCAGGACGAGTACGGCGGGAGCCTGTGCGGCTCCCCGGGTGGAGAGGGTCATCGTGCGGTGCCTTCCGTCGTGATCGGCGCGTCGTTCGTCGTCATGGCCTGGTTCATGGAGTTGACGGCTTCGACCCAGGCGGTGTGCTCCGCCGCGCGGTCCGAGCGGAAGCCGGAGTCGAGCAGCCGGTCGCCGTGCTGCCAGGTGAGGATCAGCAGTCCGCCCTCGGCGAGGACCTTGCCGGCGATGCCCTTGTCGAGCCGGGCGGCGCGCAGTTGGCCGGCCGGGACGAAGAAGTCGGTGGCCCCCGGCCGTACGACCTCCACGCCCGCGTCGGTGAGCGTCAGCTCCACCCGGCTGCGGACGCCGAGGCCGTGGGCGACGATCCGGTCCAGCCACTGACCGGCGGTCGTGGAGCCGTGGTACCGGCCGCCGAGCCGCAGCCGTACGTCCCCGGCCGCCTCGGGAGCCTGTGGGAGCTCCGGCAGATCGGCCTGGAGGCTCCCGCGCCACTTCCAGCCCTGGCGCATCAGCCAGTACACCAACGCGATGAAGACCAGCAGGCCCACCACCCAGCCGATACGGGCGGACCAGTCGGTCACCTCCGCCGACTTCTGCTCGGCGGCCAGATTGATCAGTGCAGCGCTCACGCCAGATTCCCGTCGACGACCGTGGCACGGCCCCGCAGGAAGGTGTGGGTGACACGTCCCGGCAGCTCGCGGCCCTGGTAGGGGGTGTTACGGCTGCGGGAGGCGAAGCCCGCGGGGTCCACCACTCCACGGTAAGCGGGATCGACGAGCGTGAGGTTGGCGGGCTCACCTGCCGAGACCGGACGGCCGTGGCCGGCGAGGCGGCCGATCTGCGCGGGCCGTACCGACATCCGGTCGGCGACGCCCGCCCAGTCGATCAGACCGGTGTCGACCATCGTCTGCTGGACGACGGAGAGCGCGGTCTCCAGGCCGACCATGCCCATGGCCGCCGCCGCCCACTCGCAGTCCTTGTCCTCGTGCGGGTGCGGGGCGTGGTCGGTGGCGACGCAGTCGATCGTGCCGTCCGCGAGGGCCTCGCGCAGCGCCAGGACGTCGGCCTCGGTGCGCAGCGGCGGGTTCACCTTGTAGATGGGGTTGTAGGACCGTACGAGCTCGTCCGTCAGCAGCAGATGGTGCGGGGTGACCTCGGCGGTGACGTTCCAGCCCTTGGACTTGGCCCACCGGACGATCTCGACCGACCCGGCGGTGGAGAGATGGCAGATGTGGACGCGGGAGCCGACATGGGCGGCCAGCAGGACGTCCCGGGCGATGATCGACTCCTCGGCGACGGCGGGCCAGCCGCCGAGCCCGAGCTCCGCCGAGACGACGCCCTCGTTCATCTGGGCGCCCTCGGTGAGCCGGGGCTCCTGGGCGTGCTGGGCGATGACGCCGTCGAAGGCCTTCACGTACTCCAGGGCCCGGCGCATGATCACCGCGTCGTCCACGCACTTGCCGTCGTCGGAGAAGACCCGCACCCCGGCGGCCGAGTCGTGCATGGCGCCGAGTTCGGCGAGCTGTTTGCCCTCCAGGCCGACGGTGACGGCGCCGACGGGCTGTACGTCGCAGTAGCCGGACTCCCGGCCGAGCCGCCAGACCTGCTCGACGACGCCGGCGGTGTCGGCGACGGGGAAGGTGTTGGCCATGGCGTGCACGGCGGTGAAGCCGCCGACCGCCGCCGCCCTGGTGCCGGTGAGGACGGTCTCGGAGTCCTCGCGCCCCGGCTCGCGCAGATGCGTGTGCAGGTCGACCAGGCCCGGCAGCAGGATCTGCCCCTCGGCCGCCACGACGGTGGCGTCACCCGCGTCGATGCCGAGGCCCACCCGCTCGATGACCGTGCCGTCGATGAGGACGTCGCTCGCTTCGCCGCCGAGCACCTTGGCGCCACGGATCAGGGTCTTGCTCATGATTACTTGCTCTCCTCGGTGGCGGACGACGCGCGGGAATGGGTGACGGCGGGCTCGTTGCCGCCCAGCAGCAGATACAGGACGGCCATCCGCGTCGAGACGCCGTTGGCGACCTGCTCGACGGCCGTGCAGCGGTCGGAGTCGGCGACCTCCGCGGTGATCTCCATACCGCGGTTCATCGGGCCGGGGTGCATGACGATCGAGTTGTCGGGCATCCGGGCCATCCGCTCGCCGTCGAGCCCGTAGCGCCGTGAGTACTCGCGCTCCGTCGGGAAGAAGGCGGCGTTCATTCGCTCGCGCTGGACCCGGAGCATCATCACGGCGTCCGACTTGGGCAGCACCTGGTCGAGGTCGTACGACACCTCGCACGGCCACTTCTCGACTCCGATCGGCAGCAGCGTCGGCGGGGCGACGAGCGTGACCTCGGCGCCGAGCGTGTGCAGCAGCAGGACGTTGGAGCGGGCGACGCGGCTGTGCAGGATGTCGCCGACGATCGTGATCCGGCGCCCTTCGAGGTCCCTGCCGATGCCCGCGTCGGCGCCGACGAGCCTGCGGCGCATCGTGAAGGCGTCGAGCAGCGCCTGGGTGGGATGTTCGTGCGTGCCGTCTCCCGCGTTGATGACGGCGCCGTCGATCCAGCCGGAGTTGGCGAGGCGGTAGGGGGCGCCCGAGGACCCGTGGCGGATGACGACGGCGTCCGCGCCCATCGCCTCCAGCGTCAGGGCGGTGTCCTTGAGCGACTCTCCTTTGGAGACCGACGAGCCCTTGGCCGAGAAGTTGATGACATCTGCGGAGAGGCGCTTGGCGGCCGCCTCGAAGGAGATCCGGGTGCGGGTGGAGTCCTCGAAGAAGAGGTTGACGACCGTACGGCCGCGCAGCGTCGGCAGCTTCTTGATGGGCCGGTCGGCGACCCGGGCCATCTCCTCGGCGGTGTCGAGGATCAGCACGGCGTCGTCGCGGGTGAGGTCGGCGGCGGAGATCAGATGGCCGGGGGTACGGGGGCTTGCCCCTGTGAGGCGCAACATCGGTGGTGCTCCGTTGTGTGGAGGTGGTTCCGGGGGCCGGGGCGTTCCCGGGAGGGCACGGCGGCGTCGGGGCGCGCCGAGGCCGCGGCCTGGTACCGGCCCGCGGCGTACGGGAGGGGCCGCGCTACTGCTCGCCGGCCGGGTCGGGCTTCCCCGGGTCGGGCTTCTTCAGACCGAGCAGCACGGTGTCGCGGCCGTCCTCCTCGGCGAGCTGCACCTTGACCGTCTCGCGCAGCGAGGTGGGGAGGTTCTTGCCCACGTAGTCCGCGCGGATGGGCAGTTCGCGGTGGCCGCGGTCGACGAGGACGGCGAGCTGGACCGCGCGTGGCCGGCCGATGTCGCCGAGCGCGTCGAGGGCGGCGCGGATGGTGCGGCCGGAGAAGAGCACGTCGTCCACGAGGACCACGAGACGTCCGTCGACGCCGTCGGCCGGGATGTCGGTGCGGGCGAGCGCGCGGGCGGGCCGCATGCGCAGGTCGTCCCGGTACATCGTGATGTCGAGGGAGCCGACCGGGATCTTGCCGCCGGTGATCTCTTCGAGCTTGTCGCCCAGCCGCCTGGCCAGGAAGACGCCACGGGTCGGGATACCGAGCAGAACCACGTCGTCGGCGCCCTTGGCGCGTTCGACGATCTCGTGGGCGATACGGGTCAGTGCCCGTGCGATGTCGGGCGCCTCCAGCACGGGGCGGGCGGCATCAGAGCTGTGCGTGTCCATAAGAAACGGACCTCCTTTTCCGCCTCACGGGACGGACGTTAAAGGACGTCGGATTTGCGCCATCGACATTACCAGGTCCGGCGGCCTTTTCCGGACTTGTGGCGGGGCGGGTCCGGACCATTCGGCTTGACGCATCCAAGTCACGCTGCGTAACCTCACAGTGAGTTACCAGCCACGCGGCGGAGCCGCAGATTGTCCCAGCGTCCGGGGAGCCTTATGTCCAGCGAATACGCAAAGCAGCTCGGGGCCAAGCTCCGCGCCATCCGCACCCAGCAGGGCCTCTCCCTCCACGGCGTGGAGGAGAAGTCCCAGGGCCGTTGGAAGGCCGTGGTGGTGGGGTCGTACGAGCGCGGCGACCGCGCCGTGACCGTGCAGCGCCTCGCCGAGCTGGCCGACTTCTACGGTGTGCCGGTCCAGGAGCTCCTGCCGGGCACCACGCCGGGCGGGGCAGCCGAGCCGCCGCCGAAGCTCGTTCTGGACCTGGAGCGTCTCGCCCACGTCCCGCAGGAGAAGGCCGGCCCTCTCCAGCGTTACGCGGCGACCATCCAGAGCCAGCGCGGCGACTACAACGGCAAGGTGCTGTCGATCCGCCAGGACGACCTGCGCACCCTCGCGGTCATCTACGACCAGTCGCCCTCGGTTCTCACCGAGCAGCTCATCAGCTGGGGGGTGCTGGACGCGGACGCGCGCCGCGCCGTGGCCCACGACGAGGGCTGACACCGCGGTACAGAACAGCAGAAACGTCACATCCGGAAGGGCGGACCGCGATCGGTGGGCCGCCCTTCCGGCGCGTCGGGGCCCTGGACCGACCGAGAGAGATGTCACCCCCACGGGCCGACAGATCGAACGCGGATACGAATGGAGGGCCCGTGCGCCCCGGGCCGCGCCTCACCCTGATGGCCCAGCGGTGGATGATCGAGACCCCCGCCGCCGATTTCGGCGACCACGACACGGCTGAGCACCCACCCCGGCCGATACGCACTCAAGCGCCGGACGGGCCGCGGACTGCGGCCCGTCCGGCGCCCCAGGACACCGTCGACGGCGCCGGGCCCGCCAGGCCCTGTCCGGCGGCGAATCTAGTCGGCGCGGAGCAGGCTCGGCTTGAGGTCCTTGAAACGGCCGAGGAGACCGTTCACGAACGACGGGGACTCGTCGGTCGAGAACTCCTTGGCGAGCTGGACCGCCTCGTCGATCACCACGGCGTCGGGCGTTCCGTCCACCCACACCAGTTCGTACGTGCCGAGCCGCACGATGTTCCGGTCGACGACCGGCATCCGGTCGAGCGTCCAGCCCACCGAGTAGGTGCTGATGAGTTCGTCGATCCGCTCGGCGTACTTCGCGTATCCCTCGACGAGTTCCATCGTGTACTCGCTGACCGGCGGCTGGCGGTCGTCGGTCCGGGCGTGCCGAAGCCAGTCCGCGAGGACCGTCTGCACGGGCGCCCCGCGCTGGTCGGCCTCGAAGAGGATCTGGAAGGCGCGCTTACGGGCCTTGTTGCGGGCAGCCACGGTTAGCTGTTCACCCGGCCGAGGTACTCACCGGAGCGCGTGTCGACCTTGATCTTCTCGCCGGTCGTGATGAAGAGCGGGACACCGATCTCGTAACCGGTCTCCAGCTTGGCGGGCTTGGAGCCACCGGTGGAGCGGTCGCCCTGCACACCGGGGTCGGTGTGCTCGATGACCAGCTCGACGGCGGCGGGCAGCTCGACGTAGAGCGCGTTGCCCTCGTACATCGCCACCGTGGCCTCGAAGCCCTCCAGGAGGAAGTTCGCGGCGTCGCCGACGACCTCCCGGCTGATGTGGATCTGGTCGTAGGTGCCCATGTCCATGAAGACGAAGTACTCGCCGTCCATGTACGAGAACTGCATGTCGCGGCGGTCGACGCTGGCCGTCTCGACCTTCACGCCGGCGTTGAAGGTCTTGTCGACGACCTTGCCGGAGAGCACGTTCTTCAGCTTGGTGCGCACAAAGGCCGGGCCCTTGCCGGGCTTGACGTGCTGGAACTCGACGACGGACCAGAGCTGGCCAGAGTCGAGCTTGAGCACCATGCCGTTCTTGAGGTCGTTCGTGGAAGCCACGGTTGCGGAATCTCCTGGACTGAAGCTGGGTGGGACCACGGGTGCGCGCCGCCGGCGCGACCGGCAGAGCCTGCCGGACGGCTAGAGCGCGAGCAGTTCCTTGGTCGTAATGGTGAGTAGCTCGGGTCCGCCGTCCGCCTCGGGGCGGACGACGAGCGTGTCATCGATCCGGACACCGCCCCGGCCCGGAAGGTGGACCCCCGGTTCGACGGTGACCGGCACACAAGCGTCCAGTTTACCCATGGCAGCGGGTGCCAACTGCGGGTCCTCGTCGATTTCGAGCCCCACACCGTGTCCGGTACGGGCCGCGAGCCCCTCGCCGTATCCCGCCGACTCCAGCGGCTGACGGGCCGCGCGGTCCACGTCGCGGTAGGCGGTACCGGGTGTCAGAGCCTCCCGACCTGCCCGTTGTGCGGCGAACACCAGGTCGTACAGCTCGATCTGCCAGTCGGCGGGGGACGTGCCGATGACGAACGTACGGCCGATCTCGCAACGGTATCCGTGGTAATTGGCGCCGAGGCGAACGGAGAGGAAATCCCCCTCCTCGACCCTGCGGTCCGAGGGCCGGTGGCCCGCGCGGCCGGCGTTCGGCCCGGTGGCGACCGAGGTACGGAAGGCCGGTCCGTCGGCGCCGTGGTCGACCAGGCGCCGCTCCAGTTCCAGCGCGAGATGGCGTTCGGTGCGGCCGACGAGGATCGATTCGAGCAGTTCGCCGAGCGCCTGGTCGGAGATCTCGGCGGCGATCCGCAGCTGGGAGATCTCCCCCTCGTCCTTGACGGTGCGTTCCTGTTCCACGGCGCAGCCGAGATCGGAGAGCAGCAGGCGGGGCGCCACCGAGCCGATGGCGCGATGGCGGGCGACGGTCAGATGGTGCTCCTCGACGGCGAGGGCCCGGGCGCCGGACGCGTCGAGGAGGCCCGCGGCGGCGACGGCCGGATCGCCCGCGGCCGTGGGCAGCACGTTCAGCCGCAGCCGTTCGTCGGGGCGGCTTTCGGCGGTCGCGCCGCCGGGGGTGCGGGGGCAGAGGAGTACGTCCCGGTGGTCGGCGACGCCGAGCAGCAGGACGGCGCCCGGTGGTGCGCCGCCCGCGAGATAGCGGACGTTGGCGGGCAGGGACACCAGAGCGGCGTCGCTGCCGGCCGCGGCGCACCGGTCGCGCAGCCGCCCGCGACGGACCGCATACACCTCTGACATGTATCGAGCCTATGAGCGCGGGCCCGGCTCGGCGCGGCCGACGCGTCCGACCGGGGCGGGCCGGAGCCCGGAGGGACGGGCCTTTCCGGCGCCGCGGAGGGGCCCGGTGGCTCCGCTACCAGGCCGGTGGGCTGGCGATCGACCGGGCGAGCACGTCGTCAAGGACCCGGGCCGTCGTCTCCACGTCGTACTTCGAGTTGTCGATGATCGGCAGCCCGGAGCCGTACCAGCCGGCCATCCGGCCGTGGATACCCGCCACTTCCTCGTCCGAGAGCCTGCGGTTGCCGCTGCGCTCCGCGTTCCGCTCCAGCACGATCTCCAGGCCGGGCAGCAGGACCACGGGCAGCAGTCCGGGGCCGACATGGCGCTTCCAGCCGCCGAGTCCGACGACCGGGCGGTCGGGGAAGACCGCGTCGTCGAGGATGCAGGAGATGCCGTTGGCGAGGAAGTTACGGGCGGCGAAGCCGCAGGTGCGGCGGGCGAGGCGGTACTGCGCCTCGGAGTGCTCGTTCCACCCCGACTGCGGGTCGGCGAAGCCGGAGCAGACCCATTCGCGTACGTCGTCGAGGCTGATGTGCGCGGTGGGAACCTGCCGGCGGGCCGCCCAGTGGCGGGCGACGGTCGTCTTGCCCGCGCCGGCGGGGCCGATCAGCAGGACGGCGAGCGTGGCCGCGCCCGTACCGCTGTCGGCGAGATGCGGCACGGGTATGGGAACCGGCCCGCCCGGCGGCAGCTGGATGTGCCCGGTCGAGTCCGGCGGTGGTGGAGCCTGGGGCGCCGGGGGGCCCTGCGGGGGCACGGGCGCCTGCTGGTGCCCCTGCGGGACGCGCTGGGGTCCGGTGGGCCTGCCGGACGGCGGGGGCCCCTGAGGCGGCTGGGGTGCGCCGTGCGGGTGAGGCGCGCCGTGCTGCTGGGGGCCGCCGTGCGGGTGCGGCCCCGGGTGGCCGCCGGGCACCTGGGGGCCGTATGGCACCGCGCCCGGTACGGGTGGTTGCCCGTGGGGCGCGGGAGGGCCGGCCGGCGGCCCGGAGTGTGGTGCGGCGCCCGGTGGCGGACCGTGGGGCGGGGAGCCGTGCGCCCACGCGCCCGCGCCCTGTCCGCCCGCTCCGTGGGCCGAACCATGGGGAGGCGGCAGCGGAGCCCCCATCGCGTGCTGCATCCGGTGCCACTCCGTCTCGTACGTCTGACGCTGATCGCTCGGCCGCCAGGCCGACTTGCTTTCGAACGGTACCGTTCCCGGCCGCTTCCGTAGGAACGTCAGAGACCCGCCCCGAGTGCCCGGCCGGGCCGCCGGGCTTCCCCGTCAGCCGTCCAGTTCCTCGGCGACGGCGCGCAGCGCCAGTCGGTACGAGCCGATGCCGAACCCCGCGATCGTGCCACTGGCGACCGCCGCGACGACCGACGTGTGGCGGAATTCCTCGCGTGTGTAGGGGTTCGAGATGTGCACCTCGATCAGCGGCGCGGTGCGCTGCGCGGCGGCGTCCCGCATTCCGTACGAATAGTGGGTGAAAGCCCCGGGGTTGAGCACCACCGGGAGCGATCCGTCGGCCGCCTCGTGCAGCCAGCGGATCAGCTCGCCCTCGTCGTTCGTCTCGCGTACGTCGACCGCGAGGCCCAGCTCCTTGCCCGTCGACTGGCAGGTCTCCACAAGACCGGCGTACGAGACGGAGCCGTAGACGTCCGGCTCGCGGGAACCGAGACGGCCCAGATTGGGGCCGTTGAGCACCAGGACCCGACGGCTCACTCGGACACCTCCCCGTATGCGGCGAGCAGCACCGCCGGGTCCGGTCCCTCCAGCACGGTCGGCTTGGCCAGACCGTCGAGGACGATGAAACGCAGCAGGTCACCGCGGGATTTCTTGTCGACCTTCATGGTCTGGAGCAGCTTGGGCCACTGGTCGCCCCGGTAGGTCAGCGGCAGTCCGACGGACTTCAGGACGGCGCTGTGCCGTTCGGCGGTGGCGTCGTCGAGCCGGCCCGCCAGGCGGCCCAGTTCGGCGGCGAAGACCATGCCGATGGAGACCGCCGCGCCGTGCCGCCATTTGTAGCGTTCATTCTTCTCGATGGCATGGGCGAGCGTGTGGCCGTAGTTGAGGATCTCGCGTACGCCGGACTCCTTGAGGTCGTTGGACACGACCTCGGCCTTGACCCGGATGGAGCGCTCGATCAGCTCGGCGGTGTGCGGTCCGGCGGGCGAACGCGCCCCCTCGGGATCGGCCTCCACCAGATCGAGAATGGCCGGATCGGCGATGAATCCCGCCTTGATGATCTCGGCCATGCCGCTCACGTAGTCGTTCACCGGCAGCGAGTCCAGCGCGGCGAGGTCGCAGAGCACCCCGGCGGGCGGGTGGAAGGCGCCCACGAGGTTCTTTCCCTCGGCCGTGTTGATGCCGGTCTTGCCGCCGATCGCGGCGTCGACCATCCCGAGGACGGTCGTCGGTACGGCGATCCACCGCACCCCGCGCAGCCAGGTCGCGGCGACGAAGCCCGCGACATCGGTGGTTGCGCCGCCGCCGACGCCGACGATGACATCGCTGCGGGTGAAGCCGGTCTGGCCGAGAGCCTTCCAGCAGTAGGCGGCGACCTCGACGGTCTTGGCCTCCTCGGCGTTCGGCAGCTGGATGGCGACCGCCTCGTACCCGTGGTCCGCCAGATCCTGGCGGAGCGTCCCGCCGGTCTCGGCGAGCGACTCCGGGTGCAGCACGGCGACACGCTTGGCCTGGGGGCCGATGAGCGCGGGCAGCTCGCCCAGCAACCGCCGGCCGACCAGCACCTCGTACGGGTCGTGGCCGGTGCCGCCTACCTGGATGCGGGTGAGCGGCTGGTCCTGGTCCGTCGTCATGCCTGGTTCTCCTTGCCGGGAGCGGTGCCGGGGGCCTCGCCGGGGATGGCGGACGGATCGGCGCCGGGGACGGCCGCCGCGCCCAGATCCAGCGCCTCGATGACGGCTTCGGCGACCTCTTCGGGTGCCCGCTCGTCGGTCGGGACGACCGCGCGCGCGACCTCCGTGTAGAGGGAGCGGCGCTCCTCCATCAGCAGCTTCCACTGCTGGCGGGGGTTGATGGCGAGCAGCGGGCGGGCCAGGCCCAGACCGGTGCGCCGGACCGCCTCGTTCGCCTCCATGGAGAGATAGACGACGGGCAGGTCCGCGAGCAGTTCGCGGGTGTCCTTGTCGAGAATCGCTCCGCCGCCGAGCGCGAGGACACCGCGGTGTTCGGCGAGCGCGGTGCGTACCGCGTCCCGCTCCAGGTCGCGGAAGTGCTGCTCGCCCTCGTCGAAGAAGATGTCCGAGATCTCCCGGCCCTCGGCGGCGACGATGTCGGCGTCGGTGTCCCGGTAGTCGGTGTCGAGGCGTTCGGCGAGCAGCGCGCCCACGGTGGTCTTGCCGACCCCCATCGGGCCGACCAGGACGATCTGCGGGCCGCTCATCGGATCACCAGGTTCTCAAGGTACGATTCGACGTTGCGCCGGGTCTCGGGGACGCTGTCGCCGCCGAACTTCTCGGCAACGGCGTCGGCGAGGGTCAGCGCGACCATGGCCTCGGCGACGATGCCCGCCGCGGGCACCGCGCAGACGTCCGAGCGCTGATGGTGCGCCTTGGCGGCCTCGCCGGTGGCGACGTCCACGGTGGCGAGTGCGCGGGGCACGGTCGCGATGGGCTTCATCGCGGCCCGTACGCGCAGCAGTTCACCCGTCGACAGTCCGCCCTCGGTGCCGCCGGAGTGGCCCGAGGCGCGCCTGATGCCCTCTTCGGTGACCATGATCTCGTCGTGTGCCTGGGAGCCGGGCACCCGGGCGAGGCCGAAGCCGTCGCCGACCTCGACGCCCTTGATGGCCTGGATGCCCATGAGGGCGGCGGCGAGCCGGGCGTCGAGCCTGCGGTCCCAGTGGACGTGCGAGCCGAGACCGACGGGCACGCCGTACGCCAGCACCTCGACCACGCCGCCGAGGGTGTCACCGTCCTTGTGGGCCTGGTCGATCTCGGCGACCATCGCCTCGCTCGCCTCGGGGTCCAGGCAGCGGACGGGGTCGGCGTCGAGCCGCTCGACGTCGCCGGGGGTCGGGTACACGCCGTACGGGGCCTTGGCGGCGGCCAGTTCGACGACGTGGGACACGATCTCGATCCCGGCCGTCTCCCTCAGATACGACCGGGCGACCGCGCCGAGCGCGACCCGGGCCGCCGTCTCGCGGGCGCTGGCGCGCTCCAGGATCGGCCGGGCCTCGGACGCTCCGTACTTCTGCATGCCCGCGAGATCGGCGTGGCCGGGGCGCGGGCGGGTCAGGGGTTCGTTGCGGGCGAGGCCCGCCAGCACCTCGGGGTCGACCGGGTCGGCCGCCATGACCTGTTCCCACTTGGGCCATTCGGTGTTGCCGACCATGATCGCGACCGGCGATCCCATGGTCAGCCCGTGCCGTACGCCGCCGAGGAAGGTGACCTCGTCGCGCTCGAACTTCATCCGCGCGCCGCGCCCGTAGCCCAGGCGCCGCCTGGCGAGGTGATCGCCCACGATCTCCGTGGTGATCGGCACACCCGCGGGAAGGCCCTCCAGCGTCGCGACGAGTGCGGGTCCGTGCGACTCCCCCGCTGTCAGCCAGCGCAACCTGCTCAACGGTGCTCCTCGGTGAATCTCGACATCTTCGACGGTACGACTGCGGTACGCATCCTCGGGTCCCGATCCTGCCATGACCGGCCGCCCGCTCCGTGACTCCGTCCAGCTTGCGGATACGGGCGCGGCGGCGGCCGTCAGGCTCCGTGCGCCCCGAGCGCCCGTTCGCCGGCCTCGCGCATCACGGCGATCGGCGCGGGCGAGCGGCCGGTCATCAGCTCGACCTGGAGGACGGCCTGGTGCACGAGGAGGTCGAGCCCGCCGACCACGGGTCCGCCTTGGGCCGACCAGGCTGCGGCGAGCGCGGTGGGCCAGGGGTCGTACAGCACGTCGAAGAGAGTGCCGGGGTCCCCGGGGACGTGTCGCGCCAGCGTGTCGGTGGCGCCCGCGGGGGTCGTCGCGATCACCAGCGGGGCGCCGAGCGCGTCGGCCGCGTCCGCCCAGTCGGCGGTGCGCACGTCGACACCGAGCCGTTCACCCCAGCCGCGCATCTCGGCGGCGCGGTCCCGGCTGCGTACGTAGGCGGTGACCGGGCCCTCGCAGATGCGGGAGAGCGCGGCGAGCGCGGACGACGCGGTCGCTCCGGCGCCGAGGACGGCCGCCGACTCCACGGTGGCGACGCCTCGCGCGCGCAGGGCGGCGAGTATGCCGGGGATGTCGGTGTTCTCGCCCGTGCGCAGTCCGGCGCCGTCGATGACGACGGTGTTGACGGCCTCGACGGACGACGCCGTCTCGCTGACCTTGTCGAGCAGCGGGATGACGGCGCGCTTGAGCGGCATGGTCAGGGAGAGCCCGGCCCAGGACGGGTCGAGCCCGGTCAGGAAGGCGGGGAGTCGCGCCTCGGTGACTTCGAAGCGGTCGTACGACCAGTGGGTCAGGCCCAGTTCCGCGTACGCCGCCCGGTGGAGCACCGGGGAGAGGGAGTGAGCGATGGGAGAGCCGAGGACGGCCGCCCTGCGCTCGATGGTGCTAGTCGTTCGCATTCTTCCGTCGCTCGTTGAATTTGTCGACCAGTTTCTGGTGCTCGGCAAGGGTCTTGGTGAATTCGGTGGTCTTGCCGTCGATGGAGATGAAATACATCCAGCCCCCCGCGTCCGGCGCCTTTGTGGCGTTCAGCGCGTCGGCACCCGGATTTCCGATCGGGCCCGGCGGAAGACCCTTGTAGAAGTACGTGTTGTACGGGTCGTCGTGGTTCCTGATCTCCGAGGTGGAGATGTCGATCTCGCTCTCGTTCTTCAAGTAATTGAAGGTCGAGTCGAATTCGAGCTTCTGGTTGGTGTCGGTGTTCGTCGGCTTGAGCCGGTTGTAGACGACCGCCGCCATCTTCTTGAAGTCGTCGTGCGTGATGCCTTCGGCCTGTACGAGGCTGGCGACGGTGACGAGGTCGAGCGGTGAGTCCAGTCCGAGGTCCTCGGCCGATTTCTCCAGATCGTACTTCTTGTACTCCTGGTTGGACCGCGCGACCATCTGCTTGAGGATGTCCTCCGGCTTGGTCTTCTCCCCGATGTCGTAACGCGCGGGGTAGAGGAAGCCTTCGAGCGGGTCCTTTATTTCTTTGCTGTCGTCGGCCCAGTCGGGCAGGCCGAGTTCGCCGGCCTGCGCCT
The DNA here is from genome assembly GCF_044455465.1 of Streptomyces sp. NPDC051217. Taxonomy (NCBI): domain Bacteria; kingdom Bacillati; phylum Actinomycetota; class Actinomycetes; order Kitasatosporales; family Streptomycetaceae; genus Streptomyces; species Streptomyces sp. NPDC051217. Next base: position 134,998 of record NZ_JBITEV010000005.1, read on the forward strand.
TGGCGACATCGGCGGTGGTACCTGGTTCGAGCTTGAGTTTGGTGTCGATGAACTCGTACACCTGGACGGCACGCGTGCCCTCGCCGATCGTCAGCGAGTTCAGATTGGCCGGGTTGGTCATCAACTCGACGGCGGCCTTCGCCGACATCTCTTTCTTCATCGGGTAGACACCGGGCTGAATGGCTTTGCCCTTGGGGTGCTCTCCCGCGGCGTCGACGAATGCCGCCGCGCTCTTCACCACCCCGCTCTCCTTGAGCAGGCTGCCCATTTCGGTGAGGCCCGCGCCCTGTGGGATCTCGACCTGGACGGAGCCGGTACCGGCGCCCGCGAAGTCGGCGGGCGGGCCGAAGCGCTCCTGCCAGAACTGGTAGGCGTAGTACCCGCCGCCTGCCGCGCCTCCTACGAGGACGAGGGAGGCCACGAGGCAGGCGCCGCCGCCGCGGCGCTTCTTCTTCGACGGGCCGCGGCGGTCACGACCGCCGCCTCCGCGCCTGCCGTCGCCCGCGTCGTCGTCGTACTCCCGGTCGTCCGCGTCGTCGCCCCGGTCGTCGTCACGGTCACGGCGTCGGTCGTCGTCGCGGTCCTCACCGGTGAAGAACGGGTGCGTCTCCTCCGGCTGCGGGCCGTCCCAGTCGTTCTCGGACTCGGGCCGCGGCGGAGGCGCCGCCTGACGGCGTCCCGGGGGGCCGGGTGATGCGTACGCCGCCTCGGAGGCGCCGTACGGGTCCGGGCTCCCGCCGCCGTAACCGCCGCCCTGCTGACCCGCGTAGGGGTCGCCCGGGGTCTCGCCGTAGGGCATGGCCGCCTGCTGGCCGGTGTCCCAACCGCCGCCGTACTGGGGGTCGTTGGGCTGCTGTCCGGCGTACTGCTGCTGGTCGTACTGCGGCTCGGCGTACTGCTGTTGCTGTTGCTGCGGGTACTGGGGCTGCTGCTGAGGGTGTTGCTGCTGATGCTGGGGGTGTTGCTGCGGCTGGTGTTGCTGTTGGACGTACTGCTGCTGTCCGGTGTCCCAGCCACCGCCGTCGTACTGGGGGTTGTACTGCTGCTGCGTATGGGGCTGCTGCTGGGGGTGCTGTTGCTGAGGCTGCTGCGCGTACTGCTGCTGGCCCGTGTCCCAGCCGCCACCGTTGTACTGAGGGTCGTAACTCTGCTGCGGATGGGGCTGCTGAGCCTGAGGCTGAGCGTCGTAAGGAGGAAGGCCGTCGGCGGCCTGCTGCGCTCCCCACCCCTGGTCCCCGTACAAGGGGTCCTCGGGGTGCCACGGTTCAGGGCCTCGACCCCGGCCATAGTCAGTCATCGATCCCCTAGAGCCGCGAGGCGACCGGTGCCGGGCGCGGATGGCCCGGTGTCCGTTACGCCTCTCTCTGTGCGGCAGTTGTTCGAATCCCCGCCGCATCGCGCGGAACGTTACCGTATCGCGATCAGGCGGCCTTCATCCGAGCACACAGATAACCGTAAGTATGTTCCAGTTTCGCCCGATCAGGTCTTCAGGTCTGAACCCGCACGCCCTCACCGGGCGGCGCTCCCGACGCTCTTTCGGACTCCAGCGCGTTCTGCAGAATGATGACGGCCGCCACCTGATCGATGACGGACCTGCCCTTCTTGGACTTCACACCCGAGGCACGCAGTCCCTGGCCGGCGGTCACCGTGGTCATTCTCTCATCCACGAGCCGCACGGGGACCGGTGCGATACGACGGGCGACCTCCTCCGCGAACGCCCGCACCTTGACCGCCGCCGGACCCTCGCCGCCGCTGAGCGAGCGCGGCAGACCGACGACGACCTCGATCGGCTCGTACTCCTCGACCAGTTGCACGAGCCGCCGGTGGGCGGCCGGGACATCACGTCCGGGCACGGTCTCCACCGGCGTCGCGAGGAGCCCGTCGGGGTCGCACGAGGCCACCCCGATCCGGGCGTCCCCGACATCGACGGCCAGTCTTCGGCCCCGGCGCGCGAGCGCGCTCACGCCGCCACGCCCCCGATCATGTCCCCGTCCGCCCTGTCCTTGGCCGCGTGCTCGGGCAGGTCCTCAGTCATGTCTTCAGGCCGTCCCCTCGACAAGGCGCTCCACCGCGGCCACGGCGTCGCCGATGGCCTCGGGATTCTGACCGCCGCCCTGGGCGACGTCCGGCTTGCCGCCGCCTCCGCCACCAAGGGTCTTGGCGGCGGCGCGGACCAGCTCGCCTGCCTTGAGCCCACGCTCACGGGCCGCCTCGTTGGTCGCGATGACCGTCAGCGGGCGCCCGCCCACCGTCGTGAACAGCGCGACGACCGCCGGGCGGCCACCGGTGATCCGGCCGCGCACATCGAGCACCAGCCTGCGCAGATCGTCGGCCGACGTGCCGTCCGGCACCTGGCCGGTGACCAGGGCCGTACCCCGTACGTCCCGGGCGCCCTCGACCAGTCCGGCGGCGGCGGCCAGCACCTTCTCCGCGCGGAACTTCTCGATCTCCTTCTCGGCGTCCCTCAGCTTGGCGAGCATGCCGGCGATCTTCTCCGGCAGTTCCTCGGAGCGGCCCTTGACCAGCTCCTGGAGCTGGGCGACGACGGTGTGCTCCCTGGCGAGGAAGTTGTAGGCGTCCACGCCCACCAGCGCCTCGATACGGCGCACGCCGGAGCCGATCGAGGACTCGCCGAGCAGCTTCACCAGGCCCAGCTGGGCGGTGTTGTGCACGTGCGTACCGCCGCACAGCTCCTTGGAGAAGTCACCGATGGTGACGACGCGGACGCGCTCGCCGTACTTCTCGCCGAACTCGGCGATGGCGCCCTGCTTCTTGGCCTCGTCGATGGACATGACCTCGGCCTGGACGTCGAGTTCACGCCCGAGTACCTCGTTGATCTGCTGCTCGACGTCGGTGAGGACCGTGCCCGGTACGGCGGCCGGCGAGCCGAAGTCGAAGCGGAAGCGGCCCGGCGAGTTCTCGGAGCCGGCCTGGGCGGCCGTGGGGCCGAGGGCGTCGCGCAGCGCCTGGTGCGTCAGGTGGGTGGCGCTGTGGGCGCGGGCGATGGCGCGGCGGCGACGGGTGTCGATGGCGGCGAACGCGGCGGAGCCCACCGTGACTTCACCCACCTGCACCGACCCCTTGTGCACGGAGACACCGGGGACCGGCTGCTGGACGTCGCGGACCTGGATGACCGCGCCGGTGTCGAGGCGGATCCGCCCCTGGTCGGCGAGCTGGCCGCCGCCCTCGGCGTAGAACGGGGTGCGGTCGAGCACGACCTCGACCTCGTCGCCCTCGGTGGCGGCGGGCGACGGCACCCCGTCGACCAGCAGGCCGACGATCCGCGACTCGCCCTCGGTGCTGGAGTATCCGGTGAACTCGGTGGCGCCGGAGGTGTCGGCGACCTCGCGGTACGACGAGAGGTCGGCGTGACCGGTCTTCTTCGACCTGGCGTCGGCCTTGGCCCGGTCCCGCTGCTCCGTCATGAGCCGGCGGAAGCCGTCCTCGTCCACGGAGAGGCCCTGTTCGGCGGCCATTTCGAGGGTGAGGTCGATCGGGAAGCCCCAGGTGTCGTGGAGCAGGAACGCCTTGTCGCCGGCCAGGACCGAGCCACCGACGGCCTTGGTCTCGGTGACGGCGGTGTCGAGGATGTTGGTGCCGCCCTTGATGGCCTTCAGGAAGGCGGCCTCCTCGGCGAGGGCGACGGTCTCGATGCGCTTGCGGTCGGTGATCAGCTCGGGGTACTGCTGGCCCATCGACCGGATGACCACGTCGATGAGGTCGGCGACGACCGGTCCGGTGGCGCCGAGGAGCCGCATGTTGCGCACGGCGCGGCGCAGGATGCGCCGCAGGACGTAGCCGCGGCCCTCGTTGCCGGGGGTGACGCCGTCGCCGATGAGCATCACGGAGGTGCGCATGTGGTCGGTGACGACGCGCAGGGAGACGTCCGAGGCGGGGTCGGAGCCGTAGCGGACGCCGGTCAGTTCGGTCGCCTTGTCGATGACGGCCATCGACGTGTCGATCTCGAACATGTTGTGGACGTCCTGGAGGACCATGGCGAGGCGTTCGAGGCCGAGTCCGGTGTCGATGTTCTTGGACGGCAGCTCGCCGAGGATCTCGAAGTCCTCCTTGCCCTCGCCGGCGCCGCGCTCGTACTGCATGAAGACCAGGTTCCAGATCTCCACGTAGCGCTCGTCGTTGACGGCGGGGCCGCCCTCTTCACCGAAGTCCGGGCCGCGGTCGTAGAAGATCTCCGAGCAGGGACCGCAGGGGCCGGGCACGCCCATGGACCAGTAGTTCTCCTTCTTGCCCAGCCGCTGGATCCGCTCGACGGGGAAGCCGACCTTGTCCGTCCAGATGTCGGCGGCCTCGTCGTCGTCCAGGTAGACCGTGACCCACAGCCTGTCGGGGTCGAGGCCGTAGCCGCCGTCGGCCACCGGGGTGGTCAGCAGCTCCCAGGCCAGCGTGATGGCGCCTTCTTTGAAGTAGTCGCCGAAGGAGAAGTTGCCGCACATCTGGAAGAACGTGCCGTGCCGGGTGGTCTTGCCTACCTCTTCGATGTCCGGTGTACGGACGCACTTCTGGACGCTCGTCAGCCGCGGGGCGGGAGCCTTGACCTCACCGAGGAAGTACGGCTTGAAGGGGACCATGCCCGCGGGGACCAGCAGCAGAGTCGGGTCGTCCGCGATGAGCGACGCCGAGGGGACGGCGGTGTGGCCGCGCCCCTCGAAGAAGCTCAGCCAGCGGCGGCGGATTTCGGCCGACTCCATCAGTGGTCCTCATTCCGGTTGTGCGGTGTACGCGAGTTGGATCTGTCGCGGTGGTCGTGGCGGTCGTGCTCGTTGTCGTGCTCGTTGTACCGGCGTTCGACGCGGCCCTCGACGGCGAGGCGTCGCCGGGCGGGGAGTTCGGGGTCGACGCCCGCGTCCAGCCCCAGCGCCTCGCCCAGTTCGGACTCGCGCTGGGCCATGCCTGCCCGGACGTCGAGTGCGAAGTCCCTGAGCCGGTGTCCGGCGTCGACGGCCTTGTCGGCCGCCTGCGCGGCGAGGCTCTCGGGTGTCAGCTGCCGGAGTTTGCTGTGGACCTTGGTGGTGGCCCACACACCGGCCGCCGCGCCCGCGGTGAACCAGAACGTACGGCGGAACATCGCTGCCTCAGCCCTTCTGCTTCCTGCTGCGTCGGGCGGACGGAACGGTCCTGCCCACGATGACCGTGCGCCGGCCGCGCGCGGCCGGTACCGGTGCCTTGCGGTCGGCGGGCGCCGGCTCGGCCGGGGTCTTACGTCCCATCGCCCGCCGCACTCCGTAGCCGAAGGCCGCGACCTTCACCAGGGGTCCGCCGAAGGTCGACGCCACGGTCGTGGAGAGCGCCGACGCGTTGGAGGTGACCTCCTGGACGTCCGTGGCGATGGCGTCGACCCGGTCGAGCTGGGTCTGCGCCGCGCGCACGGTCGCCGACGCGTCCGCCAGCAGCGGTACGGCCTGGTCGGTCACGTCCGCGACGAGTTTGGTGGTCGCCTTGAGCGTCTGCGCCAGCCTCACGAGCACCACGGCGAGGAGGGTGACCAGAACCGCCCAGAAGACGGCCACCAGGATCCCGGCAACCTCTCCACCGGTCACGCTGCACCGCTCTCTGCGTTGATGGGTCACTCGGGTCGCACCGGATCCGATCCGGCCCGGCCGACCCGAGAAAAGTCTTCTCTCGACCCTATCGCGCCCGGAGTGGCTCCCCGTACCGCTTTAGGGCGGTCGCGGACCCTGCCTCATCGGCCGGAACGGGGAGGGGGAGTCGCCGCGACGGATTGTACGCGGTGCGTTCGCGCGAGTACTGTGCGTGTCCCATGCGACCTGTCCCCGGCAATCTCCCCGCGGAGCTGAACCGGTTCGTGGGCCGTGCCGACGAACTGGCGGAGCTGACACGTCTGCTCACCGGGACCCGGCTGATCACCCTGGTGGGTGTGGGCGGTGTCGGCAAGACGCGGCTGGCAGTGCACGTGGCCCGCGGCCTCCGGCCGGAGGCGCTGGAGAAGCGCTACTGCGACGGTGTCTGGCTCGCCGAACTCTCCGCGATCCGCGACCCCGCGCTGCTCGACCACGCGCTCCTCGACACCCTCCGCATCACCGACCACAGCGGCCGGCCGACCCGGGAGGTGCTGCGCGCCCATCTCGCCGACCGGGGCCTGCTGTTGGTGCTGGACGGCTTCGAGCAGCTGGTCGAGCCGTGCGCGGCGCTCGTTCGGGATCTGCTGCGCCGCTGCCCCGGACTCCGGGTGCTGGCCGTCGGCCGTCGCCCCCTCCGGCTGGTCGGCGAACGGACCTTCCCTCTCGTCCCGATGTCGGACACCGACGCGCGGCGGCTCTTCACCGAGCGGGCCGCCGACATGGCGCCCGGCAGCCGCGCTCTCGACGAACACCGCGACGCCGTACGGGAGTTGTGCCGCCGTCTCGACGGCATCCCGCTCGCGCTCGAACTGGCCGCCGCCCGGCTGCGCGTCCTGTCCGTCGAGCAGATCCTCCGGCGGGTCGACGACCGCTTCCAGTTGCTCACCGGGGGCTCGCGCGGCGAGCTGCCGCGCCATCGCACGCTCCGTACCGCGATCGGCTGGAGCCACGAGCTGTGCACCCCGGCCGAACGGCTGCTGTGGGCACGGCTCTCCGTCTTCGCCGGGCCCTTCGACCTGGAGGCGGTCGAGTACGTGTGCGCGGGACCCGAACTGCCGGCGGAGAGCGTGCTCGACGTGCTCGACGCGCTGATCGCCCAGTCCGTGGTCGTCCCCGAGGAGACTCCGGCCGGGCCGCGCTACCGGATGCTGGATACGGTGCGCGCGTACGGCGCCCAGTGGCTGGACGCCCTGGGGGACACCGGGCGGATGCGTCGCAGACACCGGGACTGGTACGTGGGACTGGCGACCTGGTGCGAACTGGACTGGTTCAGCCCCCGGCAGGCGGAGATCGCCGCCTGCGCCGACAGCGCGCTGCCCAATCTGCGCGCGGCCATCGAACTCTGTCTGGAGACGGACGGCGAGGCCCATCTGGGGCAGTATCTGGCGGGCACGCTCTGGTTCTACTGGGCGGGCTGCGGCCGGCTCACCGAAGGGCGGCACTGGCTGGAGCGGGTCCTCGCGCCGGCCGATCCGCGGGACGAGGTCCCGAAGGACGGGCCCCACCAGGAGGAGGCCCGGCAGGAGGAGCCCCCGCACGGCGGATCTCGGCACAACGGCTCACGGCTCAAGGCCCTGTGGGTGCTGGGCCATGTGGCGATCCTCCAGGGCGACAACACGGCCGCGGTGGGGGCTCTGTACGAGTGCCGGGGAGAAGCGGCCCGTACGGAGGACGCTCTGGCGCACACGTACGCCGAGCACCGGCTGGGGTGTCTCGCGCTCCTCTCCGGTGACATGCCGCGCGCCGAACGGCTGCTGCGCGCCGCGCTCGGCGTCTACCACGAGTTGGGCGAGCTCAACAGCAATGTGCTGATGGGCCAGGCGGAGCTGGCCCTCGCCCTGGTCTTCCAGGGCGACCTGGACACGGCCGTCGCGCTCTGCGCCGACGTGCGGGACATCTGTGAGGACAGCGGCGAACGCTGGACCCGGTCCTACGCCCTGTACGTCCACGCGTACGCGGCCTGGACGCTCGGCCGTCTCGGCGAGGCCCGCGCTCTGCTGGCCGAGTCCGTCGCCATCCACCACACCTTCAACGACCTGGTCGGGCTGGTGCTGTCGATGGAGCTGTTGGCGCTGGTGACCGCGGGCGAAGGGGATCCGGCCGAGGCCGCGGTGCTCCAGGGCGCGGCCACCCGGCTCTGGCAGTCGGTGGGGGCGCCCCTGTTCGGCTCGCCCACCTTCGGGGCGCCGCGCGAGCAGTGCGAACGCCGGGCGACCGAGCTGCTGGGTCCCGAGCTGTACGGCGCCCGGGTGGCGGAGGGACGCGCCCTGCCGTCGGCGGCGGCCGTCGAACGCGCGCTGGCCGGGCCGCGCGAGGCCGGGCTGCTCCCCCGTCAGCTGTCCGGCGGGCAGAGGGCGACGCCGGACCGGAACGCCGACCGGGAAACCGGCCGCGACGCGGGCCGGGAAAAGCGAGAGCCCGCCGGCTCCCCCGGCCAGATCGGCGGGGAAGCGGCGGGCTGAAGCGCGTACTACCGCGCGAACCACACCTGGATCAGCTGGTGATCAGCGGGCGTAGTACTCGACGACGAGCTGCTCGTCGCAGATGACCGGGATTTCCTTGCGCAGCGGGTCGCGGTCCAGACGGAACGCCAGCGCCTTCAGGTTGACCTGGATGTAGCGCGGGGTCTCGCCGTCCGTGTCGTAGCCACCCTCGCGCGCGACCTGGAAGGGAACCTTCTCGCGGCTGCGCTCGCGGACCATCACGACGTCGTCGGGACGGACGCGGAACGACGGCTTGTCGACCTTGCCGCCGTTGACCTCGATGTGGCCGTGGACGACCATCTGACGGGCCTGGTAGATGGTGCGGGCGATGCCCGAACGCAGGACCAGGGCGTCGAGACGACGCTCCAGCTCGACGACCAGGGCCTCGCCGGTCTTGCCGCCGGCCTTGCGGGCGCGGTCGTAGGCGCGGGCCATCTGGCGCTCGCTGATGTCGTACTGAGCACGCAGACGCTGCTTCTCGAGCAGACGGACCTTGTAGTCACTGTTCTGCTTGCGGCCGCGGCCGTGCTCGCCCGGCGGGTAGGGACGGGCCTCGAAGTACTTCACGGCCTTCGGCGTCAGCGCGATACCGAGCGCGCGTGACTTCTTGACCTTGGGACGCGACTGGTTAGGCACGTTCTCCAGACCTCCGTTGTAGGTTAGGTTAGGCTCACCTTACTCAAAGGAGATCGCATGTCTCGTCGCCCTGGGAACACCACGCGCATCACAGACAGTCTCGACGCGCAGGGCATCGATACGACGGAGGTCCGATCAGCTCATGGTCAGCCGCGTCCCAGCGGGCTTGAAATCGCCCGGATGCCGTCAGCAGCCGAGCGCACACGAACTCTCGTACAGAGTACATGCTCAGCGGTGCTGCTCGTCCCGGGCCTGGACGCCCCGCGGCCCGACCAGTTGATGCCCGACGCGCGGAGCGTGGACAGCCAAGGTGACCTGCTGCTGGCCTTCGCGGCGGACTCCCCCGTCGTCCGGGCGGCGACGCACGCGCAGGCCGACGAACTGGCCGCCGTGCTGGAGATCACCGATGTCGCACCGGTCTCCGTGCCCCACCGGATCCGGGGCCGCGCCTGGGTCTCCGGCTGGCTGACGCGCGTACCGGGTGCGGCCGAGCCCGGCCGGATGACGCTGCGGCTGGAGGTCGGCGAGGCCTACGTGGACGATCTGTGGGGCGCGGAGTCGGTGGAGGCGGACGAGTTCGCCGCCGCCGTACCGGACCCGCTGTCGGAGCACGAGGCCGAGCTGCTCCAGCATCTGCACGCCGCGCACAGCGCCGAGGTGCGGACGCTGCGTTCGCTGCTCGGCGAGCGGACCGGCGGCGGGACGGCGGCCGTGCCGGTCGGCGTGGACCGCTTCGGGCTCCGGGTCCGCTTCACCGGCGTCAACTGCTTCGACGCCCGCTTCGACTTCCCCGAGCCGGTGCGCGACGTGAGCGAGCTGCGCCGCGCCATGCACGCGCTCTTCGAGGCCGCGAGCAGCTGAGCGCGGACGGCACGCCACCCGCACCCGCACCCGCACCCGCACCGAAGGCTCAGTACGACGGGGCGTCGCCGCGCAGGCGTTCGCGGACCTTCTCGACCACGTCCGCGTAGCGCGCCTCAGCGCCGTACCGCGTCGGTTCGTAGTACCGCCTGTCCCGCACCTCGTCCGGGAGGTACTGCTGCGCGGCGATACCGCCCGGCACGTCGTGCGGGTAGACATACCCCTGCGCGTGGCCGAGCTTGGCCGCCCCCTTGTAGTGACCGTCGCGCAGATGCGGCGGTACCGGACCGGCCAGGCCCTTCTTCACGTCCTCCAGCGCGGCGGAGATCGCGAGCGTCGCCGCGTTCGACTTCGGGGCCAGCGCCAGCGCGATGGTGGCGTGGCTGAGGGTGAGCGCGGCCTCCGGGAAGCCGATCATCGCCACGGCCTGCGCCGCCGCGACGGCCGTGGGCAGAGCCGTCGAATCGGCGAGACCGATGTCCTCGCTGGCCGAGATCATCAGCCGGCGGGCGATGAACCGGGGGTCCTCGCCCGCCTCGATCATGCGCGCCAGATAGTGCAGCGCCGCGTCCACGTCGGAGCCGCGGATCGACTTGATGAGGGCGCTCGCCACGTCGTAGTGCTGGTCGCCGTCGCGGTCGTACTTCACGGCGGCGCGGTCGACCGTCTCCTCCACCGTGGCGAGGCTGATCTCCTTCTCACCCTTGGAGATCGCGGCACCTGCCGCCGCCTCCAGGGCGGTCAGGACCCGCCGGGCGTCTCCCCCGGCGATCCGCAGCAGATGTGCCTCGGAGTCGTCGGGCAGGGAGACCGCGCCGCCGAGCCCGCGCTCCTCGGTGAGCGCGCGCCGCAGCAGGGCGCGCAGGTCGTCGTCGGTGAGCGGCTCCAGCGTCAGCAGCAGGGAGCGGGAGAGCAGCGGGGAGATGATCGAGAAGTACGGATTCTCGGTGGTGGCCGCGATGAGCGTGACCCAGCGGTTCTCCACGGCGGGCAGCAGGGAGTCCTGCTGGGCCTTGCTGAAGCGGTGGATCTCGTCCAGGAAGAGGACGGTCTCCTTGCCGAAGCCGCCGGAGGCGCGCCGGGCGCCGTCGATGACGGCCCGGACCTCCTTGACACCGGCGGTGATCGCGGAGAGTTCGACGAAACGCGCGTCGGTGGCCTTGGAGACGACATGGGCGAGCGTCGTCTTGCCGGTACCGGGCGGGCCCCAGAGGAGCACCGACGAGGGACCCGCGGGTCCCCTGCCCTGGGCGGCCTGTTCGACCAGGCGCCGCATCGGGGAGCCGGGCTTGAGCAGATGCCGCTGGCCGACCACCTCGTCCAGGACGCGCGGGCGCATCCGGACGGCCAGCGGGCTGCTGGACGGGTCCTTCTCCTGGCGGTCTTCGGCTGCTGCGGTAAAGAGGTCGGGCTCCACATCTCAGAGCCTATGCCAGCCCACTGACAGCACGACCGGCGCGACCGGCGCGACCGGCGAGGACTCAGCCCGAAGCGCGGGTCAGCTGGTCCAGAAGTCCCACCAGCGGGTCAGGATCAGCATCCCGATGATCCCGATCCACAGCACCGGCAGCACCCAGTGGAACTCACCCAGCCCGCTGCGCAGCCACCGCGGCGCCGGGAGGATCCGGTGCGTGACGTTGTACGTCGTGACGTAGGAGAACATCACGATCGTCGCGACCCAGGCCAGCGAGCACCAGAGGCAGAGGGAGCCGATGTTGTACAGCGACTGGTACTGGAGCCAGGTGCAGAAACCGACACCGAACAGCATTCCCGCGTTCAGCCCCAGCCAGAACCACCGCCGGTACCGCGCCCCCGCCAGCAGCCCCGCCCCCACACACACCACGACCGCGTACGTCACCAGCCCCAGCAGCGGATTCGGAAACCCGAACGCCGACGCCTGGTCGCTCTTCATGATGTTCCCGCAGGACACCACCGGATTCAGACTGCACCCCGGCTGAAAGCCCGGATCCTCCAGCAGCTTGAACTTGTCGATCGTGATCACCCACGACGCCAGCACACCCGCCGCACCCGTCACCACCAGCAACCACGCCAGCACCCGCCCCGCACCGAAAAGCCCGGGGGCGCCGCGCTCCGCCCGGTCGGCCGACACGTCGTCCAGCGCTGTACTCGTCATATCGCCGTTCCATCACTCGTGGTCCGCCGCAGCGGAGGGTCCGGTCAATTCTGCCGCACCCGCCCCCGTGACCACCGTTCGATGGACATAAGGACGCACCGACGGCCGTCCCGGAGAGGCCGGTACCGCAACCGCGGCGGGGGCCCCCCCCCCCCCCCCGGCCGGGGGCCCCCCCCCCCCCCCCCGGCCGGGGCGGGGGCGCGCGGGCGGGGGGGCCCCCCCCCCGCGGCGGGGGGGGGGGCGGGGGCCCCGCCGCGCAAGAG
>NZ_JBITEV010000005.1:146984-449233 GCF_044455465.1 Streptomyces sp. NPDC051217
GCCCGCCCCGCCCGCCCGGGCCCCCCCCCCCCCCCCCCGCGCCCCCCCCCCCCCCCCCCCCCCCCCCCCCCCCCCCCCCCCCCCCGTTCCCGGATCAGGCGAGTCTCGCGGTCAGGTCGGCCACCAGAGCGTCGAGCGGTACGGGCTTCTGCTCGCCGCTCTCCATGTCCTTGACCTGCGCCACGCCCTCGGCGAGATCACGTTCACCGGCGACGATCGTGAACCGCGCGCCCGACCGGTTGGCGTTCTTCATCGCGCCCTTGAGCCCCTTGCCGCCGTAGCTGAAGTCGGCCGCGACCCCGGCCCTGCGCAGCTCGGTGACCACGCCGAACAGCAGCCGGCGCGCCTCCTCGCCGAGCGGCACCGCGAATACGCTGGTGGCGGGCGGCAGTTGGAGCGTGATGCCCTCGGCCTCCAGCGCCAGCACCGTACGGTCCACACCCAGCGCCCAGCCGACCGACGGCAGCGCGGGGCCGCCGATCATCTCCGAAAGCCCGTCGTAGCGGCCGCCACCGCCCACCGCGGACTGCGCGCCGAGGCCGTCGTGGACGAACTCGAAGGTCGTGCGGGTGTAGTAGTCCAGCCCCCGTACGAGCCGTTCGTCGTCCTCGTACGCGACACCCGTGGCGGTCAGCAGCCCGCGCACCTCCGCGTGGTACTGGCGGCAGGCGTCGCACAGATAGTCGCGCAGCTTCGGGGCGCCGGTGAGCTGGTTCTGTACGGCCGGGCGCTTGTCGTCGAGGACCCGCAGGGGGTTGATCTCGATACGCCGCCGGGTCTCCTCGTCGAGGTCGAGGTCGCGCAGGAAGGTCTGCAACGCCTCGCGGTAGACGGGGCGGCACTCCTTGTCGCCCAGGGAGTTCAGCAGGATGCGGAAGCCGGTCAGCCCGAGCGAGCGGTACGCCTGGTCGGCGAGGATGATCAGCTCGGCGTCGAGCGCCGGGTCCTCCGCGCCGATGGCCTCGGCGCCGACCTGCGAGAAGTGGCGGTAGCGGCCCTTCTGCGGACGCTCGTAGCGGTAGTACGAGCCGGAGTACCAGAGCTTGACGGGGAGGTTGCCGGCCTTGTGCAGATTCGCCTCCAGCGCGGCGCGCAGCACGGAGGCCGTGCCCTCGGGGCGCAGCGCCAGCTCGGAGCCGCCCTTGGTGGTGAGGGTGTACATCTCCTTGGTGACGATGTCGGTGGACTCGCCGACGCCGCGCGCGAAGAGTTCGACGTCCTCGAAGCCGGGCGTCTCGATGTAGCCGTAACCGGAGTTCTTCAGCGGTGCGGAGATCGCCTCGCGCACCGCGAGGAACACGGCGGATTCCGGCGGAAGCAGGTCGTACGTGCCCTTGGGGGCCTGAAAGGTGTTCATGGAAGTCGCTGCGTCACATTCCTCGTCGCGGAGCGGCGCCGTGGCCGCTGCCGTAGCCTGCGGCCACCTCGCGCAGATACGGGTTGGTGGCTCGCTCCCGGCCGATGGTCGTCTGGGCGCCGTGGCCGGACAGCACCACGGTCGAGTCGTCGAGCGGCAGGCACACGCGGCCCAGCGACTTGAGCATCTCGGCCGGATCGCCGCCGGGCAGGTCCGTGCGTCCGACGGAGCCGGCGAACAGCAGGTCGCCCGAGAAGAGGACGGACGGAATCTCCGCCGCCTCGGGCACCCTGAAGGTCACCGACCCCTTCGTATGGCCGGGCGCGTGCGCGACGCCGAGGCGCAGCCCCGCCAGCTCCAGCTCGGCGCCGTCGCCCAGCTCTTTGACGTCGGCGGGCTCCCCCACGGTGAGTTCGCCCATGAGCGGCATCCCGATGGAGCGGCCGAGGGCCTTCTCGGGGTCGTTCATCATGTACCGGTCGGAGGGGTGGATCCACGCGGGCACGTCGTGGGCACCGCACACGGGGACGACCGACGCGACGTGGTCGATGTGGCCATGGGTGAGGATGACCGCGACCGGCTTGAGGTGGTGCTTTTTGACCGTCTCGGCGACGCCCTCGGTGGCCTGGTGGCCGGGGTCGATGATCACGCACTCCTCGCCTGCGGCGGGGGCGACCAGATAGCAGTTGGTCCCCCAGGCCCCGGCGGGGAACCCGGCAATAAGCACGATCGTCCTCAAATGTCGTCCGTCGGGAGATTGCAGCAGATCAGAGCCTACCGGCGCTCCTCATTCCACAGGTAACCCATATACCGTACGGGGCTAGTCAGCGTTCATAGGACTTAGTTCCGAGCACTGTTCCGAGCACCGCCCAGACAGGGCCCACGAAGACACGAGGAGACGACCCGGTGGTCAACAGCGAGCAGCGCCGGCGCCAGCTTGCCAGGGAGAAGTTCGAGCGGCAGCAGCAGCGCCGGGCGGAGATCCGCAAGGGCGCCAGGCGCCGTAACGCGATCATCGCTTCCGCGCTGGCGGTCGTACTGGCGGCGGCGGGCGGCGCGTACGCCATCGCGGGCCTGACGGACGACAACGGTGAGAAGGACGTCGCGCAGGACAGTCCCTCGGCGCCGCCGTCCCCGACCGAGAGCAAGCCGGCCGGTCCGAAGATGGCGATCGACGCCAAGGCCAAGTACACGATGTCCCTGAAGACGAATCAGGGCGACATCGGCATCGCGATGGACGCGGCGAAGACTCCGGAGACGGTGAATTCCTTCAAGTCCCTCGCGGACAAGAAGTTCTTCGACGGCACGAAGTGTCACCGTCTGACCACGGAGAACATCTTCGTGCTCCAGTGCGGCGACCCGAAGGGCGACGGCACCGGCGGTCCGGGCTACACCATCGCGGACGAGAATCTCGACGCGCTCGGGAAGCCGGCCGCGGACGGTGCGGTGACCTACCCCGCGGGGTCGGTGGCGATGGCGAATACCGGCCAGCCGAACAGCGGCGGCAGCCAGTTCTTCCTCGTGTGGAAGGACACCAAGCTCCCGCCCTCGTACACACCGTTCGGGACGATGGACGCCAAGGGCCTGAAGACCGTGAAGGACGTGGCGGCGGGCGGCGTCACCGGCGAGAACAAGGGAGACGGTGCGCCGAAGAAGACCGTCACCATCGAGAAGGGCACCGTCGGCAAGTCGTGACCACCGGTGACCGGCGGCGCGGCCCGCGGCGCGGGGCCTTCGACGGCCCCCGCACCGCACCCCGCGAATTTCGGCCGTGCGGAGTGCGGACAGCCGGGCCGCCGGTCACCTAGATTGGCGTTGTGCGACGCGCGGATCGGCTCTGCGGATCCGCTTTCGCGTCGCGGAAGACGGGCGAGGCCCGTCCAGGAAACTGTGGACGATGCCCGGGGGGCACCCCTCGCAGGCATCAGGTGGAGGAGGCGCTGTGAGCAGCGACCCGTGGGGCCGTGTCGATGAGACGGGCACCGTGTACGTGCGCACGGCCGAGGGCGAGCAGGTCGTCGGATCGTGGCAGGCAGGCTCTCCCGAGGAGGCTCTGGCCTACTTCGAGCGCAAGTACGAGGGCCTGGTGGTCGAGATCGGCCTTCTCGAACGGCGGGTGAAGACCACCGATCTCTCGGCCAAGGACGCGCAGGCCGCCATCGACCATCTGCGGGCGCAGGTGGACGAGCATCACGCCGTCGGGGATCTCGCCGCCCTGCGTACGCGTCTCGACGGCCTTGTCGCGACGGTCGAGGCGCGGCGCGAGGAGCGCAAGGTCCAGAAGGCCAAGCAGACCGACGCCGCGCGTGAGGCGAAGCAGGCTCTGGTCACGGAGGCCGAGGAGCTGGCGCAGAGCGACCAGTGGCGGTCCGCCGGGGAGCGGCTGCGCGCGCTGGTGGACACCTGGAAGGGTCTGCCGCGGCTGGACCGGAAGTCCGACGACGAGCTGTGGCACCGCTTCTCGCACGCCCGGTCGGCGTTCTCCAAGCGCCGCAAGGCGCACTTCGCCTCGCTGGACGCGCAGCGCGAGGAGGCCCGTAAGGCCAAGGAGAAGCTGGTCGCCGAGGCCGAGTCGCTGTCGGGCTCCACGGACTGGGGCGGGACGGCGGCGCGTTACCGCGAGCTGATGACCGAGTGGAAGGCCGCGGGCCGCGCGCAGCGCGAGTCCGAGGACGACCTGTGGAACCGCTTCCGCGGCGCCCAGGACGTCTTCTTCGCCGCCCGCGGTGAGGTCTTCGCCGAGCGGGACGCGGAGCAGACCGAGAACCTGAAGCTGAAGGAGGAGCTGGCGGCCGAGGCCGAGCGGCTGCTCCCGGTGAAGGACCTGAAGGCGGCCCGCGCCGCGTTCCGGGCCCTCAACGAGCGGTGGGAGGCGGTCGGGCATGTGCCGCGCGACGCCAGGCCCAAGGTCGAGGGCCGGATGCAGACGGTCGAGCGGGCGCTTCAGGAGTCCGAGGAGAACGAGTGGCGCCGTACGAACCCGGAGGCGCGTGCGCGTGCCGCGGGTCTGACGGGCCAGCTCCAGGCGGCCGTCGACAAACTGCGCACGCAGATCGACACGGCACGCGCCGCGGGCAACAACGCCAGGGCGGACAAGCTGGCGAAGGAGCTGGAGGGCCGGCAGGCACTGCTGGACCAGGCGCTGAAGGGTCTTCAGGAGTTCGGCGGCTGACACCCGCAGATGCGACGACGGAGCGGCCCGGCGGTGATCCCACCGTCGGGCCGCTCCGTCGGACAGGACCTAGGGCGTGTCCGCAAAGCCCCGCCTGGCCCGCGACGCCTGGCACGATCCTCGCGCCCTGCGATGCACCGCACCAGCCGCCGCGCGCCCCGCCCTGCGGGCGGACGGCGCTATTTGTCAGACACGGCCTAGGGCCGGCGGGCGGACGTGACGCGGTAGACGTCGTAGACGCCCTCCACGCCTCGTACGGCCTTCAGCACGTGCCCGAGGTGCTTGGGGTCGCCCATCTCGAAGGTGAAGCGCGAGGTGGCGACCCGGTCGCGGGACGTCTGGACCGCCGCCGACAGGATGTTGACGTGCTGGTCGGACAGGACCCGGGTGACGTCGGAGAGCAGCCGGGACCGGTCCAGTGCCTCGACCTGGATGGCGACGAGGAAGACGGACGACTGGGTGGGCGCCCACTCGACTTCGAGGATCCGCTCCGGCTGCTGCGACAGCGAGTCGACGTTCACGCAGTCCGCGCGGTGTACGGAGACGCCGCTGCCGCGGGTGACGAAGCCGATGATCGGGTCGCCCGGGACCGGCGTACAGCAGCGGGCGAGCTTGACCCACACGTCCTCGACGCCCTTGACGACCACACCGGGGTCGCTGCTGGAGCGGCGCTTGGAGCGTCCGCGCGAGGGCGGCGCGCTCTCGGCGATGTCCTCGTTGGCGGCCTCCTCGCCGCCGAGCGCCTGCACCAGTTTCTGTACGACGCCCTGCGCGGCGACATGGCCCTCGCCGATCGCCGCGTACAGCGACGAGATGTCGGGGTAGCGCATCTCGTGCGCGAGCGTGACGAGCGAGTCGCCGGTGAGGATCCGCTGGATCGGCAGATTCTGCTTGCGCATCGCCTTGGCGATGGCGTCCTTGCCGTGCTCGATCGCCTCGTCGCGCCGCTCCTTGGAGAACCACGCGCGGATCTTGTTCCTGGCCCGTGGCGACTTGACGAAGCCCAGCCAGTCCCGGGAGGGTCCGGCGCCCGACGCCTTGGAGGTGAAGACCTCCACCAGGTCGCCGTTGTCGAGGGTCGATTCGAGGGGGACGAGCCGCCCGTTGACCCGCGCTCCTATGGTGCGGTGGCCGACCTCCGTATGGACGGCGTAGGCGAAGTCGACGGGGGTGGCTCCGGCGGGCAGCGCTATGACATCGCCCTTGGGCGTGAAGACGAAGACCTCGTTGCGCGACAGGTCGAAGCGCAGTGACTCCAGGAACTCACTGGGGTCCTCGGTCTCCTTCTGCCAGTCGAGCAGCTGGCGCAGCCACGCCATGTCGTTGACGGTGTCCTGGCCGGCGCCCTTGCCCGCGTGTCTGGGCACGTCGGTACGGACCTTGGACGCCCCGGCGACGGCCTCCTGCTTGTACTTCCAGTGCGCCGCGATGCCGTACTCGGCCCGGCGGTGCATGTCGAACGTACGGATCTGGAGCTCGACCGGCTTGCCGCTGGGCCCGATGACCGTCGTGTGCAGCGACTGGTACATGTTGAACTTGGGCATCGCGATGTAGTCCTTGAACCGCCCCGGCACCGGATTCCACCGGGCGTGGACGGTGCCGAGCGCCGCGTAGCAGTCGCGGACCGTGTCGACGAGGACACGAATACCCACCAGGTCGTAGATCTCGGCGAAGTCCCGGCCCCGCACGATCATCTTCTGGTAGACGCTGTAGTAGTGCTTCGGCCTGCCGGTGACGGTGGCCTTGATACGGGCGGCGCGCAGATCGGACTGGACCTCGTCGGTCACTATGGCCAGATACTCGTCACGCTTGGGCGCCCGCTCGGCGACGAGCCGGACGATCTCGTCGTACATCTTGGGGTAGAGGATCGCGAAGGCGAGGTCCTCCAGCTCCCACTTGATGGTGTTCATACCCAGGCGGTGGGCCAGCGGCGCGTAGATCTCCAGCGTCTCGCGGGCCTTCTTCTCCTGCTTCTCCCGCTTGAGATAGCGCATGGTGCGCATGTTGTGCAGCCGGTCGGCGAGCTTGATGACCAGGACTCGGGGGTCCTTGGCCATGGCGACGACCATCTTGCGTACGGTCTCGGCCTGGGCGGCCTCGCCGAACTTGACCTTGTCGAGCTTGGTGACGCCGTCGACGAGGAGGGCGACCTGGTCGCCGAAGTCCTTGCGGAGCGTGTCGAGGCCGTACTCGGTGTCCTCGACGGTGTCGTGCAGCAGCCCCGCCATGAGCGTGGCCGGGTCCATGCCGAGTTCGGCGAGGATCGTGGTCACTGCGAGGGGGTGCGTGATGTACGGGTCGCCGCTCTTGCGCTTCTGGCCGCGGTGCCAGCGCTCGGCGACCTGGTAGGCGCGCTCGATCTGGCGGAGGACCGCGGTGTCGATCTTGGGGTCGTTGCTCCGTACGGTCCGCAGGAGCGGTTCGAGGACCGGGTTGTACGGCGACGAGCGCTGCACGCCGAGACGGGCCAGCCGCGCGCGTACGCGGTTGGAGGAGCCGCCGGAGCGCGAGGGGGCGGCCGGCGGGGGCTTGGGCGCCGTGACGGGGACCGGGAGCTGGCTCTTGGCTGGCGCGGAGCCCGGCACGGCCGGGGACGCGGGGGCGGGGGCGGGGGCCGGGTCGACCGGCTTCGACGGGCTCCGCGTCGGATCGGGCCCGTTGCGGTCGGAGCTCTGCTCGGACCCGTTCCGCTCGCTGCCGCTGCGCCCGGACCCGTTCCGCTCGGCAGACGTCCGCGCAGCCGTCCTCGACCCGTCCGCCTGATTCTGCGGCGGAGCAGGCGCCGCCATGGCCTGGTCTGCGTGCGGATCGGGCTGGGCGGCGGCGAGTGGCTGGGCCTCGTCTGGCAAGAGCGCTCCTCGTGCGTTTCCGGGGTCCCCCGGTCAGGTGCGGAACGGCCATGGTATCGACCTCGTGCCGCGGGTGCTCACGAGACCGTTGACCGCACGGGGGCAGCGAGATATTCCGGGTCGATGAATGGAAAAACGCGGACGCCCCGGGCGGAATTCCCGGGGCGTCCGTTTTCATCGCATTTCACCGTATCTGACCGAGTCGGTCAGAGCTTGATCAGTGCCTCCAGCGGAGCGTCCCGCAGGTGCGGCTCCAGGCGGGCCCTGCCGCCGAGGAAGCCCAGCTCCAGCAGGACTGCCACGGCCACCACGTCGGAGCCGGCCCGGCGGACCAGTTCGACCGAGGCCTCGGCGGTACCGCCGGTGGCGAGCACGTCGTCGATGACGATGACGCGGTCGCCCTCCTGGAGGTCCTCGGCGTGGACCTCCATCTCGGCGCTGCCGTACTCCAGGTCGTACGTCTGCGACAGCGTCGCACCGGGCAGCTTCCCCGCCTTGCGGACAGGGATGAAGCCGATGCCGGCCCGGACCGCGACCGGCGCGGCCAGGATGAAGCCGCGCGCCTCCAGACCGACGATCTTCGTGGCGCCGTGCCGCACGGCCAGTTCCGCGAGTGCGTCGGTGAGCGCCGTGAAGGCCTGCGGATCCGCGAGCAGCGGCGTGATGTCCTTGAACATCACCCCCGGCTTCGGATAGTCCGCCACATCACGGATCCGGCTGAGGAGCAGTTCCCTCGTACTGTCGTCGGTCATCGACGCTTCCCCGACGCACGGCCCCGGCCACGGCCGCCGTGGCTCCGGGGACCCGCGACCGCGGCGGCGGGCGGGGCGTCGCGCACCGGCCCCTCGCCGTCATCCGGGTCGGCGTCCCTCGGCTCGTCGGAGCCCTCCTGCTCGTACTCGGCCGACTCGCCCTTGGCCGCCGCGGCGGCCCGCTTGGCCAGTACGCGCCTCTTCAGTGCCTTTATCGACGGCTCGCGCTCCTTGAGGTCCGCGACCAGCGGAGTGGCGATGAAGATCGACGAGTACGCACCGGCGGCGAGGCCGACGAACAGCGACAGCGAGATGTCGTTCAGCATGCCGGCGCCGAGGAATCCGCCACCGATGAAGAGCAGGCCGGCGACCGGCAGCAGTGCGACCACGGTGGTGTTGATGGAACGCACCAGGGTCGAGTTGATGCTGCGGTTGGCCACCTCGCTGAAGGTGTAGCGCGTCTGCTTGGTGATGTCCTTCGACCCCTCCTTGAGGCTGTCGAAGACCACGACCGTGTCGTACAGGGAGTAACCAAGAATGGTCAGAAGACCGATCACCGTGCCCGGTGTGACCTCGAAGCCGACCAGCGCGTACACACCGACCGTGATGGTGAGGTCATGGATCAGGGCGATCAGCGCGGCGACCGCCATTCTCTATTCGAAGGCGATCGCCAGATAGATCACCACCAGGATCATGAAGATCCCGAGTCCTGTCCACGCCTTGTTGGCGATCTGCTCGCCCCAACTCGGCCCGACCAGGTCGGCGTTGATCTTCTCCTTGGGGATGTTCAGGTCTTCCGCGAGCTGGGTCTGCGTCTTGTCGGCCTGGGCCGTGTTCAACTCGGTGACCTGGATTCGCAGGCCGCCGTTGCCGAGCTTCTGGACGATCGCGTCGTGGCCGGACGCCGCTTCCGCGTGCTCCTGCGCCTCCGACACGGAGATGCTCGTCTTGGGGGTGTTGAAGACGGCACCGCCCTTGAACTCGATGCCCATGTTGAGCCCGCGCACCGCCAGGCCCGCGATGGCCAGGATGGTGATGAGGATCGAGAGCGCGTACCAGAACTTGCGCTTCCCGACGAAGTCGTAGCCGACATCGCCGCGGTAGAGCCGGGCGCCGAGATCGCCGAGTCGCGACATCTCACGCCTCCTTCGGGTCGGTGGGGGCGCCGAGACGGCGTGTGCGGCGCAGCGGTGGTTTCGCACCGAGGCGCTTCGGGTCGAGACCGGACCAGGAACCGCCGCCCGAGAAGAACTTCGTGCGGGCGACCAGAGTCATGATCGGCTTCGTGAAGAAGAAGACGACGACGACGTCGAGGACCGTGGTCAGGCCGAGCGTGAACGCGAAGCCCTGCACCTTGCCGACGGTGACGGTGAACAGCACGGCCGCGGCGAGGAACGACACGAAGTCGGACACCAGGATCGTGCGCCGGGCACGTGGCCAGGCCCGTTCGACGGCGGGCCGCAGCGTACGGCCCTCTCTGATCTCGTCACGGATTCGTTCGAAGTACACGATGAACGAGTCCGCCGTGATGCCGATCGCAACGATCGCACCACACACCGCGGGGAGGTTGAGGGCGAAGCCGATACCCGGTCCGAGCAAGGTCATGATCGCGTACGTCATGGCCGCCGAGGCCAGGAGGCTGACGATGGCGATCATCGCGAGACCCCGGTAGTAGAGCACCAGGTAGATGATCACCAGCGCGAGGCCGATGGCGCCGGCGATCAGACCGGCGTGCAACTGCTCACCGCCGAGCGCGGCGGTGACCGTGGTGACGGTCTCTTCCTGGAAGGTGAGGGGCAGCGCGCCGTACGACAGAATGTTGCCCAGGTCCTGTGCGGACTCCTGGGTGAAGTTGCCGGAGATCTCGGCGTTGGCGCTCAGGGTCTGGCGCACCGAGGGCGCCGAGACGACCTCACCGTCGAGGACGATGGCGAACTGGTTCTGCGGGGGCTGCTGCTGCGACAGCTTGCTGGTGATCGCCTGGAACTTCTTCGAGCCACCGCCCGTGAAGTCCATCTGGACGATCCACTGGCCGGTCTGCTGGTTGATGGTGGCGTTGGCGTCGTCGACGTCCTTGCCGCCCACCTCGGCCGGGCCGAGGATGTACTTCTCCCACACACCGTCGTTCTCACCGCAGGCGAGCGTCGGCTGGTCCGGCTTCGCGTTGTCGCCGAGGGCGCCCCTGACCTTCTCGTTCGTGCAGTCGAGCGCCGCGAAGTCGGCCTGGAGCTTCTCCGTCGCGGGGTCCGTGGGCGGTGTCGCGGGCTCGCTCGGTGACGGGCTGGGCTCGTCGGAGGGCGAGCCGCTCGGCGTGGGCGTCGCGTCGGCCTTCAGGTCCTCCGTGAGGGGACGGCCCTGGGTCGTCTCCGAGGGGCTGGGGGCGTTGTCGCCCGAAGGAGAGGCGGTCTCCTTCGGCTTGTCGCTCCCGGAAGGGCTCGGGCTCTCGCTCGAACCGGCGCTCGGAGTCGGGTTCGCGTCCGGCGGCGGCTGCTGCGCGGCGGGGTCACCCGGTCCGAGGGTCACGACCGGCCGGAAGTACAGCTGAGCGGTGGTGCCGACCTGCTCACGAGCCTGCTGCGAGTTCGTGCCCTTGGGGATGTTGACAATGATGTTGTCGGATCCCTGGGTCTGAACCTCGGCCTCCTGAACGCCGAGACCGTTGACACGACGCTCGATAATGCCGACCGCGGTGTTCATGTTGGTCTCGTTGACCGCGTTCGCCTGGCCCGGCGAGCTCTTGGCCTTGAGCGTGATGGTCGTGCCGCCGGCGAGGTCGATACCGAGGCGCGGCGTGAGCTCGCCCGCCCCGAACATCCCGCCGACGAGGGCGATCATCGCGATCAGGAACAGGATCAGGGTGCGCCCCGGCTTTCCCGGGGCCCCCGTCTGCCTTCGGCCCTTCTGAGGTGCTGCCACCTTTTCGTTTCTCCCTGTCCAACCGCTCCACGCCGGGTGAGCGACAAAGCGGCAACGAAGTGTTGTGGGGACGTGCCCACGCGAATGCCTGCGCCGTCCGGGGACCGCGGTACGCCCGGGGGCGCGGTGCGGGACCGGACGGGACTACTTCGCGCCGCTCTCGCCGTCGGCCTTGGCGTCCTTGGGCTCGACGACCGACTCCTTCTCGGCGTCGGCGTCGGCCGTGGGCGCGTCGGCCTTGGGCGCGTCGACGTCGGCCTCAGTCTCGGCCTCGGCGTCTTCCGGGCTGTCCTTCTTGCCCAGGTCGATCTTGGAGACGTCGTCGTCGACCAGCGAGGAGGCGTCGTCGGGCACGACGTGGCCGTCGACCTCGAACTCTTCCTCGTCGCCGTGGACGATGCGGTTGTACTCCTCGTCCGTCAGGACGGCGCCAATGGCGTTCTTCGCGTACACGGCGTGGACGGCCGGCGCGACCTCCAGCAGGACCGTGTCGTCGTGAACTTCCTTGACGGTGGCGTACATGCCCCCGATCGTCCGGACACCTGTGCCGGGCTGCATCTCATTGCGCATCTGCACAGCCGCCTGCTGCTTCTTCTTGGCGGACCGGGTCATCAGGAACATGGCCCCGATGAGCACGATGAAGGGGAGGAGGGTCACGAGACTCACGGGAGGGAACTTCCTTCGCACGACCGCGCTGTCGAGCGGCCTGATATACGGGGGTGGGTAGCCGACCGTTACGGGCGGCATCGGCGGAGTCTAAGCGAGTCCGCATCAATGGAACAACGCCCAGCATGGCACCGGGGTTCCTGCTGAGGCGAGTGCCAGTGCGCTCACGCCCCGAAGAGCCCCGGTTGTCCGCTTGCGCCTGGGCTCCGCGGGGGTGGCGTCAGCCCCAGATGTGCCCATGCCGCCGGAGTCGCGACCCGGCCCCGGGGGGTGCGGGCGAGCAGTCCCTCCCGTACGAGGAAGGGCTCGGCGACCTCCTCGACCGTCTCTCGCTCCTCCCCCACCGCGACGGCGAGGGTCGACAGGCCGACCGGGCCGCCGCCGAACAGCTTGAGCAGGGCCCGGAGCACGGCCCGGTCGAGGCGGTCCAGGCCGCGCTCGTCCACCTCGTACACCTGAAGGGCGACGGAGGCGATGTCGCGGTTGATGTACCCCTCGGCCTTGACCTGCGCGTAGTCGCGGACCCGGCGCAGCAGACGGTTGGCGATACGGGGCGTGCCCCGGGAGCGGCCGGCGATCTCGGCGGCGCCGTCCGCGTCGATCTCCAGGTCCAGGAGGTGCGCCGAGCGGTGGATGACCCGTTCCAGCTCGACGGGCTCGTAGAACTCCATCTGCGCGGTGAAGCCGAAGCGGTCGCGCAACGGGGGCGGAAGCAGGCCGGCCCTGGTGGTGGCGCCGACGAGGGTGAAGGGCGGCAGCTCCAGCGGGATGGCGGTGGCGCCGGGGCCCTTGCCGACGATGACGTCGACGCGGAAGTCCTCCATGGCCATGTAGAGCATTTCCTCGGCGGGCCGGGACATCCGGTGGATCTCGTCGAGGAAGAGGACCTCGCCCTCCTGGAGGGAGGAGAGGATCGCCGCGAGGTCGCCCGCGTGCTGGATGGCGGGGCCCGAGGTGATGCGGATCGGGGCGCCCATCTCGGCCGCGATGATCATGGAGAGAGTGGTCTTGCCGAGGCCGGGCGCGCCCGACAGCAGGACATG
Source organism: Streptomyces sp. NPDC051217 (assembly GCF_044455465.1). Classification (NCBI taxonomy): domain Bacteria; kingdom Bacillati; phylum Actinomycetota; class Actinomycetes; order Kitasatosporales; family Streptomycetaceae; genus Streptomyces; species Streptomyces sp. NPDC051217. The sequence continues at coordinate 159,740 of NZ_JBITEV010000005.1, forward strand.
ATCGGCGGTGCCGCCCCGGGCGAGGGCCGCCTTCAGGACGAGGTCGAGCTGTTCCCGTACGCGCTCCTGCCCGACGAATTCGTCCAGCGACTTGGGCCGCAGCGCCGCCTCGACCGCCTGGTCCTCGCCGTCGGCGGACGCGGCGACGAGCCGGTCGGACCCGTCGGTCGCGTCCGTCGGCGGAGGGCCGCCTCCCGGCGTCCCCTTGCTGCTGTCGTCCCAGTTCACTGTGGCTCACCTCATGGAATCGGGACGTCCCTGGACGGTCCCGTGGAGTTCGGCTCCGGCGCGGGCCTGGCGGCGATCGCGGGGCGGCCCGGCCCGCGCCCGTCGTCGTGGCCCGGTCAGCGTGTGCGGTTCAGCGACTGGAGAGCCGCCCGCAGGAGTCGCGGTACGGCGGGCGCCTCGCCCGCCTCGATCGCGGCCTCGGCCTGGGGGGCGACCAGCGCGACCGCCTCGTCCGCCTCCCTCGTCGCGTAACCGAGACCGATCAGCGCCGAGTGCAGCTGATCGTTCCACGCGGCGGAGACGGGGACGCCGATTCCCTGTCTGCCGATATGCGTACCGAGGGGCTCGCCGAGCCGGTCCTTCAGCTCCAGCAGCAGCTTCTGCGCGCCCTTCTTACCGATGCCGGGGACGGCGGTGAGCGTCTTCTCGTCCCCCGTGGCCACGGCGACACGCAGGGTGTCGGGCGCGTGCACCGCGAGCATCGCCTGGGCCAGCCGCGGACCGACACCGCTGGCGGTCTGGAGCAGCTCGAACGTCTGGCGCTCGTCGTCGTCGGCGAAGCCGTACAGCGTGAGCGAGTCCTCCCGGACGACCAGCGAGGTGGCGATCTTCGCCTCCTGACCGATCCGCAGCCCGGCGAGGGTGGCCGGGGTGCACTGGACCATCATGCCGACGCCGCCGACCTCGATCACCGCGGAGGTCGGGGCGAGCGCGGCCACCGGGCCGCTGACGAAGGCGATCATCGGGGAACCTTCCGTACGGGTGTGTGGCCGGCGGGGCGGGACGCCTTCGCCGCGGCGTGCGCCTGCTGGAGACGGTTGACGGCGGGGGCGCGCCAGATATGGCAGATGGCGAGGGCGAGGGCGTCGGCGGCGTCGGCCGGTTTGGGCGGCGCGTCCAGTCTCAGCAGCCGGGTCACCATGACACCGACCTGTGCCTTGTCGGCGCGCCCGTTGCCGGTGACCGCGGCCTTGACCTCGCTGGGGGTATGCAGGGCGACCGGGATGCCGCGGCGGGCGGCGCACAGCATGGCCACGGCGCTGGCCTGGGCCGTGCCCATCACCGTACGAACGTTGTGCTGGCTGAACACCCGCTCCACAGCGACCAGTTCGGGCCGGTGCTCGTCCAGCCAGGCTTCCACTCCCCGCTCGATGGCTACCAGGCGCGATCCGAGGTCCGCGTCGGCGGGTGTGCGCACCACACCGACGCCGAGCATCGTCAACGTCCGTCCGGCGACGCCCTCGACGACGCCGACACCGCACCGCGTCAGTCCGGGGTCCACGCCCAGTACCCGCATCGCGCCCCTCCCCCTCACACTCTCGGTCCCGCCCGATCACCTGTTCCGCCGGTGAGTCAGAACCCCTGATCAGCACAGTATCGGTCGGCACCGACAACGCGGCGGGCCGACGGGGGGTGTGTCCCCGTCGGCCCGCCGCGTACAGCCGAGTTGACGCCGGCGACGCGCGCCGGTGGGCCCGCCGGTCAGGCGTCGACCTTCTCCATGACCTCGTCCGAGACGTCGAAGTTGGCGAAGACGTTCTGCACGTCGTCGCTGTCCTCCAGCGCGTCGATCAGCTTGAAGATCTTCCGTGCGCCGTCCTCGTCCAGCTCGACCTGCATGGTCGGCACGAAGTTGGTGTCGGCGGAGTCGTAGTCGATGCCGGCCTGCTGGAGCGCCGTGCGGACCTCGACCAGGTCGGTCGCCTCGCTGAGCACCTCGAAGGACTCACCCAGGTCGTTGACCTCCTCGGCGCCCGCGTCGAGGACGGCGCCCAGGACGTCGTCCTCGCCCAGCTCGGCCTTGGGGACGATCACGACGCCCTTGCGGTGGAACAGGTACGACACGGAGCCGGGGTCGGCCATCGAGCCGCCGTTGCGGGTCATCGCGACGCGGACGTCGGACGCGGCACGGTTGCGGTTGTCGGTCAGGCACTCGATGAGCACGGCGACACCGTTGGGCCCGTAACCCTCGTACATGATCGTCTCGTAGTCGGCGCCTCCGGCCTCCAGGCCGGCGCCGCGCTTGACGGCCGAGTCGATGTTCTTGTTCGGCACCGAGCTCTTCTTCGCCTTCTGGATGGCGTCGAAAAGGGTCGGGTTGCCGTCGACATCGGCGCCCCCGGTGCGGGCCGCGACCTCGATGTTCTTGATCAGCTTCGCGAAGAGCTTGCCGCGCTTGGCATCGATCACGGCCTTCTTGTGCTTCGTCGTAGCCCATTTAGAGTGGCCGGACATCTGCCTGTCTCCTTCGCGTAACCAATCCTGCTCCGTTCGGCAGAGATCCTACCGGGATCCCCTCACCCCGCGGAGCGCACCATCTCCGTGAAGAAGCCGTGCAGCCGGTGGTCGCCGGTGAGTTCCGGATGGAACGCCGTGGCGAGCGCGTTGCCCTGCCGAACGGCCACGACATGCCCGCCGTGCTCGGCGAGCACCTCCACCTCGGCGCCCACCGACTCGACCCACGGCGCCCGGATGAAGACCCCGTCCACCGGTCCCACACCCACGACATCGACGGCCGCCTCGAAGGACTCGTTCTGCCGCCCGAAGGCGTTCCTGCGGACGATCATGTCGATGCCGCCGACGGTCTCCTGTCCGGAGCGCGGGTCGAGGATCTTCTCGGCGAGCAGGATCAGGCCGGCGCAGGTGCCGTAGACCGGCATCCCGTCGCGTACGCGCTCGCGCAGCGGCTCCAGCATCCCGAAGAGGACGGCCAGTTTGGACATGGTCGTCGACTCGCCGCCGGGGATCACCAGACCGTCGACGGCGGCCAGTTCGTCCGGCCGCCGTACGGTCGTGGGCACCGCACCGGCCGTCTCCAGGGCGGCCAGGTGCTCCCGTACGTCGCCCTGGAGGGCCAGGACGCCGATCAGCGGGCCGCGCGCGGCGCCCTGGTCACCAGCCACGGTTGGCATAGTGCTCGGACGCGGGCAGGGTGTCGATGTTGATGCCGACCATGGCCTCGCCGAGATTGCGCGAGGCGTCCGCGACGATCTTGGGGTCGTCGTAGAAGGTGGTGGCCTTGACGATGGCGGCGGCGCGCTTGGCGGGGTCGCCGGACTTGAAGATGCCGGATCCGACGAAGACGCCCTCGGCGCCGAGCTGACGCATCAGGGCGGCGTCCGCCGGGGTGGCCACGCCTCCTGCGGAGAAGAGCACGACGGGCAGCTTGCCCAGCTCGGCGACCTCCTTGACGATCTCGTACGGAGCGCGGAGTTCCTTCGCGGCGGCGTACAGCTCGTTGTTGTCGTAGCCGCGCAGCCGGGCGATCTCGTTCTTGATCTGGCGCAGGTGACGGACCGCCTCGACGACGTTGCCGGTGCCGGCCTCGCCCTTCGAGCGGATCATGGCCGCGCCCTCGGCGATACGGCGCAGGGCCTCGCCCAGGTTGGTCGCGCCACAGACGAACGGCGTGGTGAAGGCCCACTTGTCCGAGTGGTTGACCTCGTCGGCCGGAGTCAGGACCTCGGACTCGTCGATGTAGTCGACGCCGAGGGACTGCAGGACCTGGGCCTCCACGAAGTGGCCGATGCGGGACTTCGCCATCACCGGGATCGAGACGGCCTCGATGATGCCCTCGATCATGTCGGGGTCGGACATCCGCGCGACGCCGCCGTCCTTACGGATGTCGGCCGGAACGCGCTCCAGCGCCATCACGGCGACCGCGCCGGCGTCCTCGGCGATCTTCGCCTGGTCCGGCGTGACCACATCCATGATCACGCCGCCCTTGAGCTGCTCGGCCATGCCGCGCTTCACGCGCGCGGTGCCGGTCTCGGGGGTCTGGCTGGTGGTGGAAAGCGTGCTGGACACGGGAACGACCTCACGGGGACGGGGACGGGAGCGGTTGACGAGGCGAGCAAACCTCTCCGGACCAGTCCACAGCAAGGGCCAATGGAAGGCCTGTGGATCGTTCTCGCGGCCTTGTCCGAAAGACAGCCCCTAGGCGGGACGGTTCGCGAGAGCCACCGGTGGCTCGTCGTCCATCTCGAAGGCGAGCGGGGACGGCGCGTGCCCGGCGAGGCGGAACCAGCGGACCGTACGGTGCCGGCGCAGCGCGCGGGCCGCGCGTACGGAGTCGTTGTGGAATCGCCGGGCCATCGGAACGAGGCGTACGGCGGCGGCCAGCTCGTCGGCGGCCTCGTCACCGCCCGGAGCCGCCCGTACCGCCTCGACCTGCGCGACCTCTCCGAAGACGGCCCGCAGCGCCTCGCTCAGCTCACTTTCGGCCACCTCACGCTGCTCGTCCTCGGCCTGGCGCGCGGCGTGCGCGCCCTGGTAGAGCACGATCGAGGCGGCGGGATCGAGGAGGCCCGCGGTGGCCAGCTCCTGGGCGACCGAGGCGCGGCGCAGCAGTTGGGCGTCGAGGGAGGCCCGTGACGCGTCTATCCGCGAGTGCAGTCGGTCGAGGCGGCCGGCGGTCCAGCTGAGGTACAGGCCGATCGCCAAGAGCCCGGCGAAGATCCAGATCAGGGTTTCGGTCACGAACGGCAGGCTACTTGTGGCCGGGGTCCCTTCCGCCACCCCGTCCCGCCCCAATCCCGGGAGCGGGCTCCGTCCCCCTCCCGAGAAGGGCGCGAGCGGACGACAGAACCGGATGAGGCGCCAGGTCCTGTCCGGCGGATCTCGCGGATCGGCCGGGGCCCGCCGCGGCAGCGGCTGATGTCACGTTGGTGCGGGCCCCGCCCTGCGGGCGGACGGCGCCACTTTGCGGACAGGCCCTAGTCGCGCGCCGCCAAACCGAAGCGGGCGCGGAGGCCGACGCGTTCGTCCGTGGCCACCGACGCCGCGCCGTCGGTGACCGTCTCGTACACCGCGAGGATGTCCGCGCCCACCGTCGACCAGTCGAAGCGCCGCACATGCGCGCTGCCGCGCTCGCCCAGTTCCTTGCGTCGCCGCGAGTCCCCCAGCAGCCCTATGGCCGCCTCCGCCAGCGCGTCCGCGTCCTCGTTGGCGAACAGTTCCCCGGCGGCGCCCTGGTCCAGGACCTGCGCGAACGCGTCCAGGTCGCTCGCCAGCACCGCCGCTCCCGCCGACAGCGCCTCGACCAGGATGATGCCGAAGCTCTCGCCCCCGGTGTTGGGCGCCACGTACAGGTCGACGCTGCGCAGCAGCCGCGCCTTGTCCTCGTCGCTCACCATGCCGAGGAATTCGACGCTGCCGCGCATCTCCTCAGGAAGCGACTCCACCGCTTCCCTCTCGTCGCCGCGCCCCGCGACGAGCAGCCTCGTGTCGGGGAACGCTTCGAGAATCCTCGGCAGGGCCTTCATCAGGACGGGCAGCCCCTTGCGCGGCTCGTCGATGCGCCCGACGAAGCCGATCGTGCCGCTCTGCCACTGAGGGTTGACCGCGGCCCTGGCGAAGAAGTCGACATCCACCCCGTTGGGGATGACGACGGCGTCGCCGCCCAGATGCTCGACCAGGGTGCGCCGCGCGTACTCGCTGACCGCGATCCGTGCGCTTATCTTCTCCAGCGCCGGCTGAAGGATCGGGTACGCGGCGAGCATCACGCGCGAGCGCGGGTTGGACGTGTGGAACGTCGCGACGATCGGCCCCTGCGCCGCCCAGCAGGCGAGCAGCCCGAGCGAGGGCGCCGTGGGTTCGTGGATGTGGATGACGTCGAAGGTGCCGTCGTGCAGCCAGCGCCGTACCCGGGCCGCCGCCAGGAAGCCGAAGTTCAGCCGGGCGATGGAACCGTTGTACGGCACGGGCACGGCCCGCCCGGCGGAGACCACGAACGGCGGGAGCGGCGTCTCGTCGTCGGCGGGCGCGAGCACCGAGACCTCGTGGCCCAGCCGGATCAGGTGGTCCGCGAGGTCCCTGATGTGGAACTGCACTCCGCCCGGCACGTCCCAGGAGTACGGGCAGACGATGCCGATCTTCACCCGGCCCCACCGACCTTCTCGGGGCTTCCGCCGGTCCCGGAACTCGTATCGGGACGGGGTTCGAGGTCGGCGAGCCAGAGACGTTGCAGCATGTGCCAGTCCTCCGGGTGCTCGGCGATGCCGGCGGCGAACTTGTCAGCGACGGCCTGTGTCATCACAGACGACTTTTCGGCGCGTTTGCCTGTCTCCGGCACCTCGACGGCCGGATAGACCCGTCCCCGCATGAGTTTCGGCCCGTCGAAGTGGAGCGAGACCGGAAACAGCAGTGCCCCGGTCTGCTGCGCGAGCAGGGCGGGCCCGGCCGGCATCCGCGTCTTCTCGCCGAAGAACGTCACCTCGACGCCCGACGCGGACAGATCCCGGTCGGCGACCAGGCACACCAGGCCGCCCGACCGCAGCCGCCGGGCGAGCGTCCCGAAGGCGGTCCCCCCGGTGTGCGGCAGCACCTCCATACCGAGGCTCTCGCGGTATTCGACGAAACGGTCGAAGAGCGATTCGGGCTTGAGCCGTTCCACGACGGTGGTGAACGGAACGCCCATCCCCCGGGTCAGCCAGGCCCCGGCCAGATCCCAGTTGGCCAGATGTGGCAGGGCCAACACGACGCCCCGCCCGCTCTCCAGACCCTCCGTCAGGAGATGGATGTCCTTGATCTCGACGCTGTCCCGCACTCGCTCCGCGCTCCAGACCGGCAGCCGGAACGACTCCATCCAGTACCGCATGTACGAGCGCATGCCCGCCTTCGACAGCTCCGCGAGGCGCTCGGGGCCCGCGTCCGGCACCACACGGGCCAGATTCGATTCGAGCCGCAGTACGTTCGAGCCGCGCCGCTTCCAGACGGTGTCGGCGATGGTCCTGCCGAGGGCGACGGCCACCGGTTCGGGCAGCGTCTTGACGGTGCTCCAGCCGAGTCCGTAGAGGGTGTCGACGAGCCGGTCCCGCCCGCCGCTCATGAGGCGGACCCGCCGGCCCTGGCCGCGTCCGCCTCGGCGGACTCCCGCCGTACGGTCACCACACGCTGTCCGAGTGTCACCAGACTGCCCGCGGCCACCACCCACAGCGCGATCGGCAGCAGGATGTCGATACCGGGCACCCCGAATTTGTGCATGCCCGCGAGACCAGCCGCCACCAGCGAGATGACAAGACGCTCGGCGCGCTCGATGAGCCCGTTGACGGCCACCGGCAGCCCTATGGATTCGCCGCGGGCCTTCGTGTACGAGACGACCTGGCCGCTCGTCAGGCAGAAGATCGAGACGGCGCACAGCACATTGTTGTCGCCCGTCCCCGCGTACCAGAGCGCGAATCCGCCGAAGACGGCGCCGTCGGCGACCCGGTCGAGCGTGGAGTCGAGGAAGGCCCCCCACCGGCTGGAGATCCCGGCCTGCCGCGCCATGTTGCCGTCGATGAGGTCGGAGAAGACGAAGAGCGTGATGACGATCGTGCCCCAGAAGAACTCTCCACGGGGGAAGAAGACCAGCGCTCCCGCCATCACTCCCGCGGTACCGATGAGCGTCACAGCGTCGGGACTCACCCCACGGCGGAGCAGAAACGCGGCGAACGGGGTGAGGACACGCGTAAAGAATGCACGCGCGTACTTGTTCAGCATGGCCTTCCCGACGGTCGTTGGCAGGCGGCCCCATCGGCCACCGGCTGGCCCATCGTAGCCAGGACCGCGGGCCTCCACCGCCGGGGAGCCCACCTCGGGCGGAAAGGGCGCTCCCGCCCGACATGGTGACCGCGTATGGACGCGGGCCGACGCGAGTGGAAAGCTCGAAGGACCACCGTGGGCATCGCAGGAGCTGCCACGCGCGGCCCCCACTTGCCCGCGCCCGACTCCTCACCGTGCGATCGATCGGGAGGCATGATCATGGGCGACAAGTCGAACGGACATCCCGGGGCCGCCGGCAGGGCGACAACGGTCGGCCGGCCCTCCTCGGTACGGAACGTGGCGCTGGTCGGCCACAGCGGATCCGGCAAGACGACTCTGGTCGAGGCCCTGGCGCTGACCGCCGGGGCTCTCACCCGGGCGGGCCGCGTGGAGGACGGCGGCACCGTCTCGGACTACGACGAGATCGAGCACCGGCAACAACGTTCCGTACAGCTGTCCCTCGTCCCACTGGACTGGGGAGAGTACAAGATCAATCTGCTGGACACCCCCGGCTACGCGGATTTCGTCGGGGAGCTGAGGGCCGGTCTGCGCGCCGCGGACGCGGCTCTTTTCGTTGTCTCGGCCGCCCAGGAGGCGGAGGCGGTGGCGGGCTCCACCCGCGCGATGTGGGAGGAGTGCGCCGCCGTCGGCATGCCGCGTGCGATCGTCGTGACGCATCTGGAGACCGCCCGCACGGGCTTCGACGAGCTGACGCGGGTCTGCGGCGGGATCTTCGGCGGTGACGACCCCGACGCCGTCCTGCCCCTGTATCTCCCTGTGTACGGCGCCGAGGGCCCCGACGGGCACGCGCCGGTCACCGGGCTCACCGGACTGCTCACGCGCAAGATCTACGACTACTCGTCCGGCACCCGCGAGGTGCTCGCGCCCGACCCCGGCCGGCTGCCGCTCATCGACGCGGCCCGGGACCGGCTCATCGAGGGGATCATCGCCGAGAGCGAGGACGAGACCCTGATGGAGCGCTATCTGGGCGGCGCCGAGATCGACGAGCGGACGCTCGTGGACGATCTGGAGAAGGCCGTCGCCCGCGGTGTCTTCCACCCCGTCCTCGCGGCGGCGCCGGCCGCCGGCGGAGCGCGCCAGGGCCTCGGCACGGTCGAGTTGCTCGACTTGATCACCCGGGGCTTCCCCACCCCTCTGGAGCGCCGCGCGCCCGAGGTGACGACCCCGCACGGCTCGGCACGCCCGCGCCCGAGCTGCGATCCGGGCGGCCCGCTTGTCGCCGAGGTGGTCAAGACGGCGTCCGACCCGTACGTGGGCAGGCTCTCCCTCGTCCGGGTCTTCTCCGGCACGCTGCGGCCCGACGAGACGGTGCATGTCTCCGGGCACGGGCTCGCCGACCGCGGACACGAGGACCACGACGTGGAGATGCGGATCGGCGCGCTGTCGGCGCCCTTCGGCAAGCAGCAGCGGATCCTGGACAGCTGTATCGCGGGCGATCTGGCGTGTGTGGCGAAGCTGTCGCACGCCGAGACGGGCGACACGCTCTCCGCGAGGGACGACCCGCTGCTGATGCGGCCGTGGACAATGCCCGATCCGCTCCTGCCGCTCGCCGTGGAGGCGCACAGCGCGTCGGACGAGGACAAGCTGTCGCAGGGGCTCGCCCGGCTCGCCGCCGAGGATCCGACGATGCGTCTGGAGCAGAACCCGGCGACCCGTCAGGTCGTCCTCTGGTGCCTCGGCGAGGCGCACATGGACGTGGCCCTGGAGCGGCTGCGCGACCGGTACGGCGTCCAGGTGGACGTCGTACCGCACAAGGTGTCGCTCCGGGAGACCTTCGGCGAGCGGGCGTCGGGGCGCGGCAGGCTCGTCAAACAGTCCGGCGGCCACGGCCAGTTCGCGATCTGCGAGATCGAGGTCGACCCGCTGCCCGTGGGCTCCGGCGTCGAATTCGTCGACCGGGTCGTCGGGGGCGCGGTGCCGCGGCAGTTCATCCCCGCCGTGGAGAAGGGCGTACGGGCGCAGGCCGCGCGCGGGGTCGCCGCCGGCCATCCACTGGTCGACGTACGGGTGACGCTGGTGGACGGGAAGTCGCACTCGGTGGACTCCTCCGACGGTGCTTTCCAGACGGCGGGCGCGCTCGCGCTGCGTGAGGCGTCCGAGCAGGCGCGTATCGAACTGCTGGAGCCGGTCGCCACCGTGGAGGTCGTGGTCCCGGACGAGTACGTGGGCCCCGTGATGAGCGACCTGTCGGGGCGGCGCGGCCGGGTGGTCGGCACCGATCAGGCCGGGGCGGGACGGACGGTCGTACGGGCGGAGGTGCCGGAGATCGAGATCGGCAGGTACGCGATAGATCTGCGGTCGGTCTCGCACGGCACGGGGCGGTTCAGCCGCTCGTACGCCCGGCACGAGGCGATGCCGGCGCACGTGGCCGACCGTATCCGGGAGAGCGCCGACGCCGGGGTGGTGGCCTGAAGACGGCGCCCCGGCCACGGGATCCGCACGGTGCCGGGGCCGGGTTCTCCCTGACGCGGGGGGTGCCCCCCGGGTTACGCTGTGATGCGCCCCAGCTCAGCAGGTGTGCGGGGCACGGTAGTTGGGAAAAGGGCGCAGCAGCGGATGCTCGCGGCGATGGGGGCGGACAGTGGCGCAGGACGGATTCGATTTCTCTCCGGGAGCTCAGGTTCCGCTCCAGGGGTCGGCGGGTCAGACGGCGGCGACGCATGCCCTGGCCTCGGCGGCGTACCGCGACAGTCCGATCGAGGAGATCCTCAAGGCCGACAGCGAGTGGCACAAGTCGACGGTGAAGAAGGGCAAGGTCTCGCTCTTCGAGCCGAATCTGGGCGAGGCGTTCTCGCGCGCGGTGCAGACGCGGATGCTCGGTGGCGGCCGTGCCGCGCTCATCCAGTCCTTCGGTATGGAACCGCAGTCGGTGGTCGAGCACTGTCTGGCGGCGATCCGCATCCGCAAGGAGCGCGACACCCGGCTCACTCTGGTGACCGTGGTGTTCGGCCTGCTGTTCCTGCCGGGGGCGCTGCTGTGGCTCGGCGTCTTCCAGCTGCGCAGGACGCTGGCCGGGTCGAAGGACAAGAAGGCCGGCGCGATCGGCGGCGCGCTGCTGCTCGGCGTCGCCGCGCTGGCCGTGGTCTTCCTGGTCGCGCTGCCGTTCACAGGGCTCCTCGGCTGGTATCTGCGCGGTGTGATCGTGGCGCCCGTCATCGGCTGGCTGGTCGCCAAGCGGATCTGCGAGGCGACGGCCAAGGACCTGCGCGCCCGCTGGAGCGACCTCCTGTCGGGCGGTGGCCTCGGCGCCAAGGTGCCCGAGGCGGTTCCGGGGCATCCCGACGAGACCGCGCGGGAGGAGCTGCGCCACGGGCTGGAGAAGCTGACGGCCGAGCAGCGTTCCAACGCGGTCTTCTACGCGGGCCCCAAGGGCATATTGGGTATGGGCACCCGGTGGGGCAGCTGGCAGCTCGCGGAGGAGCTGGTTCCCAAGGAGGCCGGCAAGGACATCCACCAGTTCCGCAGTTACGACGTGATACGGGCGATGCACGACCAGCTGAAAATGCTGGAGCGCGGCCCGCTCAACTCGGGTGGTTTCCCCAAGCCCGAGGTGAAGCACTGGATCGTACGGCCGGTCGGCGAGAACGCCGGATCGGTCAGCAGGCCCGAGGGCCAGGACGTGGAGACGTTCCAGGTCAAGGGCCATGAGATACAGCGGATCTGCAACCACCAGCAGTTCGGCAGCGGCGACCGGCACTATCTGGGGGTCCAGTTCACCCTCTGGGACGGCCAGTTGATCATCACCATGATGATCACGGTGACGGTCCTGCACGAGACACTGCGCATCGAGGTGACAGGCCACGCCCTCGGTCCGGTGCACTCGCTCTTCACCACGAAGCCGTCGCCCAAGACGGTCACGGTGGCCAAGACGATCCGGTTCTGGGAGACCACGACACGCAACCTGCCGTTGGTGGAGCCGAAGGAGGCGGTACGGCTCGCCGTCCGCGCGCCGTTCACCTGGTACCCGCCGATCCTCGACTTCCTCGGCGGCAAGCTCGCCCTGCCCGAACCGTTCGGTCTGCGGCACGCCTGGGCGGAGAAGCCGTGGCGCCACCGCTTCATGGCCGACGACGCGATGCGCGCGGCCACGCCGGTGCTGCGGGTGGCGCACACGGCGGCCATGCGCGTACTGGACGAGAACGGCGTGGACACCGAGCGCTTCGGCAACCGCTCCTCGTTCCTCAGCGGCGCGGTCCAGGACCCGTCGCCGAGGAAGGTCGACGTGTACGACGCGTAGCGAGGGCTACGAGTCCGTCTTCGGCCACGCGTCGGCGAGCATCACCCGGGTGTCGGCGAGGAGTTGGGGCAGCACCCGGGTACGGGCGATGACGGGCATGAAGTTGGCGTCGCCGCCCCAGCGCGGCACGACGTGCTGGTGCAGATGGGCGGCGATGCCGGCGCCGGCGACGGTGCCCTGGTTCATGCCGATGTTGAAACCGTGCGCCCCGGAGGCCGTACGCAGCGCGGTCATCGCCTGCTTGGTGAAGGTGCCCAGCTCGGCGGTCTCGGCGTCGTCCAGCTCCGTGTAGTCGGCGACGTGCCGGAACGGGACGACCAGGAGATGGCCGCCGTTGTACGGATAGAGATTCAGCACCGCGTACACCGACTCACCGCGTGCGACGACGAGCCCGTCCTCGTCGGACTTGAGCGGGATGGAGCAGAAGGGACAACCGTCGCCCGCGTCCGGGCTGGTGGGCTTGTTCTCGCCCTGGATGTAGGCCATCCGGTGGGGTGTCCAAAGGCGCTGGAACGCGTCCGGGTTGCCCACTCCGATCTGCTGCTCCGGCTCACTCGTCATGCTGTGCAGCATATGACTTCGGCCCGGTGACGCGTGTCGCCGGGCCCGCCCCGTACCGGCCCCGGCCATGCTGGCGCGATGCATGTCCGGAACCGAGCGAACCGCCCGCGTGGCTGGGAGCGGCGCGTCGAACTGCCACTGCTCATCGCCTCGCCGCTCTTCCTCGCCTGTTACGCGGTGCTCGTGCTGAACGACAGCCGGAACCCGCTCCTGGGTGATGTCGTGCTGGGCTTCCTCCTCGCGGTCTGGGCGCTGTTCGCGGTGGACTACGCGGTACGTCTGGTGCTGAGCGGCCAGGGGGCCCGCTTCGTGACGACGCACTGGCTCGACACGGTCGTCCTTCTGCTGCCCCTGCTGCGCCCTGTGCGGATCGTGAGCACCTACGTGGCGCTCCAGCGCCGCCGCGACCAGCCACGGCTGAGCCTGTACGGGCGGGTGATGCTGTACGCGGGTGTGACGGCCGTCCTGCTCAGCTTCGCCTCCGCGCTCGCGGTCTACCAGCAGGAGCGCGGTGCGCCGGGCGCGACCATCCGGACCTTCGGGGACGCGGTGTGGTGGGCCTGCTCGGCGATCACCACCGTCGGGTACGGCGACGTGACACCGGTGACACCACTCGGCCGGCTGTTCGCGGTCTTTCTGATGGTGTGCGGTCTGGCGTTGCTGGGCGCGGTGACGGGTTCGTTCTCCTCGTGGCTGATCCAGGTCTTCGACCGGGAGGACCGGGCGAGGACGGTGGACCGGGGCGAGCGGGGCGACGACCGGGGAGACCAGGGAGGGCGCGCGGTACGGCCTCCGGGAAGCTGACGCCTCCCGGAGGCCGTACCGGACCCGCGCCCGCGCCTCAGACCTGTACGCGGCGCTCCACGACGTCCAGCAGCTCGGCGAGCGCCTCGTCGGCCGGGATGCCGTTCTTCTGCGTCCCGTCCCGGTAGCGGAAGGACACCGCGCCGTTGGCGATGTCCTCGTCACCGGCGATGATCATGAATGGCGTCTTGGCCTTCTGGTGGTTGCGGATCTTCTTCTGCATCCGGTCCGCCGACGCGTCCACCTCGACCCGCAGCCCCTTGGCCTTCGCCCGCGCGGCGAACTCCTGGAGGTAGGGCACGTGCGCGTCGCCGATCGGGATGCCGACCGCCTGGACGGGCGCCAGCCAGGCCGGGAACGCGCCCGCGTAGTGCTCCAGGAGTACGGCGAAGAAACGCTCGATCGAGCCGAACAGCGCCCGGTGGATCATGACCGGCTGCTGCTTGGTGCCGTCGGACGCGGTGTACTCCAGCTCGAACCGCTTCGGCTGCTGGAAGTCGACCTGGATGGTGGACATCTGCCAGGACCGCCCGATGGCGTCCTTGGCCTGAACGGAGATCTTGGGCCCGTAGTACGCGGCGCCGCCCGGGTCGGGGACCAGCGGCAGGCCCTGCTTGTCGGCGGCCTGCTGGAGCGCCGCCGTGGCCTCCTCCCACTCCGCGTCCTCGCCCATGAACTTGTCCGACTCCGGGTCGCGGGTGGACAGCTCCAGCTCGAACTCGGACAGGCCGTAGTCGCGCAGCAGCTCCAGGACGAAGGTGAGCAGGGAGTCCAGCTCCTGCGGCATCTCCTCCTTGGTGCAGTAGATGTGCGCGTCGTCCTGGGTGAAGCCGCGTGAGCGGGTGAGCCCGTGCACGACACCGGACTTCTCGTAGCGGTAGACCGTGCCGAACTCGAACAGGCGCAGCGGCAGCTCGCGGTAGGACCGCCCGCGCGCCTTGAAGATCAGGTTGTGCATCGGGCAGTTCATGGCCTTGAGGTAGTAGTCCTGGCCGTCGAACTCCATGGGCGGGAACATGCCGTCCGCGTAGTGCGGCAGGTGTCCCGAGGTCTCGAAGAGCTTCTTCTTCGAGATGTGCGGGGTGTTGACGAACTCGTACCCGGACACCTCGTGGCGGTCGCGCGAGTACTGCTCCATCTCCTTGCGGATCACCCCGCCCTTGGGATGGAAGACCGCGAGACCGGAGCCCAGCTCGTCGGGGAAGGAGAACAGGTCCAGCTCGCTGCCCAGCCTGCGGTGGTCGCGGCGCTCGGCCTCGGCGAGGAAGTCGAGGTGCGCCTTGAGCTCTTCCTTCGACGGCCACGCGGTGCCGTAGATCCGCTGGAGCTGCGGGTTCTTCTCGCTGCCACGCCAGTAGGCGGCGGCGGACCGCATCAGCTTGAAGGCCGGGATGTTACGGGTGGTGGGCAGGTGCGGGCCGCGGCACAGGTCCTTCCAGCACAGCTCGCCGGTCTTGGCGTCGAGGTTGTCGTAGATCGTCAGCTCACCGGCGCCGACCTCGGCCGACGCACCCTCGGCGGCGTCGGCGGCCTTGCCCTTGAGCCCGATCAGCTCGATCTTGTACGGCTCGTCGGCCAGCTCGACCCGCGCGTCCTCGTCGGTGGTGACCCGCCGGGAGAACCGCTGGCCGCGCTTCTGGATCTCCTGCATCTTCTTCTCGACGGCCTTGATGTCGTCGGGGGTGAAGGGCTCGGCGACGTCGAAGTCGTAGTAGAAGCCGTCCTTGATCGGCGGACCGATACCCAGCTTGGCCTCGGGGAACAGCTCCTGCACGGCCTGCGCCATGACGTGCGCGGTGGAGTGGCGCAGGATGTTCAGGCCGTCCTCGGAGGAGATCTCCACGGGCTCGACGGTCTCGCCGTCGGCGACCTCGTGGCTGAGGTCCTTCAGCTCTCCGCCCACCCGGGCGGCGATCACGGTGCGCTCGCCGGGGAAGAGGTCGGCCGCCGTAGTGCCCGTCGTCACCACGCGCTCTTCCCGCTCGGAATCGCGTTCGATGGTCACGCGGACATCTGACACCGGTCTCTCCTGACTCACGGGGCGCGCGGGCTCGTTTCCCTACGCGACGGGAATCGTACCGAGCCGGAGGGGCCACTCGCTAAACGGTTGAATTGTGCCGCCATCTCCGGCGTACGCCGCAAAGGGGGCGGGTATCACCGATTCGGGCAGTCGGCCGGATGCCATCTGCCAAGCGTGCGTGAGGAGTTACAGGGATGACGCACTGGTACGAGGGCCCCCTGGCCGCATTCGACATCGAAACGACAGGCACCGACGCCGAGGAGGACCGGATCGTCTCGGCCGCCCTCGTCGTCCAGGACATATCGGGCGCTCGGGCCCGGGTCACCCGCTGGCTGGTCAATCCGGGGGTCCCGGTGCCGGTCGAGGCGACCGAAGTGCACGGTCTCACCGACGCGTTGGTCCAGCGCTCGGGCCGCTGGCCGGCTCCGGTGATCGAGGAGGTCGGCCGGGGACTCGCCGAGCAGTGCATGGCGGGCCGGCCGCTGGTCGTGATGAACGCGCCGTTCGGCCTGACGCTGCTCGACCGCGAGATGCGGCGCCACCGCAGCTCGTCAATGGCCCGGTATCTGGAGAACGCCCCGTTCTGCGTGCTGGATCCGAGTGTGCTCGACCGGCATCTCGACCCCGTCCGCAAGGGCCGGCGGCGGCTGGTCGACCTCTGTTCGCTGTACGGGGTGGTGCTGGACGGCTCGCACGACGCCGCGGCCGACGCGACGGCGGCGCTGGAAGTGGTCCGGTCGCTGGGGCGCCGGTTCGCCACCACGACACAGCAGCTCACCGTGGCCCAGTTGCACGCCCGGCAGGCCGCCTGGCACGCGGCGCAGTCACGCGGCCGGCAGGAGTGGTTCGCGCGCGGCGGCTCGCGGGTGGCGGCGGACCCGGCGTGGCCACTGCGGCCCCAAATGCCGGTCGTGGCCTGACCGTTCGGCCGTACGCCGATACGGCGGCCGGGGCGGGCCCCACAACAGTGAGGCCGGTCCGTCAGCGACGGACCGGCCTTTCCCGGTGGGCGATACTGGGTTCGAACCAGTGACCTCTTCGGTGTGAGCGAAGCGCTCTCCCACTGAGCTAATCGCCCGGGAACGGACTGAACCATACAGGTCTCGGCGGGTTTCGTTCAAACGGTATGGCCGCCCGTGAGGACCTTCCGCAGCCCCCGCCGCCCGGCCCGCATCATCAGCGCGTGATTGGCGAGGAAGAAGGGCCGACCGGGCAGGGCGAAGCGCCGCAGCAGCGGCTTGTTGACGACGACCTCCTGCTCGTACAGGGCGCGGGTGCCGGGGCCCCGGGCGCTCAGGGTCCAGCGCGCCCAGCCTTCGAGGTCACCGGTCATCGCGATTTCGAGGACGCGGGCACGCGGGTCGTTCCTGCTCTCGCGGGCGTGGACGACGAGGTCGTACGGAATCACCGACCGGAACCGGGCCGTCCCGCCGCGCTCGTCGACAGGGGTCACCTCCCGGACCTGGGGCCACCAGTCGGGGTACTCACCGGCCCGTTCCAGCACGCCGAACACGGTGTCCGGGGCGGCGTCGAGATCCCAGACGCTGCGGAAGCGGAAGTGATGCCAGTCCATGGGGCAAGTGTGCGCCCCGCGCACGTACTCAGACACGTATCTGAGTACGAGAGCCGATGGCCCGTGCTGTGGCCCGGACCACACTCCAGGCCATGGAAAACGTTCCGCGACCGGCCGAGGAGCTCGCGGTCCTCGATCACGAACTCGCCCGAATCGAGGCGCGCAGAGCGCGGTTGCTCGCCCGCAGGTCCTATCTGTTGACGCTGCTGACACCGGTGGCACCACCGGTCCCACAGGCGCGGCCCGCCGCCCGGGCGCCCGAGACATCCCCGCCGAGCGTGCAGAACGCCCTGCTCGCGCTGGGCGGTGTGCTGCTGACCATCGCGGCGATCGCCTTCACGGTGGTCAGCTGGGGGTCCATAGGTATCGGCGGCCGGTCCGTCGTGCTGGGCACCGTCACCGTCGCCGCACTCGCCGCCCCGGCCCTTCTGCTCCGCCGCTCCCTGGCCTCGACCGCCGAGGCGGTCGGCGCACTGGCCCTGGTCCTGACGGTCCTCGACGCCTACGCGCTGTACCGCGTCGCACTGCCCGACGCGGATCCGCTCGGCTACGCGGCCACCGTGTGCGCCGTACTCGCCGCGCTCTGGGCGGGGTACGGACTGCTGGTCGACGGGCTGCGGACGCCGCTGCCCGCCGCGGTCCTCACCGCCCAACTCCCCCTGCCGCTCTGGGCACTGGCCGCCGGCGCGGGCGAACTCGCCCTCGCGTGGGCGCTGCTGGCGACCGCCGCCGCCGACACGGCGATCGTGCTGTGGACCAAGCCCGCGCCGGCCAGGTCGATCGCGGGTGTCACCGCCTGGGCGAGCGGCGGCTGGGCGCTGCTTGTCGCGGTCGGTCTCTCGGTGACCGCCGACACCCCGCTCGACGCCGCCCGGCCCGGCGTACCGCTGCTCGCCGGAGCCGGTCTGGGTCTCCTCGTCGCCGTGCGCGTTCCGGGAGTCTCGTTCGCCGGCGGCCTGGTGGCCGGTCTGGCCGCGATCGCCGCGACCGGTGGTGTGCCGCGTCCCTCCGTACCGCTCAGCTGGGCCGTCGTCGGGTATCTGTTGTGCGGCGCGGTCCTGTTGACGGCCGTACGGGCTCCACTGCCCCGCGCGGCGGTGCGTGGGCTGGGCGCGGCCGCCGGAGCGGTGGTGGCCGGGGCCGTTCTGTGGACGCTGCCCTCGGTGGCCGTGACGGTCCTGGGCCCCGTGTCCCGGGCCGAGGACATCTGGTCGGGCGCACCGGGCGGCGCGCGTGAGGCGCTCGGGACGGATCCGGGGTGGTCGGCGATGGCAACGGCGCCGCTGGTGCTGCTGATCGCCGCAGGTCTCCTCGCCGCCGCGTACCGACATCTGAGCGCCTCCGTCCGACCGGCCGTGCTCGGCGGTGCGACGGCGCTCGGCTGGGCCGCGGTGCTGGTGCTTCCCGGGGCGCTGGACCTCGGGTACGGGGCGGCCGTGGCGACTCATCTCGCCCTGACGGCGGGCGCGTTGACGCTCGCGGTGTACCCGCGCCTGTCGGCTGCCGGGGCGGCCTGGCCGCCGGTCTCGACGACCGCCGTGGTCTGCGCGCTCGTCGGCGCGGCCGCCGTCTCGCTGCTGGCCCTGGCCACGGAGACGACCACGCTGATCACCCTCGGGGTACTGCTCACCCTGCTCTGCGGCGGCGCGGTGGCCCTCGGCCCCGCCGTGGCCGACGCCGAAACGGACACCGGCACCGGCACCGGCACGGACTCCACCCGCGCCGGCCTCCTGGCGCGGTCCTTCCAGGCGCTCCTCGCCTGCGTCGCCGTCGTGACGGCCGTCGCCCTGCTGTGCGCGCTCTGCGCGTCCGCCGGGCTGCCGCGCGAGCACATCGCCCTGGTCGTCCTCGCCGTGCCCACCGTCGTCGCCCTGCTCGGCGCGGGCCTGCGCGACCGTCCCGTCGCCCTGCCGGTCGAGCTGACGGCGGCCGGAGCCGGTCCCCTCGCCGTCGTCCTCGCCTCGGGCCACCCGGAGACCGTCGCCCTCGTGCTCGCCCTCTGCGGGGTCGTCGCGGCGGGCACCGCGCTGCGCCCGGACCGCCGCCCGGCCGCCGGGTATCTCGCGGCGGTGCTGTTCGTCCTGGCCACCTGGGTGCGGCTGTACGCCTCCGAGGTGGCGACCCCGGAGGCGTACACCCTGCCGGTGACCGTCCCCGCGCTCGTGGTGGGCTTCCTGCGGCGCCGCGGCGACCCCGGGGCGTCGTCCTGGACGGCGTACGGCCCCGGCCTCGCCGCGACGCTCCTGCCGAGCCTCGCCGCCGCATGGGGCGACACGCACTGGCTCCGCCCGCTGGCGCTGGGTGTCGCCGCGCTCGCCGTCACGCTCGTCGGCGCCCGGCTGAGGCTCCAGGCGCTGCTGGTCCTCGGCGGCACCGTGCTCGCCCTCGACACACTGCACGAGCTGGCGCCGTACGCCGTCCAGGTCGTCGGCGCCCTGCCCCGCTGGCTGCCACCCGCACTCGCCGGACTGCTGCTCCTGGCGCTGGGCGCGACCTACGAACGGCGCCTGCACGACGCCAGGCGCCTCCGGGAGTCCCTGGGCCGGATGCGCTGACGGGCCGACGGCCGGAATCACGTAGGGAAACGGCCGATGCCCCGGAGACGGTGAAGTCTCCGGGGCATCGATTCCGGGTGGGCGATACTGGTTTCGAACCAGTGACCTCTTCGGTGTGAACGAAGCGCTCTCCCACTGAGCTAATCGCCCGGACGCAGGGCAAACATTACCCCATGTCAGTGCCTCCGCCGGACCGCTTCCGCGGTCACTGGTCGATCTTCCAGGGCATGACGAATCCGAACTTCCACAGGTAAATGCCGGCCAGTACGGCCATGATCACCAGACCGACGGTCGTCAGGATGATGTTGCGTCGGCGCACCTTGGGTTCGAGCGCTTTCTGCGCCGCTTCGGTGACCTTGCGTCGCGTCCACCGGAGCACCAGTTGCGCCCAGACGAATTCGGTCGCCCAGATCGCCATACCGCCGAAGATTATGAGCCAGCCGGGACCGGGCAGCGGCAGCAGCACCACACCCACACCGACCACCGCGAGCCCGACGACGAATACGCCGACCTGCCAGCTCACGTGGAGCGTCTTCGAACTCTTGATAAAGCCGGGAGCGCGTGAGCCGAGCTCCCGCTCCGGCGGCTCCGCGGTCAATTCCGCCGTGGATTTCCCTGTCGTCGGTAGGACGACATCCCCCCGCTCGTCACTCTCCGCATGCATGACTCCCAACCTACCGGACGCCGGGTCGTCACCGGAATGGCGGCATAAGTCGAAGTTACGCACCGCTGTACGAGCTACCTGAAGGATCACAAAACAGACAGAGGGGTTTACAACGGCACCGTAGGTGGCATGTCGATTTCGCCGACGTGCGAATCCCCGAGCGCACACTGAGCGAAAGGCCCTGGCGCTTATGAACACCACGGTCAGCTGCGAGCTGCACCTGCGCCTCGTTGTATCGAGCGAGTCCTCACTGCCTGTACCCGCGGGCCTGCGGTATGACACGGCCGATCCTTATGCCGTGCACGCCACCTTCCACACCGGAGCCGAGGAGACGGTCGAGTGGGTGTTCGCCCGCGACCTTCTGGCCGAGGGGCTGCACAGGCCCACCGGCACCGGCGACGTCCGAGTCTGGCCCTCACGCAGCCAGGGCCAGGGAGTCGTCTGCATCGCACTCAGCTCCCCCGAAGGAGAAGCCCTGCTGGAGGCCCCGGCGCGAGCCCTGGAATCCTTCCTCAAGCGAACCGACGCGGCGGTGCCACCCGGCACCGAGCATCGCCACTTCGACCTCGACACAGAGTTGTCTCACATCCTGGCCGAGAGCTGAGCCAGGCCGACAGCTGCTCGGCGCCGTCCGACTCGGGGAGACGGCGCCGTGCGGACAACCTCATACGGGCGAACACCGACGCCGTCGCCGCGGAACCACCGCGGCGACGGCGTCGGCGCGCTCCGCCGCTTTCCGGACAGGCTCTAGGATCTGCGGAACCCGGCGGGCACCGGCCCGCAGCAGGCCAGGGAGCGAATCGTGCAGGTCCCCCACGACACCCGCAATGCCCTTGAGACCGTCGTCAGTCTCTTGAACACCATCCCGGAGGCCGACGGCACGGACGGGCTCGCCGATGTCGAGGCCCTGTACGGCTTCGCACAGGCCCATCGGATGAGCGGGGTCGGTGACCTCGGACCCCGCGATCTGCGGGCCGTGCGGGACGTGCGTACGCGCTTCGCCGAGGTCTTCGCCGCGGCCGGTCCCCGCGAGGCGTCCCAGCTGCTGAACGAGCTGGTGGCCGCCGCCGGGACGACCCCGCAGCTGACCGATCACGACGCCTACGACTGGCACGTGCACTACTTCGCGCCCGACGCGTCGATGGCCGACCATCTGGCCGCCGACTGCGGCATGGCGCTCGCGTTCATCGTGGTGGCGGGCGAACAGGAGCGGCTGCGGCGCTGCGAGGCGCCGGACTGCGGGCACGCCTTCGTCGACCTGTCGCGCAACCGCTCCCGCCGTTACTGCGACAGCCGCACCTGCGGCAACAGGCTGCATGTGGCCGCCTACCGCGCACGCCGCAAAGAAGCGGCCGGCTGAGCGTCACAGCAGGAACAGATCATGGATCGCCGCCATCAGCAGCAGGGTGCCGATCACCGTCAGAAAGATCATCAACGGCGGCTGGGAGAGCGCGAAGAGGCAACCGCGCGGCTCTTCGGTGGGTGCGGGGGTTCGGCCCCGTGAGGTATCGAGCATCGCGGGGTGATCATGACGCAGGCAAAGGGCCGCCGAACAACCAACACGCGTCCCGATCAGGCGAGTTCGTCAGATTCCCGGTAAACGTCCAACCCCTGAGACGGTCGGGCCGCCGGGAGGGCTTCCGGTCAGATGCCGTGCTTCTTGAGGATGGCCTCGACATCGCTGAAGTCGTCGCCGGAATCGGCGCCGCCGGACTTCTTCGCCTTGGCCGGCCGCGGCTGCGCCGCGGGGGCGGTGGACGCGCCCAGCGAGGGCGCGGAGGCAGCCGGCGCGACCGCGTCGCGCTGCGCCGCCTTGGCCGCCGCCCTGCGTTCCTTACGGCTGCCGACCCCGGCGCGTCGCTCCACCATCCGTGTCGTCATGAACAGCAGCCACGAGAATCCGAGGAGTCCGACACCCACCCAGGCGGTCGGGCTGAACGCCTTGTCGGCGACCCACTGGACCACCCCGGTCATCACGAGCGCGACCGGCACCAGCGAGTACGCCGCGATCCTGGTCGCGGCGAGGAAACGCTTGCGGTAGGCGGTGATCGCCGCGATGCCGAGGCCGGCAGCGGACACCGCGGAACAAATGGTCTCGGCAATCATCCGGTCCTCCAGGCGTGCGCGCCGTCGTCGGTCGTGGTCGGCTCTCGTCGCGCGTGTCGGCCCCCACCGACATGTCGACCCTTCCATCCTGCACCCCCCGGCGGGGTACGGGCCACGGTGCGGAGTCACCTCAGGGAGATCTCCGGGATCCTCCTCCTCCCCAGGTCCCGGTCGGGAGCGCGGGCGGGGACCTGGAAGACTGGTCACATGAGTGACTCCCCCACCACCGGCCCCGTCGTGCTCGACGTCTGGTGCGAGCTCGAGTGCGCCGACTGCCACACCGCCCTGACGGACCTGCGCGCGCTGCGGGCGCGCTACGGGGACCGGCTCGACATCCGGCTGCGGCACTTCCCCCTGGAGAAGCACCGGCACGCGTTCGCCGCGGCCCAGGCGGCCGAGGAGGCGGTGGAGCAGGGCCGGGGCTGGCCCTACGCCGAGGCCGTCCTGGCCCGCCACGCGGAGCTGGCCACCCGGGGTGAGCCGCTGCTGGTCGAGGTCGCCCGCGAACTGCGCCTGGACGACGAGGAGTTCGACACCGCGCTGATCGACGGCCGGCACACCCTGATCGTCGACGCCGACCAGGCCGAGGGCAAGGCGATCGGCGTGACCGGCACGCCCACGTACGTCATCGGCGGCGAACGGCTCGACGGCGGAAAGAGCCAGGACGGGCTGCGGACGCGTATCGAGGAGATCGCGGACCGGCTGCTCGCCGAGGGGTGACAGCTGCCGGGTGACACCCGCTCCTCTGAAGCGGTGCCCCACCCGTGGCCCGCTCAGAGCAGCGGTTTGAAGACGTTGTGGTGCGTGGTCGCGTACCCGAGGGATTCGTAGAGACCGATCGCCGGGGTGTTGCCCGCGAAGACATGCAGGCCGACCATGCCCCTGCCCGTACGGTGGGCGATCCGCTCGGCGTGCAGCATCAGCGCGCGGCCGTAGCCCTTGCCGCGCCGCCCCTCGTCCACCTCCACGCCATAGACGAACGCGATGTCCTCACCGGGGGCGATCTCCCGGCTGCCCACCCACACATGACCGACGACGTCCTCGTCGTGAACCAGGACCTCGATCGAGATTCCGGGGGTGGCAAGGCCCTCGGAGAGATGGTCGGCGCGGCTGGACTCGGCCTTGGCGCGGGCCTGTTCCGGCGGCAGGCCGCGGTCGATCCAGCTCTGCCGGAAGCCGTCGAGCGAGTGCTCCTCCCAGACCTCGTACTCCGCCTCGTCCATCGGTCTGCCCGTGACGCCGGACCGCAGCACCGGGGGCTCCTGGGCGAGCTCCTTGAGCATGTTCCTGCTGCGCTCGGTGTAGCCAAGGGTCTCCAGCAGCGGCAGTACGCCGTCGGCCTCGGCCGGGAGGGAGGCGACCACCTGGCCGCAGCCCCAGCCGCGCAGCACCTCCTCGGCGGCCAGCGCGGCGATCGTGCCACGGCCCCGGCGCCGGTCGGCCTCGTCGATCCGCAGTTGGCGCAGGACCCCCGCCGGGGTGCCGAAGGCACCGTCCATGGCAAGTTCGATCAC
This sequence comes from Streptomyces sp. NPDC051217, assembly GCF_044455465.1. Classification (NCBI taxonomy): domain Bacteria; kingdom Bacillati; phylum Actinomycetota; class Actinomycetes; order Kitasatosporales; family Streptomycetaceae; genus Streptomyces; species Streptomyces sp. NPDC051217. The sequence goes on from NZ_JBITEV010000005.1 coordinate 183,547, forward strand.
GCCCACGGGGCGGCTGTTGTCACACACGTCGTAGGTGCGTGACTTCATACCGTCGTCGGTCTGCTGAAGCGGCCCGATCGGCCGCAGAGTGGTGGTCATCAGGGGAGTTGTACCCATCTCGCGGGCACTCGTCATCAGGTTTTACGGATCCAGGTCGCTCGCCGCGCGCTCGTCGAACACCCGCATGGCCTTGGCGGTGACCGGGCCGGGGGCGCCGGGCAGTTCACGGCCGTCGACGCGGTGGACGGCCTGCACGTCCCGCAGCGACGACGTCACGAAGATCTCGTCGGCACGGTCGAGCACGTCGAACGGCATCCGCGTCTCATGGGCCCCGCACCACTCCACCGTCAGCGCCCGGGTGATACCGGCCAGACAGCCCGACGAGACGGGCGGGGTGTGCAGTTGCCCGTCCAGTACGACGAAGACGTTGGAGCCCGTGCCTTCGCACAGGTCCCCCACGGTGTTGGCGAACAGCGCCTCGGAGGCGTCCTGTTCGCGGGCCCGGGCGAGGGCGACGACGTTCTCGGCGTACGACGTGGTCTTGAGCCCGGTCACCGCGCCGCGTTCGTTGCGCGTCCAGGGGACGGTGATCACCGCGGTGGTGTCCGGGCGGCGCTTCGTCTCCCCGACGGCCACGATCAGCGTCGGCCCGGTGTCGCCACGGTCCGAGCCGAGCGGCGAGAGACCTCCGGTGTACGTGATGCGCAGCCGGCCCATCGGAGCCGGATTGGCTTCCAGGACCGCGGCGCACGCCGCGCGCACCTCGTCGTGGTCGGGATCGGGCAGTCCGAGACCGCGCGCCGAGCGGGTCAGCCGGTCCAGATGCCGGGTGAGGGCGAAGGTCCGGCCCTGGACGGACTTCACCGTCTCGAAGACTCCGTCGCCCACCGTCAGCCCGTGATCGAGCACGGACACCTGTGCGGCATCGGCCGCCCGCAGTCCGCCGTTGACCCAGATCATCATCTAGCCGGTCCTTCCCGTCGCCTCGTACACTCCCGACGCTACCGCCAGCAGCCGCGAAGCCTTGAGTTCTGTCTCCTGCCATTCACGCTCGGGGTCGGACCCCCAGGTGATGCCCGCGCCGGTGCCGAAGCGGACGACGGGCCCCCGCGGCGGGTCGCGCTCTATCCAGAAGGTCCTTATCCCGACGGCGAGTTCGGCCGTGCCGCGGTCGGCGTCCACCCAGCCGACGGCGCCGCAGTACGGCCCGCGAGGGGCGGTCTCCAGCTCCCCGATGATCTTCAAAGCGCTGGATTTCGGCGCGCCGGTGACTGACCCGGGCGGGAATGTCGCGGCCAGCAGTTCCGGCCAGCCGGCGCCCTCGGCGAGTTCGCCGCGTACCGACGACACGAGATGGACGAGGCCGGGGTGGGGCTCGACGGCGCAGAGAAAGGGCACGGTCACCGATCCGGTGGAGCAGACACGGCCCAGGTCGTTACGGACGAGGTCCACGATCATCACGTTCTCGGCGTGGTCCTTCTCCAGCAGGTCGGCGGCGGTCCGTCCGGTGCCCTTGATCGGCCCGGACTCCACGGTGCGGCCGGTGCGCCGGAGGTAGAGCTCCGGGGACGCGGTGGCGATCTCCACGCCGTGCGCGGGGAGCCGGATCGTGCCGGCGTACGGGGCGGGGTTGCCGCGCGCCAGAAGGGCGGTCAGCGCGTCGACGTCGGCCGCGGCCGGGTCGGGCAGCGGCGCCGTCATGACCCGGCAGAGGTTCGCCTGGTAGACCTCGCCGGCCGCGATGAGTTCACGCACGCGCCGTACGGCGGAGACGTACGCGGCCCGCTCCAGCGAGGACGTCCAGTCGCCCGGCCCGGGGCCCCGCCACTGTCCGGGGACGACCGGGGGCACCGGTTCGCGGCGGACGTCACCGAACCGGGCGCAGGTCAGACGGCCTTCGAAGTCCATGGCGACGGCCCAGAAGCCGGTGGAGTCCAGGGCTTCCGGGTCACGGGTGACATCGCGCAGATCGGTGGCGACGAGATCACCGAATCGGGCCAGCGGAGGAAGGTCGTGCACGATGGTGAGTCTAGGTCGGGTCGTCCGACACACCGCGAGCGTGTCACGACGGCGTCGTGAAGGTGCCGCAGCGTGAACGCACGGCAGCACGCTGCACAAACGCGTTTTTGTACTCGCCCCGTAATCCGCTAGAGTTCACCACGTCGCCGGGCCGCGCAGTAGGGACCGGGAAACGGCACGCGGACGTAGCTCAGTTGGTAGAGCGCAACCTTGCCAAGGTTGAGGTCGCCAGTTCGAACCTGGTCGTCCGCTCGAGATGGGGGATCCCTTCCCGCCCCCGTACTCCTGGTGGAGTGGCCGAGAGGCGAGGCAACGGCCTGCAAAGCCGTCTACACGGGTTCAAATCCCGTCTCCACCTCCAAGGACGATTAGCTCAGCGGGAGAGCGCTTCCCTGACACGGAAGAGGTCACTGGTTCAATCCCAGTATCGTCCACTGGATCCACTTGGATTCCCGCGCGATTAGCTCAGCGGGAGAGCGCTTCCCTGACACGGAAGAGGTCACTGGTTCAATCCCAGTATCGCGCACGCAGTACACGCGGGGTCACCCTGCGCGATTAGCTCAGCGGGAGAGCGCTTCCCTGACACGGAAGAGGTCACTGGTTCAATCCCAGTATCGCGCACAGCCCGAAGCCCCCGGCCGATCCGGCCGGGGGCTTCGTCGTGTCCGGGGCTCGCTCAGGAGGAGAAGAGCATCCGGCCGAAGCCCTTCTGACGGTGCTGCCCGCCATGGCCGCCGTGCCCGCCGTGGTGGCCGCCGTGCGGCGCGCCCCACGCGGGAGCCGGCGCCGACTGCGCGGGGTAGCCGCCGGGCGCCGCGGGCGGCGGCGGGGCCTGCTGTCCCCACTGCGCCTCAAGACGGGTGAGGGACTCAAGCTCGCCGTAGTCGAGGAAGATCCCACGGCAGCCGCTGCACTGCTCTATCTGGACACCGTTGCGGTTGTAGGTATGCATCGCTGCATGACACTTGGGGCACTGCATTGATCGGCTCAGCTCCTCGCCGTTCGGTCGGCATCGCCGGAATGCCTCCCGGCGACGGTCCGTTCACCTTACGACGAGGGTCCTGCCCCCAACTCCGTTATGAGAGTGGCAATTCGGGCACAGGACTCGATCATCGTCTCCTCCACCTCGTCCAGGTCACGGCCCTGCTCGGCCGACTTGGCGACGGCCAGGGCGGCGGTCTGGACGGTGAGGACGCGGGCGGGGATGTCGAGCCGGGGCCAGGGGTCGCCGCCGGGCGGTACGGCGGGGCCGCCCGCCGACCGGTAGGCACCGAGGAAGCGCTGCCACTCGTCGGGGGCCAGCAGTCCGGCGGCGTACCAGGCGGCGGGGCGGGCCAAGTCCCAGGCGGCGTCGCCGAGTCCGAGGTCGTCCACGTCGATCAGCAGCCAGGGGCCGTCCGGTACGGGGTGCCGTACGAGCTGGCCGAGGTGCACGTCCCCGTGGCAGAGCGAGCCGCCCTCGGGGGCGGGCGCCTCGCCCCTGGCCCAGGCGGGCAGCCCCGCCCAGGCGCGCTCCACGTCGGCGCCCGCCGGGTGGCGTCCGGCTGCCCGCATCCGGGAGAGGGCCTGGGCGGCCTTGAGGGGGCCGCGCGTGGGCGGGACGGCCAACGGCGCGAGAGCGGCGGGCCGTACCGCGTGCAGCCGGGCCAGCAGCGTCGCCGCCTCCTCCCAGGGCGCGTCGTCGGGGCGGTCCGGGTCGACGGGGGCGCCGTAGGGCCAGGCGGTGACGGGACGGCCCGCGACGTGCGGGGTGGGCGCCGGGAGCGGTGGCAGCAGGATGCCCGCGAGCGACGGATGGGCGGCGACGGCGACCCGGGCGCGGTGTCCCGCCGGGTCGGTGGCGGGCGCGTGGGCCTTGGCGACGGCGGACTCGTGCCGTACGACCGTGGCATCCGGCCGGTCGGCCAGTACGGTCTCGTCGCGTCCGCAGGCGCGGCAGAGCCCCGGGGGTGCGGAGGAAGAGTCCCCGGGCGGGTTGCCGGCGTCCGGGTGGGCGGCGTGACGGGCGGCGGCGGTGAGCGCGCGGACGACGGAGGGGGCCGTACCCGAGGTGCCGGTCGCGGATGTGGTCACGGTGGTGTCTGTCCCCCGGTGCGGTGTGTTTCAGCCGGGAGCTTACGCCGGGCACCGTCGACAAGGGCGCTCCCCGCGGGATCCGAAACGGGTCGGGACAGCGCGATGGCCGGTCAGCTCCCCAGCTGACCGGCCAAACGCTGCCGTCCGCCGCACCCCCGTCCCCACGGGGTTGTTGGCCGGATGTCTACGATTCGGGCCGCTCTCCCGAATCTGGGGCGCCGCTCAGCGCCCCAGCATCACGCCCACGGACGACGCTTGTGTGACCACTGCGTCCCAGCCGCCGAAGACGACGACCAGCAGGGCCGCGAGAGGGAGGACCATGGCCGTGGCCACCAGGGGGTGGCGCGGACCGGAACTCCGCCCGCCGAACGCGTCGAATGCCCTGCGTCCCTGCGTGCGGATCATCGCTCGCGATGCCGTGTCGGCCATGGTCCTTCTCCCGTCGTGTCTGGCAGCGGCGAGTGTCTGACCTCGGGGGACGAGTGCTCCACTCGCCGCTTGACAACAACATTAGGTAAGCGCCGTGCCCGGGTCGTCATGCCCGCGTACCGATTGCCGGGCCTCCCGGAGGATGACCGGTACCCCCGCCGCGTACTCCCCTGGGTGGAGAGGGGGGCCTATGCCTTGGGGTCTTCCCTGAGGGGACGCTCCGAGAGGTCCTCCCTGGGGACCGGCTGCTCCACCAGAGCGAGCACGCGCGTGGCCATGAATCGCGCCGTGCGCACCACCGAGCCGTTGCGGGTGACTTCACTCACTTCCACCACTCCTCGACGCACCGCCGTCTCCACCCGGCGGCCCGCCCGACTTGCCACGACTTCGTACGTACGCGTCGTGTCACCCGCGTCCACCACTATCTCCACGCGGTCACCCTTCATTGATCCAATCCCCCTTCTGCGACGGACCTTTGAGATCTCGCACGGGCCTGGGGACCTTGGATCCACGGTCCCCTGACCACCTTTCAAGTTTCTCACCCAGCACTGACAATCGATCCGTCCGTGAGGGCGCGGCCTATGAGCGCCCCGGGGCGTGGGTACGTAAGCTGTGCCACGTCACACGGACGACCGGGCAGCGGGGATGGACATGGCGATGATGCGGCTCCGGCGCGAGGACCCGCGTGTCGTCGGTTCGTTCAGGCTTCACCGGCGGCTGGGCCAGGGCGGCATGGGCGTCGTCTATCTCGGTTCGGACCGGCGTGGGCAGCGGGTCGCGCTGAAGGTGATCAGGCCCGATCTCGCCGAGGACCAGGAGTTCCGCTCGCGGTTCGCCCGCGAGGTGTCGGCGGCCCGGCGGATCCGCGGGGGCTGTACGGCCCGGCTGGTGGCCGCCGATCTCGACGCGGACCGGCCGTGGTTCGCCACCCAGTACGTTCCGGGGCCCTCCCTGCACGACAAGGTGGCCGAGGACGGGCCGCTGTCCGCCGCCGAGGTCGCCTCCGTAGGAGCGGCGCTCTCCGAGGGGCTGCTGGCGGTGCATGAAGCGGGGGTCGTCCACCGCGATCTGAAGCCGTCGAACATTCTGCTCTCCCCCAAGGGCCCCCGCATCATCGACTTCGGGATCGCCTGGGCGACCGGGGCGTCAACGCTCACGCACGTCGGCACGGCGGTGGGATCGCCCGGTTTCCTGGCTCCCGAGCAGGTGCGCGGCGCGGCCGTCACCCCGTCGACCGACGTATTCGCGCTCGGCGCGACGCTGGCCTATGCCGCGACGGCCGACTCGCCCTTCGGGCACGGCAGTTCGGAAGTCATGCTCTACCGGGTGGTGCACGAGGAGGCACAGCTGTACGGGGTGCCGGACGCGCTGGCGCCGCTGGTGCGGGCCTGCCTCGCGAAGGACCCCGAGGAGCGGCCGACCACGCTCCAACTGTCGATGCGGCTGAAGGAGATCGCGGCGCGGGAGGCGCAGGGGCTGCCGGACTCGCGGCCTCCCGTGCAGCGGGAACGGAACGGGCACGACGTGGCGACAGGCCGGATTCCGGAGCGTACGGCGCGGATGTCGCAGCGGACCGAGCGGGCGGAGCGCTCGGAGCGGATCGAGCGGCAGGACCGGCAGGACCGTACGGACCGGTCCACTCAGGGCCGTACGGCGAACGGGCAGGACCCCCGTCCGCACGGGAGCCGTGGTTCGGCGCCGCGCACGGGCGGCGGGCGTCCGCCGAGGCCCCGTGAGGGCTCGCCCCGTACCGGCTCACGTACCGGCGGCCGTCCCGGCACCAGGCCCGGAGCGCGTACGACATCGGGCGGACGGGGTGGACGCAGACCGGCGAATCCGCGGCTGCTGCGCCAGCGGCTGATCGTCTTCGTCGTGGTGACGCTGATCGTCGCGCTGGGGATCGCGGCGGCGCAGCAGTTGTAGGGCGCCTTCGCGCCGGATCAGCCTCGGGGACGCGTCATGTAGAAGGCGACGGCCGAGGTGGCGGCGACGTTGAGGGAGTCCACCCCGGCGTCCATCGGGATGCTCACCCGCAGGTCGGCGGTGGCGAGGGCGCCGGCCGTCAGTCCGTCGCCCTCCGTACCGAAGAGGAGCGCGAGCCTGTCGTCGCGCCGCTCCGCGAGTTCGTCGAGGGTGATCGACCTCTCGTCCAGACAGAGCGCCGCGGTGACGAATCCCGCCTCGCGCAGCAGGTCGGCGTCCTTCGGCCAGGATTCCAGCCGGGTCCAGGGGACCTGGAGGACGGCGCCCATCGAGACCTTCACGGCCCGGCGGTAGAGCGGGTCGGCGCAGCGTGGGGTGAGCAGGACCGCGTCGACGCCGAGCGCCGCGGCGTTACGGAAGGCGGCGCCGAGGTTGGCGTGGTCGACCATGTCCTCGAAGACGACGGCTCGGCGTGCCGTGCTCAGCAGATCGGCGGGCTGCGGCAGGGGCTTGCGGTGCATGGAGGCGAGCGCGCCTCGGTGGACGTGGTAGCCGGTGACGCGTTCGGCGAGGTCGGGGGCGACCTCGTAGACGGGTGCGGCGGTCCGGTCGATGACGTCGCGCATGACGTGGGTCCACTTGGTCGTCAGGAGCATCGAGCGCATCTCGTAACCGGCGGCCACCGCACGGCGGATGACCTTCTCGCCCTCGGCGATGAACAGGCCCTCGGCGGGCTCGCGACGGCGGCGCAGTTCGACGTCCGTGAGGTCGGTGTAGTCGGCGAGGCGGGGGTCGGCGGAGCCGTCGGAGGCCGCTTCGACGGTGACGATCTCAGCCACGGCCGGCCTCGCCGCCGCCTCCGGCGCCGACCGAGACCACGTCGCCGATGACGATGACGGCCGGGGGCCGTATGTCCTGCGTACGGACGGCTTCGGCTGCCGTTTCGAGTGTCGCGTCGACGCGGCGCTGGGTCGCCGTGGTGCCTTCCTGGATCAGCGCCACGGGGGTGGACGGCGACCTGCCGTGGGCGATGAGCGTCTGGGCGATGGCGCCGATCTTGTCGACGGCCATCAGCAGGACGAGCGTGCCGCGCAGCCGGGCGAGCGCGGGCCAGTCGACCAGGGAGCGCGGGTCGTCGGGGGCGACATGACCGCTGACGACCGTGAATTCGTGAGCGACCCCCCGGTGCGTGACGGGGATGCCCGCCGCGCCGGGGACGCTGATGGAGCTGGAGATGCCGGGGACGACGGTGCAGGCGATACCCGCCTCGGCGAGCGCCTGGGCCTCCTCCATTCCGCGGCCGAAGACGAAGGGGTCGCCGCCCTTGAGCCGTACGACCGCCTTGCCCGCCTTGGCGTGCTCGATCAGCGCGTTGTTGATCGCCTCCTGGGCCATGTAGCGGCCGTACGGGATCTTCGCGGCGTCGATCACCTCGACGTGCGGCGGGAGTTCGTCGAGGAGGTCGCGCGGGCCGAGGCGGTCGGCGATGACGACGTCGGCCTCGGCGAGGAGGCGCCGGCCGCGGACGGTGATCAGCTCCGGGTCGCCGGGGCCGCCGCCGACGAGGGCGACGCCGGGGGTCCTGGTGCGGTGGCGGGGGGCGACGAGGGTGCCGTCGCGCAGGCCCTCGACGATGGCGTCACGGACGCCGGCCGAGCGCCGGGGGTCGCGTCCGGTGAGGACGGCGACGGTGACGCCCTCGCTGCGGCCGGTGGCCGGGGTCCAGGCGGTGGCGGCCTCGGCGTCGTCGCTCCGTACGCACCAGGTCCTGTTCCGCTCGGCCTCGGCGGAGGCGCGGGTGTTGGCCTCGGTGTCGCTGGAGGCGACCAGGACGTACCAGGCGTCGGCGAGGTCGCCCTCGGCGTACGGGCGGCGCTCCCAGCGCAGTTCGCCGGCGTCGGCCATGGCTTCCACGGAGGGCGTCGCGGACGGCGAGACGAGCAGGATGTCGGCGCCGGTCGCGATGAGGGCCGGCAGCCGGCGCTGGGCGACCTGTCCGCCCCCGATGACGACGACGCGCCGCCCGGCGAGACGGAGTCCGACGGGGTAGGCGGGATGCTCGGCCATGGCGCTACGGGCTCCTCTGGGGACGGTGCGGGGGGGCGTCGGGGCGGTGAAGGTGCTGGTGGTACCCCGGTTTCAGCTTAGACCGGGGGTGGCGGGGGAGGTCGGCGACCCGGTCGGGGTGACGGGCGGCGCGGCCGGGCTTCGTCCCGCCCGGAGCCGGGCGCCGGGTGTGGTGTTCGGGCGGAGCGACCGGCGGCGGGCCGACGGATCCGCGCGGCGCGCAGGTCGAGTCCGGAGCCGTCGGCCGAGTCCGGCCCCGCCGGAGCGCCCGCCCGTCGTCGGGGCGGCGGGCGCTCCCGGTCGCCGGCACCCGCCGCGCGGATGCCCACGACCGCGCGGGGCGGCTACTTCTCCGTCACTCCCGCCGAGTCGAACGTGGCCACCTCGTGCATCGCCCGCGCGGCGCTCTGGACCACCGGGAGGGCCAGCAGGGCGCCCGTACCCTCGCCCAGGCGGAGGTCCAGGTCGACCAGCGGGCGCAGACCCAGCTTGTTGAGCGCCGCGACATGGCCCGGTTCGGCGCTGCGGTGGCCCGCGATGCAGGCTGCCAGCGCCTCCGGGGCGATGGCGCGCGCGACGAGGGCAGCGGCTCCCGCGCTCACGCCGTCGAGGATGACCGGCGTACGCAGCGACGCGCCGCCGAGCAGGAAACCGACGAGCGCCGCCTGCTCCAGGCCGCCGAAGGCCGCGAGAACTCCGATGGGGTCGGCGGGGTCGGGTCGGTGGAGTTCGAGACCGCGCCGGACGACGTCGATCTTGCGCGCGTGCGTCTCGTCGTTGATGCCCGTGCCGCGCCCGGTGACCTCGGACGGGTCCAGGTCCGTGTAGACCGAGATCAGCGCCGCGCAGGCCGTGGTGTTCGCGATGCCCATCTCGCCGGTGAGCAGGCCCTTGTTGCCCGCCGCCACCAGATCGCGGGCGGTCTCGATGCCCACGTCGATCGCGGCCAGTACCTCTTCGCGGGTCAGCGCGGGGCCGGTGGTGAAGTCGGCCGTGCCCGCGCGGACCTTGCGGGGCAACAGGCCGGGTGTGGCGGGCAGTTCGCCCGCGACGCCGACGTCGATGACACAGACCTCGGCACCGACCTGATTGGCGAAGGCGTTGCAGACCGCTCCGCCACCGAGGAAGTTGGCGACCATCTGCGCCGTCACTTCCTGGGGCCAGTGGGTGACGCCCTGCGCGTGCACGCCGTGGTCGCCGGCGAAGACAGCGACGGCCGCGGGCTCCGGGATCGGCGGCGGGCACATCCGGGAAAGGCCGCTGAGCTGCGCGGAGATGATCTCCAGCATGCCCAGCGCCCCGGCGGGCTTGGTCATCCGCTTCTGCCGCTCCCACGCCTCGCCGAGCGCCTTGGCGTCGAGCGGGCGGATACCGGCGATGGTCTCCTTCAGGAGGTCGTGCGGTTCCTCTCCGGGCAGGGCCCTGCGGCCGTACGTCTCCTCGTGGACGACCCAGGAGAGCGGGCGGCGCTTGGACCAGCCCGCCTGTGTCAGCTCGGGCTCCTCCGGGAACTCGTCGACGTACCCGACGCACAGGTACGCCACGACGTCCAGGTGCTCGGGGAGGCCGAGCGCGCGGACCATCTCGCGCTCGTCGAAGAAGCTGACCCAGCCGACGCCGAGTCCTTCGGCGCGGGCCGCGAGCCACAGGTTCTCGACGGCGAGGGCGGAGGAGTACGGCGCCATCTGCGGCTGTGTGTGACGGCCGAGGGTGTGCCGGCCGCCGCGCGTGGGGTCGGCCGTGACGACGATGTTCACCGGGGTGTCGAGGATGGCCTCGATCTTCAGTTCCTTGAACTGCTTGGCCCGGCCCTTGGGGAGCGACTTGGCGAACGCGTCGCGCTGGCGCTGCGCCAGTTCGTGCATGGTCTGGCGGGTCTCGGCGGAACGGATGACGACGAAGTCCCAGGGCTGCGAGTGGCCGACGCTGGGGGCGGTGTGCGCGGCTTCGAGGACGCGCAGCAGCACCTCGTGCGGGATCGGGTCGGAGCGGAAGCCGTTGCGGATGTCGCGGCGCTCGCGCATGACGCGCAGGACGGCCTCGCGCTCGGCGTCGTCGTAGCCGGGGGCGGGAGGTGACGCGTCGTCGGCGACGGCCGCGGACGGCTCGTGCCCGGTGCCGGGCACGGGGGTCGGGGCCGCGACGGGGGCGGGCGCGGGTTCGGTCTCCGCCGCCGGGGCGGGCGCGGGCTCGGGCGACGGCGCGGGCTCGGGCGAGGGCGCGGGCTCCTCCACCACCGCGAGCGGTACGGGCTCCGGCTCCGTGTGTACGGGCTCCGGCTGTACGGGCTCGGGGTGCGGCTCGGCGACCGCCGACGGCTCGACCGGCTCGTCCGGCGCGGGCGCTTCGGGGGCCGCGCCGGGCAGCGCTATCGGCTCGCGCGTCTCCTCTGCCTCGACCGGTTCGACGACCGGGGCCTTGTCCACCACCACGTCGGGTACGGGTACGGGCGCAGGGACGGGATCTTCGGCCACCGGCGGCGCGGGCGCCGGCTCGGGCTGGAGCGAGGGCTCGGGCTCGGGAGTCAGCTCGGGGTTCTCGGCCACTGGCTCCGGCGCGGCTGTCGGCACCGGCAACGGCTCAGGGACCGGCTCCGGGACCTGGACCGGCTCGCGGGCGAACTCCGGTCCGAAATCGGGCACGACCGTTTCCGCGGCGGGCCCGGGAACGGCTTCGTCGGCCACCACCCGCGGTTCGGCCACCGCTTCGGCCACCACTTCCACCACCGCGACCGCGGCCTCCGCCACCGGCGTCTCGGACTGCGGCGGCAGCGATGCCCACGGGTCCGCGCCCTGCGCGGGAATCGCGCCGAGCTGCGGCCCCGGCAGCGCGCCCGCCTCCTCGCGCGGGATGTCCAGATACTCGGGGCCGGTGGTCGGCGGTCCCTGTGTCCGTACCCGCACCGGGATGGGCGGCGTACTGCTGGGACCACGGTCGGCGAGCGAACGGACCACGCCACCCGTGGAGTCGGGCATCGGCGGGCCCATGTGCAGCGGGCGGCGCGCGGGCGGTGGAGTCGACGTGGACGTGGCGGTCGGGACCCGTACGGCCCCGACGTCGACGGAGCCCGAGTCCCGGCCACCGGCTTCGTGCGCGCCCGGTTCGGAAGCCACGGGCGCCGTCGCTTCCTCGGCCGCCGCGGGCGCGGGGACCTGGGCGGCTTCCTGCGGCGCCTCCCGCACGGCCTCCTGGGCCAGTTCGGGGGCGGGCTGCGTCACGGGGTCCGGAACAGGGGGCTGCGCCACGGCGTCCGCGGGCGCGTACGCCTCCGGCGCCACCGCGAACTCCGCCTGCGGGGCGAGGGGCTGAGCGGGCTGTGCGGGCATCTGGGCCAGGTTCGGCGCCGGATACTCCGACAGGCTCTCGGGCGCGGGCACCGGCTGGAACTCCGGCGGCGTCCCGTACGACACCTGGCCGTGCTCGGGCTCCGAGTACGCCGCCGGCTGCGACTGCGACGCGAACTCGGCCTGGCCCACCCGCCGCACGCCCTGCCCCACCGAAACGGGCTCCGGCTCGGGCACAGGCGCGGGCATGGCGTGAGCGCCCGGCGCGACCGGGTCCGCCGGCGGCACCGGCAGCGGATCGCCCCACGCGCCCTGCGAACTCGGCATCAGCAGAAGGTCGTCGTCCTCGGGAGCACTCTCGGAGGGGCCCAGGTAGGCGTAGGAGCCGGCAGCGGGGTCGCCCGGCTGCTCCACCATGCCTGCGTTCTCCGGCTGTCCCTTGTCCGGGATCTGGCCGGTGTCAGTCATGCGTACCCCTCGCCCATTGGTGGTGCTCCTTCGGCCCTTCGACCGGGGCGCCCGATTCGGCGGCGCTTCCGGCGCCCGTCAGTGACAACGAGCGTGGGCGCCGCGCGGCACGAATCGAGCCGCGGCCCTCACGTATTCTCGCGGCCGTCCGCGGCCAACACACGGAGATCTGCGGCGGCCGTCTGTGGGCTGCGCCACGTTGCGCGACCCCCGGTGCAGCCGTACCACATGAGGGGCCAAAACGCCCCCCTTTTCCGGACATTGACGAACGAAGCGACGAACGCCCGGCTGCGGTACAACGATCGGTCAGCCTACCCCGCGACTCCGACAACGGGGTCAGGGGGCGCGGTCGGGCCGCTTCCCCGAGACCAGGAAAACCACCGAGCGTTCGCGCTCCGACCAGTCTCCGGTGTCCATGCCGACGGACTGGAGCAGGACGCATTCCACCGTGTAACCGCCCTCTCGCAGGGCGGTGCAGATGGCCTCCGCCTCGTCCCGCGTCGCCGCGTGGGTGACGATGCGCGCGGGCCTGCGGTCGGCGCAGGCGACGACGACGTCCACTCCCCCGCCACCGATGCGTACGACGTCGGGCTCGGGCAGATTCTCCAGGACGTGGGGCGCGCGGCCTTCCACGACTTCCAGTTGTACGCCGGCGCGCCGGGCGGCGGCCGCCGTGCTCGCGCACGCCCCCGGTTCCGCGTCGACGGCGATCACGGCGGCGCCGAGGCGGCCCGCCTCCGCGGCGAGTGCGCCGCTGCCGGAGCCGATGTCCCAGACCAGATCGCCCGTACGGGCTCCGAGCCGGGCGAGTTGGGCCGCGCGCAGCCAGGTCGACTCGCCCTCGTCGAGTTCGACGCCGTACTCCTCGGAGGGCAGCGCCCAACCCCGCACGGCGGGCGGGAACTCGGGGTCGTGGGCCGCGATCCAGCCGCCGGTGCGGACGGGCGCGGTGCCGATGCCGCCGACGACGATGACCACGTTGGGGTCGCGCCAGACGTGGTCGGCCGCCTTGTCCGAGGTCAGGACGGTGACCTGTTCGCGCTCGGTGCCCAGTTCCTCGCAGATCACGAAGGTGCGGTGAACTCCCTGGAGCAGCAGGGCGAGTTCGGCGGGCCCGGCGCCCGGGGAGGTGAGGACGGCGACTTTGGTGTGCGCCCGGCACACGTTGACGGCGCGCCGGAGTGTGCGTTGCTGGGCGACCACCACCTGCGCGTCGTCCCAGGGCATTCCGGCGCGGGCGAAGGCGGTGGCCACGGCGGAGACGGCGGGTACGACTTCGACCTCAAGGCCGTGCTCGGGTGCGCGCAGGGTGCGTACGACGCCGAAGAAGCCCGGGTCGCCGTCGGCGAGCACCACAGCACTGCCGCGGTGTCCGGCGATCCTGCGGGCCGCGAGGTCGACGCTGCCGAGGCGGATGCGTTCGGCGTCCGGCGGGATCTCCGGCAGGGCGAGATGGTGGGCGGCACCGGCCACCAGTGTGGCGGCGGCGAGTGCGGACGTGGCCGCGGGCGCGAGGGGCGAGCCGTCCCAGCCGATCACCGTGACGCGGTCGGCCATCGTCGTCAGTCTCCCCAGAGGTCGTTCGGTCGTTTTGCCGCAGGCCGGAGCCGCTGCGGATCGGTTGTCGCGTGTGGGGTCCACCGTGGCGGTGCGTGTGAGGGTACCCGCACGTCGTCGCGCGGTCCTCCGGGGGTCCTGGGGGGCGGGGACCGCCGCCGGGGTTCAGTTCCAGTCGGTGTAGGAGCCGTAGCCGCCCGCGTCCGCCATCTGGTCGGCCACGCCTTCGAGGTCTTCGGGCAGCAGGCTCCAGACGATCAGGTCCGTACGGATGTCGATCCAGCCGCCGGACTCGGTCTGCGTCCGCGCTATCCACGCGTTGCGCAGGACGCCTTCGCTGATGCAGCCGGCCTTCTGCGCGACCTGCTGGGCAGCCGTGTTGTCGGCGGCGGTGCGCAACTCTATGCGTTCGAAGGTCTGGTCGCGGAAGAGCCACTGCGCGACGGCGAGCACGGCCTCGGTGGCGTACCCCTCGCCACGCGCCCAGGGGGCGGTGATGTAGGAGATCTCGGTCGTCCGGGTGCGCCAGTTGGTGTGCTGGAGGCGCGCGAGGCCGACGAGTCGCTGGGTGAGGAACTCGGTGACGGCGAGGACCAGTCCGCGCCCCTCGGTGCGTTCCGCGGGAGCGATTCCGCGTACCCACTCCTCGGCGTCCCGGGTGGTGTACGGGTACGGCGCCGACGTCCACGCGATGACCGGTTCGTCGTTCATCATCTCGATGTGCGCCGGGATGTCCGCGTCCTCGAACGGGCGCAGCACCAGCCGCTCGGTGCTGATGGAGACGTCCGGAAAGGTGGTAGTCATGCGCAGCTCCATGCCTCAGTCCGTCGTAAATGCACAGCATGCAGCATCGGGTGAGCCCCGCACACGGGCGGGGTGCGCGGGGCTCACGCCGGATTGACGGCCGGGTCACACGGACAAATTACGCGGGCGGGCCGAAGGCGGGCAGGACAGCGCCGTTCTTGTAGGTGTCCTCGATGTACTTCTTCACCTGGGGCGAGTTGAGGAGCTTCGCGAGCTTCAGCACCCGCGGGTCCTTCTCGTTGCCCTCCTTGACGGCGAGGAAGTTGGCGTACGGATTGTCCTCGGTCTTCTCCAGGGCCAGGGAGTCCGCGGCCGGGTTGAGGTCGGCCTCGATGGCGTAGTTGCCGTTGATGACGGCGGCGTCCACGTCGTTCAGGGCGCGGGGCAGGGTGGCGGCCTCCAGCTCCTTGAACTTCAGGCCCTTGTCGTCCTTGATGTCGGCCAGGGTGCCGTTGCCCCCGACGCCGTCCGCGAGCGTGATCACGTCGTTGTCGGCGAGGAGCTTCAGGGCGCGGCCCTCGTTCACCGTGTCGTTGGGGATCGCCACTGTCCGGCCGGACTTGAGGCCGCTGAGGTCCTTGACCGTCTTGGAGTAGAGGGCGAGCGGTTCGAGGTGGACATTCACGACCGGGACGATGTGGGTGTCGTTCTTCTTGTTGAAGTCGTCGAGGTAGGGCTTGTTCTGGAAGTAGTTGGCGTCGACCTCGCCGCTCTCGGTGGCGGTGTTCGGCAGGACGTAGTCCGTGAACTCCTTGACGTCGAGCTTGAGTCCGGCGTCCGGCGCCAGTTCGTCCTTGATGAAGTTCAGGATGTCGGCGTGCGGGGTCGGGGACGCGGCGACGAGCAGGGGCTTGGACTCGTCGGCCTTGGCGCCGTCCGCGGTCTTCTCGGCCGGGTCGGACGAGGTGCCGCAGGCGCTGAGGCCGATGGCGAGTGCGGTGGTGGCCGCGGCGGCCGCGATCTTGAGGTGAGTGCGCACGAAGAGTGCCTCTTTCCGGTGTGGGTGGTTCGGGCCCGGACAAGGAGTGCGGGCCGGTGGGACATCTGGAGGGACGCGGCGGCGCCCGTCGGTCTATGCCGTACGGGTCCGGCGGGTCAGCAGCCGTACGGCGAGGTCGCCGAGCAGCTGGATCACGGTGACGATCAGGATCAGCACGACGACCGTGGCGATCATGAAGCCGTTCTCGAACCGCTGGAATCCGTAGGTGACGGCCTTGGAGCCGAGGCCTTCGCCGCCGACCGCACCGGCCATGGCGGAGTAGCCGATGAGCGCGATGACGGTGGTGGTCGTGCCGGAGACGATCGACGGCAGGGCCTGTGGCAGCAGCACCTTGCGGACGATGGTGGGGACGGAGCCGCCCATGGCCTGGACGGCTTCGACCAGTCCGTGGTCGACCTCCCGTATCGCCGTCTCGACGAGCCGGGCGAAGAACGGGATCGCGCCGATGGCGAGCGGCACGATCATGGCCGTGGGGCCGATGAAGGTGCCGACGACGAAGGTCGTGAAGGGGATCAGCGCGATCAGCAGGATGATGAACGGCAGTGAGCGGCCGATGTTCACGATTACGCCGACGACCTTGTTGACGGGGGTGTTCTGGAGCAGCCCGCCCTTGTCGGTGAGGACGAGCAGGACTCCCAGCGGCAGTCCGCCGGCGACGGTGACCAGCGCCGACCACAGCACCATGTAGAGGGTGTCGAGCGTCCCCTGGCTGAGCAGTGGCTGCATTTCGGACCAGGTCACTTGGCACCTTCCTCGGTGAGCGCGGCCGACGGCTCGGTGGCGTCGGGCGGGCCGGTGGCCGGCGGCGCTCCGGCGACTGATTCGGCCGTCTCCACGACCTCGACCTGGAGGCCCTGCTCGCGCAGGAAGCCGATGGGCACGACGTTCTCCTCGAAGGCGCCCGGCAGTTCGATGCGCATCCGGCCGATCTGTCGGCCGCCGACGGTGTCCATGGCCGCGCCGAGGATCGAGATGTCGATGTTGTAGGTGCGCGACAGCTGGGAGATGACGGGCTGGGTGGCGCTCTCGCCCTGGAAGGTGACGTCGATGACCGTGCTGCCGGGTCCGGCGACGGCTCCGTCGACCGGGAACAGCTCGCGGGCCAGCCGGGAACCGGGCGTGGCGAGCAGTTCGCCGACCGTGCCGGACTCGGTGATCCGCCCCTTCTCCATGAGCGCGGCCGAGTCGCAGATCGTCTTGACGACCTCCATCTCGTGCGTGATCAGCAGGATGGTGAGGCCGAGCTGCTGGTTGATGTCGCGCAGGAGTCCCAGGATCGAGCGGGTGGTCTCGGGGTCGAGGGCGCTCGTCGCCTCGTCGGAGAGCAGCACCCTCGGGTTGCCCGCGAGGGCGCGTGCGATACCGACGCGCTGCTTCTGGCCGCCGGAGAGCTGGGCCGGGTAGACCTTGGCCTTGTCGGCGAGGCCGACGAGGTCGAGCAGTTCCAGCGCCCTGCCCGAACGCCTCTGCCCGGAGTGGCCGAGGATCTCCAGCGGCAGTTCGATGTTGTCCTGGACGGTGCGCGACGACAGCAGGTTGAAGTGCTGGAAGACCATGCCGATCGAGCTG
Source organism: Streptomyces sp. NPDC051217 (assembly GCF_044455465.1). Lineage (NCBI taxonomy): Bacteria > Bacillati > Actinomycetota > Actinomycetes > Kitasatosporales > Streptomycetaceae > Streptomyces > Streptomyces sp. NPDC051217. The sequence continues at coordinate 200,743 of NZ_JBITEV010000005.1, forward strand.
CGCGCGCGCCGCAGGTCCTTGCCGGCCCGTCGGCCGCGCCCGGCGAGCGCGGTCAGGTCGGTCCCGTCGACGGTCACGGTGCCGGCGGTGGGCCGTTCCAGGAGGTTGACGCAGCGGATGAGCGAGGACTTCCCGGCGCCGCTGCGGCCGACGACTCCGAAGATCTCGCCCTCGCGTACATGCAGGTCGACGCCGTCGAGAGCGGTGATCTCAGGGCCGCGCGACCGGCCGGACCGATAGACCTTGGTCAGGCCTGTAGTGGTGATCACAGGGGTTTCCGTCACTGTCGGGTGCGCGGCACGAAGACCGGGCGGGGCGGGGGGGTCGGGCGGTCCGACAGGGCGCGGTGCGACACGGCAAGCCACGTCCGCTCGCGGCGGCTCACTGCCGTTCGCGGGTGCTGCGGTGGGTGACCGTGCGGCGCCGCCGGCGGGCGTACGTGGTCCGGGTGCGTGACGTACGGGAGGTACGGACGTAACCGTGGACGTGACGTCGCGTCTGTCGGGTCTCGCTTCGGGGCGCGAGGCTCAGGCAGGGGCCCTCAGTGGGCGCACATTCGACACAGACAACGAACACCGGGCGTCGTGATCGCCTCGGTCGCAAGGGTGCGGCTGTTCGTCGTGGTCATGTCGGTAAGTAAAGCAGACGTATATCCGGACTCCGGCCGACTGTCCGAATACCGAACGCCTCCCGAAAGGCCGGCCACTCCTCGACCTCACGGCTCTGACCTGCACAAATACGGGCGCGAGAGCGCGGACCGCAGTGCCGGCGTTGGGCTCTGAGCCGTCGTGGGCTGTGGCCAAGGCCACGGTCCCCCGGCCCGCCGCGGCCCGTGGCCGTTCCCCGCGGGGGCGAGCGGGGGCGAGCGCACCGGCCTTATCGGGCCGTAATACTCTCGACCACATGCTTGTCGCCCTGACGGTCGCGGTCTCCGTGGCCGCCCTCGCCCTCGCCGCCTGGTGCGGTTACGCCGCGTACCGGGACCAGCCCACCAAGGACTGGCACTTCATCGGCATGGCAGTGGTCACGGTGCTGGCGCTCGTCCAACTGATCGTCGGAATCGTTCAGTTGGCGCGTGGCGAGGAGCCGGCGGACAGCTCGGTGATCTTCGTCTCGTATCTGATCGGCGCGTTGGCGGCCGTACCGGCGGCCGGATTCCTGTCCCTCGCCGAGCGGACCCGCTGGGGCTCGGCGACGGTCTCGGCGGGCGCCGTCCTCCTCGCCGTACTCGAAGTGCGTCTGTACGACATCTGGGGAGGCTGACGGTGGAGACCGGGACAGGCGGCGCGGGAGCGGGCACGGACGAGCGGCCCGCGGGGCGGACCAGGCTGGTCCAGGGGCCCGGACTGCTGCTCGTGTGGCTGTACGGGGTGATGTCGGTCGGCGCGGTGTCGCGGACCGCCTTCGAGATCTCCACCAAGTTCGACCGGGCACCGCTGGCGTACACGCTGTCGGGCGTCGCCGCCGTCGTCTACGTGTTCATCACCTACACGCTGGTACGGGGCGGCGAGACGGCCCGCAAGGTGGCGCTGGTGTGCTGCGCGGGCGAACTCGTCGGTGTGCTCACCGTCGGGACCTGGACGGTCGTGAACCCCTCCGCCTTCCCCGACGCGACGGTCTGGTCCGGGTTCGGCTGGGGGTATCTCTTCATTCCCGTGCTGCTGCCGGTCACGGGGATGCTGTGGCTGAGCAGGTCCCGACGGAGTTGAGCGGTCGGCCGCCGTAGGTCAGGCGCTGTAGGTCAGGCGCCGTAGGTCGGCCGCCGTGGGTCAGGCGCCGTGGGTCAGGCGCTGGCGGCGAAGGCTCCGGTGGCCGCCTCCTTCTCCAGCGTCACGAGCGTGAGACCGGGACCGGTCGGCTCGCTGGCCACCGGCGCGTACCCCTTGCTCCGGTACAGCCGCAGATTGCCCTCGCTCCGATGGCCGGCGAAGAGCTGGAAGCGCTTGGCCGCCTCGTCGCCGGCGAAGCTGCCCTCTATCGCGTCGAGCAGCCGGCCGCCGAGACCGTGGTGCCGCATCCGCGGGTGAACGATGAGCTTGCCGATCCTGGCGGTACCCTCCGCGTCGACGACGCCCCGCACGGAGGCCACGACTTCGCCGCCGAGCTTGGCCACGAGCGCGTGGCCGCGGGCGATCTCTTCCTTGAGATCGTCAAGGGTCTGGGTCAACGGTTCGATGGTGTAGTCACCGTAGAGCTCCGCCTCGCTCTGGTAACACAGGTACTGCAGCTTGAGGATGTGTTCCGCGTCCTGTGCACTCGCTGCTGAGATGGTCACGCTCATGCCCATGTGTGCATGCCTCCCGCTCACCTGCTGCCGCCGGTTGTCTACCGCTCCTTTCCCCGGAGTTCAGGAGCTGCAACCTCTGTGATGAGCATTCTGCCCAGGCATCACAGGCATCCGGAACGCACTGGCTCCAAACTCACCTGTGAGATACCCAACCCTCCTGTGATTTCGCGGGTGGTGGGGCCGTCGGACGACAACTTCCCAGCCGTCGGGGCGGGATGGGGGCCAGGTGTACGTTCTGGGCTCTCACGCCCAACTCGGCGTCCCTGGCGAATGGTTGTGCCCCGGCGGGCAACACCCGGCCGGGGCACAACATCAGGCTCTTTCCCGAGTCTTGGCTGTCAGCCGCAGCTGTCAGTCCTTGTTGAAGTCGGCGGCGGCCAGCAGACCCGTGTCGGGGTTGTCGGTGAAGATGCCGTCGATGCCCTGCTCGAAGTAGACCTTGAAGGCCCCGAAGGCGTCGCCGTACGCGTTCGGGTCCGTACCGACCCGGAAGTCGGCCGGCAGGAAGCTGTTCTCGTTGCGCATCGTGTACGGGTGCAGGATCAGGTCCTTGGCGTGCGCGTCACGCACCAGGGTGGTCGGCTCGCCCAGCTTGCCGTCCTTGTCCCTCGGGATGATCAGGTCCAGCCACGGGCCGATGCCCTGCGCGAACGACGCGATCCACTTCAGGCCCACCGGCGTGATGAGGTCGGCCACGAAGCGCGGGTCGCCCGCCTGCTTGAGATCCCACGGCTGGGTGTCCGCGGCGTCGAAGAGCACCACGCGCGGGGTCGAGACCAGCTTGGCCATGCGCTGCATGCTGGTGGGCTCGAAGGACTGGAGGAAGAGCGGGGAGTCGTGGCGGTCCCTGCCGTACCGGCGAAGCAGCTTCGCGAGCCGCTCCTCCAGTCCGAGGCCGATGCCCCGGAAGTAGGTGGGGTGCTTCGTCTCGACGTACAGCCACACCGGCTCGCCCCGGCGCCGGCCCTCCTCGTCGGCCCACCGCAGCACCTCTTCGAAGGTGGGGATCTCCCAGCGGCCGTTGTAGAGCGTGCCGTTCCGACGCGTCTGCGGGATGCGCTCCTCGGCGCGCAGCGTCTTCAGCTCGGCCAGCGTGAAGTCCTCGGTGAACCAGCCGGTGAGGCTGACCCCGTCGACGCTCTTGGTCGTCTTGCGCCCGGCGAACTCCGGGTGGTCGGCGACGTCCGTGGTCCCCGTGATGTCGTTCTCGTGACGGCAGACCAGGTGACCGTCCTTGGTGGGCACGAGGTCCTGCTCGATCACGTGCGCGCCGAGGTCGAGCGCGAGCTGGTACGAACCGAGGGTGTGCTCGGGCCGGTAGCCACTGGCGCCGCGGTGCCCGACGATCGTCGGCACGGGCAGTCTCTTCTGCGGCGGACGGTGCCCGCCGTGTCCGCCGGCCTCCGCGGCCTGCGCCGAGCCGGCCGTACCGGGGAGAAGACCGAGTGCGGCCGAGCCGAGCACCGCCGCTCCGAGCACGGTCCTACGACCCGGGATGTTCTGCGCACCCTGTGTCATGAACGCTCCTTCATGTGATGTCCATGTGCTGTCCCGCACCTGTCAAGCAAGGGCTTGATCGTAGGGAGTCGGCCCCTACGGCGGGCAGACCGTGCGCGAACACACCGGAAACTCGTGTCAACACCGCGCGTCCGGTCGACAAGCCCGATGTGCGCGGGGGGCCGACCCGCGAGTATCGTCCTCACCTGCGACGAGTTAGTCGGCTCGATACGACCGCTCACCAACCGGAGGACCCCGTTGTCCCGCTTTGCGCTCGTCAAGGCAGTGCTCGGACCGATCTTGCGTCTGATGTTCCGGCCACGGGTGGAGGGCGCCGAGAACATCCCGGGGACCGGTGCGGTGATCCTCGCCGGCAATCACCTGACCTTCATCGACTCGATGATCCTGCCGCTCGTCTGCGGCAGCCGTCAGGTCTTCTTCATCGGCAAGGACGAGTACGTCACCGGCAAGGGGATCAAGGGCCGGCTGATGGCCTGGTTCTTCACCGGCTGCGGCATGATCCCGGTGGACCGTGACGGCGGGCACGGCGGGGTCGCGGCGCTGATGACCGGCCGCCGGGTGCTGGAGGACGGTCATATGTTCGGCATCTATCCGGAGGGCACGCGCTCCCCCGACGGCCGGCTGTACCGGGGCCGTACGGGCATCGCGCGGCTCACCCTGATGACCGGCGCGCCCGTGGTTCCCTTCGCGATGATCGGCACGGACAAGATCCAGCCGAACGGGGCGGGCATGCCGAGGCCGAGCCGGGTGACGGTCCGCTTCGGCGCGCCGATGGAGTTCTCGCGGTACGACGGGATGGACCGCGACCGCTATGTGCTGCGGGCGGTGACCGACTCCGTGATGACGGAGGTCATGCGGCTCGGCGGGCAGGAGTACGTGGACATGTACGCCACCAAGGCGAAGGCCGCCTGACCCGCGGACTGAGCCGTTCAGCCGGACGGCCGTTCGTCGGGCGGGCCGTCGTCGGGCGGTGAGCCGCCCGGCTCCGTCTGCTCCCCACCCGTCCGCCCCGCGGCCGGCAGCCACAGCACGAAGGTGCTGCCCACTCCCTTGCGGGAAGTCAGCCTGACCTGTCCGGCGTGCGATTCGACTATCTGCCGGACGATCGCGAGGCCGAGGCCCGCGTGTCTGTCGCGGTCCGCGCCACCGCCGTTCCCCGCGCGCCAGAAGCGGTCGAAGACCCGGCCTTGGTCGTCGTCGTCGATGCCGGGTCCGGAGTCCTGTACCGAGACCCACAGCCAGCTGTCGCGCCGCCCGGTCGAGACCACGACGCGGGTGCCGGCCGGGGAGAGCCGTACCGCGTTGGAGAGCAGGTTGCCGACGGCCCTGCGCAGTGCGTCGTGGTCCCCGATCGTGGTGTCGCCCCGGGCCAGCCTGCGGTCGAACACGAGTCCCCGTCCGGCGGCCAGGACCGCGAACTCCTCGCAGGCCTCGTCGGCGACCACCGCGAGGTCGACGTCCGTGTCGGCGAGCGCCGGTGCGCTGCGGCGGGCGGTGGCCAGCAGGTCCTCGACGAGGCGGGTCATCCGGGTCGTCGCGCGGTCGACGATCCTGACCGCCTCGCGCCGTTCCCGCTCGTCGGACTCCTCGGCGGTCAGTACGGCGTCGAGATTGGCCCGGATGATGGTGAGCGGGCTGCGCAGTTCGTGCGAGGCGTCGTCGATGAGCTGGCGCTGGGCGCGGAAGCCGTCGTCCAGCCGGTCGAGCATGGAGTCCACGGTGTCGCCGAGCTCGCGCAGTTCGTCGCGCGGCCCGGTGAGCCGGATGCGCTGGGAGAGGTCGGTGGCCTGGATCTCGGCCGCCGTACGGGAGATGGCCCGGACGGGGCGCAGGGCGCGGCCGGAGAGCACCCAGCCGATGCCGAAGCTGGCGACGGCGATGCCGCCGAGCAGGAAGAAGGAGAAGCGGCGCAGGTTGTGCAGCGTCTGGTAGTTGACCGCGGCTTCCACGTCGCGGACCTTCACGACGTCGAAGTCGCCCACGTACTGGCCGCCGACGTACTTCTCCGCCGTGTACTCGTTGGTGACCGGGTGCGCGTCTCCGCCCTTCTCCACGACGACGTAGACGCCGCCGAGCACGAGAGCCGTGAGCACGAAGAGCAGCGCGGAGTACATGACGGTGAGCCGGAAGCGGACGGTGTGGACGAAGGCGGGCAGCGGGACACGGCCCAGCGCGCCGCCGGCCCTTCTGACGTACCCGAAGCCCCGGGTCATGGGGCGTCCATGAGCCGGTAGCCCTGGCGTATGACGGTCTCGATGAGCGGCGTGTCCTCGCCGGTGACCTTTCGGCGCAGCGAGCCGACGGTGACACGCACGGTGTTGGTGAACGGGTCGGCGTGTTCGTCCCAGACGTGTTCCAGCAGCTCCTCGGCGGGGACCACCCGGCCGGGACGGGTCATCAGATAGTGCAGGACGCTGAACTCCTTGGACGTCAGCCGGAGCGGGCGCTCGCCCCGGAAGGCCTCGAACCGGGCGGTGTCCAGGCGCAGTTCGCCGACCGTGACGACCGAGGTGCCGCTGTCCTCACGGCGCAGCAGGGCCCTGATGCGGGCCAGCAGCTCGGGCAGGGCGAAGGGTTTGACCAGGTAGTCGTCCGCGCCCTCGTCCAGGCCGCGTACCCGGTCGGCGAGCCGGTCGCGTGCGGTGAGCATCAGGATGCGGGGCCCGCCGGGTACGGCCCTGATGGCGCGGCAGACGGAGAAGCCGTCGCCGTCGGGGAGCATCAGGTCGAGCAGGACGAGGTCGTACTCGTTGACAGACAGCTTCTCCAGTGCGGAGTCGACGTCGCCGGCCCAGTCGACCGCGTAACCGGCGCGGACGAGACCGACCCGGAGCGCGGCGACCAGGTCGGCCTCGTCCTCGACCGCGAGGATTCTCATGGTGCGAACCTAACCTCCGTACGGCGGTGGCCGGGAGTGCCACCGGGGGCCGCCGAGCCGCATCCAGGCCCTGTCCGGGGGCAGGGTCTAGTCGCCGTCGATGATGGACTCGGCCGCCTGGAGTGCCTCGTCCACGGGGATCGCGAAGCCGATGCCGATGGAGCCGCCCCCGCCGCCGCGGTCGAGGGTCGCGATGGCGGTGTTGATGCCGATCACCCGGCCCCGGTCGTCCACCAGCGGGCCGCCGGAGTTGCCCGGGTTGATCGAGGCGTCGGTCTGGAGGGCGGTCCGGCCGCCGCCTCCGCTGCCGAGGCTGACCTCGCGGTCGAGCGCGCTGACGATCCCGGCGGTGACGGTGCCCGACAGGCCGAGCGGGGAGCCGATGGCCAGGACCGCGTCCCCCACGGCCGGTCCGGTGCCGGTGGCGACCTGGGCGGGCCGCAGGCCGCCGGTCGTTTCGGTCTGGAGGACGGCGATGTCGTGCGCGGGGTCCCGGCCGAGCACGTCGGCGGAGAGTCTGCGGCCGTTGTCGAGGACCACGGAGACCTCCGAACTGCCCGCGACCACATGGGCGTTGGTGAGAATGCGGCCCTGCCTGTCCAGTACGAAGCCGGACCCGCCGGAGCCGCCCGCGCCGACCGACACGACGCTGGGCAGGACGCGGGCGGCGACCCCTTCGAGCCCCGCGGGCGCGCCGCCCGCGGCTTCGGCGGCGGGCGGCGGGCCGTTGTCGTCGCCGGACGTGCCGCTCGCGTAACCCGCGACGGCCCCGGCGGCGGTTCCGGTGAGGAGCGCGGCCAGGACGGCGGCGAGGACAGGGCGGGGGCGGGCGGGGACTCGCGAGGCCGGCGGGGTGCCCCGGGTGGCGTACGGCGCTGGCGTGTTGGCGTACGGGAGCGGATCCCCGCCCGGCCGCGGGAGCGGCGGACGCCCGGGGACGAAGGACGGGCCGCGTGGTTCCCCCAGCCCGTGAACTCGGTTGTCGGACATGGTCGTTCCCTTCCTAAGGAAGCCGGGAGAACCAGAGCAGTGAGGTGGCGGCGGTCGCGAGGGCGGTGAGCAGTCCCGCGGCGACGAACCACTGCCAGATCTCGCGCTCCTCGGTGCGGTGTCCGACGGAGCTGCCGATGTCCTCGTAGACTTGCTGGAGTTCCTCTCCGGACGCGGCCTCGTGGTAGTCGCCCCCGGTGTCGGCGGCGAGCCCTTCCAGGGCGGGGCCGTCCGCGGGAACCTCCAGCGTGGTGCCGTTCGGGAGTTCGACGACGCCCTCCTCCGTGCCGTACGCGATGGTCGATACGGGGATGGCGTCACCGGCCACCTCCCGCGCGGCCTCGGCGACCGAGCGGCCCGCGGTGTTGGTGCCGTCGGAGAGGAGCACGATGTGGGCCGGCGGCGGGTCCTGCTCCGCCCGCTCGTCCAGGTCCCTGACCGCGTCGCGTGCCGCGACGACGGCCTCCCCGATCGCCGTGCCCTCGCCCGTGGTCAGTCTGTTGATGGCGGAGCGCAGCACTTCGCGGTCGGTGGTCGGCGGTACGGCCACGGTGGCGGAGCCGCTGAAGGGGACGAGGCCGGCGTTGAAGCGTGCGGGCAGCCGGTCGACGAAGTCGAGCGCGGCGCGCTGCGCGGCGGTGAAGCGGCTGGGGCTGACGTCGGTGGCTTCCATGGAGGCCGAGATGTCGAACGCGACGACGACGGTGGCCCGTTCGCGCGGCACCTGTACGTCGGTGGTGGGCCGGGCGAAGCCGACGACGAGCAGGGCCAGGGTGGCGCAGAAGGCGGCGGCGGGGATGTGCCTGCGACGTCCCGGCTGGTTGGGCGCGACCTTGTCCAGCAGGTCGAGGTTGGTGAAGCGCACGGCGTAGCGTCCGCGTCGGCGCTGTACGACGGCGTAGAGGACGGCCAGCCCCGCGAGCGGGACGAGCAGGAGCAGCCAGGCGGGCGAGAGCAGCGTCATGTGCCGGACCTCCCGCCCGGGTCTCCCGCCGCGCCGCCGCCCGCACCGCCGCCACCCCTCGCGCCGCCGGTCGCGCGGCGCCCCGCCTCGACATGCCGTGCGACGTCCTTGACCCAGTCGCGGTCGGTGCGCAGCCGCAGATGCGCGGCGCCGGAGCGGCGGATGGACCGGCTGATCAGGGTGCGCTGTTCCTGGGCGGCCTCGGCGTACCGCGCGCGCAACTTCCTTGAGTGGGTGGGCACTTCGCGGCTTCTCCCGGTCTCGGGATCGACGAGTGTCAGCATGCCGACGTCGGGCAGCTCCAGCTCGCGCGGGTCGACGATCTCCACGGCGAGCACCTGGTGGCGGTGGGCGAGCACGCGAAGCGGACGTTCCCAGCCGGTCTCCAGGAAGTCGGAGACGACCGCGACCAGGCCGCGCGGCGGCTGGAGGGTGTGCAGGGCGCGCAGCGCCGTGTCGAGGGTGTGCCCGTGGAGTTGTTCCGGCACGGCGGGCTCGCGCGGGCGCTCCAGGACGGCCCGCAGGAGGACGAGCATCTGGTGGCGTCCGCCGCGTGGCGGGATGCGCCGGATGCCGCCGGGGCCGGTGATCTGGGCGCCGATGCGGTTGCCTGTCCGTTCGGTGAGGAAGGCGACGGCCGCGGCGGCGCCGACGGCGAGGTCGCGCTTCTCCATCCGCGCGGTGCCGAAGTCCATGCTGGCGGTCGCGTCGAGCACGATCCAGGTGGTGAGTTCGCGGTCGGCGAGGGTGAGGCGGACATGGGGACGGGTCGTACGGGCGGTGGCGTTCCAGTCCATCCGGCGGACGTCGTCGACGCCCGGCTCGTACAGGCGGGTCTCGGCGGGTTCGCTGCCGGGGCCGCCGTGCCGGCCGGGGTGGTCGCCCTGGAGGAGTCCGTCGGGGCGCCGGGTGAAGAGGAGTTCGAGATGGCGCAGGGCCTGTTCGGGGGTGAGCTCGCGGAGTGTGGGTCCGGTCATGCCGCGTCCTCGCGGTGCTCGGTCCAGGGCTGCCCGGCCGGGCCGAGGTCGTCTGCGGCCGGCTCTCCCGCCCCCGGGTCCTGGCGCGGGGTGATCCGGGGCTGGTCGACGGCCGCGAGGACCTCGTCGACGATCTCGGCGGCGGTGACACCGTCGGCGAGCGCGTCGAAGGAGAGCACCAGGCGGTGGGCGACGACCTCGTGGGCCAGGTCCCGGACGTCCTGCGGCAGGACGTAGCGCCGGCCGCGCAGCAGGGCGATGGCGCGGGCCGCCGCGACGAGACCGAGCGTGGCGCGCGGGCCGGCGCCGTGCGCCAGCCGGCCGTCGGCGTGGGCGCGTTCGCGGGTGGCGCAGACGAGCCGTACCGCGTACTCGGCCACCGCGTGGTGGACGAAGACGTTGTCCGCGGCCCGCTGGAGGCCGATGACCAGGTCGGGGGTGAGGACGGGCCGGGGTTTCGGCGGGTCGACGCTCATCCGGTAGAGGATCGCCAGTTCCTCGGACTCGGAGGGGGTGGCGATGTCGACCTTGAGCAGGAACCGGTCGCGCTGGGCCTCGGGGAGTTGGTACACGCCCTCGGACTCGATGGGGTTCTGGGTGGCGAGTACGAGGAAGGGCCGGGGCACCTCGATGGTCGTGCCGCCGATGGAGACCTGGTGTTCGGCCATGACTTCGAGGAGGGCGGACTGGACCTTGGCGGGGGCGCGGTTGATCTCGTCGGCGAGGACGAAGTTGGCGACGACGGGGCCCGGTTCGACCGTGAACGTCTCGGTCGACTGCCGGTAGATCCGGGTGCCGGTGATGTCGGACGGCACCAGGTCGGGCGTGAACTGCAGCCGGGTGAACTCCCCTCCCACCACATGGGCCAGGGTCTTGGCCGCGAGCGTCTTGGCGACGCCGGGCACGCCCTGGAGCAGGCAGTGCCCCCGGGCAAGTACGGCGGTGAACATCCGCTCCACCATGCGGTCCTGGCCGACGATGACCCGCTTGACCTCGAACAGCGCCTCTTCGAGCAGCTTCTCCTCGACGGTGTGGGCGTCGGTCACAGCGCGTCCGCCGGATTCGCCGTGTCCTCCGCCTCGGCGGGCGCCGGCGGAGCCTGCTTCTCGGGGCAGTCCTCCTTGTCCGCGACGGCGGCGCCGGGAGCTTCCTCGTCGACGACGAGGCGCACCTCTTCGGGCGGTGTGCCGCCGCCGTCGGCGAGGGCGGCGCCGCCGGCGGCGGTGATCCCCGCCGCGGCCAGAACAGTGATCGCGGCGAGGGCGGTGCTACGCATACGACGTGTCATGGTCTGTCGCTCCTTCGGGCTGGGATAAGCCTGTGTCGGGGCACAGACCATCAGGCGAAGGCGAAAACGGACCTAAAGCGAGGGATGCTTGCTGGTCAGGGGCTCGGCGTCGGCCGGGGGCTCGACATGGTCCGCCAGCTTCTGGCCCCGCAGCAGGAACCACGCCGCCACCGATGTCGCGAGCAGGACCGCCGCACCCGCGCCCGCCGCGATGCTCAGGCCCTCGACGAACGCCTCCCGGGCCGCCGCGACCAGTTCGGCCGCCTGGTGGGCGGGGACACCGCCCGCCGCCCCGACCGCGCCGCCCAGGGACTCGTGCGCGGCGGCAGCCGTCCCGGCCGGTACGCCCTCCGGGGTGAGGAAGCCCCGGTAGACGCCCGTGACGATCGAGCCGAGGAGCGCGATGCCGAGCGCGGCGCCCAGTTCGTACGCGGTCTCCGACACCGCCGACGCCGCGCCCGCCTGCTCCTTGAGGACACTGGAGAGGATCACGTCGGCCGTCACCGTGAAAGAGAATCCCGCGCCGACGCCGACCACGAGCAGCACGGCGCCGAGCATCGGGTAGCCGGTGTTCTCGGTCAGTCCGACAAGTGCGGCGGTCGCGAGGCCCACACCTGCGAGACCGCCGGCCACCACGAACCGTACGGAGAACCGGCGGGCGGCCCGCCCCGCGAGCAGACCCGCCGTCACGGCACCGACGGCGGCGGGCAGTTCGGCCAAACCCGCCTCCAACGGCCCCCGTCCCTGGACGAGTTGCAGATACTGCGAGAGGAAGAAGACCAGCCCCGACAGACCGAAGATGGTCAGCAGGTCGGCCAGTACGGCTCCGGAGAAGCCGCGGTTCCTGAAAAGCCTCATGTCGAGGAGCGGGTGACGGATCCTCAGCTGTCTGCGGACGAAGCTGACGAGCGCCACGACGCCGATCACCGCCGCTGCGGCGACGTCCCGGCGGAGCCCGTACGCCGCCGCTTCCTTGATGGCGTACACGACACCGACGATCCCGACGAGGGACAGCACCACGCTCGCCAGGTCCCAGGGGCCGGGCGCGGGATTCTTCGACTCCGGGAGCAGTTTCACGCCGACGACGACGAGGACCGCCATGACGGGCAGGTTGATCAGAAAGACCGAGCCCCACCAGAAGTGCTCCAGCAGGAATCCGCCGACGACCGGACCCACGGCCGTGCCCGCCGACGCCGCGGCACCCCAGATGCCGATGGCGACGCTGCGTTCCCTCGGGTCGTGGAAGATGTTGCGGATCAGGGCGAGCGTGGCGGGCATCAGCGTCGCACCGGCGATGCCCAGCAGCGCCCGCGCGACGATCATCATCTCCGGGCTGCTCGCGTAGGCGTTGAGTACGGAGACGGCGCCGAAGGCCACCGCGCCCGTCAGCAGCAGCTTTTTCCGCCCGATCCGGTCGCCCAGGCCGCCCATGGAGACGAGCAGGCCGGCGATGACGAACGAGTAGACGTCGCCGATCCAGAGCAGTTGGGTGCCGGACGGCTTGAGGTCCTCGCTCAGGAACGGTGTGGCGAGGCCCAGCACCGTGGCGTCGACCGCCACCAGCAGCACGGCCAGGACGAGTACGGACAGGGCGAGCCAGCGCCCCGGGCGGTGCGTCGCGTCCGTCGCAGTCGCAGTCGCCGTCTCCGCCGCCTGGTCGGTGCCGGTCATCACTCCACGCTCCGTCGTGCTCCGCCGAGCAGCAGCTCGGCGATCATGTACTGGAAGTCCTTCGCGGCGACCCGCCCGTCCTGGACGGCCCACGCGGCGGTGCCGATGAGTCCGTAGAACGCCTCGGTGAGCCAGGCGGGAGGCAGGTCGATCCGGAACTCGCCCCCTTCCTGTCCGCGCCGGAAGAGCGCGGAGACCCGGGCGTCGAGCCGGTCCCAGCCCTCGTTCACTTCGCCCTCGAAGAGCTGGTTCTCGGTGACGAGGAAGGCCAGGAGCCCGGCGGCCGGCTCGACCTCGGCGATGAGCCTGCGGAGCGCGTCGCTCGCGGGTCCCTCGTCCGTCCGTGCCGCGTCGAGCGCCGCTTCGACCTCCCGGATGCCCAGCTCCTCCAGCGCCTTGACCAGGGCGTCACGCCCCGCGAAGTGCCGGTGCAGGGTGGCCCGGCCGATGCCGGAGGCCCGCGCGACCTCGTCCATGGTGGCGGTGGCCCTGCGGGTGAGGAGGGCGGCGGCGGTGCGCAGCACCTGGTCACGATCGACTGTCATGAGACAACCATAACCCAAATGAGACGTTGACGTCTCACTCCTCGCGGGCCACTGTCGAGCGGGACCCGGCCACGGGATATCTTGATGTCGAGCAATGTTGCAGACGTGGAGCGGAGCACCCGGTGACAGACTCGACCATCATTTACACGCACACCGACGAGGCCCCGGCCTTGGCCACCTACTCATTCCTGCCTGTGGTCGAGGCCTATGCCTCGACGGCCGGGGTCACGGTGGAGCGCCGTGACATCTCCCTGGCGGGGCGGATCATCGCCGGTTTCGCCGACCGTCTCGAACCGGGACAGCGGATCGATGACGCCCTCGCCGAGCTCGGCGCCCTGGCCAAGACCCCCGCGGCCAACATCATCAAGCTGCCGAACATCTCGGCCTCGATCCCGCAGCTGAAGGCGGCGATCGCCGAGCTCCAGCAGCAGGGCTACGCGCTCCCCGACTACCCGGACGACCCGAAGTCCGACGAGGACAAGGACGTACGGGCGCGCTACGACAAGGTCAAGGGCAGCGCCGTGAACCCGGTGCTGCGCGAGGGCAACTCGGACCGCCGCGCCCCCGCTTCGGTGAAGAACTACGCCAGGGCGCACCCGCACCGGATGGGCGCCTGGACGGCCGAGTCGAAGACGAACGTCGCGCACATGGACGCCGACGACTTCCGCTCCACCGAGAAGTCCGCCGTGATGACCGAGGACGGCTCACTGCGGATCGAGCTGGTGGGCGACGACGGGAACACCACCGTCCTGCGTGAGTCGGTGCCCGTACTGGCCGGCGAGGTCGTGGACGTGTCCGCGATGCGCGTCGCCGCGCTGCGTGAGTTCCTGACGGCGCAGATCGCCCGCGCCAAGGCCGAGGACGTGCTCTTCTCGGTGCACCTCAAGGCCACGATGATGAAGGTCTCCGACCCGATCATCTTCGGTCACACGGTGCGTGCCTTCTTCCCCAAGACGTTCGCCGAGCACGGTCACGCGCTCGCCGAGGCCGGTCTGAGCCCGAACGACGGTCTCGGCGGCATCCTCAAGGGTCTTGAGTCGCTGCCCGGCGGCTCGAAGATCGCCGAGTCCTTCGCCACCGAGCTGGCCGAGGGCCCGGCGCTCGCGATGGTCGACTCCGACAAGGGCATCACCAACCTGCACGTGCCGAGCGATGTCATCGTCGACGCCTCGATGCCGGCCATGATCCGCACCTCGGGCCATATGTGGGGCCCGGACGGCGCCGAGGCCGACACCCTCGCCGTCATCCCGGACAGCAGCTACGCGGGCATCTACCAGGTCGTCATCGACGACTGCCGCGCCAACGGCGCCTACGACCCGTCGACCATGGGCTCGGTGCCCAACGTCGGTCTGATGGCGCAGGCGGCCGAGGAGTACGGCAGCCACGACAAGACCTTCGAGATCCCGGCCACCGGCACGGTGCGCGTCGTGGACACCGCGGGCAACGCCGTACTGGAGCAGACCGTCAGCGCCGGCGACGTCTTCCGCATGTGCCAGACCAAGGACGTGCCGATCCAGGACTGGGTCAAGCTCGCCGTCAGCCGCGCCCGCGCCACCGGCGACCCGGCCGTGTTCTGGCTGGACGAGGGACGCGCGCACGACGCCAACCTGATCGCCAAGGTGAACACGTACCTGCCCGAGCACGACACCGAGGGCCTGCGCATCGAGATCATGAAGCCCGTCGAGGCGATCGCGTTCTCCCTGGAGCGCATCCGGCGCGGCGAGGACACCATCTCGGTCACCGGCAACGTCCTGCGTGACTACCTGACCGACCTCTTCCCGATCCTGGAGCTCGGTACGAGCGCCAAGATGCTCTCGGTCGTACCGCTCATCAACGGCGGCGGGCTCTTCGAGACGGGCGCGGGCGGCTCGGCGCCGAAGCACGTGCAGCAGCTCGTCAAGGAGAACTATCTGCGCTGGGACAGCCTGGGCGAGTTCCTCGCGCTGGCCGTCAGCTTCGAGCACCTCGCGACGACCACCGGCAACGCGCGCGCCCAGGTGCTGGCCGACACGCTCGACCGCGCCACCGGCACGTTCCTGAGCGAGAACAAGTCGCCCAGCCGCAAGGTCGGCGGGATCGACAACCGCGGCAGCCACTTCTTCCTCGCCCTCTACTGGGCGCAGGAGCTGGCCAGGCAGACCGAGGACGCGCAGCTCGCTACCGCGTTCGCGGCGCTCGCCAAGACGCTGGCCGAGCAGGAGCAGACGATCGTGGACGAACTGCTCGCCGTGCAGGGTTCGCCCGCCGACATCGGCGGCTACTACCAGCCGGACCCGGCCAAGGCCGAGGCCGTGATGCGGCCGTCGAAGACGTTCAACCAGGCGATCTCGACACTCGGCTGACCGGATCGGCGTACCGGGTCCGCCCGGTGGCCGGTACGTCCTCAATCGCCGGACGGGTTCGATTCGAGCCCGTCCGGCGTTGTCGTTCCGGCTACTTCTTGGCCGTCGCCCACGCGTGCTGGAGCGCCAGGTCGGTCTTCACCTCGGCGAGCTGGACCGCGACCGCCGAAGGCGCCGTACCGCCGCGCCCGTCCCGCGACGCCAGCGCGCCGGAGACGTCGAGGACCGTACGGACCTCCGGTGTCAGATGCTCCGAGATCCCGGCGAACTGCTCGTCGGTCAGCTCGTCCAGTTCGATCCCCTGCCGCTCGCACACCTTGACGCATTCACCCGCGACCTCGTGCGCGACCCGGAACGGCACGCCCTGCCGGACCAGCCACTCGGCGATGTCGGTGGCGAGCGAGAAACCGGCCGGGGCCAGCTCCGCCATCCGCTCCCGGTTGACCGTGAGCGTCGCCATCATCCCGGTGAACGCGGGGAGCAGGACCTCCAGTTGGTCGCAGGAGTCGAAGACCGGCTCCTTGTCCTCCTGAAGATCGCGGTTGTACGCGAGCGGCAGCGCCTTCAGTGTGGCCATCAGCCCGGTCAGATTGCCGATGAGCCGGCCCGACTTCCCGCGCGCCAACTCGGCGATGTCCGGGTTCTTCTTCTGCGGCATGATCGACGAGCCCGTGGAGAACGCGTCGTGCAGCGTGAGATAGGAGAACTCCTTCGTGTTCCAGATGATGACCTCTTCGGCGATCCGCGAGAGATTCACACCGATCATCGCCGTGATGAAGGCGAACTCCGCGACGAAGTCCCGCGAGGCCGTCCCGTCGATCGAGTTGGCGGCCGAGCCGTGCTCGAAGCCGAGATCCGCCGCGACCGCCTCGGGGTCGAGCCCCAGCGACGACCCGGCGAGCGCGCCGGAGCCGTACGGGGAGACAGCCGTCCGCTCGTCCCACTGCCGCAGCCGCTCCGCGTCCCGCGACAGGGACTGCACATGCGCCAGCACATGGTGGGCGAAGAGGACCGGCTGGGCGTGCTGGAGATGCGTACGGCCCGGCATGGCCACGTCCGGGTGCGCCTCGGCGAGGCCGACGAGCGCGTCCTGGAGCTCGGCGATCAGTCCCCCGATGATCCGGGCGTGGTCGCGCAGATACATCTTGAAGAGGGTGGCGACCTGGTCGTTGCGGGACCGGCCGGCGCGCAGCTTGCCGCCGAGGTCCGGGCCGAGCTGTTCGAGGAGCCCGCGTTCGAGGGCCGTGTGGACGTCCTCGTCGGCGATGGTCCCGGTGAAGGAGCCGTCGGCGACGGCCGCCTCCAGCCGGTCGAGCCCGGCGAGCATCCGGTCCAGTTCCTCCTCCGTAAGGAGGCCGGCCTTGCTGAGCACGCGCGCGTGGGCGCGGGAGCCCGCGATGTCGTACGGCGCGAGGCGCCAGTCGAAGTGCACGGACGCCGACAGCTTGGCCAGGGCCTCGGCGGGACCGTCGGCGAAACGGCCGCCCCAGAGCCGGACGTCACCGCTGTTGCTGCTCACTTCTGGGTTGCTCCTTGCGTGCGGTCACACTGATGGGCGGGGTGAGGGATTCTCCCCCTACCCCGCCCCTTCCCGAAACCGGACTCCGCCCCGGAGCCCGGTCCTCGATCGCCGGACGGGCTCAACGGGGGACTCGGACTACGCGAGGTCGCGCTTGGCCGCGATCTTCGCCGAGAGGCCGAACAGCTCGATGAAGCCCTGCGCCTTGGACTGGTCGAAGGTGTCGCCCGAGTCGTAGGTCGCCAGGTTGAAGTCGTACAGCGACTCCTCGGAGCGCCGGCCGGTGACGACGGCCCGGCCGCCGTGCAGGGTCATCCGGATATCGCCGGTGACGTGCTGGTTGGCCTCGTTGATGAACCCGTCCAGGGCCCGCTTCAGCGGGGAGAACCACAGGCCGTCGTAGACCATCTCGCCCCACCGCTGCTCGACCTGCCGCTTGTACCGGGCCAGTTCGCGCTCGACGGTGACGTTCTCCAGCTCCTGGTGGGCGGTGATCAGCGCGATCGCGCCCGGCGCCTCGTACACCTCACGGGACTTGATGCCCACGAGCCGGTCCTCGACCATGTCGATCCGGCCGATGCCCTGGCCGCCCGCCCGCTCGTTGAGCTGCTGGATCGCCTGGAGGACGGAGACGGGCTTGCCGTCGATGGCGACCGGGACGCCCTCCTTGAAGGAGATGACGACCTCGTCGGCCTCGCGGGGCTCCGCCGGGTTGGAGGTGTACTCGTAGATGTCCTCGATCGGACCGTTCCAGATGTCCTCCAGGAAGCCCGTCTCGACGGCCCGTCCGAAGACGTTCTGGTCGATGGAGTACGGGGACTTCTTGGTGGTCGCGATCGGGAGGTTCTTCTCCTCGCAGAAGGCGATCGCCTTGTCACGGGTCATCGCGTAGTCGCGGACCGGGGCGATGCACTTCAGCTCGGGGGCGAGGGCGACGATGCCGGCCTCGAAACGGACCTGGTCGTTGCCCTTGCCGGTGCAGCCGTGGGCGACGGTGTCGGCGCCGTGCTTCTTGGCGGCGGCCACGAGGTGCTTGACGATCGTCGGCCGGGAGAGCGCCGAGACCAGCGGGTACCGGTCCATGTACAGCGCGTTGGCCTTGATCGCCGGGAGGCAGTACTCCTCGGCGAACTCGTCCTTGGCGTCCGCGACCTCGGCCTCGACCGCACCGCAGGCGAGCGCGCGCTTGCGGATGACGTCCAGGTCCTCGCCGCCCTGACCGACGTCCACGGCGACGGCGATGACCTCGGCGCCCGTCTCCTCGGCGATCCAGCCGATGGCGACGGAGGTGTCCAGGCCGCCCGAGTAGGCGAGTACGACGCGCTCGGTCACGGGTTTCTCCTTACGGTGCATACGCTGATGGGTATAACTATGCAGTCCTCCGTATGTTTTGTCAATGCGGGCCCTGAGTGGTCCCCCCGGCGCTCTCCGTGACCTCCGCCGCCAGTACCAGGGGGTGGCTGTGTTCCAGATCCTTGGTGGCGGTGAGCAGGGTGAGGGTCCCGCCGGCCGCCACTTCCCGGAGCCGTTCCAGGGCGTCGGCGGCGGTCGATCCGGCTGCCGCCAGCTCCGCGCGGTAGCGGTCGGCGAACTCCTCGTACTTCCCGGGGTCGTGCCCGTACCACTTCCGCAGCTCGGCGGAGGGGGCCGCGTCCTTCAGCCAGTCGTCGAACGCGGCCCCGGTCCTGGCCAGCCCGCGCGGCCAGAGCCGGTCGACGAGCACCCGAGTCCCGTCGTCCGGCCCGGGAGCCTCGTAGACCCGCCGGACACGTACCGCGTGCGTGGTTTTCTTCTTCGTCATGCGTCCCGGCCCATCCCGTTCCTCGACAAACGTCTCGACGCGCGCGATCGCCGGCGCCGACAATAGATGCCATGGGAAAGCACTACGAACGAATCGACGGCCGGATACGCACGTTCATCGAGGAACAGCCCCTCTTCTTCACCGCAACGGCCCCGCGCGCCGATGACGGTCACGTCAACCTCTCCCCCAAGGGCCGCGCCGGCAGCCTCGTCGTACTGGACGAGTCGACGCTCGCCTACCTCGACTTCGGCGGCAGCGGCGCCGAGACCATCGCCCATCTGCGCGAGAACGGCCGCATCACCCTGATGTGGTGCGCGTTCGACGGGCCGCCGAAGATCCTTCGGGTGCACGGGCGCGGGGAACCGGTCTTCCGGGACGATCCGCGCTGGGCGCAGTACATCGGGCGGTTCGCGGACGCGGACGGGCCGAGCGCGCGGGCGATCATCCTGGTCGGCGCGGTACGGATCAGCGACTCGTGCGGATTCGCCGTCCCCTTCCTGGACTACCGGGAGGAGCGCACCCAGCACGCGGAGCACTTCGCCAGGAAGACGGACGAGGAGTTCGCGGCGTACTGCGAGAAGAAGGAGTACGTGGGCGTGAGCCTGGACGGGCTGCCCGCCCTGCCGCTGCCGCTGCCCGCGCGCACGGACGGGCCGGTCGAGGACGCGACGCGCCGTTCGGCGTAACGCGGCGGAGATCCTGAGAGGCCGTCACCCGGCCACCGGCGTACGGTCCGAGCATGCGCACCCTTCTCACGCTCGGGTCGGTCCTGCTCGCCGTCGTCGCCACGGTCGCGGCCGGCCCTGCCGCGCCCAGCCCTGTCGCACCCGCTCCTCTCGCGCCCGTCGGCACCTCCGTGCCGCTCCCCGAGCGGATGGCCGACACCGGGGGCGGCAGCCAGCTGATCACCGCCGAGGCCGCGAACACCGGCGCCACCACGGGCCGTGTCACCTGGTGGGACCGGCGCGGGGGCCGCTGGGTGGCGGCGGGATCGGCGGACGCGCGGTTCGGGGCCGGCGGGCTGGTCGGGGGCACCGAGCGCGTACAGGGCACCTCGACCACGCCGACGGGGCTGTACGACCTGCCGTACGCCTTCGGTATCCAGCCGGCTCCGGCGGGGACCCGTTTCGTGTACCGCCCGGTGACCGAAAGGTCCTGGTGGTGCCAGGACAACGACTCGCGCGCGTACAACCGCTGGGTCGAGGGGCTGCCGGCCGACTGCCGTGCGGCGGAGGCCGAGCGTCTGACCGCGTACGGCACCCAGTACGCCCATGCCCTGGTCATCGGCTTCAACTACGACCGGCCCGTGCGCGGCCGGGGCGCCGCGATCTTCCTGCATGTCAACGGCAAGGGCGCCACGGCCGGTTGTGTCTCCGTACCGGCCGGCGCGATGAGCCGCATCCTGGCATGGGCCGACCCCGCGCGCTCACCTCACATCGCGGTGGGCACGGCGTCGGGTCGTACGGCGATCACGAACTACTGATCCGGCGGCACCACTGCCGGCGCGCCCTCAGCCGTCCTTCTGGGCCAACCGCAGCAGATGGTCCGCGAGGGCCTGCCCGCCCGCCGGGTCGCGGCTGATCAGCAGCAGCGTGTCGTCGCCGGCGATGGTGCCGAGGATGGGCCGGAGCTCGGCCTGGTCGATGGCCGAGGCGAGGAACTGGGCGGCGCCCGGCGGCGTACGGAGCACCACGAGGTTGGCGGAGGCTTCGGCGGAGATGAGCAGTTCGCCGGAGAGCCGCCGCATCCGCTCCTCCTTCGCCGACTCGCCGAGCGGGGCGTGCGGGGTGCGGTAGCCGCCCTCGCTGGGAACCGCGTAGATCAGCTCACCACCGGTGTTGCGGATCTTCACGGCGCCCAGCTCGTCCAGGTCGCGCGAGAGCGTCGCCTGGGTGACGCTCAGACCGTCGTCGGCGAGGAGTTTGGCGAGCTGGCTCTGGCTGCGAACCGGCTGCCGGTTGAGGATGTCCACGATCCGGCGGTGGCGCGCCGTGCGGGTCTGCGGGACGGACGGGCCGATGTGCTGATCCGCCGCCTCGGCGCCGCCGTTGGTGCCGTCCGCTCCGCCCGCGCCGCCCGTGCCGATCCCGTTGTGCTCTGGTGGTGCCTGCGCCTCGGTCATCGTCGTCTCATTCCCCGGATCGTCCGTCCCCGTTGGTCCCGTGGGTGGTGTCGAGGATGCCGGGCAGGGCCCGGAGAAACGTTTCCACCTCGTCGTCGCCGATGATCAGCGGTGGCATGAGCCGTACGACATCGGGAGCTGGCGCGTTCACCAGAAGACCGGCATCCTGAGCCGCCTGCTGCACCTGTGGCGCGAGCGGCTCGGTGAGCACGATACCCAGCAGCAGCCCCGCGCCACGGACATGCGAGACCAGCGGGTGTCCGAGCGCCTCGATTCCGTCCCGCAGCTTCTCCCCCAGCCGCTTCACCGTGTCGAGCGCCCCGTCGGCGCCGAGCGTGTCCAGTACGGCGAGTCCGGCGGCGCAGGCGACGGGGTTGCCGCCGAAGGTCGTACCGTGCTGACCGGGCTTGAGCAGATCCGCCGCCGGGCCGAACGCGAGCGTCGCGCCGAGCGGCAGGCCGCCGCCGAGGCCCTTGGCGAGCGTGACGACATCGGGCTCGACACTCTGATGGGCCTGGTACTCGAACCAGTGCCCGGTCCGCCCCACACCCGTCTGGACCTCGTCGAGCACGAGCAGGGTGCCGGTGGCGCGGGTGATCTCCCTCGCCGCTTCGAGATAGCCCCGGGGCGGGACGATCACGCCGTTCTCCCCCTGGATCGGCTCGATGATCAGCAGCGCGGTCGTCTCGGTGACGGCCGCCCTGAGCGCGTCGACGTCTCCGTACGGGACATGCGTGACATCGCCGGGCAGCGGCAGGAACGGCTCCCGTTTGGGCGGCTGCCCGGTGAGCGCGAGCGCGCCCATCGTGCGGCCGTGGAAGCCGCCGTCGGTGGCGACCATGTGGCGGCGGCCGGTGAGCCGGCCGATCTTGAACGCGGCTTCGTTCGCCTCGGCGCCGGAGTTGCAGAAGTAGACACGGCCGGGGCGGTCGGCGAGATCGACGAGCCGTTCGGCGAGGGCGACGGGCGGGGCGGCGATGTACAGGTTCGACACATGGCCGAGGGACGAGATCTGCCGGGTGACCGCGTCGACGACGGCGGGGTGGGCGTGGCCGAGGGCGTTCACGGCGATGCCGCCGACGAAGTCGGTGTAGGCGTTGCCGTCGGCGTCCCAGACGGTGGCGCCCGCGCCGCGTACGAGGGAGAGCTTCGGGGTGCCGTAGTTGTCGGCCATCACATGCTGCCAGCGGCGCGTGAGTTCCTGGTTGCTGTCGTCGGTCATGACGCTCCCCCTGCCGTGGTCTCCGTTGTCGCCGTGCTCGTTTGCTCCTGGCCGTCGGGGACGACCATCGTGCCGATGCCCTCGTCGGTGAAGATCTCCAGCAGGATCGAGTGCTGTACGCGGCCGTCGAGCACGCGAGCGGTGTTGACCCCGTTGCGTACGGCGAACAGACAGCCCTCCATCTTCGGCACCATGCCGCTGGACAGCTCGGGCAGCAGCTTCTCCAGCTCGGTCGCCGTGAGCCTGCTGATCACGTCGTCGTTGTTCGGCCAGTCCTCGTACAGACCCTCGACGTCGGTGAGGACCATCAGCGTCTCGGCGCCGAGGGCGGCTGCGAGCGCGGCGGCGGCGGTGTCGGCGTTGACGTTGTAGACGTGGCCGTCGTCGGCGCTGCGCGCGATGGAGGAGATGACCGGGATACGGCCGTCGGCGAGCAGCGCCTCGATGGCGCCCGGGTCGATCTCGGTGATCTCGCCGACCCGGCCGATGTCGACCAGTTCGCCGTCGATACGGGGCCGGTGCCGGGTCGCCGAGATGGTGTGCGCGTCCTCGCCGGTCATCCCGACGGCGAGCGGGCCGTGCTGGTTGAGCAGCCCGACGAGCTCGCGCTGGACCTGGCCGGCGAGCACCATCCGTACGACGTCCATCGCTTCGGGGGTGGTGACCCGCAGCCCGGCCTTGAACTCGCTGACCAGCCCGTGCCGGTCGAGCTGCGCGCTGATCTGGGGGCCGCCGCCGTGCACGACGACCGGCTTGAGACCGGCCTGGCGCAGAAAGACGACGTCCTGGGCGAAGGCGGCCTTGAGGTCTTCGTCGACCATGGCGTTGCCGCCGAACTTGATGACGACGATCTTGCCGTTGTGACGGGTCAGCCAGGGCAGCGCCTCGATGAGGATCTGCGCCTTGGGCAGAGCGGTGTGCTTGCGCGCGGTCATGAGCTGTACGCGCTGTTCTCGTGGACGTAGTCGGCGGTGAGGTCGTTGGTCCAGATGACGGCCGACTCGGTACCGGCGGCGAGGTCGGCGGTGATCCGTACCTCCCGGAAGCGCATGTCGACGAGGTCGCGGTCCTCGCCGACGGAGCCGTTCTCGCAGACCCGGACGCCGTTGATGGCGACGCCCAGCCGGTCGGGGTCGAAGGCGGCTGAGGTGGTGCCGATCGCGGACAGCACCCGGCCCCAGTTGGGGTCCTCACCGTGCAGGGCGCACTTGAGGAGGTTGTTACGGGCGACGGAGCGGCCCACCTCTACGGCGTCGTCCTCGGTCGCCGCGTTGATCACCTCGATGCGGATGTCCTTGCTGGCGCCTTCGGCGTCGCCGATGAGCTGACGGCCGAGGTCGTCGCAGACCGTACGGACGGCCTCCGCGAACTCCTCGTATCCGGGCGTCACTTGGGAAGCGCCGGAGGCGAGCAGCAGCACCGTGTCGTTGGTGGACATGCAGCCGTCGGAGTCGACCCGGTCGAAGGTGGTACGGGTGGCGGCGCGCAGGGCCGAGTCGAGGGCGGGGCTGTCGACGTCGGCGTCGGTGGTGAGCACGACGAGCATGGTGGCGAGGCCGGGGGCGAGCATGCCGGCACCCTTGGCCATACCGCCGACGGTCCAGCCGTCGCCGCCCGCGACGGCCGTCTTGTGCACGCTGTCCGTGGTCTTGATGGCGATGGCGGCCTTCTCGCCGCCGTGCGGGGAGAGTTCGGCCGCCGCCTTCTCGATGCCGGGCAGGAGCTTGTCCATCGGGAGGTTGATACCGATGAGCCCGGTGGAGGCGACGGCGATCTCGCCGGAGCTGTGGGTGCCGGGGTCTGCCTCGTTCAGTACCTCGGCGACCTTCTCGGCGGTGGCGTGGGTGTCCTGGAACCCCTTGGGACCGGTACAGGCGTTGGCGCCACCGGAGTTGAGGACGACGGCGGAGATCCGGCCGCCCTTGACGACCTGCTCCGACCAGAGGACGGGGGCGGCCTTGACGCGGTTGGAGGTGAAGACGCCCGCGGCGGCGCGGCGCGGCCCGGTGTTGACCACGAGGGCCAGGTCCGGGGCGCCGCTGTCCTTGATCCCGGCGGTGATGCCCGCCGCTGTGAATCCGCCTGCTGCCGTGACGCTCACTGCATCTCCTTCTTCGGCCGGGTGGTGGTGTGGTGCCTGTACGGAGCCGGGCTCACGGCGCGACGCCGGTTGCGGGGAGCCCGGTCTCCTCGGGCAGCCCGAGGGCGATGTTCATGCTCTGGACCGCGCCGCCGGCCGTGCCCTTGGTGAGGTTGTCGATGGCGCTGATCGCGATGAGGCGCCGGGCGTTCTCGTCGAGGACGACCTGGACCTGTACGGCGTTGGAGCCGTACACGGACGCGGTCGCCGGCCACTGGCCCTCGGGCAGGAGCTGGAGATACGGCTCGTCGGCGAAGGCCTTCTCGTACGCGCCGCGTATGTCGGCCGCGGTGACGTCCGGCCGGGCTTTCGCGGAGCAGGTGGCGAGGATGCCGCGGGGCATGGGGGCGAGGGTGGGGGTGAAGGAGACGCCGACCCGCTCCCCCGCCACGGCGCTGAGGTTCTGGATCATCTCGGGGGTGTGCCGGTGGCCGCCGCCGACGCCGTACGGGCTCATCGAGCCCATGACCTCGGAGCCGAGCAGATGGGGCTTGACGGCCTTGCCCGCGCCGGAGGTGCCGGTGGCGGCGGTGATGACGGCCTCGGGCTCGACGAGGCCCGCGCCGTACGCGGGGAAGAGCGCGAGCGTGACGGCCGTCGGATAACAGCCGGGCACCGCGACGCGCCTGGACCCCTCCAACGCGGCGCGGCTGCCCGGCAGTTCGGGGAGGCCGTAGGGCCAGGTACCGGCATGGGCGGAGCCGTAGAACGTCTCCCAGTCGGCGGCGTCCTTCAGCCGGAAGTCCGCGCCCATGTCGACGATGAGCACGTCGTCGCCGAGCTGCTGGGCGACGGCGCCGGACTGCCCGTGCGGCAGGGCGAGAAAGACGACGTCGTGCCCGGCGAGCACGTCTGCCGTGGTCGGCTCCAGGACCCGCTCGGCCAGCGGCCCGAGGTGGGGCTGGAGCGCACCGAGGCGCTGACCGGCGTTAGAGTTCCCGGTGAGAGCGCCGATCTCGACGCCGGGGTGCCCCAGGAGCAGCCGGAGCACTTCCCCCCCGGCGTATCCACTGGCTCCCGCCACCGCTGCACGTACTGCCATCGAAGCCCTCCTCGTCGATGGCATGACTATACGTAACTACGCAGCTTTATGCAATGGTGCGCCGGGGGCCGGCCTGTCGGGGTGCGCGGCCCGCGGCCGCTTCCGCCGTCAGCTCCTTCGCGGGCGATGGGACTTTTGTCCCGTCACGTAGGATGCGCCCATGGGCCGATGGGAACCAGGCGCGCGCGAACGCCTCGTCGTGGCAGCGGTCGATCTCTTCACCGAGCAGGGGTACGACGCCACGACGGTCACGCAGATCGCCGAGCGTGCCGGAGTCACCAAAAGCACCTTCTTCCGGCACTTCCCCGACAAGCGCGAGCTGCTGGTGGCCGGTCAGGAGACGCTGAGCCGGCTGCTGGCCGAGGGGATCGCCGAGGCACCCGGTGACGCCGGCCCACTCCAGGCGGTCGCCGCCGGCCTTGAGCGCGCCTCCAGCGCGATGGGCCCCATGAACCGGGAACTCGCCCCTCGCCTGAAGGCGGCCGTCGCCGCCAGCGCCGAACTTCAGGAGCGTGACGCCCTCAAGAGCGTCAGCCTCGCGGCAGCGATGACATCCGCCCTGGTCGCCCGGGGCGTACCGGATCCGACCGCGGCTCTCGCGGGCGAGCTGGGCGTCCTCGCCTTCAAACGGGGGTACGCCGAATGGTCGGAGGGCGACCGTGGCGCGGAGGACGAACTCGC
The DNA here is from genome assembly GCF_044455465.1 of Streptomyces sp. NPDC051217. NCBI lineage: Bacteria > Bacillati > Actinomycetota > Actinomycetes > Kitasatosporales > Streptomycetaceae > Streptomyces > Streptomyces sp. NPDC051217. The sequence goes on from NZ_JBITEV010000005.1 coordinate 226,730, forward strand.
CGGGTACGTGCTGACGGCCTTGGAGGAGCTGCGTGCGGCGAGCGCGTCGCTGGGATAGGGCCTGTCAGTCACTCCAGCTCGGCAGAGAGCCGCGCCGACGCGCTACGCACGGTCGTTGAGGCGGCCCGCGTGGGCCAGGGCGCCGGGGGTGCGGCAGCCGACTATCGCCGGGGCTTCCCGGATCAGGGTGTCGTCGGTGAGTGCCACCACCATGAACAGGGCGTAGTCCACGCGGTGGGTCAGGTTGCCGGCCAGGATCGGGTCGCCCACGTGGCGGCTCCAGACGGGCAGGCCCTCGCTCTCGCCCTCCTTGAGGGTGCTGCCGCGCACCACGGTCCACGCCGTGTCGCTGGCGAACACGCGGCGGCACGCCTCCACCTGGTCGTCGATCTCCGCGAAGCGGACCAGTTTGCCCAGCACGGCGGCGGCACCGAGGGCCGCCCGGAACATCCGTGAGTACGTGTCCTTGCCGTCGCGGGTGATGTGCCAGCCGCACGAGAAGATCAGGCGTGCGCCCGGCCGTGCGTGGTCGAGCACCGCCTGCGCCGTACCGGACGCGTACTGCCGCACACCCCAGGGCACCAGCACCGTCAGCACTCCGTCGCATCCGGCGACCGCCCGCCGGATCACATCGGGGTCGTTCGTGGATCCGGGGACGATGGTCATCCGGCCTTCGAACGCGGCCAGTTTCGGCACGCTGCGCTCGCGGCAGACGCCGACCACCTCGTAGCCGCGTTCCAGCGCGTGGCGAACCATGTACTGCCCGAGCTTCCCCGAAGCCCCGACGATGCAGATCTTCTTCGCGTGGTCCGTGCCCATGACGCAGCCCCTCAGCCGGAATGGCGACCTTATGTTGTAAGGCAAGTTAGCCTTATGCCGTAAGGCAGTCAAGAGGAGTGAGAAGGAGGGCGGATGCCCGAGGGAACCAGGGGCGCGGGCAGGGGTACAGGCAGGCGCGGGCGCAAAGCGTCGGCGCGTGTGCCGCTCAGTCGCGAGCGCGTGATCCGCACGGCGGTGGCGGTGGCGGACGAGAAGGGATCGGCGGCGCTCACCATGCGGGCCATCGCCGAGCCGCTGGGCGTCGAGGCGATGTCGCTTTATCACCATGTCGCGGGCAGGGAGGACATCCTCGACGGCATGGTGGACACGGTGTTCGGCGAGATCGAGCTGCCGCCGCGCGACACGGACTGGAAGAGCGCCATGCGCCGCCGCGCGGACTCCGCCCGCGCGGTGCTCCGCCGCCATCCGTGGGCCGTGGGCCTGATGGACTCACGCACCCGGCCGGGCCCCGCGACGCTGGGCCACCACGACGCGGTCATCGGCGCGTTGCGGGCGGGAGGGTTCTCCGTCCCGATGGCCGCGCACGCCGTGTCGCTGATCGACAGCTACCTGTACGGCTTCGTGATCCAGGAACTGAGCCTGCCGTTCAGCAGTTCGGCCGAGCTGGACGAGGTCGCGGAGACCATCCTGAGCGACATGCCCGCCGACGCCTACCCCCACCTCACCGAACTCGCCGTGGAGCACGCCCTCAAGCCCGGCTACTCCTACGGCGACGAGTTCGCCTTCGGCCTCAGCCTCATCCTCGACGCCCTGCACCCGGACGAGGGCGCGACCGGCGGCGGGGGCGGGAGCGCCCTGCGCCGGTGATCTCGACGTGACCGAGTACGCCACTCACTCGTCCGGCTCGGACGAGATCTGCCGCATGAGGCTCATCATGTCCGGAGCGACCCACTCCTCGGCGATCCTGTCGCCCTCCATGCGGTAGATCTCGATGCTGCGGAAGCTCACAGGCCGCCGCGTCGCCTCGATCCCTTGGAAGGTGCCCTGGTGGGTGCCCCGGAACTGGACGCGCACCGTCACCTTGTCGTCGACGCCGAACATGTCCTCGACCTGGATCCGCAGGTCGGGGAAGCCCTCGAACATGGCCTGTGCCCCGAGCTTCCAGATCTCCCGCCCGTGCAACGGGTCCGGGAGTCCGGGGAGGTTGGCGATGAAGTTCTCGGTCACCAGCTCCGCGCAGGCGTCGAGGTCGCCGCTCTGGAGCGTTCTGTAGGCGGTGTGCATCAGGGCGAGGTTCTTCTCAGGGGTCACGGTCATCGTTCTCCTCCTCGGGCTTGGTTTCAGTAGAAACCCTGCCGTCGCGACAAGGTCAACAGCGGCAGCGGAGTACGCGGTGCCGTCGGCCCCCGCTCCCCGGTTGCACCACGAGCGTCTGTGTGCCGATCACCATGAGCAGCGCGAGGCGTTCGGCGTCCTCCGTGCCGGGCTCGCCCGTGCGGCTCACGATGCGCGGGTGGCTCCCGGCGACGGTGAGTACGTCGCAGTCCAGCCGGAGACGGTACGGATGGCTCAGATGTGCCCCGGCGGCCCGGCGGGCGGCTACTTCGACGTGACAGGTCCGCTGCCCTGGTAGGGGCCCGTGATCGCGGTGCGAACGGCGTCGTCCTTCGCGGGTGTCGTCGTGCGGAAGCGCGCCCGGTAGGCGGTGGGCGCGATGCCCAGCGTCTGCTGGAACACCCGCCGCATCGTCTCGGACGAGCCGAACCCGGCCGCCCCGGCGACCGTCTCCACGGAGTCGGCGCCCGATTCGAGGAGGCCCCGCGCGGCTTCCAGCCGTACGGATTCCAGGTACTGGCCGGGCGTCGTGCCCGTCTCGCCGCGGAAGAGCCTGCTGAGGTGGCGGGCGCTGATGCCGACGGTCTCCGCCAGGGACTCCAGACTGTGCGGGGCGGCCGGGTCGGCGCCGACCGCGTCCATCGCGCGCCGTACCGCCGGGTGCTTGGCCTCGCGCGGCGCCAGGCGCGCGCTGAACTGCGACTGTCCGCCGGGGCGGGCCATGAAGACCACCAGCTCGCGGGCGACATCGCGCGCCACCCCGGCGCCATGGTCGTCCTCGACCAGGGAGAGCGCGAGGTCGATTCCGGCGGTGACACCGGCGGACGTGACGATGTCGCCGTCCCGCACGAACACCGGGTCCGGCTCGACGCGCACCCGTGGGTACGCGGTGGCGAGCTGCGGCGCCAGTCTCCAGTGCGTCGCGGCGCGCCGCCCGTCCAGGGCGCCCGTCTCCGCAAGGACGAACGCGCCGGCGCACACCGAGGCGGTCCGGCGTGAGCGCCGGACCAGTTCCTCGACGAGGGCGATGAGCGGCCGGTCGGTGACGGCCCGCCGCCAGTCGCCCCGGCCGGGCACCACGAGGGTGTGCGGCCGGGCGGGCAGCGCCGCCGGTCCGCCGTCGACGCCGATGCGTACGCCCGCCGACGTACGTACGTCGGCCCCGTCCGGGGAGACGATCCGTACGTCGTAGTCGGCGCCGAACAGGTTGGCCGTGGTGAACACCTCGGCCGGGCCGGTGACGTCGAGGAGCTGCACCCCGTCGAACGCCACGACGGCCACGGTCACTCGGGCCACGGCGAGTCCAGGATCGTACGCACGAAGTCGCCGCGCTCGAAGCCGGGCACGTAGTGGGCGAGGACGTCGGCCTTGACGTTGCCGAAGGTGGTCTCCGGCTTGTGCCGGACGCCGTCGGTGAACGCGCCGAGGATGCGCTGTTTGAAGCCGGGACGCGGGTGCAGCGCGACGACGGCGGCCCGGTCGTCCTCGCCGATGTCGTGGTAGCCGATGCCGAGGACGTCGTACTCGACGCCCGCGGTCACCAGCGCCACCTCCGGCTCCATGAACTCGGGGACGCCCGGCGTCGTGTGCAGGGCGATCGCCGTCCATACGCGCCGGATGCTGTCCTCGGGCACCTGGTTGGCCTGGAGGAAGCGGCGTGCCTCGTCGGCGCTGTCGACCTCGAAGCGCCGCCCGCTTCCGTGGAAGGGCTCGCCGAGGCCCAGGTCGTGGAACAGGGCCCCTATGTAGAGGAGTTCGGGGTCGAAGCTGAGATCGCGGTTGCGCCCCTGGAGGCTGCCGAAGAAGTAGACGCGGCGTGAGTGGTCGTAGATCAGTTCGCTCACGGTGTCGCGTACGAGCTCGGTCGCCGCCCGTGCGAGCTTCGTGTCCGGTACGCTCACGCCCGCCGGTACGGAGGGGTTGTCGGCCATCGTCATCACCTGGTCCTTCTGCTCGCTGGTCCGTGCGTGGCCGGTGTCCCCCGGCCCACTCCTCCAGTCTCCTGAGCCGCCGACCGGTGTGCCATGACCACAGGGCCGTATGACCCACAGATACGGACATGACGCGCCGCCGTACTGTGTGACGGGAGCACGGGACGGGGGCGGGAGCCGGCGTGGGGAACACCCGGCACCGCTGGGACGAACTGGACTACGAGGCGCCGTACACCGAGAGCTGTCTGCGGCGGTTCAGGGCGATGGTCGAGGCGTACGACCCCGAACCGGCGGCAGGGCGCTCGCCCGACGGGCGCTTCCCGGGCCCGGACGAAGCGGCGGTGGCGTCCTGCGTACGGCATCGGATCCTCGGCGCGCTGCCGCACTGGGAAGGCTGTGTCCGCTGCTCGGCGGAGTGGGGCTGAGCGGGGTCCGGCCCCTACCCACCCGGGGCGGCGCACCCGCTCAGACGCGGGCGTCCAGGCGCAGGCTCCAGCGGCCGGGCGCGCCCATGAGGGTGATGGTGGAGAGCGGGCGGACATCCACGTTCCAGAAGGTCGGTGCGGGGGCGTGCAGGGCGTAGACGAGTGCTGCCCTGATGACCGCCGGTTCGGCGACGGCCACGATGGCGCCGATGTTGTCGGCGGGGCGCGTGTCCAGCCAGCCGCCTATGCGGGAGATGAACGCCAGCAGCGGTTCGCCGCCGTGCGGGGCCGAGCGGGGGTCGGCGAGCCAGGCGTCCACCGCGGCGGGTTCGCGCGCGGCGACGTCCGCGAAGGTGCAGCCGCGCCAGCGGCCCATGTCGCAGTCCCGCAGTGCCGGCTGGACCAGGGGCGCGTAACCGAGGGCTTCCCCGGTGGCGCGGCTGCGCGCGGTGGGCGAGCAGTAGCGCAGCTCGGCGGCGGCCAGCGGCACGAGCGAGTGCGCGACGAGCTGCACCTCGTGCCAACCGGCCTGGTCGAGGGGACGGTCGTCGTCGAAACGTTCGGCAAGTGGGGCTGAGCTGCGCGCGGCGGCGACCAACGTGACCCGAACACTCATGTCGGGATCGTGATCCCGAAAACGGCACAGGTCAAGAGGGAACCTGAAGGTCCAGAGTCATCCACATCAGGGGGTTTTCGAGCGACTTGAACCCCACCTTCTCGTAGACGCCGTGGGCGTCCTCCGTGGCCAGCATCACGCGGCGCGGCCCCAGCGGGGCGAGGTGGTCGCGCACGGCGGCGACGAGTTCGGTGCCGAGTCCCTTGCCGCGGGCGACGGGGTCGACGTACACGTCGCAGAGCCAGGCGAAGGTGGCGTGGTCGGTGACGACGCGGGCGTACGCGATCTGTTCACCCGAAGCGGTGTCGTAGACGCCGAAGTTGAGCGATCCGGCGATCGCCCTGTCCTGGACGTCGCGGTCGCGGCCGAGCGCCCAGTACGCGTCCGTCGACAGCCAGCGGTGGATCCGGTCCGCGTCGAGACGTGCGGGGTCGGTCGAGATCTCGTACGCGGCGGAGGTCGTCGTCTCACTCATGGCGGAAGGCTGCCAGGTGGTGGGCCTGTTGTCAGTGGCGGATGCCACGATCAAGGCATGTGGTCAGCTCAGCACCTCGTCGCAGGCGGTACGCAGCCGTCGTATGCCATCGGCGATCTCCTGCGGTCCAGCGACGGCCGCGAAGGCCAGCCGGAGGTGGCCCGCGGAGGGTTCGGCGCAGAAATAGGGGCGGCCGGCGGTGACGGAGACGCCCGCGCGCAGCGCCGCGGAGACGAGGGCCTGTTCGTCGGTGCCGTCGGGCAGGCGCAGCCACAGGTGATAGCCGCCGGGCGGGATGTGCGGGAGGGCCAGTTCGGGCAGGTGCTGTAGGACACCCGCGGTCATGGCATTCCTGCGGTTCTTCAACTCCCGTGCGAGGAACCGCAGATGGCGATTCCAGGCGGGTGAGCCGACCAGTTCGAGGGCGGCTTCCTGGAGGGGGCGGGCGACGAAGAAGCAGTCGACGACGTGGATGGACCGGAGCCGTTCGAGCACCGGGCCCCGGGCGGCGAGTACTCCGACCCGGAGGCTGGGCGAGGTCGGTTTGGTGAGGGAGCAGACGTGGACGACGACTCCGTCCCGGTCGTCGGCGGCGAGGGGGCGGGGCAGCGGGCCCGCGTCCTCGTGGATGAGACGGCGCAGGAAGTCGTCCTCCACGACGAAGGCGCCGGCCTCGCGGGCGATGCGCAGTATCTCGGGCCGGCGGGCCTCGGAGAGGACCGCTCCGGTGGGGTTCTGGATGAGGGGCTGGCAGACGAAAACCCTTGCGCCGGTGGCCCGGAAGGCGGCGGCGAGGAGTTCGGGGCGTACGCCGTCGGGGTCGACGGGTACGGGGACGGGCCGCAGTCCGGAGGCCCGTGCGATGGCGAGCATGCCGGGATAGGTGGGTGATTCGACAAGGACGGGCGCGCCGGGCGGGGCGAGTGCGCGCAGCGCGGTGGTGAGGGCGCTCTGGCCGCCGGAGGTGACGAGTACGTCGGCGGCGGTCCAGGTGTCGCCGATGTCGCGGGCGAACCACTCGCGGAGTTCGGGGAGTCCGTCGATGGGCGGGCGGCTCCAGGCGCCGGGGCGTCTGCCGGCACGGGCCAGGGCGGCGGCCATGGCCTGTTCGGGCTGGAGGGAGGAGTGCAGATAGCCGCCGCTGAACTCGATCACCCCGGGTGGGGGCACGGCGAGGGTGGTCAGTACGGCGGAGGAGTCGACGCTGCGCGGGACGAGTTCGGTGGCGGCGTCGGCGCTCAGCGCGACCTCCTGCCAGGAGGTATCCCCCGGCTGCGGTATGCCGGGCCGGGCGGGTGCCCGGAAGGCTCCGGCGCCGGGGCGGGTGACGACCAGGCCCTCGGCGGAGAGCTGGGCGAGCGCCCGGGAGACGGTCACCGGGGAGACCCGGTGGCGCTCGACCAGTTCCCTGCTGGACGGCAGCTTTCCACCCGGGGAGTAGCGGTCGAGCTCGGCTCGTAGAGATTTCGCCAACTCCGCCACGCTGCTACGCTCTTGCATGACAGCACAGGATAGCGCTACTCGTACGGCCCCGGTAGCGGTTACCGGCGGCACCCTCCTCGCCGCGGCGGGGGTCCTCGCCTTCTCGCTCACCTTCCCCGCGACCGTCTGGGGGCTGGAGAACTTCGGCCCCTGGTCCCTGGTCGCGATACGCGGCGTGCTGGCCGCGCTGATAGCGGGCGGCTTCCTGCTGGCGGTGCGAGTGCCGGTCCCGCCCCGTCGGCACTGGGGCGCGCTCGCCGTGGTGGCCTCGGGTGTGGTGCTGGGCTTCCCCATGCTGACGACGCTGGCCCTCCAGACCTCGACCACGGCACACGCGGCCGTTGTGGTGGGGCTCCTTCCGCTGAGCACCGCCGCGTTCTCGGCGCTGCGTACCGGCAGGCGCCCGTCGCGCACGTTCTGGGGCGCGGCCGTCGCGGGCGCGGGCGTGGTGATCGCCTTCACCCTCCAGCAGAGCGGCGGGGCCGTCTCGACCGGTGATCTGTATCTGTTCGGCGCGCTGCTGGTGTGCGCGGCCGGCTATACGGAGGGCGGCAGGCTGGCTCGCCTGATGCCGGGCTGGCAGGTGATCGGCTGGGCGCTGGTCGGGTGCCTGCCCCTCAATCTGGTGGTCTCGGCCGTCGCCCTGACCTTCGAGCCGGTACGGCTGACGGCTCAGGGGGTGACCGGCCTGGTGTGGGTGGCGGCGGGGTCGACCTTCTTCGGCCTCTACGTCTGGTACCGGGGCATGGCCACGATCGGGGTCGAGAAGGCCAGCCAGCTCCAGCTCGCCCAGCCGCTGCTGACCCTGGTCTGGTCGGTGCCGCTGCTCGGCGAGAAGCCGGCGACGGCCGCGCCGCTGGCGGCCGTCGCCGTACTGCTCTGCATCGCGGTCACCCAGCGCGCCCGCGCCTAGGGCCCGGGCGCGGCTCTTCGCGGATCAGCCCTGACGAGGCGGGCGTACCCGCGACTTGTAGTGGTCGGCCACCGCCTTCGCGAACGCGCCGTTCTTGTCGTTGACGCACTCCAGCGCGGAGAAGTAGCAGTGCCCGCGCACCTCCCGGTACCGCTTCGCGAAGGTCAGATGACGGGAGACCTCCGCCACGTCCTGCCACGGCGCGGGCTGTGCGGGGTCGCCCGCCTTGTAGAGGGCCTCGCCGATGTAGAGGTCGACGCCCGTGCCCTTCACCACCTCACTCCACCAGGGGACGAGCTTCGCGTAGTCGGCCGCGGCGAAGCCGATGTTCCAGTAGATCTGTGGGGTGATGTAGTCGATCCAGCCCTCCTTGACCCACTTCCGCGTGTCGGCGTACAGATCGTCGTAGGTCTGTACACCGGCCTTGGTGTCGGAGCCGGTCGGGTCGGTGGCGACGTTGCGCCACACCCCGAACGGGCTGATGCCGAAGGCGACACGCTTCTTGATCTTCTTGATCCGCGCGGCTGTCTCGCGCACCAGCCGGTCGGTGTTGTCGCGCCGCCAGGAAGCCTTGTCGGGGAAGCCCGCGCCGTACTTCGCGTACTGCGCGTCGTCGTCGAAGACCTGACCGGCGACCGGGTACGGATAGAAGTAGTCGTCCCAGTGCACCGCGTCGATGTCGTAGCGCCGTACGGCGTCGAGCATCGCGTCCTGGACGAACTTCCTGACCTCCGGGATGCCCGGGTTGTAGTACAGCTTCCCGCCGTACGGAAGGACCCACTCCGGGTGCTTGCGCGCAGGGTGGCTCGGGATCAGCCTGGACGGGTCCGTGTGATTGGCCACGCGGTACGGGTTGAACCAGGCGTGCAGTTCGAGCCCGCGCTTGTGGGCCTCCTTCACGGCCGTACCCAGCGGGTCCCAGCCCGGGTCCTTGCCCTGCACTCCGGTCAGACACTCGGCCCACGGCTCGAACGGTGAGGGCCACAGCGCGTCGGCGGTCGGCCGCACCTGGAAGACGACGGCGTTCAGCTTCCGGTCGACGGCGGTGTCCAGGAACTTCAGGAGTTCGGCGCGCTGTTCGGCCGCCGGCAGTCCGGGCTTCGACGGCCAGTCTCGGTTGACGACCGTGGCGAGCCACATCCCGCGCAGTTCGCTGCGCGCGCTGTGACGGCCACCGGACCCGGCGGCGCCCTCCGCGCCCGCCGCCGCTCCGGTGGCCGCGGTCGCGGCGACGGCGTCGCTCGTCACCGCCAGCGACGTGAGCGCACCTGCCGTTGCCGCCACGAACCCTCTTCTACCGATTTGTCGCATTTATTGACCCCTCGTCGGTTATCCCGGTCGGATGTTGCCGCACAGCATGCCCGCCCCGGCCCGCCGTGCACACACCTGCGCGGAGTAACGTCGGGGGCCGAGGCGGGCACCGGAATCACACGGGGCCCGGCAGGACCGGGACCAGCGAAAGGCACGATGTGACCGACATCGAACGCGTCGGAGTGGTGGGCTGCGGCCAGATGGGCGCAGGCATCGCGGAGGTGTGCGCCCGCAGCGGCCTCGCGGTGATGGTCGCCGAGACCACCGGTGAGGCCCTGGAGATAGGGCGCACCCGCCTCTTCAACTCCCTCTCGAAGGCCGCCGAACGCGGCAAGATCACCGAGGAGGAGCGCGACGCGACGCTCGGCAGGCTCAGTTTCACCACCGACCTCGGGGAGTTCGCCGACCGTGATCTGGTGATCGAGGCCGTCGTCGAGAACGAGCAGGTCAAGACGGAGATCTTCCAGGTCCTGGATCAGGTCGTGACCCGCGCCGACGCGATCCTGTCGTCCAACACCTCCTCCATTCCGCTGGTCAAGCTGGCCGTCGCGACGTCCCGTCCCGACCAGGTGATCGGCATCCACTTCTTCAACCCGGCACCGGTCCAGCAGCTGGTCGAGCTGATCCCGGCACTGACGACGTCCGACGACACGGTCAAGCGCGCCGAGGCCGTCGTCCAGGACGTGCTGGGCAAGCACGCGATCCGCGCCCAGGACCGGTCCGGTTTCGTGGTGAACGCCCTTCTCATTCCCTATCTGCTCTCGGCGATCCGGATGTTCGAGTCCGGTATCGCGAGCCGCGAGGACATCGACAACGGCATGGAGATGGGCTGCGCCCACCCGATGGGCCCGCTCAAGCTCGCCGATCTGATCGGCCTGGACACGGTCGCGTCGGTCGCCGATTCGATGTACGCGGAGTACAAGGAGCCGCTGTACGCCGCTCCCCCGCTGCTTCAGCGCATGGTGGACGCGGGGCGCCTCGGCCGTAAGTCGGGCTCGGGCTTCTACCCGTACGGCTGAGTCCCCCGGCCGTCGGACACGGAAGCCCGGTCAGCCTCCCAGGCGCAGGTGATGGAGCATCAGCAGTCCGGCCGCCATATTGGCGGCCGGCACCTCACCCCGCGCGATCATGTCGGGAACGAGCCTCAGCGGTACCCACTCCCGGCGCGAGGACTCGAAGTCGTCCTGCGGGTATCCGGTGTAGGTCGCCGCGTCCGACCAGTAGAGATGGTGCCTGGCGTCGGTCAGTCCGTTGGACGGCTCGACGGTGAGCAGATGCCGGAGGCGGCCGGGCCGCCACCCGGTCTCCTCCTCCATCTCCCGCGCCGCCGCCCTCTCGACACTCTCGCCGTCCTCGACGACGCCGGCGGCGAGTTCCCAGCCCCAGCTGTCGGTGATGAAGCGGTGCCTCCAGAGCATCAGCACCTCGTTGGCCTCGTTGACCGCCGTCGCCACGGCCACCGGGCGGAGCCGGATGAGGAAGTGGTCCAGGTGCCGGCCGTCGGGGAGTTTGACGTCCGCCAGATTGACCTGGAACCAGCGATTTTCATACACAGTCTGTTCGCTTAAGTTCGCCCACTGCACGGTTTTGCCACCTTCCGGTTGGGAGTTGGCAATATGGCAGCAGTCACGTCCTCACAGGGGAACGCGCAAGGCCCGTGCGATGAATCCGGCCGCTTCCGTCGCCTCCGCCGAACCGCTCTCCATCAACCCCAGCCGCACCACGCCCATCCGGTCCCTGAGCCGCAGCGACTCCATACCCCGGGCGCGCTCGGCCATCTCCCGCGCCGTACAGGCCGCCCGGTCCGGTTCGCCCTGCCGCAGCTCGATCTGGCTGAGCATCGCGAGCCGGTGCACCCGCCCCCGGTCGTGCGCCGGCGTGCCCACCGCCTCGGCGGCGTGCGTCCGCGCGGCCGTCAACTCGCCGAGGCTCAGCAGCGCCTCCGCGACCTGCACATTGACCAGGCCCGGTTCGACATAGCCGGTCTCGTCCGGCTCCTGCCCCGGTCTGATCCGCCCCGCCTCGGCCTCCGCCCGCCTGATGCACGCCCGCGCCCCGCTCCCGTCGCCGAGCAGGGCGTACGACTTGGCCTGCATCGCGTACAGATCGGCGGCCAGCGCCGGTGTGATCGCCCGGCCCGCCGTACGCAGCGCCGCCTCGGCGAAGGCCACCGCCTGCCGGTACTCCCCCATGAACAGCGACTGGTTGACGAGCAGCGCGACGGCGTACGCGCCGAGTCCGGCGTCCCCGCTGGCCTTCGCCAGCCGCAGCGCCTGGTGGAAGTAGCGCTGAGCGAGCCCCTGCGCGTCGGAGTCGTACGCGCAGATACCGGCCACCGCCACCAACCCGCCGGTGGCACGGTGCAGTTGGCGGCCCGTCGCATCGCTGTAGCCGCCGCGCAGCAGGGGCGCCGTCTCGGCGTTGAGGAAGCCCACGATCCGCGTGTGGGTGGCGAGCCCGCCCGCCCTGCGGTACATCAGCTCGTAGTGCGCCCTGGCCGTCCGCAGCAGTTCGATGTCGGCCGGGCCGACGCGACCCGGGCCGCTGCGCGAGACGTCCGCGTCCCTCGGCGGGTTCTCCCACTCCCAGACCGGCATCACGGCGTGCGTACCGGTGACGGCCGGCGCGGCCACGACGTGACCGCGCTGCTGGTGGTCGGAGCGCCACAGCGCGGTGGCCCGCTCCACGAAGACCGAGAGGGTGGCGTCGCGGCCCGGCGTCCCGGGGCTCACGCCCAGGCCGATGTCGTCGAGCGTGAGGGTGCGTCCCAGGCGTTCGCCCAGCACCTGACAGATCAGCTCGGGCACCTGGCCACGCGGCCGCTGGCCCCTCAACCACCGCAGCACAGACGTGTGTTCGTAACGGAGGCCGAGCCCGCGCGTCTGTCCGGCCCGGTTGACCCGGGCGGCGAACCCGGCGTGGGACATGCCCGCCTCGTCGATCAGGGAATCCAGCAGGGTGTTGGGCTGCATATGGCCCCTCCGCAGGCTCGGAGGCCACAGCGTAATGGAGCGGGACATCGCACGGGGTGTGAACGTAATGCCCGGATCTGGCCATTGTGCGCCCTGCCGCGCCCGGCGCCGCCGCTGTTGACTGGTCGCCTCGCAAAGAGCGGCCGGGGCCGCCGCACTCCCCCTCGTGCGGTACGGCGGCCCACCCCGCGTCGTCCGTCCCGCCACCTGCCCGACTCCGCGGCGGGGCGGGCGGCGCATCGGCCGCGCCAGCGGTTGCGAGGCGGATACGGCGCAGTGTTCGTCCCCCCGGCCTGCGCCGGTATCCGTGAGAGTCCCACCTCACCGAAAGAAAGAACGGCCGAGGGGCGCGTCCGGACCTGAATCCGGTCGCGCCCCTCAGTCGTTCGGTCGTTCGGTCGTTCAGCCGTCTGCGAGCCGGCCGTACGGGCTCACGCCCCCCGCAGCACCGCACCCGTACGCTCGGCGGCCAGTGCCACCGCGGCGTCGCGCGCGGCGGACGCCTCGTCCACGGTCAGCGTCCGGTCCGCGGCGCGGAACCGGAGCGCGTACGCCAGGGACTTGCGTCCCTCGCCCAATTGCTCACCGGTGAACACGTCGAACAGCCGGAGCGATTCGAGCAGTTCACCCGCGCCCTCGCGAAGCGCCCGCTCCACATGGGCGGCCGGCACGTCCTCGGCCACGACCAGTGCCACGTCCTGGGTGGCGACCGGGAAGGTCGAGATCCGCGGCGCCCGCAGCGGGCCCGTGCCCGCCCGCTCCACGAGGTCCAGTTCGAGCTCCATGGCGCAGGTGCGCTCCGGCAGGCCGTAAGCCTTGATGACGCGCGGGTGCACCTCGCCGGCGTGGCCGACCAGGGTCCGCTCGCCGTCCACCGTGACGTACAGCACCGCGCAGCGGCCCGGGTGCCACGGCGCGTACTGCCCGGACTCCACCGTCAGCTCGGCGCCCGCCTCGGCGGCGACCGTACGGGCCGCCTCGACGGCGTCCGCCCATTCGGCGGGGCGGCCCGCGCCCCACCAGCCGCTCTGCTCACGCGCACCGGCGAGGACCACGGCTGCGTGGCGCGGCTGCCGGGGCAGCGCGGCGTCGAGCGACGCGAGCTGCTCCGGAGTGGGGCGCCGGTCGACGGGCAGCCTGGCCGGTACCTTCTCCTCACCCGTGGGGCGGAAGACCAGGCCCGACTCGTACAGCGCCAGATCGTGCGAGCCACGGCCGTCGTTACGGCGCAGCGCGCCGAAGAGACCCGGCAGCAGGGTCGTGCGCATCGCGGGCTCGGTGTCGACGAGCGGGTTGACGAGGTCGACGGTACGGCGACGGTCGTCGTCGGCGTCCAGTCCGAGCTGGTCGAGCTGCGCCGTACCGATGAACGGGTAGTTCAGCACCTCGACATAGCCCGCGCCCGCCAGCGCGCGGCCGACCCTGCGGTACAGCCGCTGCCGCTCGGTGAGCCCGCGCCCGGCCGGCGGCCTGGGCAGCGTGGAGGGCAGATTCTCGTACCCCTCCAGCCGGATGACCTCTTCGGCGAGGTCGTTGATCTCGCGCAGGTCTGGACGCCAGCTCGGGACGGTGACGATCAGCTCGTCCTGTCCCTGGACGTCGCAGCCGACCTGCTGGAGCCTGCGGACGACGGTCTCCCTGCCGTACGCGAGGCCGGCCACCCTGTCCGGGTGGTCGGCGGCCATCGTGATGGTGTGCGGCCCGGACGGCGCGACGACCTCCGTGACACCGGCCTCCGCCGAGCCGCCCGCGAGCAGCACCAGCAGATCGACGGTCCGCTGCGCCGCCGCCGAGGCGGCGTGCGGGTCGACGCCGCGCTCGAAGCGCTTGGACGCCTCGGAGGCCAGCTTGTGCCGCCGCGCGGTACGGGCGATGGAGATCGGGTCGAAGTGCGCCGCCTCGATGACGACTTCGGTGGTGCCGCGCGCCGCGCGTTCGGCGGCGGACGAGGAGAGCGGACTCGGCGCGATCTCGCCGTCGGCGATCTCGGTGTCGGCGCCGCCCATCACACCGGCGAGGCCGATCGGACCGCGGTCGTCGGTGATCACGAGGTCGGCCGCGTCCAGGACGCGCTTGGCGCCGTCGAGCGTGGTCAGCTCTTCGCCCTGCTCGGCACGCCGGACGCCGATCGCGCCCTCGACCCGCTTGCGGTCGTAGGCGTGCAGCGGCTGGCCGATCTCCAGCATCACGTAGTTGGTGATGTCGACGGCCAGCGAGATCGGCCGCATCCCGGCCTTCTGGAGCCTGCGCTTGAGCCAGATCGGCGAGCGCGCCTCGGGGTCGAGGCCGGTGACCGTACGGGCGGTGAAGTGGTCGCAGCCGACGGGGTCGGCGATCTCCACGCGGTGGCCGTACGAGTTCGGCGCGGGCACGTCGAGCAGCGCCGGGTCGCGCAGCGGGAGCCCGTACGCGATGGCGGTCTCGCGGGCGATGCCACGCATCGACAGGCAGTACCCGCGGTCGGGTGTGACGGCGATGTCGAGAACCTCGTCGACGAGCTGGAGCAGCTCGATCGCGTCGGTGCCGACCTCGTACTCCGGCGGCAGGACGATGATGCCGCCGCTGCCGTCGTCGCCCATGCCGAGCTCGCCGCTGGAGCAGATCATGCCGTGCGAGGTCCGGCCGTACGTCTCGCGGGCGGAGATCTCGAACCCGCCGGCCAGCACGGCGCCGGGCAGGACCACCACGACCTTGTCGCCGACGGCGAAGTTCCGCGCGCCGCAGATGACTTCCTGCGGCTCGCCGGTGCCGTTGGCGTCGCCGACGTCGAGGGTGCAGAAGCGGATGGGCTTCTTGAACTCCGTCAGCTCATCGATGGTGAGGACCTTGCCGACGACGAGCGGGCCCTTGAGGCCGGCGCCGAGCTGCTCGACCGTCTCGACCTCAAGACCGGCGGGGACGAGCTTGGCCTGCACGTCGCGGCCGGTCTCGGTGGCCGGCAGGTCGACGTACTCCCGCAGCCAGGAAAGCGGGACGCGCATCAGATCTCCATCCCGAACGGCCGGGTGAACCGGACGTCACCCTCGACCATGTCTCGCATGTCTTCGACGTTGTGGCGGAACATCAGCATCCGCTCGATGCCGAACCCGAAGGCGAATCCGCTGTACTTCTCGGGGTCCACACCACAGGCGACGAGCACCTTCGGGTTGACCATGCCGCAGCCTCCCAGCTCGATCCAGCCCTCGCTGCCGCAGGTGCGGCAGGGCCGGTCCGGGTTGCCGACGGACTCGCCGCGGCAGACGTAACAGACCATGTCCATCTCGGCGGACGGCTCGGTGAAGGGGAAGAAGTTCGGCCGCAGCCGGGTCTTCATGCCCTCGCCGCCGAAGAGCTCCTGGACCATGTGGTCGAGGGTGCCCTTGAGGTCGGCCATGGTGAGGCCCTCGTCCACGGCGAGCAGCTCCACCTGGTGGAAGACCGGGGTGTGGGTGGCGTCCAGCTCGTCGGTGCGGTAGACGCGTCCCGGGCAGATCACATAGACGGGCGGCTCACGGTCGAGCATCGCGCGCGCCTGGACCGGGGACGTGTGCGTACGCAGCACCACTCCGGACTCGTCGCCGGCCTTGCCGTCCCGGTCCTGGACGAAGAACGTGTCCTGCATCTGGCGGGCCGGGTGGTCGGGCACGAAGTTCAGGGCGTCGAAGTTGAACCACTCCGCCTCGACCTCGGGACCGTCCGCCACCGCGTAGCCCATGGCCGTGAAGATGTCGGCGATGCGCTCCATCAGCGTGGTGAGAGGGTGCCGGGCGCCTGCCGGGACGCGGTCGTACGGCAGTGTGACGTCCACCGCCTCCTCGACCAGCACCCGTGCGTCACGCTCGGCCTCCAGCTCCACCTGCCGGGCGGCGAGCGCCTTGTTCACGGCGGCGCGCGCCTGGCCGACGCGCTTGCCCGCCTCGGCCTTGGCCTGCGGGGGCAGCGCGCCGATCTCACGGTTGGCGAGCGACAGGGGCGAGGTGCCGCCGGCGTGCGCCGTCTTCGCGTGAGCGAGCGCGTCGAGGTCGCCTGCGGCGGCGAAGGCGGCGAGCGCCTCGTCCCGCATGCGCTCGATCTCTTCCGGTTTCAGCGCCTCGACCTCGACTGGGTCGTACGACTTGTTGGGTGCCGACATCTCTTCCCGTACTTCCGATTGGTTGGGTCCTGTCCGGTGGAAATTCGTGGATCAGCCCGCGTGGCCTGGTGCCGTGCATCGCAAGGCGAAGAACGACCGGACGGGACCCAGGCGAAACGACCCCGCTCGATTGCCCGAGGACGCAAAGGTGCCAAGGGTCGAGTCTAAAGGCCGTACGGAGTGAAGAAGCCCGTGGGCCGCTAAGGGCTGTCCCGTAATCCCCGGCGGGCGCACGACGACAGCTACGGCACCTCGCCGTGTTGTCGGATCGCCCGAATACGCCCGGTATGAGGACGACCCTCCGCCTTGCGATGTACCGCATCTGACGCCGCGCGCTGATCCACCGGGGATTACGGGACAGCCCTTAGGCCAGGTAGGCCGGGGCGCCGACGGGCAGGATAAATCGGAACTGGGCACCGCCGCCGGGTCCGCGGCCGACGGTGATCGTCCCGCCGTGCGCCTCGACGATGCCCTTGACGATATACAGGCCCAGGCCCGTGCCACCGCGCTTGCTCCCCCGCCAGAAGCGGGTGAAGACACGGCCCATCGACTCCTCGGGGATGCCGGGGCCTTCGTCGCTCACGGTGACCGCTGTTCCTTTCGCGCCGCCGTCGGCGTGGGTGTGCTCCGCGTTCGCGTGTTCCGCGTGCGCGTACTCGACATGTTTGACCTGCGCGGGTGCCACCTCGATGGTGACGGTTCCCGCGCCGTGGCGCACCGCGTTTTCCAGCAGGTTGCCGAGTATCTGGTCGATCTTGTCGGGATCCGCCCAGAGCGCGGGCAGCGGCTGCTGGATCCGTACGAGGAAACGGTCCGGGGCCTGTCCGGACGCGGTGATGGACTGGATGTGGCGGCCGACGGCGGTGCCGATGTCGACCGGCTGGCGGCGCACCTCCAGGCGTCCGGAGTCGATCCGGGAGATGTCGAGCAGCTCGGCGATGAGTCTGGTGACACGGTTCGCGTCGGCGTCGACGGTCTCCAGCATCAGCCGCTTCTGGTCGTCGGTGAACCGTTCCCACTTGGCGAGCAGCGTCGCGGTGAAGCCCTTCACCGAGGTGAGCGGGGAGCGCAGCTCGTGCGCGACGGTCGCGATCAACTCGGCATGGCTGCGTTCGGTGCGACGCCGGGCCTCGGTGCCGCGGATACTGACGACGAGCCTGCGTACGGGCCCCTGGGGGTGCGCGCGGACGTAGCGCGCGGAGACCAGGACCTCACGGCCGCCGGGCAGCAGCAGATTGCGTTCGGGCTGGCCGTAGCGGGTGAGGAGACCGCCGTACGGATCGGTGAGTGCCCACCAGCGGCGGCCTTCGAGGTCTTCGAGGGGCAGCGCGCGCTCCAAGGGGCTGCCGACGGCCTCGGCGGCGACGACGGCCGTGATCCGGGCGGCGGCGGCGTTGAAGCAGATCACGCGGCCCGTCTCGTCGGCGACGACGAGACCGTCGGGGAGGTCGTCGGGATCGATCCCGAAATCCTGGCCGAAGTCCTGGCCGGGGTCCTGGCCGAGGTTGCCCACGTTCGGTGCGGGGCCCGGGGGGCCGGTGCCGCCGGGACCAGGCCTGACGGGTCCCCGTGTGATGGCCGACCCGCTCGCCCCGACCGTCATGCCCGCATCCCACCTCTTCCGAAGAGCACAGTGGGCCCCCGAGTTTCCGGTCACCCTACTCGCTCTCATCGCTCAAGGTGACTGCGCGGACCCCCTCAGCTCACAGTGCGGACACGCTGTGCCCGAGCCGAGGCGTAGAGACATACGGCGGCGGCGGTCGCCAGGTTCAGACTCTCGGCCCTGCCGTGGATCGGAACGCGTACGACGGCGTCCGCCAGCGCCCGCGTCTCGGCCGGCAGCCCCCACGCCTCGTTGCCGAAGATCCAGGCGGTCGGACCGCCCATGGTCCCCGCGTCGAGTTCGTCGTCGAGGTCGTCGTCGCCCGCCCCGTCCGCGGCCAGGACACGGACTCCCGCCCCCCGCAGGCCCGCCACGGCCTCTTCGACGGGGACCCCGACGGCGACCGGCAGATGGAAGAGCGAACCGACCGACGCCCGGACCGACTTGGGGTTGTAGAGGTCGACGGACGCGTCGGTGAGGACGACGGCGTCGGCGCCCGCCGCGTCGGCGCAGCGCAGCACGGTGCCCGCGTTGCCGGGGTCCCGTACGTGCGCGAGGACGGCGACGAGGCGGGGCCGCGCCCGCAGGACCGACTCGAACGGCGAGTCCAGGAAGCGGCAGACGCCGAGCAGCCCCTGCGGGGTGACGGTCTGGGAAACGTCGGCGACGACGTCGGGGTCCGCGTAGTGCACCTGCGCCCCGGCGGCGTGGGCGGCCTCGACGATGGCGCCGTACCGCTCGGCGGCCTCGACGGTGGTGAAAAGCTCGATCAGCGTCGGGACACCGTCCGCCCCCCGGTGCTCGGCCGCTTCCCGTACGGCCTGCGGGCCCTCGGCGATGAACCGGCGTTCCTTGCCGCGGAAGGCCCGTCTGGCCAGGCGCCGGGCGGCGGTGACGCGCGGGGAACGCGGAGAGATCAGCTCGGGGGTGCCCAT
Source organism: Streptomyces sp. NPDC051217 (assembly GCF_044455465.1). Lineage (NCBI taxonomy): Bacteria > Bacillati > Actinomycetota > Actinomycetes > Kitasatosporales > Streptomycetaceae > Streptomyces > Streptomyces sp. NPDC051217. The sequence goes on from NZ_JBITEV010000005.1 coordinate 245,619, forward strand.
GGGCGGCGGCTCGCTTCAGTTACGGACGTACGCGCGCGTGGCTGGGGAGGGGCGTACGTGCTCCGGGTACGGGTGGAACGCGCCGGACCCGCAGGCGGTGTGCCTGCGGGTCCGGCGGGAAGTGCTCTGCTCCGTGATCCGGCAGGGGATCAGGCGGCGGCCTTCGGGGCGTTGACGTCGCTCGGGAGCGCCTTCTGGGCGACCTCGACGAGCGCGGCGAACGCGTTGGCGTCGTTGACCGCGAGCTCGGCCAGGATCTTGCGGTCCACCTCGATGTTGGCGGCGTTGAGACCCTGGATGAGGCGGTTGTACGTCATCCCGTTCTGGCGGGCCGCGGCGTTGATCCGCTGGATCCACAGCCGACGGAAGTCGCCCTTGCGCTTCTTGCGGTCGTTGTAGTTGTAGACCAGGGAGTGGGTTACCTGCTCCTTGGCCTTGCGGTACAGGCGCGAACGCTGGCCGCGGTAACCCTTGGCCTGCTCGAGAATCGCCCGGCGCTTCTTGTGGGCATTGACTGCCCGCTTGACGCGTGCCACTTGTTAACTCCTTGTAGCTGGGTCACAGGCGTTGACGTGACCCGAGAACGGCGTGGTCGGTATGCGGCCGGGCCCCGCCCTGCGGCGGAGCTCGCGCCTACAGGCCGAGAAGCTTCTTGGCCTTCGCGGCGTCACCCGGCGCCAGCTCCACCGTGCCGGCGAGACGGCGCGTCAGGGTGGACGGCTTGTGCTCCAGGTAGTGGCGACGGCCCGCACGCTGGCGAAGGATCTTGCCGGAGCCGGTCACGCGAAAGCGCTTCTTCGCACCGCTGTGCGTCTTGTTCTTCGGCATAGCGCCGTTCTCCTCATCAGTGGCACTCCCCGCCGGTCGGTCGGACCGGCGGGCGGGAGCGTCAGATTGCTGTCCATGAAATCCGGGCGGGACTCGGGGGGCGCCTGGCCGGCGGCCCCCTGTGTCACGCCTCGGAGGGCGATTCGGCCGGAGCCTCGGCGTTGGCCTCCGCACGAGCCTTCGCGGCGTCCGGAGACTCGTCCACGTGGTCGTCGGTCGCGTAACCCTGGCGCTCCGCCTTGCGGGCCGCCTGGGCCTCGCGGGCCTCGGCCATGGCTTCGGTCTTCTTCTTGTGCGGGCCCAGAACCATGATCATGTTCCGGCCGTCCTGCTTCGGGTTCGACTCGATGAAGCCGAGCTCCTCGACGTCCGAAGCGAGACGCTGGAGCAGCCTGAAGCCCAGTTCGGGGCGGGACTGCTCGCGACCACGGAACATGATCGTGATCTTGACCTTGTCACCCTGCTTGAGGAACCGGACGACGTGACCCTTTTTGGTGTCGTAGTCGTGCGGGTCGATCTTCGGCCGGAGCTTCATCTCCTTGATGACCGTGTGCGCCTGGTTCTTGCGCGCCTCACGGGCCTTCATGGCCGACTCGTACTTGAACTTCCCGTAATCCATGAGCTTGCACACGGGCGGACGGGCGGTCGCCGCGACCTCGACCAGGTCCAGGTCGTACTCCTGCGCGAGCTCCAGGGCCTTCGCAAGCGGCACGATGCCGACCTGCTCGCCGCTGGGGCCGACAAGGCGGACCTCGGGAACACGAATCCGGTCGTTAATGCGGGGCTCAGCGCTGATGGATCCTCCTCGGTAGCACCACGCGACTGCCTGGCAGACAGCCACGTAACGTCTGTTTCGTCAGACCAACCGCGGGGGGAAACGAAAAATGCCCCGGACGGGACACAGGCGGGAGCTCCATGAATACCGGAACACCGCCGCGTCGAAACCGCGGGGCGTATCGGGCGGTTCCATCGTCCGTACGGAACGATGGTGACCACCTGACCGGTGACCCGCCACCCGTGAGGGCGGCCAGGTGGGAGAACGGAGCCTCCACTTGTGGGTCGGGCACACACATGTCCGACCGGTCGTTACACAAGGTTAGCAGCTCCCGGCCGAGTGAGCTAACCGGCTGTCCCCACCTCCGGCGCGGGGGGCCTATCGTGTGCGGAATGAGCGACACGACCCCCCGCCGGGAACCAGCCGACTTCGACGCCATGACCCGCGACATCGCGGAGGTACCCGCCGTCGAGGTGATCGTGACCGTCGCCGTCAATCTGATGAGCGCCGCGGCGGTGAAGCTCGGTCTCACGGAGGACGGCGGCGAGCACAAGGACCTGGACGAGGCCCGCAAGCTGGTGCACGCGCTGGCGGGGCTGATGGACGCGAGCGCGACGGAGATCAGCTCCTTCCACGCGGCGCCGCTGCGGGACGGGCTGAAGTCGCTCCAGCTGGCCTTCCGCGAGGCGTCGCTGGTCCCGGACGAACCGGGCCAGGGTCCGGGCGAGAAGTACACGGGTCCGGTCTACGGCTGATCGCGCGGGAACTCGCGTACGAACAGGGGCTCGCCCGGGGGTGAGGCTCCGGCCGGCAGCAGTGCCAGGTCGAGGCCGCGCACCAGGCGGGCCCTCAGTACGTCGTGCGCCGCCAGCGCGGACGCGATCCGCCGGACCGCGTCCCCCGGGGCGGCGTCCGGCAGCAGGACGAGCGCGAGGGTGCCGTCGGCCTCGCCGGGGCCGAGATGCGCCCTCAGTACGGAGGGCTCGGCGGCGGCCACCTCTTCGACCGCGGCGACGACGGCGGGATCGTCGAGCGGGTCGGTGCTCGTACGGCCCTCGGCGAGCGCGAACAGGGCCGGTCCGGCGAGTTCGTAAGGCACGGGCCCCGCCAGGTCGATGACGAGCGTGTCGGCCTTCTCGTGCGCCGCCGCGCTCAGTGCCTGGTGCAGCGGTACGGCGACGGGGCGTGCCCCCGGGTCCCAGCGGGCCAGTGCGGCGGTCGAGGTGAAGGCGGGCAGTGCGCGCCGGCCGCCGGCCCGGAGCGTGGGGACGGCCATGTCGCTGTTCTTCTCGCGGCGCAGCCCCTGCTCGTCCGTCTCGGTCTCGCCGAGGACGGCGACGACGGGGACGAGCAGCCGGGCGCCCTTGAGGGCGGCGAGAACGCGCGGCTCGGCCGTGCGGTCGCCGGACCAGGCGGCGAGGGCTTCGGTGAGGGCGGGGTCGGCGGTGCCGTCGTCGTCGGAGAAACCGGGGTCGGGGATGTTCTTGAGAGCCACGGGCCGAGCCTAGTGGGCGCGTTCTCGACGCCCGGCGCGGGCACCGGGCAGAATCAACGCCGGACCGAGGGGGACCCATGCGCGCTTCCGGCGAACCGCTCGTCGTCACCACCGACGCGAACGTCACGTACGACGTCGCCGTCCGCGACACGGCCACCGGGCGCACCACGGCGTACCGCCACGCCCCCGGCCCCACCCATCCCACCGCCAGCGTCGTCAAGCTCGGCATCCTCGCCGCGCTCCTGCTGCACATTCAGGACACGGACCGCGAGCCGACCCCCCAGGAGCACGCGTCGGCCGCCGGCATGATCGAGCACAGTGACAACGACGCCGCCACCGAGCTGTTGAAGGTGGCCGGCGGCACCGAAGGACTGGACGCGGCCCACCGGCGCCTCGGTCTGCGCGAGTCGGAGGCGGAGGAGTCCTGGGGCCTCACGCGTACCACCGCGTCGGATCAACTGGCCCTGCTGGAGGCCGTGTTCGGCGGTGGGACGACACCGCTCGGCGAGCGCTCGCGCGCCTTCGTGGCGGACCTGATGACCCATGTGGTGCCGGACCAGGCGTGGGGTGTCTCGGCGGCGGGCAGCGCACCGGCGCTGAAGAACGGCTGGATGCCGTTGAGCGCCACCGGGCTGTGGATCGTCAACTCGGTCGGCCGTGTCACCGCCGGGGACCGCGACGTCCTCGTGGCCGTCCTGTCGGGTGGTCATCCTACGAAGGACGCGGGCATCGCCCTGGTCGAGGCGGCGGCGCGGGCCGCCGTCAGCGAGGCCGTCAGCGCGTCCGGCGGCGTCCGCTGATCGGTCCGCCGCGCCAGAGCACCACGGCGCCGGCCAGCAGCAGCGCGCCGAGGCCGCCCGCGAGCGGGGCGAGCCAGGCGGCGGGCTCGGACTCCCCCGAGGCGTTGTCGGGGCCCCGGCCGAAGTACTGCTTCGTGTAGCCGGTCGCCCTGTCCTTCGAGTCGGCCGTCGTGGTGGTCAGCTTCACGCCCGCCTCGATCGCCGCGGCCGGATCGACGATGCCGTAGCCGGTCGAGTCGTCGCGGCCGCTGTCCGGGGCGTCGCGCGCGGTGTCGGCGAGCAGCTTCTTGATCTGGGCGGGCCGGAGCTCGGGATGGGCCGCGCGTACGAGGGCGACGGCGCCGGAGACGAAGGCGGCGGCGGCGCTGGTGCCCCAGCCTTCGTAGTAGCGCCGGTCGGGGTCCGCTATGACGACGTCGACACCGGGCGCGCTGACGGTGGCGTACCAGCGGCGGGTGGAGAACGCGGCGTGGGTGCCGTAGCGGTCGACCGCCGTCACGGCGATCACGCCGGGGTACGCGGCCGGGTAGGAGATACGGTCGCCCTTCTCGCCGCCGTTGCCCGCCGAGGCGACCACGGCCGCGCCCTTGGACAGCGCGTACTGGACGGCGGCGTCCTCGCCCGGCTCCGGGTGGGCCGACTCGCTGTCGTCGCCGAGGGACAGGTTGATGACGTCGGCGCCGTTGTCGGCGGCCCAGCGGATGCCGTCGGCGAGTGAACCGCCGCGCGACTTGCGGGCCTTGGCCCGGTCCGGGTCGGTGCCTTCGAGGATCACGCGCACCGGCAGGATCTTCGCCCCGGGGGCGATCCCGAGGACGCCGTCCTCGCGGCCCGGTCCGTGTCCCCGGCCCGCGATGATGCCCGCCATGGCCGTGCCGTGCCTGGCCCAGGCCCGGTCGCCGCTCTCGGCGCCGAAGCCGATGAGGTCCTTGCCGGTCAGGACCTGCCCGGCGAGGTCGGGGTGGGTGGGGTCGACGCCGGTGTCGAGCACGGCGACGGTGATGCCGTCGCCCTTGGTGGTGCGCCAGGCGTCGTCGGTGTGCATCGCTTCGAGGGCCCACTGCTGGGCGCGTATGACGTCCGCGTGGGCGGGCGTCGCCGGGACGGCGAGCAGGAAGGAGGCGGCGGCCAGGGTGGCGGCGAGACGGTGTCGCCGGTGCCGGGCCGGTCGCGTCGCGGGTGCCGCGAGAGCCGTGGGCGTCGTGGGCGTCGTGGGGGGCGGGGACGTGGTCATTCGGGCTTCTCCGTCGCCTTGCTCGCTGTCGTACGCAGACCGCGCTCGACCCGGTCGGCCACGCCCTTCGCGTCATGGCCGAGCCCGGACTGGGCGGCCGCCGTCTTCGCGCCGTCGGCGGTGGCCTTGACGACCGGCTGCGGGTCGCGGACCTGACGTCCGTCGGCGAAGCCGGAGACGGCGTACACGACGACGGGTGCCTCGGTGAGGACGTTCACCGTCCAGCTCGCGCGCTGCCCGTCGCCGAAGCCCGCGGCCAGGGTGCCCTTCACCGGATAGGTGCGGGGCATCAGGTCGCTGCGTTCGTTGAGTTTCTCGTCGGTGAACCGGGCGTCCAGCGCCTCCATGCCCGCCGGTTCGGCCTCTGTGAAGACCATGCCGACGGTGGTGAGAGTGCTGCTGGTCGCGTCCACGTAGGTCGCCCGTAGGACCCGCTCGCAGCCGACCGGGCGCAGCGTCTTCAGGAGGAGCGGATCGAGGGCTCCGGTACAGCCGCTGTCGGGTGCCACGGCGAGCCTGGTCCAGGTCCGGTCGGCGCCGCCGGGGCCCGCGCCGTCGCCCTTGAGGGTGCGCGGGAAGAAGGTGTCGACGGGGGTGCTGTGCCAGAGCGTACGGAGCGGTGCGTAGCCGGCGCCCGGGGCGGGGTCGGCGGACGAGTCTCCCGTCAGCCAGGTGCCGGTGACGGCGCCGCCGATCAGACCGAGGCCGAGGACCACACAGGCGATCGCCGCGGCCGTCCTGCCGGGGTGGCGGGCGGGCACGGGACGCAGCCGGGTGGTCGTCTCGGCGGGGGTTACGGAAGGCTGCTCCACCGGCCAGCGGTAGGGCGGCGGCGGGAGCGGCCGACCGCCGGCCGGGGGCCGGGTGAGGTCGACGGGGCCGACGTGCCCGCGGTGCGGCGGGGCGGGCGGCTCGGCCGGGCGCTGCGCGGGCTCAGGGGAGAACGTGTAACCGGGTGGCGGCGGCGGGAGCGGGGTGGACCTGCCCGTGGACCTCCCCGTGGACGCGGACGGCGGGGCCGGCTGTGGCGGTGTCGCGAGCGGCCGGGCGGGCCGGGGCGGTACGGCGCCGACGGGCGGGGCCGGGGGAACGACGCGTAGGCGGGCCGTGTCCTCGTCGGGCGGCACGGCGGATCGCGGGGCCGTTCGCTGTGCGGGCGGTCCGGCGGGGCGCGGGGGTATGCCTGGCTCCCCGCCGGAGGACCGGCCGGATGTCCCGGTGGGCGTTGCGCCCGGCGCTTCCGCGGGCCGCTCGGGCGGCCTGGTGCCAGAGCTCCCGGCGGTCGGATCGGGCCGCGCGGTTTCGGTACGGGGCTTCTCCGTGCGGCGCTTCTCGGTGCGGGGCTTCTCGGTGCGGTCGGATCCGGGCGCTTCGTCGCGGCCGTGAGCGGGCTGCGCGAGCGGGGGTCCCGACGGTGGCGGTGGGCCGGCGGGGCGGGGCGGCAAGGGCGCGCGTCGCGCTTCGGTACTCATCCGCCCCCCTGTGATCACGGCCTTGTCCACGGCGGATCACCGGACGGGGCAGGCCCGTTCGTCGCCGCGTGGGCGTCACTCTACGGGCTGGAGAGCATGGCGCGGGAACAGGTCCGCAGGTCGGGGCGGATCTGACCAGAACATCCCCCTACCGTCGGGTAAGCCCGTCTGGCAAGCTCGGAAGATGACTCCCCGCGCCGCCGACCGGGCCCGGTACGACCGGGCCACCGCACATCTGGACGCCCCGCTCGCCGTGGTCGATCTCGAAGCCTTCGACGCCAACGCGGACGATCTCGTCCGCCGGGCGGCGGGCAAACCGATCAGGGTCGCCAGCAAATCGGTGCGCTGCCGGGCGCTGTTGGAGCGGGTCCTGGCGCGTGACGGCTTCGCGGGCATCATGTCGTTCACGCTGGCCGAGTCGCTGTGGCTGGCGCGTGCCGGTTTCGAGGACGTGCTGCTCGCCTATCCGTCGGTCGACCGGGGCGCGTTCGCGGAGCTCGCCGCCGATCCGAAGCTGGCCGCGGCCGTGACGGTGATGATCGACGATCCGGCCCAGCTGGACCTCGTGGACCTCTCGCGGGCGGGCGGCACGGAGGAGATCCGGGTCTGTCTGGAGCTGGACACGGCGCTCCGGATGTTCGGCGGGCGGGTCCGGATCGGGGCCAGGCGCTCACCGCTGCGGGAGCCGGCGCAACTGGCCGAGCTGGCCAGGTCGGTCGTCCGCAGGCCCGGTTTCCGGCTGGTGGGGCTGATGGCGTACGAGGGTCATGTCGCCGGTGTCGGTGACTCGGTCGCGGGCCGGCCGCTGCGCTCGCGCGCGGTGCGGCTGATGCAGTCCGCCGCGCGCAAGGAGCTGGCCGAGCGGCGCAGGGCGGTGGTGCGCGCGGTGCGGCTGGTGGCGCCGGAGCTGGAGTTCGTCAACGGCGGGGGCACGGGCAGTGTGCAGCACACGGCGGCCGAGGACTCGGTGACGGAGATCGCCGCCGGGTCGGGGCTGTACGTGCCGCGGCTGTTCGACAACTACACGTCGTTCAGGGGCCGTCCGGCCGCGCTCTTCGCCCAGCCGGTGGTGCGCAGGCCGGGTGTCGGCGTGGTCACCGTGCTCGGCGGCGGCTATCCGGCGTCGGGAGCGGCCGGCCGGGACCGGCTGCCGGAGCCGTATCTGCCGGAGGGTCTGCGGTACGACCCCCAGGAGGGGGCCGGCGAGGTGCAGACCCCGCTGCTGGGGTCGGCCGCCGACGATCTGCTGATCGGCGACCGGGTGTGGTTCCGGCACGCGAAGGCCGGCGAGCTGTGCGAGCGCTTCGACGAGCTGCTGCTGATCGAGGGCGACCGGGTGACGGCGACGGTGCCGACGTACCGGGGCGAGGGCCGTACGTACCTCTGAGGCGCCCCCCGTACGCGAGGTGGGAGTCGGGCAGGGCTCAGGAGGGGGCGATGGAGCTGCCGACGCCGCCCGTGCTGTCGCCGATCGTCCGGATGCCCTTGGTGATCGTGTCCATCCCGCCGAGGGGCGGGCCCTCGGGCCCCGCGTCGAAGGCGAACCGGACGATCACGAGCGATCCCGCGCCGATGGCGGAGGGAAAGGCCAACGACTGGACGTAACCGCCCGGTCCCTTGCCCGTCGTGACCTTCCAGCGCACCAGATACCCGGTGCGTCCGGTGACGGAGACGGCCTCGGACTTGACGACGGTGTGCGAGGTGACGTTCCCGTAGAGGGGGTTGCCGATGGAGTCCTCGTCGTACAGGGCGTCGGACGCCTCCTGGATGTCCTCCTTGGCGAGGGCTTCGGGAGAGTCCGCGTCGGTCTGGGTGGCGGTGAAGGACATGACCCGGCCGTACCGGCAGTACCGGTTCGTCTGTCCGGGGCACTCGTAGTCGTCCACGGTCGTCATGGTCACCGAGCGGTCCACGAAGCTGTCCGACTTCTCCCAGTCGTCGGGGATGGGCAGCGTGATGCCGTTGAGCTGATCGACCAGGACGTCGGGGTCGGGGCTCGGCTCGGCCGTGGGGCTCTCGCCGGTGCCGGCCGTCGGACCGGCCGCGGTCTCGCCGGTGGTCGGGGCGGACCGGGGCGCGGCCTTCGTCCCGTCGTCGCCGAGCAGCGTGGCGCCGGCGAGGATCGCGGCCACGACGAGCCCGGCGGCCACGGCGACGGCGACCCGGGCACGACCGCCCCGACCGCCGCCCGTGCCGCCGTTCGGCGCGAGGGGCGCCATCTGCGGTTGCTGGTAAGCCTGTTGGTAACCCTGCTGGTACGACAGCGGCTGCTGGTAGGGGGCGGGAGGGATCGTCCCGCCGAGCGGCCGGGTATGCGCGGTCCAGGCGGTCCCGTCCCACCAGCGCTCGGTGCCGGGCACGCCTTGGTCCGCGTACCAGCCTGGTGGCGTCGTCATGCTCATCCCGCCACCCTAAGGGCCCTGGGTCGGCTCTAGAGCGGCGTCACGTACGCCCCGCCGATACCGCCGTCGACCATGAAATCCGTCGCGTTGACGAACGACGCGTCGTCGCTGGCGAGGAACGCCACCGCCGCGGCGATCTCCTCCGCCTCCGCGAACCGCCCGCCCGGAATGTGCACCAGCCGGCGTGCGGCCCGCTCGGGGTCGCTCGCGAACAGCTCGCGCAGCAGAGGGGTGTTGACCGGTCCCGGGCAGAGCGCGTTGACCCGGATCCCTTCGCGGGCGAACTGCACGCCCAGCTCGCGTGACATGGCGAGCACGCCTCCTTTGGAGGCGGTGTACGAGATCTGGCTGGTGGCCGCGCCCATGGTCGCCACGAACGACGCGGTGTTGATGATCGAGCCGCGCCGCTGCTGCCGCATGTAAGGGAGGACCGCCTTGCAGCACAGGTACACGGAGGTGAGGTTGACCTCTTGGACCCGGCGCCAGGCGTCGATGCCGGTGGTGAGGATCGAGTCGTCCTCCGGCGGCGAGATGCCCGCGTTGTTGAAGGCGATGTCGACGCTGCCGTAGGTGTCGAACGCCTTCTTGAAGAGGGCCTCGACCTGTTCCGCGTCGGTGACGTCGACCTGTACGAAGATGCCGCCCACCTCGTCGGCCACCGCCTTGCCCGCCGTCCCGTCGATGTCGCCGCAGACGACGTGCGCGCCTTCGGAGGCGAGCCGGCGCGCGGTGGCGAGACCGATGCCGCTGCCGGCGCCGGTGATGACGGCGGTACGGCCGACCAGCCGGCGGCAGACGGGCGCCTCGGCGCTCTGGTTGATCTCGTCGGGCATGGGTCAGGCCTCCGTACTGATGAAGATGTTCTTGGTCTCGGTGAACGCGGTGAGGGCGTCGGGGCCCAGCTCACGGCCGACGCCGGACTGCTTGTAACCCCCGAAGGGGGTCGAGTAGCGCACGCTGCTGTGGGAGTTGACGGACAGGTTGCCGGCGGCGACGGCGCGCGAGACGCGCAGCGCGCGGCCGAGGTCGCGGGTCCAGAGCGAGCCGGAGAGCCCGTACTCGGTGTCGTTGGCGAGGCGGATCGCGTCCTCCTCGTCGTCGAACGGGATCACGACGGCGACGGGGCCGAAGATCTCCTCGGTCAGAGCGGGGTCGTCGGCCGGGACGTCGGTGAGGACGGTCGGCGGGAACCAGAATCCCGGCCCGTCGGGGGCGCTGCCCCGGATGGCCTCCCGGCCCTCGGGGACGTACCCGCGCACGCGCTCCAGTTGGGTGCGCGAGATCAGCGGGCCCATCTGGGTCTTCTCGTCCGACGGGTCGCCGACGACGACCGACCGCACGGCGGGGGCGAGGAGTTCGAGGAACCGGTCGTACGCGGTGCGCTGGACGAGGATGCGCGTACGGGCGCAGCAGTCCTGTCCGGCGTTGTCGAGGAAGGCCATGGGTGCCTCTGCCGCCGCCCGCTCCACGTCGGCGTCGGCGAAGACGATGTTGGGGCTCTTGCCGCCGAGTTCGAGCGTCACGCGCTTCACGAGGCGCGCGCCGCCGGCCATGATCTCCTTGCCGACCCGGGTGGAGCCGGTGAAGACGATCTTCGCCACGCCCGGGTGCTCGACCAGTGCCCGGCCCGCGACTTCCCCGGCGCCCGGCAGGACGTGGAACAGATGCTCCGGCAGGCCCGCTTCCAGGGCGAGTTCGGCCAGGCGCAGCGCGGTCAGCGGGGTGGTCTCGGCCGGCTTGAGGAGTACGGCGTTGCCTGCCGCCAGGGCCGGTGCGGTACCCCAGGCGGCGATGGGCATGGGGAAGTTCCAGGGGGCGATGACGCCGACGACACCGAGCGGTTCGAGGAGGGTGATGTCGAGCCCGCCGGCGACCGGGATCTGACGACCCGTCAGGCGTTCCACTCCCCCGGCGGCGTAGTCGAGGAGGTCGCGGACGTTGCCGGCCTCCCAGCGTGCGTTGCCGAGGGTGTGACCTGCCTCCTTGACCTCCAGCCGGGCGAGTTCTTCGAGGTGGTCGTCGACCACGGCGGCGAATCGGCGCAGCAGGCGCGCGCGGTCGGCGGGGGCGGCGCCCGCCCATCGGTGCTGGGCGGCGGCGGCCCGTACGACGGCCGCGTCGACCTCGGCGGTGCCGGTCGCGGGGACGGTGGCGACGACCTCCTCGGTCGCCGGGTCGAGGATCTGGTGTGCGTGGGGCGGCTGGTCGGGCACGGCTCTTTTCCTCACATGCGTTCGAAGGAGCGGCGGAGCTCCCAGTCGGTCACAGCGGCGTCGAAAGCGGCCAGTTCGACACGCGCCAGGTTGAGGTAGTGGGCGACGACCTCGTCCCCGAAGGCGGCCCTGGCGATGGGGCTGTGCTCCCAGAGTTCGGCGGCCTCACGCAGGGTGGTGGGGACCTGCTCGTACGCGGAGGTGTAGGCGTTCCCCGTGCAGGGCTCGGGGAGTTCGAGCTCGTGCTCGATCCCGTAGAGGCCCGCGGCGACCAGGCCGGCGACCGCCAGGTGGGGGTTGACGTCGCCGCCGGGCAGCCGGTTCTCGAAGCGCATGGAGCGGCCGTGGCCGACGACCCGCAGCGCGCAGGTGCGGTTGTCGTTGCCCCACGCGACGGCCGTCGGGGCGAAGGAGCCGGGCGCGAAGCGTTTGTACGAGTTGATGTTCGGCGCGTAGAGCAAGGAGAAGTCACGCAGCGCGGCGAGCTGGCCGGCCAGGAAGTGGCGCATCACGGGTGACATGCCGTGGGCGTCGTCGCCGGCCATGGCGTTCGTGCCGGGCTCGTCGGCGGACTGGAGCGAGAGATGGATGTGGCAGGAGTTGCCCTCGCGCTCGTTGTACTTGGCCATGAAGGTGAGTGAGACGCCCTCCTGCGAGGCGATCTCCTTGGCACCGGTCTTGTAGATGGCGTGCTGGTCGCAGGTGAGCAGGGCCTCGTCGAAACGGAAGACGATCTCGTGCTGGCCCGGATTGCACTCGCCCTTGGCGGATTCGACGATCAGACCGGCGGCGGTCATGTCGTTGCGGATCCGGCGCAGCAGCGGCTCGATACGGCCGGTGCCGAGGACGGAGTAGTCGATGTTGTACTGGTTCGCGGGGGTGAGGCCGCGGTAGCCGCTGTCCCAGGCCTGCTCGAAGGTGTCCTTGAAGACGATGAATTCGAGCTCGGTGCCGACGTGCGCGGTGTAGCCGTGCCCGGCGAGGCGCTCCAGCTGGCGGCGCAGGATCTGGCGGGGCGCGGCGACGACCGGGGAGCCGTCGTTCCAGGCGAGGTCGGCGATGAGCATCGCCGTGCCCTCGTTCCAGGGGACGCGGCGCAGCGTCGCGAGGTCGGGGTGCATGGCGAAGTCGCCGTAGCCACGGTCCCAGGAGGACATCGCGTAGCCGTCGACGGTGTTCAGCTCGACGTCGACGGCGAGCAGATAGTTGCAGCCCTCGGTGCCGTGTTCCAGTACGTCTTCGAGGAAGAACGGGGCGGCGAACCGCTTGCCCTGGAGTCTGCCCTGCATGTCGGGGAAGGCCAGGACAACGGTGTCGATCTCGCCGCTCGCCACCAGGGCGCGGAGCTCCTCGACGGAGAGCGGGGGGGTGCGGTCTGCCACGGGACAATCCTCCATCGGCCAGCCGGGGACCTTAAGGTATTCCGCGAGACCATTGGTTGGGAAGGGGAAACGGCGACGTGGCGAAGAAGGACGCGGTGAGGAAGAGTGAGCCGGCCGACCGGCTGACGCCCGTCCTGCGCCCCGTACGGGCGGGCAACGGATTCGAGGAGGCGCTGGAGCAGATCATGCAGGTGCTGCGCCTCGGCCTGGTCGCCGGCGGCGAACGGCTTCCCGCGGAGCGGAACCTGGCGGAGCGGCTGCGGATCAGCCGGGTCACGCTGCGCGAGGTGCTGAAGGTGCTGGCCGACGAGGGGCTGGTGGAGAGCCGGCGGGGGCGCTACGGCGGCACGTTCGTCCTGCGCCGGCCCGATACTCCGGCGCAGGGGGCCGAGGAGGAACTGCGCCGCCGGGTCTCGGGGGGCGACATCGAGGACGTGCTGCGCTTCCGGGAGGTGCTGGAGGTCGGCGCGGCGGGGCTGTGCGCGGCGCACGGTCTGACCGAGGAGGGGGCTGCCCGGCTGCGTACGGCGCTCGCGGCCACGCACGACGCCCCGCTGGGCGACTACCGCCGCCGCGACACACTGCTGCATCTGACGCTCGCGGAGCTGTCCGGCTCGGCGCGGCTGACCGAGAGTTATGTGTCGGTCCGCGCGACGGTGAACGATCTGCTGGACTGCATTCCGCTGCTGGTCCGGAACTTGGAGCACTCGCAGCAGCAGCACACCGCGCTGGTGGAGGCGGTCCTGGACGGCGACGCGGACGCGGCGCGCGAGGTGATGCGCGAGCACTGCGGCGGGACGGCGGCGCTGCTGCGGGGTTTTCTCAGCTGAGAGCGGGTAGCGAGGGGGGTGGGCCGCGCGGGCCCCGGCCACCCTGCCGCGCGGCCGTAACCGTCGCTTAACGCAGAGGGCTTGCGCCCGCGCGTATGAGGCCGCAATGGTATGCCCTCACACCTTTGCCCCCGAGGCAGAACCCGAGGCAGGAGCGGCTCATGGCCGAAGGCACGGACTCCCGTATCCCACCAGCCGATCCGTCACGTCCGGCCGGTCCCGCACCGGACGCCGCCGCGACCGACGCCGCGACCGGCGCCGCGACCGGCGCCGCGACCGGCGCCGCGGGCGGTCCCGCCGCCGACGCGGACTATCTGCGGCGCCGCACGCTGAAGCGCGGCAGCGCCGGCTGGCTGCTGCTGACCGGTCTCGGCGTCGCCTACGTCGTCTCCGGTGACTTCTCCGGCTGGAACATCGGACTCTCCGAGGGCGGCTTCGGCGGACTCGCCATCGCGACGCTCCTGATGGGCGCGATGTACGCCTGTCTCGTCTTCTCGCTCGCGGAGCTGTCCGCCATCCTGCCGACGGCGGGCGGCGGTTACGGCTTCGCCCGCCGCGCGCTCGGCACCTGGGGCGGTTTCCTGACCGGCACGGCCATCCTCATCGAGTACATCCTGGCGCCGGCCGCGATCTCCATCTTCATCGGTGACTACGTCGAGTCGCTGAACCTCTTCGGGCTGGACGCGGGCTGGCCGGTCTATCTCGCCTGCTTCGCCGTCTTCATCGGCATCCACCTCTGGGGCGTGGGCGAGGCGCTGCGCTTCAGTCTGGTCGTGACGGCCATCGCCGTCGCCGCGCTGCTGATCTTCGCCGTGGGCGCCTTCACCGACTTCGACAGCGGCCACCTCAACGACATCCCCGTCCAGGAGGACGCCTTCGGCTCCAACTCCTGGCTGCCGTACGGCCTGTTGGGCATCTGGGCCGCGTTCCCCTTCGGCATGTGGTTCTTCCTCGGCGTCGAGGGCGTGCCGCTGGCCGCCGAGGAGGCCAAGGACCCGGTGCACTCGATGCCACGGGCGCTGTCGATCTCCATGGGCATCCTCGCCCTGCTGGCCCTGATCACGTTCTTCGCCGCCACCGGGGCCCGCGGCTCGGCCGCCGTCCAGGAGGCGGGCAACCCGCTGGTCGTCGCACTCCAGGGCGACGGCGATCCCACCGCGCTCAGCCGGTTCGTCAACTACGCGGGCCTCGCCGGTCTCGTCGCGTCCTTCTTCTCCCTCATCTACGCCGGTTCCCGGCAGCTGTTCGCGCTCTCCCGCGCCGGCTATCTGCCCCGCTTCCTCTCCCTGACCAGCAGCCGCAAGGCGCCCTACCTCGGTCTGCTGATACCCGGCGCGATCGGCTTCGCGCTCGCCGCGGGCAGCGGCAACGGCGGGCGGATGCTGAACGTCGCGGTCTTCGGCGCGACCATCTCCTACGCCCTGATGGCCCTGTCCCATCTGGTACTGCGGCGCCGCGAGCCCGGTCTGCACCGTCCGTACCGGACACCGGGCGGCATGCTGACCTCCGGCGTGGCCTTCGTACTGGCCCTGTCGGCGCTGGTGGCGACCTTCCTGGTGGACAAGGACGCCGCGTTCATCGCGCTCGGCGTCTATGTCGTGGCACTCGCCTACTTCGCCTTCTACAGTCGGCACCGGCTGGTCGCCGCCGCGCCCGAGGAGGAGTTCGCCGCGCTCGCGGCCGCCGAGGCCGAGCTGGAACGGGACTGAGGATCCCGTACGGCGGATCGCCTCCCGACGGATCGCTTCCGACGGAACACCACTACAGAACAGCGCCACAGCACAGCACCACAACGGAGGAACGTTCAGTGAAGCCGCTCATCGGCGTCAGCACGTATCTGGAGACGTCGGCCAAGTGGGGCGTCTGGGATCTGCCCGCAGCTCTGCTGCCCATGGGATATCCCCGCCTCGTCCAGCGCGCGGGCGGCGTGGCCGTCATGCTCCCGCCGGACGGGTCGGCCACCGCCGCCTCCGTGGTCGCCAGGCTCGACGGGCTGGTCATCGCCGGCGGTCCGGATGTGGAGCCCGTACGGTACGGGGCCGAGCCCGACCCCCGTACCGGACCGCCCGCCCGGGAGCGGGACGAGTGGGAACTGGCCCTGATCGAGGCGGCGTTGGCGTCCGGTACGCCGCTGCTGGGGATCTGCCGGGGCATGCAGCTGCTGAACATCGCCCTCGGCGGGACGCTCGTGCAGCATCTGGAGGGCCACACGGCCGCGACGCTCGGCGTGTTCGGCGAGCACCCGGTGAAGCCGGTGCCGGGGACGCGGTACGGGACCGCCGTGCCGGAGGAGGCGGACGTGCCGTCCTCGCACCACCAGACGGTGGACCGGCTCGGCGAGGGTCTGATCGTGTCGGCGTACGCGGGCGACGGGACCGTGGAGGCCGTGGAGTTGGTGGACGAGCGGTGGGTGCTGGGGGTCCAGTGGCATCCCGAGATGGGCGAGGACGTTCGCGTGATGGCGGCGCTGGTGACGGCGGCGCGCGAGCGGGGGCGGGTCGGCGCACGGCCGCCCGGCCGGTGAGACAGCATGCGTTGATGGTTTCCCGTTCACCCGCCGTTCGCGGATGGAGGGGACTGTAGCCCGGGCTCGGGTCACCCCGGCCGTCCAACCGTGTACCCCCAGGAGACGAACGTGCCCATCACCCGTAGAGACTTCTCCAAGACCTCAGCCGGCGCCGGTCTCACCCTCGTCGGTGCCGCCGGTGTGCTGTCCACCGCCAGCGCGTACGCCTACGCGGACGAGAACGCGGACGCAGCCACGAGCGGAGACCAGGAGCAGATCGACCGGTCCGCCCAGGCACTCGGCAGCAAGACCGGGTACGGCCCCCTGATCGACGACCCGAAGGGCCTGCTCGCTCTGCCCGCCGGATTCTCGTACAAGATCATCACCCACGCCGGTGTCACGAAGCTGGACAGCGGTGAGTTCACGCCGAACAAGCACGACGGCACGGCCACCTTCCCGGGCACCCGCGGCTCCACACTCCTGGTCACCAACCACGAGATCAGCGGCGACCGCGCCGCCGTCGACTTCCCCGTACCGCTCACGGCGGGACTCGTGTACGACCCCGCCGCCCCCGGCGGCTGCACCGTCGTCGAGGTCTCCAAGCACGGCGAGCTGGTGGCCGAGTGGGTCGGCGTCGCCGGCACCCAGCAGAACTGCGCGGGCGGTCGCAGCCCCTGGGGCACGTGGCTGACCTGCGAGGAGAACACCGCCAAGGCCGGCGAGGGCGGCATGACCAAGGACCACGGTTATGTCTTCGAGGTCGACCCCTACGACCGTCGCGCCAACCAGCACCCGAAGCCGATCAAGGCGCTCGGCCGGTACGACCACGAGGCCGTCGTCGTCGACACCAAGCGCGGCCATCTGTACCTGACCGAGGACGCCTCCGGCCCCAACGGTCTGCTGTACCGCTGGACTCCGCCGAAGGGCTTCCGCCACGGCCGGGGCAAGCTGCGCGGGCTCTCCGACACCGCCGGTGTGCTGGAGGCCTTCAAGTGCTTCGACTCCCGGGGCAACTTCATCGACGACCTGTCCCGCGCCACGAAGGCCGGGACCGTCTACGGCGTCGACTGGGTGACCGTGCCCGACCGCGACGCCAAGACCGTACCGGTACGCAAGCAGTTCACGGACACGCAGGTCACGCGCGCCCGCAAACTGGAGGGCATGTGGTGGGCCGACGGCGGCGCGTACATCGTCTCCTCCTACGCGCGTGAGGAGAGCCCGAAGCAGCACGACGGTCAGGTGTGGTTCTACGACCCGGCCCGCCGCAAGCTGACCCTCAAGCTGATCCTGGGCGTCAACCCGGACCCGTCGAAGGACGGCGCTCTCGACGGCCCGGACAACATCACGGTCTCCCCGTACGGCGGCGTGATCCTGGCCGAGGACGGCGAGGGCATCCAGCATCTGTTCGGCGCCACGGACAACGGCAAGACCTACCCGATCGCCCGCAACGAACTGAACGGAGGCACCGCCGAGGAGCCCGAGTACAGCGAGTTCGCCGGTGTGGTCTTCTCCCCCGACGGCAAGACGCTGTACGCGAGCATCCAGAACCCCGGCATCCTGCTGGCCATCACCGGCCCCTGGCGCCACCAGCGCTGAGCGTCCACCGCTCACGGCCGCGCCCCGAACCCTGGGGGCGCGGCCGTGGCCGTCGGGAGGCCAAGGGGGTGGGGAGGGTCACGGGGTTACGCGTGTCAGCGCCAGCAGGTCTCGGGCCGGGCCGCTCGGGCGGTGCCCCGTCGGCCAGACGGCACGCAGCTCGCGCCGCAACTGAATGCCCCCCACCTCGACCTCCCTCAGCCGGCGTGACGCCAGCTCCTC
The DNA here is from genome assembly GCF_044455465.1 of Streptomyces sp. NPDC051217. Classification (NCBI taxonomy): domain Bacteria; kingdom Bacillati; phylum Actinomycetota; class Actinomycetes; order Kitasatosporales; family Streptomycetaceae; genus Streptomyces; species Streptomyces sp. NPDC051217. Next base: position 263,374 of record NZ_JBITEV010000005.1, read on the forward strand.
CCGCACGGCGAGTTCGCTGAGCACCGAGGGCCCGGCTCCGCTCACCACCGCCGCCTTGACCGCCGTCGTCGAGGACAGTTCGAGCAGCGGCTCGGCGGGACCTCCGTAGGAGGCGAGCGCCGCGTCGAGCACCTGCCGGGTGCCCGAGCCCTCCTCACGGAGGATCAGCGGGGCAGCCGCCAGCTCGGCGGGCGTCACAGCCGTACGCCGGTCGCCCCAGGGGTGCGTCGGCGCGACCACGACCACCAGCCGGTCGCGCCCGATCACCGTGCCGTCCAGCCCCCCGGGCACGGCCAGGCCCTCCACGAAGCCGATGTCCGCCTCGCCGCCGATCAGCCGCGCGGCCACGGCGCCCGAGTTGCCGGCCAGGAGCGAGACGGCCGTGTCCGGCCGGGCCGTGCGCAGTGCGATGAGCCAGCCGGGCAGCAGATACTCCGCGATGGTCATGCTCGCGGCGACCCGGAGCCGTGAGTCGCGCCGGTCGCGCAGCGCCTGCGCGCCCGCGTCGAACGCCTCGGCCGCCTCCATGATCCGCCGCGCCCAGTCCGTGACGAGCGCGCCGGCGCCGGTGAGCCGGGAGCCGCTGGGCGACCGGTCGAAGAGGCTGACGCCGAGCTGCCGTTCGACGGACCGTATCCGGCTGCTCGCCGCGGGCTGGCTGATACCCAGCTCGCGGGCGGCGCCGCCCATGCTGCCGTGCCGGGCGACCGCGATGAGCAGTTCCAGCGCGCCCAGCTCGGGCACCCGGTGGGCGAGGGTCGGGGCAGGCTCGTCGGTCATATACGCAGGTTATGGCCTCATAGCGCGAAGGGGCCTGGTGGGGAGGGCACGGAGCGAGGAGGGTGTGGGTATGCCCAGCCTCGCTCCGACCGCCCCCGCCGTCCTCACCACGGTGAAGGCGCCCATGAAGCCGACCGCGCGGAAAGACCGCCGGCGCTTCCCGGCGCTGCGCCATGTCGGACCCAACTGGTACGCGAGTGTGATGGGGACCGCGATCGTCGCGAGCGCGGGCGGCGCACTCCCCTGGGCCCCGTCTCCCGCCCCCGCGGCCCGCGCCTTCTGCGTCGCCGTGTGGGCGCTGTCGGCGCTGATGCTCCTGCTCGTCCTGGCCGCCCGCGCCGGGCACTGGATCCACCACCGCGACCAGGCACGCGCCCATCTGCTCGACCCCGCCGTGGCGCCCTTCTACGGATGCCTCGCGATGGCGCTGCTCGCGGTCGGCGGTGCCACTCTCTCCGTGGGCGGTCATGCCATCGGAGAGCGTGCGGCGGTGGCTGTGGACGCCGTGCTCTTCACGGCGGGCACGCTCGCCGGCCTGGCGGCGGCGGTGGGCATCCCGTATCTGATGGTGGTCCGCCATCGGGTACGGCCCGCCGACGCGTCCCCGGTGTGGCTGCTGCCGGTGGTGGCGCCCATGGTGTCGGCGGCGCTCGGTCCGCCGCTGATCCCGTATCTGCCCGCCGGGCAGTGGCGCGAGGCGCTGCTGCTGGGCTGTTACGCGATGTTCGGTCTGAGCCTGCTCGCCACGCTCACCCTGCTGCCGCTGATCTTCGGCCGGCTGCTGGTCCTCGGTCCCCTGCCCGTCGCCCTGACGCCGGCGCTCTTCCTCGTACTCGGGCCGCTCGGGCAGTCCACGACGGCGGTCGGCCATCTCGCCCGCGAAGCGCCGAGCGCGCTGGGCACCTCGTCCCCGCATCTCTCCGCGCTGGACGCGTTCGCGGTGCTGTACGGCGTCCCGGTGCTGGGCTTCGCCCTGCTGTGGCTGGCCCTGGCGGTCGTGATGGCCGTAGGTGCCGTACGGCGCGGGATGCGGTTCTCGATGACGTGGTGGGCCTTCACCTTCCCGGTCGGCACGTGCGTGACCGCCGCCGCCGGGCTGGCCCGCGCCACCGGCCTGACCGCCCTGACCTGGCTGGCATTCGGCTTGTTCGCCCTGCTGACGGCCGCGTGGGCGGTCGCCTGGACCCGTACGGTCCACGGTCTGGTCAGCGGAGTGCCGCTCGCAGCGCCGCCGGTGCCCCGGCCAGTGACGGCCCGTACCAGGTGAGGAACCGCCCGTCGACCAGCGCCGCCGGCAGCCCCGGGAAGGCCTCGGGGCCGTCCTCGGCGGTGAAGCGGTACGGCTCGTCGGGCAGGACGACCAGGTCGGCCCCCGAGGCCCGCAGCTCGTCCAGCGGGATCCGGGGGTAGCGCTCGGCCCGGTCGCCGTAGACGTTGCGCACGCCGAGCCTGGCGAGCAGATCGCCGGCGAAGGTGTCCCGCCCGAGCACCGTCCACGGCCTGCGCCAGATCGGTACGACCGCCCGGCGCCGGCCTCCGTACGGAGGAGGCACCGCCGCCCAGGCGTCGCGGGCCTCGTCGAGCCAGCGCGGCACCGCGAGCCCGCAGCCGGTCACGAGCATCCGCTCCAGCTCACCGAAGGCCTGGTCGAGGTCGCGCACCTCGGTGACCAGCACCATGATGCCCGCCGCTCGCAAGGCCGCCAGATCGGGCTCGCGGTTCTCCTCCTCGTTGGCGACGACGAGGTCGGGGCGGAGCGCGACGATCGCGGCGATGTCGGGATTCTTGGTGCCGCCGACGCGTACGACATCGAGGCCGGCGGGGTGGACGCACCAGTCGGTGGCACCCACCAGCAGTCCGGGCTCGCTGACCGCGACGGCCTCGGTGAGGGAGGGGACGAGCGAGACGATCCGGCGGCTCCCGGCGCCTGTCCGCACGGCGGGGCCCGCCGCTCAGCGCCGGGTGTCGAACGTCGCGTCGATGTGCTCGGCGACGGCGACGACCAGGATGCGGGTGCCGGGCTCGGTCGCGCGCCAGCGGTGCCTGACGCCTCCGGAGAGGTACAGCGTGTCGCCGCGTTCCAGGCGGTAGGCCCGCCCTTCGGCCTCGACCTCGGCCGCACCGTCGGCGATGTACATGACCTCGTCGTTGCGGTGCTGGTACTCGCGCCCGGTGTCCTGCTCGCCGGTGTACTCCTTGGCGTGCAACTGGTGTCCGCCACGTGCCACCCTGCGCACGCCGGGGCCGCCCTCGTGCGCCCGTACGACGTCGACGGTGCGCGCCGAGTCCGCGGCGGCGTGCAGCGCGGCGGTGGTGGTCTCCAGGGCTTCGGCCACCCGCTCCAGCGAGCGGGCGCTCGGCCGGGCGCGTTCGTTCTCGATCTGGCTGAGGAAGGGCACGGACAGCCCGCTGCGGTCGGCGACGGCCGCCAGCGTCAGCCCGAGGGACCTGCGCCGCCTTCGGACGGCGGCGCCCACCCTGAGCGCTTCCTTGTCGTCCATGTCTGGGCTCCCTCCGGCCGGATCGTCATCTTCTCAGAGTTGACGGCCGCGTAAGGGCGGTCTGTCTCACCCGCCACCGATCCGTCCGGATCCGGTTACCGACCCGTAGGGCCACAGCTCCAACGTACGACGCTCAGCGCGGAGCGCACCCCCAGAGCGCGGTGGCGCGGAAAACAGCGGGCGGGCACCGTCTCTCACGGTGTCCGCCCGCTACTTTCCGCCACGGCCGTTGACCACTACGGCCTACGGCCGACCGCTCACCGCCGACCGCTCACCGCGGAGCGATCTGGTCAGCGATGCCCGGATTCTTGTCCATCCAGGCCTTGACCGCCTCTTCCTCATGTCCTGTGCCGCGCTTCTGGATCTCGTTCTCCAGACCGGCGAGCTGCTGCTCGCTCAGCTTGAAGTTCTTGAACCACTTGGTCAGCTGCGGGTAGTTCTTGGGGAAGTCCTTGTTGGCCACGGTCCGGATCTCGTCACCTTCGCCGAAGGCCTTCTTGGGATCCTTCAGCTTGGTCAGCTCGTACTCGTTGTAGGCCCAGTGCGGGGTCCAGAGCATGACCGCGATCGGCTCCTTCTTGCCGTACGCCCGCTCCAGTTCGGCCAGCATGCCCGGCGTCGAGCTGTCGACGACCTTGTAGTCGCCGTCCAGGCCGTAGCCCGGCAGGACGTCGTTCTTGAGGATGTTCATGGTCTCGGTACCTGGCTCGATACCGACGATCCGGCCCTTGAACTCGTCCTCGCGGCCCTTCAGATCCTCCAGGGAGTCGACGCCCTTGACGTAACTGGGCACGGCGATCTCCAGGGACGTCGGCCCGTACCAGGAACCGAGGTCGGAGAGTTTGTCGCCGTACTTGTCCCAGTACTTCTTCTGGGTGTTGGGCAGCCAGCCGTCGAACTGGACGTCGATCTGCCCTCGGGAGAGCGCGGTGTACATCGGACCGACCTCGAACTGCTTGAGGTTCATCTTGTAGCCCCGGTCCTCCAGCACCGCCTTCCACAGATACGTGGCCGCGATGTCCTCTTCCCACGGGAACCAGGCGACTTCGATGGGCCGTTCACGCTCGTCCTTGCCGTTCGCGCCCTTGCTGACGCCGGCGACCGGGGCCCACTTGTCGGCCAGCCCGGGATTGTCCTTCAGCCAGGCGCGTACGGCGTCCTGCTCCTTGCCCTTCCCGGCGCCCTGGATCTCCGCCTCAAGACTGGTGAGCTGTTCCTCGGTCATCTCGAAGTTCTTGAGCCACTTGGCGACGCTCGGGTTGTCGGCGGAGAAGCCCTTGCGGGCGAGCGTGTGCACGCCGTCGCCCTTGCCCCAGGTCCCCTCGGGGTCCTTGAGCTTCTTCAGGTCGTAGGTGTTGTACGCCCAGTGCGGGGACCAGAGCGTGACGACGACCGGTTCCTTCTTCTCGTACGCGCGCTTCAGCTCGGCCAGCATGCCGGGCGTGGAGCCGTCGACGACCTTGTACTCGCCTTCGAGGCCGTACTCCTTGAGAACCTTGTCCTTGAGGATGCCCATCTCGCCCGCGCTGGGCTCGATACCGATGATCCGGCCCTTGAACTGGTCGGCCTTGCCCTTGAGATCCGCCAGGGAGTCGACGCCCTTCACGTAACTGGGCACGGACAGCTCCAGGGACGTCTCGCCGTACCAGGAGCCCATGTCCTCCAGCTTGTCCTGGTACTTGGCCCAGTAGGTGGCGTGGGTGTTCGGCAGCCAGGAGTCGGTCTGGATGTCGATCTGGCCGTTCGCCTGGCCGGTGTAGAGCGCCCCGGCCTCGTACTGGGTGGCCTCGACCTCGTAACCGCGCTGCTCCAGCAGTTCCTTCCAGAGGAAGGTGGACGCGATGCCCTCGTCCCAGGGGATGTAGCCCATGCTGATCTTCTTGCCCTGGCCGACGTCGCCCCCGTCGGCGACCGTCCCAGTCCCTCGGTCGCCGTCGCCACCGAAGATGCTCATGCCGCCTGCTACGAGCGCGAGTACGACCACGCCGACGACGGCGACCGAGGGACGCGGACGGTGGTCCCACACCTTGAACGAACCGCTCAGCGCCTGCGCCTTGGCCAGCGCGCGGCGGCCCACCGGTGAGACGTGCCGGCCGAGCGCGCCGGTCATCCGGTCGAGGTACATCGCCAGGATGACGATGGAGACGCCCGCCTCGAAGCCGAGGCCGATGTCGACGTTGCCGATGGCGCGGTAGACAGCGCCGCCGAGGCCGCCGCCGCCGACCATGCCCGCGATGACGACCATCGAAAGGCCGAGCATGATCACCTGATTGATACCGGCCATGATCGTGGGCAGAGCCAGCGGGAGTTGGACACGCAGCAGGGTGTTGCGCGGGCTGGTGCCGAACGCCTCGGCGGCCTCGACCAGTTCGGCGTCGACCTGCCGGATGCCCAGCTCCGTCATACGGACACCGGGCGGCAGGGCGAAGATGATCGTGGCGATGATGCCGGGCACTACGCCGACGCCGAAGAAGATGATGCCGGGGATCAGATAGACCATCGCGGGCATCGTCTGCATGAAGTCGAGCACGGGCCGGATGACGGCGCTGACGGTGGCCGAGCGGGAGGCCCAGACACCGAGCGGCACCGCGACGACCAGGATGACGATCGTGGCGACGAGCACCAGCGAGAGCGTCGACATCGCGAGTTCCCACAGCTCGATCGAGTCGATGAGCGCGAACCCGACGAAGGCGAGAGCGGCGGTGAGCAGCCCGCGCAGCCACCAGGCGAGCACGGCGAGGATGCCGGCGAGGACAAGCGGTTCGGGGCCGCTCAGCACCGCGTCGACGGCGTCGTACATGCCGGTGACGAGCGAGCTGATGGCGTCGAACAGCCAGGAGAGATGGCGCTGGAGGAAGTCGACACCGCTGTCGACCCACTCGCCGAGCGGGAGCCTAGGCACTGGCCGCCTCCTTACCGAGGGACAGCTGTGCCGGGGCGCCGTCGGCGACGGGCGCCGAGGTGCCCGCGCCCGCGGACGCCGGCGCGTCGGCGGGCGTCATCGGCTCGCCGAGTACGGCGAGCAGTCTGGCGCGCGGTACGACCCCGACGAGCCGCCCCTCCTCGTCGACCACGGCCACCGGGACCGAACTGGTCGAGCAGGGGGTGAACAGCTCGATGATCGGGGTGCTCGCGGTGACGCAGGCGGGCGCCGCGGCGAGCACGTCCTCGTCGGTACGCAGTTCCTCGCCGCCGTCCGTACGGAGGCCATGGGCGGTGTCGGCGTCCGCCATGATCGCGCCGGCGGTCAGGACACGCGAGCGGTCCACGTCCTGGGTGAAGGAGGCGACGTAGTCGTTGGCCGGGGTGACGAGGATGTCCTCGGCGGTGCCCATCTGGACGATCTCCCCGTCGCGCATCACGGCGATCCGGTCGCCGAGCCGCATGGCCTCGTTGAGGTCGTGGGTGATGAAGACGATGGTCTTCTTCAGCCGCTTCTGGAGTTCCAGGAGCTGGTCCTGCATGTCACGGCGGATCAGCGGGTCGAGCGCGCTGAACGACTCGTCCATGAGCAGCAGATCCGCGTCGGTGGCCAGTGCGCGGGCCAGACCCACACGCTGCTGCATACCGCCGGACAGTTCGTCGGGCCAGGCCTTCTCCCAGCCGGCCAGGCCCGCCAGCTCCAGCGCCTCGGTGGCGCGTTTGTTCCGTGCGGCGCGTGGGACGCCCTGGACCTCCAGTCCGTATCCCGCGTTCTCCAGCACGCTGCGGTGCGGGAAGAGCGCGAAGTGCTGGAAGACCATGCTGATCTTGGTGGAGCGCACGGTGCGCAGCTCGGCCGCGCTCAGGGCGGTCAGATCCTGGCCGTCGAAGAGCACGCGCCCGGCCGTCGGCTCCAGGAGTCCGTTGAGCATGCGCAGCAAGGTGGACTTGCCGGATCCGGAGAGTCCCATCACGACGAATATCTGACCGGGGTCGACGGAGAACGAGGCGTCGATCACCGCTGCGGTCGTACCTTCGGCGCGCAACTCCTCACGGTCCGTGCCGCTTTCGAGCTTCTTCACCGCTTCATCGGGTCGTGCGCCGAATACCTTGTACAGGTGTTCCGCCTGCAGCCTGGACACATATACCTCACGCCGTCGAAATGAGAAACGGCCCGCCACCCCCGCCGGCGGGCCGTGGAGCGGCACGGGGTCTGCCCGTGGTGTCCGGTCGACGGTCTTTGGCACTCCGTGTCCGGGTCCGCTCCGCATGCGCGCCTGCCCTGGTCCTCATGACCCAAACATTTATGTGGTCCACACCACTCGGTGCGCTGCCGCGCAGGTCAGACCGGTAGGGGCGGCGGCGCCCGGCGGGACCGGCCGACCGCCCCGCCGCTGTCAGTGGCATGCGGCATCATCGGGGTGTGACGCGACGCCTGATGCTCCTCGACACCGCTTCCCTCTACTTCCGGGCCTATTTCGGGGTCCCCGACTCGGTGCGTGCCCCCGACGGCACGCCCGTCAACGCGGTCCGGGGCCTGCTCGACTTCATCGCCCGGCTCGTCCAGGACCACCACCCGGACGACCTCGTGGCCTGCTGGGACAACGACTGGCGACCGCGGTGGCGGGTGGATCTAATCCCGTCGTACAAGGCGCACCGCGTGGCGGTGGAGAGGCCGGAGGGGCCGGACGAGGAGGAGACCCCGGACACGCTCGCCCCGCAGGTGCCGATCATCGAGGCGGTCCTGGACGCGCTGGGGATCGCCCGCGTCGGGGTGGCGGGTTACGAGGCGGACGATGTGATCGGCACGCTCACCGGCCGCGCCTCCGGCCCGGTGGATGTGATCACCGGCGACCGTGACCTGTATCAACTGGTGGACGACGCGCGCCAGGTGCGGGTGCTGTATCCGCTGAAGGGCGTCGGCTCGCTCCAGGTGACGGACGAGGCGTGGCTGCGCGAGAAGTACGGGGTCGACGGGCCGGGCTATGTCGATCTGGCGCTGCTGCGCGGTGACCCGAGCGACGGGCTGCCGGGTGTGCCCGGGATCGGCGAGAAGACGGCGGCCAAGCTGCTCGACGCGTACGGAGATCTGGCGGGGATCATGGCTGCGGTGGACGATCCGCGGTCCGGGCTCACTCCCTCCCAGCGCAAGCGGCTGGACGAGGCCAGGGCCTATGTGGCGGTCGCGCCCACGGTGGTGCGGGTCGCCGGGGACGTACCGCTGCCGGACTTCGATCCGGCGCTGCCCTCCGAGCCGCTCGATCCGGAGCTGGTGGAGGCGCTGGCCGCGCGATGGGGTCTGAACAACGCCATGCACCGGCTGCTCACCACGCTCGGGAAGTGACGGCGGGAGGTACATATCGCGCGCCGGCCGACAGCGGGGTGTTAACTTAGGCATACCTAAGCACCGCGCGACCGCCGATCGGCGGTCGTGTGCCGCATGAGTCGAGGGAGACGCCGTGGCAGCACAGTCGGCCCGCAAGTCACCGAAGGTCCACGAGGCGCGGGTGATACGTACCCAGCGCATCACGCCGCACATGGTGCGCCTGGTCCTCGGCGGCGACGGACCCGCCGGGCTCCGGGCGGGCGAATTCACCGACCACTACGTCAAGCTGCTGTTCGCGGCCGAGGGCGTCAGCTATCCGGAGCCGTTCGACATGGACCGGATCCGGGAGGACTTCCCGCGCGAGCAGTGGCCCACCACCCGTACGTACACGGTGCGCGAGTGGAATCCGTCCGCCGGGGAGATCACGATCGACTTCGTGGTGCACGGGGACGAGGGCCTGGCGGGCCCCTGGGCGGCCGCCGCGCGGCCCGGCGAGACGGTGCGGTTCCTGGGCCCCGGCGGGTCGTACGCCCCCGACCCGGCCGCGGACTGGCATCTGTTCGTCGGTGACGAGAGTGCGCTGCCCGCGATCGCTGCGTCGGTCGAGCAGGCTCCCGAGGGCGCCAAGATCCATGTCTTCGTCGAGATCGACGCCCCCGAGGAGGAGCAGAAGATCGCCGCTCCCGCCGGCGCCGAGATCGTCTGGCTGCACCGCGGGGACCGTCCGGTCGGCGAGGCGCTGGTCGCCGCCGTACGAGCGCTGGACTTCCCCGCCGGTGACGTGCACGCCTTCGTGCACGGCGAGGCCGGTTTCGTGAAGGAGCTGCGCCGCCATCTGCGGCACGACCGGCAGATCCCGCGCGAGCGGCTGTCGATCTCGGGCTACTGGCGGCTGGGCCAGAACGACGAGGCGTGGCGGGCGGTCAAGCGCGAGTGGAACGAGCAGGTGGAGCGCGAGCAGGAGAACCCGACGGTCTGAGGCCGCGCCGTCCTCGGTCGTCTTCTGGTACGACGGGAACGTCCGGGTGGAGAGCCGACCGCGACGACCGCGCGCATCGGCAGCGGTTCCCCGCGGCTCAGCACATCACCCCGGTCGGGATCGGATGCCATCGCCGAACGGCCCGCGGCCATCGCCCAGTTCACCGGGCGGGGCTGATGCCGTTCCGCACGACATGGCGTTCATCAGTGCGCCGCGGTCTGATCCCCGGGGCCGTGGTGATGAGCGCGCTCGGCTCCGGCATGTATGCCGGCATGAGCACGCTGGAGCGGAACGGTCGGAACGGCGAAACAAGCCGTACAGATCGGCGGTCCCGCCCCCGCCGGGCCGGACCTGCAGGAATTGCTGGGCCGGATGGCCCGGGGCGACCAGGAAGCCTTCGCCCGGGTGTACGACCTGGTCTGCGGGCCGGTGCTCGGGCTCGTCCGCTCCGTCCTGCGCGATCCCGCCCAGTCCGAGGAAGTGGCCCAGGAGGTCCTGCTGGAGGTGTGGCGCAGCGCCCCGCGCTTCCAGGCGTCCCGCGGCAGCGGCATGACCTGGGTGCTCACCCTCGCGCACCGGCGCGCGGTGGACCGGGTCCGCTCGGCGCAGGCGTCCAGCGACCGCGAGCAACGGGCGGCACGGCGGTCCAGAAGGCGGGCCTGGTCGACACCCTCAACACGGCTGAGAACATCACGGTGTTCGCCCCCACCAACGACGCCTTCGCCAAAATCCCGAAGGCCGACCTGGACGCGGTGCTCGCCGACAAGGCCATGCTCACCAAGATCCTCACCTACCACGTGGTGGGTGAGAAGCTGGCGAAGAAGCAGCTGGAGAGCGGCACCTACCCCACCCTCCAGAAGAGCGCGCTCACCACGGCGGGCTCCGGCGACTCGTACAGGGTGAACGACGCGGCGAGCGTCGTCTGCGGCGACGTCCCGACGGCCAACGCCACGGTGCACATCATCGACACGGTGCTGATGCCGAAGTAGTCCCACGCCCAACGGGGTTGTCCGGCCTCTCTATGCTGGCCGGATGACCCCCGTGGATCACCCGGACGCTTCGGACGGAGCGGCTCGCACCGACCGGGCGCTCGGAGCTGTCGTCGGCTCGGCCGTCGGCGACGCGCTCGGAGCGCCCTTCGAGTTCGGCCCCGCCGGCGCCTTCTCCGCCCGCTTCCCGGACGGCGTGGGCGAGATGTGCGGAGGCGGTGGCTGGGAGCCTGGCGAGGCCACGGACGACACACAGATGGCGGTCCTGATCGGCGAGTCGCTGCTGGAGCGCGGCGGCCTCGAACTGCCCGACGTCTTCGACCGGTTCCGGCGCTGGGCCGCGGCCGACCCCAAGGACATCGGGCTCCAGACGGAACAGGTCCTGACCAGCGGCGATCCCTGGGATCTCGCGGCCGCCATCCACTTCCAGCGCTCGGGACGGGCCGCCGGCAACGGCTCGTTGATGCGCGCGGCCACCCCCGCCGTGCACTTCGCCGCCGCCGGCCGGGAGGCCACCATGTCGGCCGCCCGCCGGATCGCGGCGCTCACCCACGGCGACGCGGCGGCCTGGGAGGGCACAGCCGTGCTGCACGAGCTGATCCGGGTGGCGCTGGACGGCGGTGATCCGGTTGCCGCGGTCCCCGGCGTCCTGCGGGACGTACGCGAGGACCACCGTCCGCGCTGGGCGGCCGTGCTCGACCCCGGGTGGCACCCGGACGACGCCACGGAGTTCAACGGCGCGGTATGGCCGTGCCTGGGCTCGGCCCTCTGGGCGCTGCGGACCACCGACTCGTTCGACGCCTCCCTCGCGGCCGCGATCGACCTGGGGGGCGACACGGACACCGTCGCGGCGGTCACCGGTGCGCTCGCCGGCGCCGTGTACGGCTTCGCAGCGGTCCCCCGCCGCTGGACCGACCCGCTCCATGTAATCCTGCCCGGATACGGCGACCGTGCGCTCCGTACACCCGAACTGGCCCGGCTCGCACAGCGGTTGGCCGCATGACGCAAGGGCCCGGACACTCGGTGTCCGGGCCCTTCGTGGACCTTGCCTGTCGAGCTGAGCCAGGTGACGCCCGGGACCGCACGCATCTCGTGGTTCCATCCCGAGACCTCGACCTCGCGCAGTACCCGCAGGGCGTCGCGGCGGGCGGACCCGGCGTCACCCCACCGAGCTGTACGCCACCACCCCGCGCAGCACCGCGTCGACCGCCTTGCGGGCGTTCTTCGCGACCGTGCTGTTCTCGCGGGGCGCCGCCGCGGCGATCTGTCCGAGGACGTCGATCACCTGCTTGCACCAGCGGACGAAGTCGCCGGCCGGCATCTCCGCGTCGCGCAGCACCTCGTCCAGTCCCTTGCCCGACGCCCACATGTGCACGGGCCAGGCGAAGCCGAGGTCGGGCTCTCGCTGGCCGACGCCCTCCGCCTGGTTGATCTTGAAGTCCTCCTCCAGGGCGTCGAGCCGGCCCCAGATACGGACCATCTCGCCGAGCGCGGCCTTCGCCGGGCCGCTGGGCAGCCGGGGCGCCACCGCGTCGTCCGACTGGCGCGCCTCGAAGACCAGCGCCGAGACGCACGCGGCCAGCTCCGCCGGGGAAAGCCCCTCCCAGACACCCTCGCGCAGACATTCGCTGGCCAGCAGGTCCAGTTCGCCGTAGAGCCGCGCGAGCCGCTTGCCGTTGCCCGTGACCTCGTCGGCGCGCAGATAGTCCATCTCGGTGAGAAGGGCGACGATACGGTCGAAGGTGCGGGCGATGGTGTTCGTCCGGCCCTCGATCCGCCGCTCCAGCTGCCGGGTGTCCCGCTGGAGCCGGTGGTAGCGCTCGGCCCAGCGCGCGTGGTCCTCCCGCTCGTCGCAGCCGTGGCACGGGTGCGCGCGCAGCTCCGACCGCAGCCGGGAGATCTCGCGGTCGTCGGCGGCCGGCGCCCGCCCCTTGCGGTGCCGCTCCGGCGCGATGTGACCGGCCTTCGAACGGAGCGCGGACGCCAGATCGCGACGCGACTGCGGCGATCGCTGGTTGAAGCTCTTCGGGATCCGCATCCGCTCCAACGCCTCGACCGGCACCGGGAAGTCCATCGACGCGAGCCGCTTGACCTGCCGCTCGGCGGTCAGGACCAGCGGCCTCGGGCCGTCGTGATACTCCACGCCCCGGTGGCCGTTGGCCCGCCCGGCCGGCAGCCCGGGGTCGAGCACCAGCGCGAGCCCGGCGAACTTGCCGGTCGGGACATGGATGACATCGCCGGGCTTGAGCTTCTCCAGCGAGGACGCCGCGGCGGCCCGCCGCTGCACGGCGCCCTGCTTGGCCAGCTCCGTCTCGCGGTCCTTGAGGTCGCGGCGCAGCCGCGCGTACTCCTCGAAGTTCCCCAGGTGGCAGGTCATGCCCTCCCGGTAGCCCTCCATCCCCTCTTCGTTCTTCTGGACCTGCCGGGAGATCCCCACCACCGACTTGTCCGCCTGGAACTGCGCGAACGACGTCTCCAGCAGCTCGCGCGAGCGGTGACGGCCGAACTGCTGCACCAGATTGACCGCCATGTTGTACGACGGCCGGAAGCTGGAGCGCAGCGGATACGTGCGGGTGCCCGCGAGGCCCGCGAGCGCGCCCGGGTCCATGCCACGCTGCCAGAGCACCACCGCGTGGCCCTCGACATCGATGCCCCGGCGTCCGGCGCGCCCGGTCAGCTGGGTGTACTCGCCGGGCGTGATGTCGGCGTGCTGCTCGCCGTTCCACTTGACGAGCTTCTCCAGGACGACGGACCTGGCCGGCATGTTGATGCCGAGCGCCAGGGTCTCCGTGGCGAACACGGCCTTGACCAGACCCCGTACGAACAGCTCCTCGACGACTTCCTTGAATGTGGGCAGCATGCCGGCGTGGTGCGCCGCGATGCCGCGCTCCAGGCCCTCCAGCCACTCGTAGTACCCCAGCACATGCAGGTCCTCGGTGGGGATGGACGCGGTGCGCTCCTCCACGATCTCGCGGACCCGTGCGCGCCTGTTGTCGTCGTTGAGCCGCAGCCCGGCGTGCAGGCACTGCTGTACGGCGGCCTCGCAGCCGGCCCGGCTGAAGATGAAGGTGATGGCGGGCAGGAGGTCCTCGGCGTCGAGCCGCTCGATCACCTCGGGCCTGCCCGGTGTCCAGATCCGGCCGCGCTGTCGGCGCTCGCGCTCCCGGTCCGCCTCCCGGACCATCTTGCCGCGACGGCGGTCACGCGGGTTGTACGTCTTCTGGTTCTCCATCCGGGCCAGCCGCACGAGATCGGGGTTGACCTCGCGGCGGGCCCCGCCCCGGCCGCCGTGGTCGGTGCTCTCCTCGAAGAGGTCGTACATCCGGCGGCCCGCGAAGACGTGCTGCCACAGCGGCACGGGGCGGTGCTCGGAGACGATCACCTCGGTGCTGCCACGGACGGTGTCCAGCCAGTCGCCGAACTCCTCGGCGTTGGAGACCGTCGCCGACAGCGACACCAAGGTCACGGACTCGGGGAGGTGGATGATCACCTCTTCCCAGACGGCGCCCCGGAAGCGGTCGGAGAGGTAGTGCACCTCGTCCATCACGACATAGCCGAGCCCGGACAGCGACTGGGAGCCCGCGTAGAGCATGTTGCGCAGGACTTCGGTGGTCATGACGACCACCGGGGCGTCGGAATTGACGCTGTTGTCGCCGGTGAGCAGCCCGACCTTGTCCGCGCCGTAGCGTTTCACCAGGTCCGCGTACTTCTGGTTGGACAGTGCCTTGATGGGCGTGGTGTAGAAGCATTTGCGGCCCTCGGTGAGGGCCAGGTGCACGGCGAACTCACCGACGATCGTCTTGCCGGAGCCGGTGGGCGCGGCGACCAGGACGCCCTTGCCGGACTCCAGCGCCCGGCACGCCTCGATCTGGAACGGATCGAGGCCGAAGTCGTACATCTCGCGGAACGGCGCGAGTGCGGTGGCCTGCTCGGCTGCCCGGGTCCGAGCTGCGGCGTAACGCTCGGCCGGTGTGAGGTCCTCTGTCATCTTGCTCACGAGCCTACCCGCCACCTCCGACAGTCAGCGCGATCTTTACGGGCGAGGTACCTCGGCCCCTCCGCGGCCCGGCGCCGGGCCGCGGCCGAGCACCCGTACGGCCCCGGCGACACACTCCGCGGTCAGCGGCAGCGGGCCGAGCGGCTCCCCGTCGGCGTAGCCGGTGAGGCCGGGGGCGGCAAGGGTGATCTTCGCGGTGCGGTGGACGGTGACCTTGGGGTGGCTGAGGTGCGTGCCCCGGTAGACTCGCGGGAAGACCTTCAGCAGCGTGGCACGGCCGCAGTCCCCGACGACTGTCACGTCGAAGAGCCCGTCGTCCATGGCGGCGTCCGCGCAGATCCGCATGCCGCCTCCGTAGGAGGGGCCGTTCCCGACGGCGATCAGGGTCGCCTCGATCTCGCGCTCGATGCCGTCGTCCAGGGTCATGCGGTACCGGACGGGCTTGAAGGCGGCCAGTTCGGCCACCATCGCCAGGTCGTACTTGAGCCGGCCGTTCGGCCGGCGCATGCGGTTGCCGCGGTCGTTGACCCGGGAGTCGAAACCGGAGGCCAGGACGGTGCCGAACCACCGGCCCCCGACCCGCCCCAGGTCCAGCTCCCGGATGCCGTCGTTCTTGAGCGCGTCGGCCGCGATCCGGCCCGCCTCGGCGGGGTCCCGGACCGGCAGGCCGAGCGCCCGGCCGAAGTCGTTGCCCGTGCCGACGGCGACGACGCCGAGCGGGGTGTCCGTACCGGCCACGGCCTGGAGGGCGAGGGAGACCAGACCGTCCCCGCCGACAGCGATCAGGGCGCCGGTTCCGGCCGCGACGGCCTCACGCGCGCGCCGCAGCGCGTCGTCGGCGTCGGTACCCAGCACCGTACGGACGGAGTATCCGGCGTCCCGGAGCGCGCGGGCGGCGGGCTGGGCGGCACGGGCGCCCCTGCCGCGGCCCGCGGCGGGATTGACGAAGAGGCTGATCTCGGCGGTCACGGCTCAGGTGACGTCGTCGTAGCCGTTCACCCGGGCCGTACGGTTGCTGTCCTGCTCGGGCAGCGCGGCAACCGACGAGACCGGTTCGACGCTGCCGACGCTCTCCGGGGTGTGGTCCAGATCGGACGCCTCGTCGTCGTCCAGCCCGGCGTCGGGATTGTTACGGCGCCTGCGCCGGTCGTTCAGCAGGGAGAAGGCGACCGCTCCGAAGTAGAGGACGACGATCGGCCCGGCCAGCGCGAGCATGCCCACGGGGTCCGTCGTCGGGGTGACGACAGCGCCGAAGACGAAGACGCCCATGACGACGGCGCGCCACCATCCGGCCATCCGGCGGCCGGTCACGACGCCCGTCATGTTGAGCATGACCAGGATGAGGGGCAGTTCGAAAGCGAGCCCGAAGACCAGCACCATACGGGTGGTGAAGTCGATGACCTCTTCGAGGGAGAGGATGTTCGACGAGCCCGTCGGCGTCAGGCTGAGCAGCACCTTGAGGCTGATCGGGAGGATCACGTACGCCAGGTAGGCACCGGCCGCGAAGAGGGGCACGGCGGTCGCGACGAATCCGTATGTGTACTTCTTCTCGTTCTTGTGCAGACCCGGGGCGATGAAGGCCCAGAGCTGGTAGAGCCAGACCGGGCTGGCGCCGATGATGCCGGCCGTGAGGCTGACCCGGATCGTGGTGGTGAACGGCGCGGTGATCGTGTTGAAGGAGACAAGCGCGCAGTTGCCGCCGTCGCTCTCCTGGAAGCCGTCCTTGCACGCGGGCACGGTCTCGGCGAAGAACGTCATGATCGGCTCGCTGTAGACCGCGGCCACGATCGACACGACGATGATCGCGAGGATCCCCTTCGACAGCCGGTTGCGCAGCTCACGAAGATGCTCCACGAGCGGCATGCGCCCCTCGGGATCCTTCTCTTCTGTGCGGGCAGACTTGGGCAACCCACGTCCTCATCTCGTGCGGCAGGCCGTCACCGTGCCCGGTGCGTGCATCGGCCCAGGTGTCGGATCAGCGCTTGGTCGAGTCGGTCGGCTCGGCGACGGGACGCGAACTGGTGACATCGCCGGGCGCGGCCTGGATCGTCCGGGGCGCGGGCTGGTCCGGGTCGGCGGAGGCGGTCGGCGGGTCCGTCGGAGCGGTGCCGCCCTTGTTGTCGTCGGACTTCATCGCCTTCGCCTCGCTCTTGAGGATGCGCGCCGACTTGCCGAGTGAACGGGCCATGTCGGGCAGCTTCTTGGCGCCGAAGAGCAGGATGATGACGACAAGAATGAGGATGATCTCGGTGGGGCCGAGCCTACCCATAGCGATTACCTTCTTCACCGAGGCGACAGGAGTCTTGGACGACAGCCGGACAGTTGTCTGACCACCGTGCTGGCAGCGATCGTAACCCGCAGGGGTAAACGCAGGGCAATGCCTGTGCGTACTCCCTACGACGGCCCCCGCCTCCAGTCCGAGACCGCTTCGTCACCCTACCGCCCGAACTGGTGACGGAGGGAGGGTGCAATCATTTATCGGATGGCATCGCCGGTCTTCGCGAGATGGGTGGCGGCCAGCTCCAGCTCCTCGGCCGCCTCGTTGATCCGCCGTGTGGTGGAGGCGACCTGGTGGCCGAGACGCTGGGCCTCGACGAAGACACGGATCGCGAGGACGCCGAGCACGGTGAGTCCGCAGAATCCGAGGGCGATGGCGAGCATGGGCCAGAACACGCGAGGAAGCCTTTCCCCTAGAGATGCAGGCGCAGCGTCCGTACGCCGCCGCCCATGAGCAGTTCGACGATGCGTTCACCGGCGGGTTTGCGCACCGCCGTCTCGCACTCGGGGCAGGTGAACGAGTAGAAGGTCGTACGGCGGCTGGCGCCGATCGCGAGCCGCAGCGCGCCGGCCGAGAGTTCGAAGCGGGCCCGGCACTCGGGGCAGGCGGCCTGGAAGAGGACCGGCACCATGGATGCCGGCGCCGAGAAACCACCCATCATAGACATATCCCCCAAATCCCCTAGTTACGTCAGTAGTCGCCGTCGCCGTACGCCGCCAGCGCCTCGCCCGCCGCCAGCCGCGCGCTCTCCGCGAGATCCGTCGGCGAGGTGATACGGCCGTCCCTGCCCAGGCGCAGCGCGAGCCGCCGCAGCGAGGCCGGCGCCGGCGTACGCAGCGTGATCCGCAACCCGCCGTCGGGCAGTTCCTCGGCGCTGTCGTGCGGGTAGTACTCGGCGACCCAGCGCCCGCCGGGGCCGACCTCGACCACCACTTCGGGATCCTCGGCCGCCGGCTGCACCAGCCCCTCGGAGAGATCACGCAGCTCAAGCTCCGGCGGCGCGGCCGGCTCGTCGAGCAACCTGATCTCGGCGACCCGGTCCAGCCGGAACGTACGCCGCGCCTCGGAGAGCCGGCACCAGGCCTCCATGTACGTGTGACCCACGGCGAACAGCCTGATCGGGTCGACCTCACGCTCGGTCAGCTCGTCCCGCGCCGGTGAGTAGTAGCGCAGCCAGAGCCGGCGCCGCTCGGAGATGGCCCGGTCCACATCGGCGAAGACGCCGCCCTCGGACTCGAAGGTGACCGAGAGCCTGGAGCTGGCACCCGCCGCCTCTCCGGCGGCGGCCTCCAGCTTGGCGGTGGCCCGCAGCAGCGCCTGCCGGTCGCTCTCCCGCAGCCCCGGCAGGGTGGCGACGGCGCGGGCGGCCACCAGCAGCGCGGTGGCCTCGTCCGCGGCGAGCCGCAGCGGCTCGGCGACGTCGTCCGGGTTGTGCCACCAGATGCGGTCGCCGTCGGTGTCGATGTCGAGGAGGTCGCCGCCGCGGAAGCTCGTCCCGCACATGGGCAGTACGTCGAGGTCCGAGATCAGCTCGTCCTCGGTGATCCCGAATGCGCGGGCGACGTCCTGGACGTGCGCACCCGGGCGCTCGCGCAGATAGGTCACCAGCGAGAGCATCCGGCGGGTCTGGTCGATGGCGTTGGCTGCCATGGTGTGTACGAAGTCCCCTCAGGCCTTGGCCACGGCGCGCAGCCGGTCCACGACGTCGGCCCGCAGGTCCGCGGGCTCCAGCACGACCACGTCGGGGCCGAACTCCACCAGCCAGGCGTCCAGGCCGTGGCCGTACGGGATCTCCAACTCGTCCCAGCCGTCGCCCAGTTCCCGGCACGACACCGCTCGGGCGCGCAGCGGATATCCGCTCTCGGAACGGAGCCGGATCAGGGCCGAACGCGTCGCCGTCTCACCGGCCCAGGTCTCGACCGTCTCGCGCACGGTGACCACGTCGGGTACGGACGCGGTGAACTGCCCCGTCCTGGAGCGGACCCGGCCGGTGATCCGGGAGAGCCGGAAAACCCGCTCGGCCCGGCGTTCCCGGTCCCAGCCGGCCAGATACCAGTGACCCCGCCAGCACTCCAGGGTCCATGGCTCGACCTGGCGCTGCTCGGGCTTGGCGGCGTTGGCCTTGCGGTAGTCGAAGACCACGGCCCTGCGGTCGCGGCAGGCGAGCATCAGCGGCTCGAACGCGGCCTCGTGGACGGGGATGCGCGGCTCCAGGGCGCTGTGGTGCGCCTCGTACGAGTCCTCCGCCTCCGGCATGCCCGCGGCCCGCAGTTTCTGGAGCGCGCCGCTGGCGGCGCCCGCGAGCCGGGCCTGCTGCCAGACCTTGGCGGCGAGACCGAGCGCGGCGGCCTCCTCGGCGTCCAGGGTGATGGCGGGGAGCCGGTTGCTGTCCCGGCGGGCGAGATAACCGGTCTCGCCGTCCAGATTCTCCACCGTCTCGATGACCAGACCGAGTTCGCGCAGATCGTCCTTGTCCCGCTCGAACATCCGGTTGAAGGAGTCGTCGGAGCCGGCTTCCAGATATGCCTCGATGGACTCGCGCAGCTCGCGCTTGCTGAGCGGGCGCCGGGTGCCGAGCAGGCACAGCGCGAGATTCATCAACCGCTCGGCCTTGGCAATGGCCATCGACGCCCTACACCTCATCTGATAGTGCCGGATCCGCGCGTCGACCGTACCGCCCGGCGGTCCCGCGGTAAAAGCCGAGGGCCCACGCCGGACAGCATGGGCCCTCGGTGTGTCCGTATGTGATCGGACAGGTACGTCATCGCGCCGACAACGCCGATCGGACACGTCGACCGGAGACGCCGACCGGAGACGTCGATTCAGAGACGTCGATCAGACGGAGACGAGGTCGCAGACGAAGATCAACGTCTCGCCGGGGGCGATGGCACCGCCGCCCGCGCCACGCTCGCCGTACGCGAGATGCGAGGGAATCGTCAGCTGACGGCGCCCGCCGACCTTCATGCCCTGGACACCCTGGTCCCAGCCGGAGATGACCATTCCGCGACCGAGCTCGAACTGGAGCGGCGTACCGCGGTTCCAGGAGGCGTCGAATTCCTCGCCGGTGGAGAAGGCCACGCCCACGTAGTGGACGGAGACGGTGTCGCCCGCCTTGGCCACGGCACCATCGCCCTCCCAGATGTCCTTGATCTCCAGGTCGGCCGGCGGCTCGCCACCCGGGAAGTCGATCTCGGGCTTCTCGATGCTCACTGAACTGCTCCTCTAAATGATGAACGGGGCAACCGGGACAGTCTTACACCTTCGCCAGGATGTCCACGGCGAACACCAGCGTGGAGTTCTTGGGGATGCCCTGCTGCTCCTTGTCGCCGAACGCCTCGGCCGGAGGGATCACGACCAGCACCCGGCTGCCGACCTTCTTGCCCACGACGCCGTCCTTCAGACCCTTGAGGGTGAGCTGCGGCAGCGGGAACGTGACGGTCTTGCCGTTCTTGAACGTGCTGTCGAAGGTCTTGGCGTCCTTCCAGATCAGCGCTTCGTAGTTCAGCACGACCGAGTCGGTGGCCTTGACGACCTCGCCCTTGCTCTCCAGCACGTAGTTGGAGACGAGCTTCGTCGGCGGGTCCGTCTTCGGGATCTTGACCGTGGGGGCTTTGCCGTCGGCGTTGACCCCGACCTTGGGCAGGTCGGCGTCGTCCTGGGCGACCTCGGTGCCCTTGGCGGTGGTCGGGACCTGGGTCGCCTTCAGGATGTCGACGACGAAGACGAGGGTGGAGTTGGGCTTGATGTCGCCCTGGCCCTGCGCTCCGTAACCCAGCTCCGGCGGAATGACCAGCTCGACACGGCTGCCGACCTTCTGGCCCTCCAGGCCCTTGTCCCAGCCCTGGATGACCATGCCGGCGCCGAGCGTCAGATCGAAGGGGGCCTTGCGGTCGAAGCTGTTGTCGAAGGGCTTGGCCGAGTCCCACGACTGGCCCAGGTAGCTGACCTGGATCGCGTCGCCCTTCTTGAGCTTCGCGCCGTCACCCTCGCTGACGACGTCGGTCTGCAGCTCCTTCGGCGGTGTTCCCTCACCCTTCCCGAGGGTCGGCTTCTCACCGAACTTGGCACCCGCTGTGATCTCGGGAAACCCGTTCTTGGACGAGGTGGAGTCGGAGCCTCCGTCGTCACCGCACGCCGCCAGGGACAGCAGCAGTAGGGGGATGACGACGAGGCCGGCAAGTCGGCGCACGAATTCCTCAGATCTCAGACGGAAGGTTTGGGTCCTCGACACTCTAGGGCGTGCCAAGGGCCCCGCACGAGAAACGTACGGGGCCCGAGTGGCGTTCCGGACGGCCGAAGCCGGTGATCGAACTGTCACATACCGGCGATCAGCTTTTCGACGCGATCATCCACGGAGCGGAACGGGTCCTTGCACAGCACGGTGCGCTGCGCCTGGTCGTTGAGCTTGAGATGGACCCAGTCGACGGTGAAGTCCCGCCGCTGCTCCTGGGCCCGGCGGATGAAGTCTCCGCGCAGCCGTGCCCGGGTGGTCTGCGGGGGCACGGACTTGCCTTCGAAGATCTTCATGTCGTTGCAGATCCGGGCCGCCTGGCCGCGCTTCTCCAGGAGGTAGTAGAGCCCGCGACGGCGGTGGATGTCGTGGTAGGCGAGGTCTATCTGGGCGACCCGGGGGTGGGACATGGTCATGTTGTGCTTGGCCCGGTAGCGCTCGATGAGCTTGTACTTCATGACCCAGTCGATCTCGGTGTCGATCCGGTCCAGGTCCTCGGCCTCGATCGCGTCGAGCGTACGGCCCCAGAGCTCCAGGACCTGCTCCACGGTGCCGGTGCGGATGCCCCGGCGGTCGACGAAGTCCACGGCCTTCTCGTAGTACTCCCGCTGGACCTCGATGGCGGACGCCTCGCGCCCGCTGGCCAGGCGCACCTTGCGCTGGCCGGTGATGTCGTGGCTGACCTCGCGGATCGCCCGGATCGGGTTCTCCAGGGTGAGGTCACGCATGACCGTGCCCGCCTCGATCATGCGCAGCACGAGATCCGTGGCGCCGACCTTGAGGAGCATGGTCGTCTCGGACATGTTCGAGTCGCCGACGATGACATGCAGCCGGCGGTAGCGCTCCGCGTCGGCGTGCGGTTCGTCACGGGTGTTGATGATCGGACGGGAGCGGGTGGTGGCGGAGCTGACACCCTCCCAGATGTGCTCGGCGCGCTGACTGACGCAGTAGACCGCGCCACGCGGGGTCTGCAGCACCTTGCCGGCGCCGCAGAGCAGCTGCCGGGTGACGAGGAACGGGATGAGGATGTCCGCGAGCCGGGAGAATTCCCCGTGGCGGGCGACGAGATAATTCTCGTGGCAGCCGTAGGAGTTTCCCGCCGAATCGGTGTTGTTCTTGAACAGATAGACGTCGCCCGCGATTCCCTCCTCGTGCAGGCGGCGTTCGGCGTCGACGAGCAGGCCTTCGAGAATGCGCTCGCCCGCCTTGTCGTGCGTGACCAGTTCGGTCACGTTGTCGCATTCGGGTGTCGCGTATTCCGGATGCGATCCCACGTCGAGGTAGAGGCGGGCGCCGTTCCGCAGGAAGACGTTGCTGCTGCGGCCCCATGACACAACACGGCGGAAGAGGTAGCGCGCCACTTCGTCAGGGGACAGCCGGCGCTGTCCCCTGAAGGTGCACGTGACGCCGTACTCGTTCTCCAGCCCGAAAATGCGGCGGTCCATGTCTGAACATTACGCCTGATGGCCTGAGCTGAAACCGTGTTGGGCCGCACCGTTGCGATCATTTTCGTAACCGGCTTCCCCAATGGGGCCGGTCGCGGCGTCGGCGCGGGGAGCCGCGAGGACCTTCCGGGTGCCCAGCAGAACCAGCAGCGCGGCTCCGCCGCCCGCCCCCGCGACGGCGAAACTCGCGGATGTCCCGGCGAGTTCGACGGCCGGGCCGGCCACTCCCGTACCGAACGCGGCGCCGACGCCGAACGTGGTGACGAGCCAGGAGAACGCCTCCGTGACGGTGCCGGGCGGGGCGTGCCGGTCGACGACGATGAAGGCACAGGCCAGCGCGGGCGCCAGGAAGACCCCGGCGAGGGCGGCGAGCCCGGTCATGGCCACGACGCCGGGGGTGAGCATCAGTGGGAGGTAGCCGGCCGCGAGCAGGGCGGTGATCCACAGCAGCCTGCGTTCGGGGGTGCCGGTCCACTCCCTGGCCCCGTACGCGAGTCCGCCCACCAGCGCGCCGAGACCGAGGGCGGCCATCAGCCAGCCGTACACCGACTCGCGGCCCTGGTCGTCCGCGTACGCGACGCCGGCGACGGTGATGGAGCCGAGTGCCAGACCGATGAAGAGGAAGGCGGCGAGGAGCGCGAGGAGTCCCGGTGAGCGCAGGGCGCCCAGCCAGTGGGCCTCCCGGGGCGCCGAGCGCCAGGCGCGGGAGGGTTTGGAGAGTACGACGGTGAGCGCGCCGAGGACGCCTATGGCGTTGATGACCAGGAGGGCGGCGCCCGGGGACCAGAGGGCGACGAGGAGGGTGACGAAGAGCGGGCCGGCCGTGAACATCACTTCCTGCGCCACGGCGTCCATGGCGTACGCCCGGTGCACCCGGTCCTCCCGGCCGAGCACGCTGGGCCACAGGGCCCGCAGGCCGCCTTCGAGAGGCGGGGTGAAGAAACCCGCGACGACCACCGCCGCGTAGGCGAGGGGCAGCGGGTCGATGCCGGTGGCGGCGAGGAACACCATGCCGAGGGCGGAGACGAGGGCCGCGGGGAGCTGGACGCGCGGCTGGCCGACCAGGTCGACGGCGCGGCCGAGCAGTGGCTGGCCGATCGCGGTGGAGAGCCCGTAGACGGCCGCCAGGGCGCCCGCGAGGGTGTAGCTGCCGCCCGCGTCGCGGGTGAACAGGACGATCGCGATATGGCCGGTGGCGCTGGGCAGCCGCCCGACGAGCGTGCCCGTGAGCAGCCGTGCGGCATGCGGTGCCCTGAGAATCTCCACATAGCCGGTGGCCATGAATCCCCCTTCTCTCCCCCGGTCGGCCCGGCGCGGCAGGTTTTACGTATAACGTGCGCCGTCATACGTACCATGTCGGGAGCCCGCGGGTCCACCGGCTTTCGGGCGGCAGCAGTCACCGCGGAGGACGACACCCATGGCACAGCCGCCCCGTACGGACCGGTCCGGGCCGGGCACGGCCGCGAGGTCCACGAGGCCGACCAGCAGGGACGTGGCGCGCGCCGCCGGGGTGTCGCAGGCCACGGTCTCCCTCGTGCTGGGCGACAAGTGGCCGGGCCGGGTCTCCGAGCGCACGGCCGGGCTCGTCCGGGACACGGCGCGCGAGCTGGGCTACCGGCCCAACCTCGCGGCCCGCAATCTCCGTCTCGGCCGGACCAGGACCGCGTTGCTGGTGGTCCCGGCGCTCACTCACGAGTTCTTCGCCCGGGTCTACACCGGCGCCGCGTCGGTCGCCGCCGAGCACAGCTTCGGGGTGGTGCTCTATCCGTCACCGGAGGGCGTCGGGCCCGCCAGGGACCCGTTCGCCTCGGCGCGGGCGGCGCTGGACGGCGTGATCGCCTCGTCCATGGCCACCGAGGCGCTCGCCGCGATCCGGGGCACCGATCTGCCGCTGGTGATGCTCGACAGCGACCCCGCCGGGTCCGGCGCCGCCGCGCAGGTGAATCTCGACATCGCGGACGCCATGCGGCAGGTGACCGGCCATCTGCTCGGGCTGGGGCACCGCCGGATCATCCATCTGGCCTCGGCCGTGACGTCCTGGACGTTCACCGTGCGGGCGGACACGCTGGCCGAGGCGGTACGTGGAGTGCCCGGGGCGGTCGTACGCACCGTGCCGTCGGCCCTGGAGGTGCACGCGGCGCGCGAGGCCGCCGAGCGGGCCCTATGTGGCCCGGGGCCCCGGGCCACGGCGCTGATCTGCGACAGCGACGTGCTGGCGGCGGGCGCCGTCAAGGCCGCCCGGAAACTCGGTCTGCGGGTGCCGGACGACGTCTCCGTCACCGGCTTCGACGACTCGGGTCTCGCGACGGCGCTGGAGCCGGAGCTGACCACCGTGCGGCTGCCCGCCGAACGGGTCGGCGAGCACGGGATGTCGGCGCTGCTCGCCATCCTCGACGGACGCGAGCCCGAGAACACCGTCCTGCCGGTGTCCCTGGTGATCCGCGGCTCGACAGCGCCCCCGCCGGCCTGAGAACGACGGACCGGCGGCCACGCGGGAGGCGTCCGGACGGACCGGTGCCCCGGACCGCACGGGCGGTACGGGGCACCGGAGGACTCGCGTCACTCACTCGTCGGAGTCGCCGGACCCCTCCGTCTCCTCGGTGTCCGAGGGAGCGTCCGTCGGCGTGGACGCCTCGCCGTCCGCCTCCAGCAGTCGGGCGAGCTGACGCCCGACGACGCGCTTGAACTTGCGCTGCTGGGGCCGGGTGCGGTCCAGGACCGCCACCTCCAGCCGCTCGGCGGGGATCTCCCGCTCGCCCCCGTTCGTGTCACGGGACAGCGCCTGCACTGCCAGCTTCAGCACCTCGGCGAGCGTCATCCCGTCACGGTGCTGCTGGTCCAGGAAGGTGCTGATCTGCTCCGAGTTGCCGCCGACGGCCACCGAGCCGTGCTCGTCGACGATCGATCCGTCGTGCGGCAGCCGGTAGATCTGGTCCCCGTCGGCCGTCGGGCCCACCTCGGCGACGACCAGCTCCACCTCGTACGGCTTCTCGCCGGCGCTGGAGAAGATCGTGCCGAGCGTCTGCGCGTAGACGTTGGCGAGCCCACGGGCCGTCACGTCGTCGCGGTCGTAGGTGTATCCCCGCAGATCCGCGTAGCGGACACCGCCGATGCGCAGATTCTCGTACTCGTTGTACTTGCCGGCGGCGGCGAATCCGATCCGGTCGTAGATCTCGCTGAACTTGTGCAGCGCGCGGGACGGGTTCTCACCGACGAAGACGATGCCGTCGGCGTACTGCAGCACAACCAGGCTGCGACCGCGGGCGATGCCCTTGCGGGCGTACTCCGCCCGGTCGGCCATGGCCTGCTGGGGTGAGACATAGAACGGCGTCGACACCGGCTATCCGTCCCTTCCTGTCAGTGACATGTCTTATCAGAAGAGGCCGGGCGTCAGAGCAGTTCGGCGCGCGGGCCGTCGGGCTGTTCCAGCCGGCGCTCGATGATGGAACGGGCGACCTCGGAGGACTCCTCCTCGGTGACCCTGCGGAAGCCCTCGTCACTCATGATGTTGACGAGGGGATAGATCTTGCGGGCCACGTCCGGGCCGCCGGTGGCCGAGTCGTCGTCCGCCGCGTCGTAGAGCGCCTGGACGACCAGGGTGATGGCCTGCTCCTCCGTCAGTCCCTCGCGGAAGAGCTTCTTCATCGCGCCGCGCGCGAAGAGCGAGCCCGATCCGGTGGACGCGTACCCGTGCTCCTCGGAACGGCCGCCGGTGACGTCGTAGGAGAAGATGCGGCCCTTGCCGCGGTCGACGTCCCAGCCGACGAAGAGCGGGACGACGGCCAGGCCCTGCATGGCCATGGCGAGATTGCCGCGAATCATGGTGGAGAGCCGGTTGGCCTTGCCCTCGAACGAGAGCTGCGCGCCTTCGACCTTCTCGAAGTGCTCCAGCTCCAGCTGGAAGAGCTTGACCATCTCCACGGCGAGACCCGCCGTGCCCGCGATACCCACGGCCGAGTACTCGTCGGCCGGGAAGACCTTCTCGATGTCGCGCTGAGCGATCATGTTGCCCATGGTGGCCCGCCGGTCACCGGCGAGGATGACTCCACCCTCGAAGGTGACGGCGACGATCGTCGTACCGTGCGGCGCCTCGATCGCGCCCTGGACAGGCGGCAACACCCGGTTGCCGGGCAGGATCTCCGGCGAGTGGACCGACAGGAAGTCCATGAACGAGGCCGACCCGGGCGTCAGGAAGGCAGCTGGTAGACGCCCGGTGCTACGAGTGTTGGCTTCCACGCGTTTCCCTCCAGGTATGCGGTGGCCCGGCGCAGGGTGTCGGGATCGTCCCCCAACTTGCCAATGGCCGAATTGCAGTTGAAGCACAGTACGCCCCGGACCCTACCCGTCTCGTGGCAGTGATCCACATGCGCGGCGGGGGCAGATAGGCAGATGACACAGATGCCCATCTGCGACGAGATCATCTCGTCACGCTGGGCTTCGGTGATGCCGTACTGCCGCTTCAGGTGGCCCGCGCGACCTTGGGCCGCCCGGCATGACTTGCACCGCGTGGACAATCCGTCCGAGGTACTGGAATTTCGGTGCCACTCGCTGTGAGGTTTGACCACGCCACAAATCCAGCACAGCTTGTGGCCCGTAGGCACGGCCACCTTCTCGCGGACGACCTTGCCTTCAGCCTCCCGGCGGCGCCGGTAGCGCATGGCGCTGTGCTCCGCCACACACTGCCGACACCGCGTTTGGAGGCCGTCTCGCCTATTCCTGTCCGCCGCGAATGAGCTGAGCTGCAGGGTGCGGCGACAACCCGCGCACTGCTTCTCTTCGGACGGATCGCCCATCGTTCACTCTCCGCCTTTTTGTACGAAGCTTCGAACGAAGTCCTCAGCGTTCTCTTCCAAGACGTCGTCGATCTCGTCCAGCACGGAGTCCACGTCGTCCGACAGCTTCTCCTGGCGCTCCTTGAGGTCCTCGGACTGCTGTGCGTCCTCGGTCGTCTCCTCCACGTCCTCGGTGGAACGCGTCGCCTTCTGCTGCCCGCCGTCGGTGTCCTTGGTCGCCATATCCCTCACCCCGCTCGGTTCGCCCCGCTCGATGTGACCTTCAAGATCCGACCCTACAAGCAGGGTCCGACATCGGCCCCGCAGTTCGTGCAACGTCCGGGGGCCACCTTCATGATTCCCGGACCGGGACCATTTCAGCCGCCCGAGAGCACTCGGACGAGGTCCTCGGCCGTGCGGCACCGGTCCAGGAGCTCTTTCACGTGGTTACGGGTGCCCCGAAGCGGCTCCAGGGTCGGTACCCGCTGGAGCGAGTCCCGGCCCGGCAGATCGAAGATGACCGAGTCCCAGGAGGCCGCGGCCACGTCGTCCGCGTACTGCTCCAGACAGCGGCCCCGGAAGTAGGCGCGGGTGTCCTCAGGAGGCTTTGTCTCGGCCCTCTCGACATCCGGTTCGTCCAGGAGCCTGTCCATCTTGCCGCGGGCCACCAGGCGGTTGTACAGGCCCTTCTCGGGGCGTACGTCCGAGTACTGGAGATCCACCAGATGCAGCCGCGCCGCGTCCCACTCCAGGCCGTCCCGGCGGCGGTAACCCTCCAGGATCTCCTTCTTGGTCACCCAGTCCAGTTCGCCGGACAGGCTCATCGGGTCGTTCTCCAGCCTGTTGAGCGTGTCCTCCCACCGGCCGAGGACGTCCCTGGTCTGCTCGTCGGCGTCGACGCCGTAGCGCTCCTCGACGTATTTGCGCGCCAGCTCGAAATACTCCATCTGAAGCTGTACGGCGGTGAGTGTCCGCCCGCTACGGAGTGTGACCAGGCGCCCCAGGGACGGGTCGTGCGAGACCTGGTGGAGCGTACGGACCGGCTGGTCCACGGCCAGGTCGACATTGATGAACCCGTCCTCGATCATGGACAGGACCAGGGACGTCGTGCCGAGCTTGAGATAGGTGGAGATCTCCGAGAGATTCGCGTCGCCGATGATCACATGGAGCCTGCGGTACTTCTCGGCGTCCGAGTGGGGCTCGTCCCTGGTGTTGATGATGGGCCGTTTGAGGGTGGTCTCCAGACCGACCTCGACCTCGAAGTAGTCCGCGCGCTGGCTGATCTGGAAGCCGTGCTCGTGGCCGTCCTGGCCGATGCCGACCCGGCCGGCGCCGGTGACGACCTGCCGCGAGACGAAGAACGGCGTCAGGTGGCGCACGATGTCCGAGAAGGGGGTCTCCCGCTTCATCAGGTAGTTCTCGTGCGTGCCGTACGAGGCGCCCTTGTTGTCGGTGTTGTTCTTGTACAGAAGGATCGGCTGAGCGCCCGGGAGCTGTCCGGCGCGCTCGGCGGCCTCGGCCATGATGCGCTCACCGGCCTTGTCCCACAGGACGGCGTCGCGCGGGTTGGTGATCTCCGGTGAGCTGTACTCCGGGTGCGCGTGGTCGACGTACAGCCGCGCGCCGTTGGTGAGGATCACATTGGCCAGCCCGATGTCCTCGTCGGTGAGCTGGCTGGACTCGGCGGCCTCGCGGGCGAGGTCGAAGCCTCGTGCGTCCCGCAGCGGGTTCTCCTCCTCGAAGTCCCAGCGGGCGCGGCGCGCCCTGTGCATCGCCGCCGCGTAGGCGTTGACGATCTGGGACGAGGTGAGCATGGCATTGGCGTTCGGTTGGCCGGGGACGGAGATGCCGTACTCCGTCTCGATGCCCATTACTCGCCGTACGGTCATGCGGCCCTCCTTGCCCGGCGGCGCTCCCCTTCGGGAACGGCGCTCAAGTACCGCTGTCTCTCCGGTGCGTGTGCGGTGCCCGTCCCCGCACTGCGCGACGCGGCGGTACCGAAGAGCCTAGAACGCCTTTGCACTGGTGGGGAGATCGTTTCCGTCATTGCCCTGGTGTGGTGAAAGGTACGGGGAAAGCAACCGGCTGCGGATGCCCGTCCGGACATCCGCAGCCGGTCTGTGCCTTACAGGTACTGCCCGGTGTTGGCCACCGTGTCGATGGAGCGTCCGGTGTCCGCGCCCTGCTTTCCGGTGACGAGGGTGCGGATGAATACGATCCGCTCGCCCTTCTTGCCGGAGATACGGGCCCAGTCGTCCGGGTTGGTGGTGTTCGGCAGGTCCTCGTTCTCCTTGAATTCGTCCACGCAGGCCTGCAGCAGATGGGCGACGCGGAGTCCTCGCTGGTTCTCGTCGAGGAAGTCCTTGATCGCCATCTTCTTGGCCCGGTCGACGATGTTCTGGATCATCGCGCCGGAGTTGAAGTCCTTGAAGTAAAGGACTTCCTTGTCGCCGTTGGCGTACGTGACCTCGAGGAAGCGGTTCTCCTCGGACTCGGTGTACATCCGCTCGACGACCGACTGGATCATGCCCTGGACCGTGGACTCGGGCGAGCCCTTGTGCTCGGACAGGTCGTCCTCGTGCAGGGGCAGCGAGGACCGCAGGTACTTCGCGAAGATGTCCTTCGCCGCCTCCGCGTCCGGACGCTCGATCTTGATCTTCACATCGAGCCGGCCGGGCCGCAGGATCGCGGGGTCGATCATGTCCTCGCGGTTGGAGGCGCCGATCACGATGACGTTCTCCAGGCCCTCCACACCGTCGATCTCGGCGAGCAGCTGCGGGACGATGGTGTTCTCCACGTCCGAGCTGACACCGGATCCGCGGGTGCGGAAGAGGGACTCCATCTCGTCGAAGAAGACGATGACGGGCGTGCCCTCGCTGGCCTTCTCACGGGCGCGCTGGAAGACCAGGCGGATGTGCCGCTCGGTCTCGCCGACGTACTTGTTGAGGAGCTCGGGGCCCTTGATGTTGAGGAAGTAGCTCTTCCCCGCGGGCCGGCCGCTGACCTCGGCGACCTTCTTGGCGAGAGAGTTGGCCACCGCCTTGGCGATGAGCGTCTTGCCGCAGCCGGGCGGACCGTAGAGCAGGATGCCCTTCGGCGGGCGCAGTTCGTGCTCCTTGAAGAGGTCCGGGTAGAGGTACGGAAGCTCGACCGCGTCTCGGATCATCTCGATCTGGCCGCCCAGGCCGCCGATCTTGCTGTAGTCGACGTCCGGGACCTCTTCGAGGACGAGCTCTTCGACCTCGCTCTTGGGAACCACTTCGTAGACGTAGCCGGAGCGCGGTTCGAGCAGGAGGGCGTCGCCGGCGCGGATCGTGATGTCCAGCAGCGGCTCGGCGAGCCGCACCACCCGTTCCTCGTCGGTGTGCCCGACGACCAGGGCGCGCTCGCCGTCCTCAAGGATCTCCTTGAGGGTGACGATGTCCCCGGCCCGCTCGAACTCCATGGCCTCGACCACATTGAGGGCCTCGTTGAGCATGACTTCCTGGCCGCGCCGGAGCTCTTCGAGCTCGACGCCGGGGCTGACGTTCACCCGGAGCTTGCGGCCCCCGGTGAAGATGTCAGCCGTGCCGTCCTCGTTCGCATGCAGAAAGACACCGAAGCCGGCCGGCGGCTGTGCGAGCCGGTCGACCTCTTCCTTGAGGGCCACGATCTGGTCGCGGGCCTCACGCAGCGTATTGGCGAGCCGCTCATTCTGCGCGGACACACCTGCCAGGTTCGTCTGCAGTTCGACGATCCGCTCTTCGAGAATCCTCGTATGACGCGGAGAGTCGGCGAGCTTACGTCGCAGGACGGCGATTTCCTGCTCGAGATAGGCAACCTGGCCGGCCGGGTCTTCAGACCCCCGCCCGGGCCGGATGCCGCGGTTGATGTCGTCGTCGTGGGCTGCCACGGTCCTCACCTCCTCCAAGGGGAGCTGGACGCTTCCTGACCCTACCTGGGTAGGTGGTGATTAAAACCCCTAGATCACAAAGACTGTCGGGGCGTGTCCGATCTTCACCCTTGCGCTCTCCCTCACGCCAGGGGAATACCCACCGTTCAACATCGGAAAGCGGCCGGTTGTATCGTCGAAGTGTTCAACACCCGTCCGGGCTGGCGCGACTTGCCCGAGATTGCCTCACCCCACGCAGGAAACGGCAGGAGATATGACCGTGCAGCAGCAGGTTCCGACAGACGCCGTCACCGAGGGCGTCGAGCCGCTCGAAGTCTGGATCGACCAGGACCTCTGCACGGGCGACGGGATCTGCGCGCAGTACGCGCCTGATGTCTTCGAGCTCGACATCGACGGCCTCGCATATGTGAAGAGCGCCGACGACGAACTTCTCCAGTCCCCCGGCGCCACCACGCGGGTACCACTGCCCATCCTCAAGGATGTCGTCGATTCGGCGAAGGAATGCCCGGGGGACTGTATTCATGTACGGCGCGTTTCGGACAGTGTCGAGGTGTACGGCCCCGACGCGGAGTGAGCCTCCTCGGGGGCTCATGACTTCGAGGTTACGCCGTCGGCGGGGTGAGGTTGAGGCACGAGGTGACCGGGTCAGACGCTCCGCGACTCGTCCCGGCCGCCCTCGCTCCGTACGAAGGCGCCGTTCTTCCACTCCCAGGTCGGGCTCTGCTCCACGTCGGGGCAGCAGCCCGGCACGTCGGGTCCCGAGTAGCCGAGCAGCCGGGCCCGGACGACACCGTCGCGTATCTCCAGGTCGGCCACGCTCTGCCGGTCGGCCGGGTCCACCAGCGTCGCGACGATACGAGGGGTGCCCGCGTCCTTCGACGCCGTGAGGACGTACACCCCGGCCGGCGGGGTGCCGGAGCCGGCGTCGCAGCGGGCGGCGGCCACGGTCTCGGGATCGCCGTCGCCGTCGAGGTCTCCGGTGGCTTCCATCGTGACCAGCGCTTTCGCGCCACCGCACTCCAGTGGGAAGTCCACGGCGGCGGTGTCGGGGGCGGGCAGCGGCGCGGCGTTCGGAGCGGTGCGTCCGGTGGGCTCGGAGCCCGGCTGGCCGGCCGTGGCGGCGTCGGGCTGGAGCAGACCGGCGAGGGCCACCACGGCGGCCATCGCGGTGGCCGTGGCGAGCCAGTGCACCGGACGCGGCTGGGTGTGCGCGAGGTCCGGGACGTCGGAGATCTGCACGCGGTGACTCCTGTGAAGGCGATGCCGGTGGGGGTGGCGTGAATGGTGCCACACGTCACACTGCGGCGGAACAGCGGGGTCCGTAAGGCCAACGTAAAGACACCGCCGCCGAGTTCGCGTCGGGTGGACGTGAACTCGGCGGCGGTGCTGTGGTGTTGTGACCGTTGGCGGTCCGGGCCTGCCGGACGTGACCCGCGGCCTCGAAGGTGACGCGGGCTCAGCCTCGGGAGCCGCTGCCGCTTCCGGGGCCGTCGTAGTCGTCGCCGTACGCGCCCTTGGAGGGGCGGCGGCGGCGCAGGGGCGGCTCCACGCCGTCGGCGAGACGGCGGGCGGTGATCAGGAAGCCGGTGTGCCCGATCATGCGGTGGTCCGGGCGGACGGCGAGTCCCTCGACGTGCCAGTTGCGGACCATCGACTCCCAGGCGGCGGGCTCGTTGAACGAGCCGTGCTCCCGGATCGTCTCGACCGTGCGGGCGAGCTGGGTGGTGGTGGCGACGTACGCGCAGAGGATGCCGCCGGGCACGAGCGCCTTCGACACGGGCTCGACGCACTCCCAGGGCGCGAGCATGTCGAGGACGACCCTGTCCACCTCGGTGTCGGAGAGATTGTCCTGGAGGTCGCCGACGGTGAGCTGCCAGGCGGGGTGCGGGCCGCCGAAGTAGCGCTCCACGTTCTGCCGGGCGATGTCGGCGAAGTCCTCGCGGCGCTCGTAGGAGTGCAGCATGCCCTGATCGCCGATGGCGCGCAGCAGGAAGCTGCTGAGCGAGCCCGATCCCACTCCGGCCTCGACGATGCGAGCGCCGGGAAAGATGTCGGCGAAGGCCAGGATCTGGCCCGCGTCCTTGGGGTAGACCACGGCGGCGCCGCGGGGCATGGACAGGACGTAGTCGGGGAGCAGGGGGCGCAGCGCGAGGTAGGCGACGTTTCCCGTGGTGCGGACAACACTGCCCTCGGGAGCACCGATCAGCTCGTCATGGGGGAAGGAACCCTTGTGGGTGTGGAAATTCTTCCCCGCTTCGAGCGTGAAGGTGTAGTGGCGTCCCTTGGGGTCGGTGAGCTGGACCTGGTCCCCGACCTTGAAGGGGCCGCGACGACGGGCGGCACCGGTCGGTTCGGACATGCGGTCAGACTACCTGCTCCATTTGGGCCTTCCTCACCTGCCTTGACCCGCCCTCACTTGCTGTCGGGCCTGGCCATCGCGGCGACGAAGGCGCGTTCCACATCGGCCGTCGACAGGACTCCGTAGATCTCCCCGCTCTCCTCGACGACCAGATACTCGGTGGCGGGGTTGGCCCTGAGACGGTCGAGGAGCGCCTCTCCGGCGAGTTCGGCGGGGACCTTCATACCGTCGGTGAGGTCCTGCGCGAGGCCGCTCACGGCGACCCAGGGGCGGCGGTGGGTCGGGACGCCGACGATGGCCGCCTCGCGGACCAGTGCGGTCGGTTCGCCCTGTCCGTCGACGACGACCAGGGCGCGCGCTCCGGCCTCGTTGGCACGGCGCAGCGCCTCGGAGAGCGGGGTGGCCGACTCGACGGGGACGGCGCGCCGGGTGAGTGCGCGGGCCCGCAGGTCGGGCAGGTGTTCGCGCAGGCGGGCCATCCGCAGGCTGTTGCCGGCGCCGGTCCAGATGATCGCGGCGAGGATGGCGGCGAGGAGCGCGTCGGTGACGGTCTCGACGCCCCCGATGTCCTTGGTGGAGTTGCCGAGCGTGCCGGTGTGGGTGAGCAGCGGCAGGCCGATCAGCACGGCGACGGCGAGTGCCCTGCCGACCCAGGCGGCGGCGACGGTGCCCGTCATGGGCTTGCCGGTGATCTTCCAGACGACGGCGCGCAGCATCCGGCCGCCGTCCAGAGGCAGACCGGGGAGCAGATTGAAGGCGGCGACGATGAGGTTGGAGATCATCAGGCCGGCGAGCAGGACGCCGGGCACGGTGCCGGGCTCCACGGCCGCCATCGTGAGGTAGAAGAAGCCCGCGAGGACCAGCGAGAGCAGGGGGCCGACGAAGGCCAGCATGAATTCGCGGCCCGGTGTCTCCGACTCCTTCTCGATCTCGGAGACGCCGCCGAAGAACTGGAGCTGGATACGGCGGACGGGAAGTTTGTAGCGCAGCGCGACGACCGTGTGGGCCAGTTCGTGGACCAGTACGGAGGCGTAGAAGGCGACGGCGAAGAAGAGCGCGACGAGATAGCGGACACCGCCGAGCTCGGGCAGCACCCGGTCGAGCTGGCCGCCGAAGACCCAGGTGATGAGCGCGGCCACCAGGAACCAGCTGGGGGCGACGTACACGGGCACGCCGAAGGGACGGCCCATCAGGATCCCGCCGCCGGGGTCTTCGGGCCGCTTCCGCTTGCCGCCGGGGGGCGCGTCCTCAGGACCGGACCGCGGCCTCCTGCTCTCGCCGCTCTCGTCGTCCTTTTTCACGTCATCCCTTCGTTGCGGCACCGTCGCTCGCTCGATCATGCTGTTCGCGAGGGTCTTACGTCGATGGTATTCCGCTCGCTGTCAGTGGCGGGCCGTAGGGTCTGCGTCATGAGTACGAGTCAGCAGCCCACTTCGCTGTCGCCGTCGCGCGCGAGCGATTTCATGCAGTGCCCTCTGCTGTACCGGTTCCGGGTGATCGACAAGCTGCCGGAGAAGCCGAGCGAGGCGGCGACCCGGGGGACGCTGGTGCACGCGGTGCTGGAGAGGCTGTTCGACGACCCCGCTGTCGAGCGTACGGCGCCGCGGGCGAGGTCGATGGTTCCCGGGCAGTGGGACCGGCTGCTGGAGTCGAGACCGGAGCTGGGCGAGCTGTTCGCCGGGGACGAGAGCGGCGAGCGGCTGACGGGCTGGCTGTCGGAGGCCGAGCGGCTGGTCGAGCGGTGGTTCTCGCTGGAGGATCCGACGCGGCTGGAGCCGGCCGAGCGCGAGCTGTTCGTGGAGACGGAGCTGGAGTCGGGGCTGCGGCTGCGCGGGGTGATCGACCGGGTCGATGTGGCGCCGTCGGGCGAGGTGCGCATCGTCGACTACAAGACGGGGAAGGCGCCGCGTCCGGAGTACTCGGAGGGCGCGCTGTTCCAGATGAAGTTCTACGCGCTGGTGATCTGGCGGCTGAAGCGGGTGGTGCCGCGCCGGCTCCAACTGGTTTACCTCGGCAGCGGCGACGTGCTGACGTACGACCCCGTCGAGGCCGACCTGGAGCGCGTGGAGCGCAAGCTTCTGGCGCTCTGGGACGCGATCAGGCAGGCGACGGAGACGGGCGACTGGCGGCCGCGGCCGACGAAGTTGTGCGGCTGGTGCGACCACCAGTCGGTGTGTCCGGAGTTCGGGGGCACCCCGCCGGTGTATCCGCTGACGGCGCCGCCGCCACAGAGCGGCGAGCCGCTGCCCGCTGCCGAGGCGCTTGGCGCCCCCGAGGCGCCTCCCGCTGCGCCGCCCGCTGCCGGGCCGGTCGCTTCCGCCGAGGCGGCTCAGGGGGCCTAGGGCCTGTCCGGCGGGCGTGCGGTGTGTGCCCGCCGGGGGCACGGCCGGACGCTCAAGGCAGAATGGACCGGGATCAGTCCCACCGAAGGAGATCCCGTGGCCATCCGTGTCCTACTGGTCGACGACCAGCCACTGCTGCGCACCGGCTTCCGGATGATCCTGGAGGCCGAGCAGGACATCGCCGTCGTCGGCGAGGCCGGGGACGGCCTCCAGGCGATCGACCAGGTCCGGGCGCTCCAGCCCGATGTCGTTCTGATGGACATCCGGATGCCGCGGATGGACGGCGTCGAGGCGACCCGTCAGATCACCGGACCCGGCAAGGACGGTCCGGCGAAAGTGCTGGTGCTGACCACGTTCGACCTGGACGAGTACGTGGTGGAGGCGCTGCGCGCCGGGGCCAGCGGCTTTCTCCTCAAGGACGCGCCCGCCAACGAGTTGGTGCAGGCGATCCGGGTGGTGGCCGCCGGTGAGGCGATGCTGGCACCGAGCATCACCCGCAGGCTGCTCGACAAGTACGCGGACCATCTGCCGTCCGGCGAGGAGCAGGTTCCGGACACCCTGCACACGCTGACCGAGCGCGAGGTGGAGGTCCTCAAGCTGGTGGCGCGCGGGCTGTCCAACGCCGAGATCGCCGCGGACCTCTTCGTGAGCGAGACGACGGTCAAGACGCATGTGGGTCATGTGCTC
Source organism: Streptomyces sp. NPDC051217 (assembly GCF_044455465.1). Taxonomy (NCBI): domain Bacteria; kingdom Bacillati; phylum Actinomycetota; class Actinomycetes; order Kitasatosporales; family Streptomycetaceae; genus Streptomyces; species Streptomyces sp. NPDC051217. Next base: position 299,874 of record NZ_JBITEV010000005.1, read on the forward strand.
ACGAAGCTGAGCCTGCGCGACCGCGTCCAGGCGGCCGTGTACGCGTACGAGAGCGGTCTGGTCCGTCCCGGCGCCCAGTAGGCCGACGGGCGCGTAAGGACGTACGGCGCGCGGAGCGGAGAACTGACAGGTCCCCGGCATCGCACCGATGCCGGGGACCTCTCCTATGACGACCGCCGACCGCCGGGCCGGTCAGACCGCGCTGCCGGTGCCCAGCTCCCAGAGCAGCAGTTCGCCCGAGGGATTGAGGGCCCACTCCACACCGGAGATGTCGTCGGCGGCGGCGACGTACTGCTTGCCCTGCCAGAGCGGCAGCACCGGCACGTCCTCGGCGACGATGTCCTGCATCTCCGAGAATGCCTTGGCCGCGGCGCTGCGCTCGGCCTCGCTGCGCGACTGCGGGATCAGCTCCTTGATCACCTTCTGGTTCGCGTACGGCGCGTTGAGGAAGTTGTCCTCGTCGAGGAAGGGCGCGATGTAGTTGTCCGGGTCCGGGAAGTCGGGGAACCAGCCCATGCCGTAGACGGTGTAGTCACCGCGCGTCTGGGCGGGCCGGAACTTGGCCCACTCGGCGCCCTTGGTGTCGACCTGGAAGAGACCGCTTGAGTTGAGCTGCTCCTTGAGCATCTCGAACTCCTTGGCGGTCGCCTCGCCGTAGTGGTCGGTGGTGTAGTGCATGGTGAACTTCACCGGCGTCTCCACACCGGCTTCTTCGAGGAACTTCGCGGCCTCGGCCCGGTTCGGCTCCCCGTACTTGTTGAAGAACGAGTTGGTGTGCGCCGTGATGGTCGCCGGGATGAGCGAGTAGAGCGGCTCGGCCGTGGAGCCGTACACCTCGGAGGCGATCCGGCCGCGGTCCACGAGGGAGGCGACGGCCTGGCGTACGGCCTTCTCCTTCGTCACCGGCTCCTCGGTGTCGAAGGCGAGGTAGCGGATCTCCAGACCCGGCATCTCGGTGAGTTCGACGCTGTCCTTGGGCTTCGCGGCCATCGCCTCGATCTGATCGGGGGCCATGGTGCGGGCCATCACGTCGATCTCGCCGGAGTCCAGGGCCTTGCCCATGGCCGCGGCGTCGGGGTACGAGCGCAGTTCGACCTTGCTGTTGCGGAGCTTGAGGTCGCCCTTGTACGAGTCGTTCTTGGTGAAGACCGCCTTGACGATCCGGTCGTCCTTCACCTCGGCCTCGAACTTGTACGCGCCCGAGCCGTTCACCTCGAAGCCGTCGCGGAGCTTCTTGCCCTCGTACGCCTCGGGGTCGACGATGCCGGCGACGGGTGTCGAGAGCTTGTACGGGAACGTGGCGTCGGGGGTCTTGAGATGGAAGATGACCTCGGTGTCGCTGGGGGTCTCGATCGTGTCGATGTTCTTGAGCAGGCCCACCGCGCCGGCCTCGGAGTTGATGTCGATGACACGCTCGATGGAGAACTTCACGTCCTCCGAGGTGATCTCGGCGCCGTCGGCGAACTTCAGCCCGTCGCGCAGCTCGCAGCGGTAGCTCTCGTTCTGGTTGTCCGAGAACCGGCAGCTCGACGCGGCGTCGGGTACTGGGGCGCCGCCGCCGCGCGGGATGTGCATCAGTGTCTGGAGGGACTGGCGCAGGATGTTCCAGGAGCCGGTGTCGTACGCGAACGCGGGGTCCAGGGGCGCCGGGGACTCCTTGGTGGCGGTGAACTGGTCCGTGGTGCCCACGACTATGGCTTCACCGTCGCCGGACGAGCTGTCCGAGCCGCCGCAGGCGACGAGCACCGGGGCGAGCAGACCGGCCACAACCGGCAGCACGAGACTCTTGCGCTTCATCCTGGACGTACTCCCTCATCCGAACACCTTGCGATACAACGGTGGTTGAGAATTTCGCGACGTGATTGACCGTCGGATCACACCATTGAGGTGGCGAACGTGTGGCGAAGTTCTCGCGATGAGGTTAGTCGGCGGGTGCGGACGTCCTGAACCGGGCCCACTTCGGGCGTAATCGCAAAGTGATCAGAGATTGCTGTGAAGCGGTATCAGGACGTCAGAATCATTCGCGCATCAAGCAATAAAACCGGACACATGGGTGCCCGTAGCGGCGCGGCGAACGGGCAGCCCAGGGGCGCCGAACGGGCATCGTCACCCGCGGCGACGGCACGGCGAGTGACCAACATCACTCACACTCCCGTCAGACCCTCATGATCATGTTCGCGATGATCGACAAGGGGGTCCCGGAACGCGTACACAAAGCCCCCGGTTATCGATAGTTTCAGGGGCCACGCTCTGTATGCGTATCAGTGTTGGAGCGTAATCAAACCGCGCAGAAATACCAGATCGACCTCTTCGAGAGACTCCACGATCACCCGTCCCGCGGCGGCCGCGATGGGCGCGACCGAGGGCACCGCGACGACCCGGCAGCCCGCCGCCTCGGCCGACGCCACACCGGTCGCCGTGTCCTCGATGACCGCGCATCTGGACGGGGCGGCGCTCAGCCCGCGCGCGGCGAGCAGATACGGGTCGGGGTGCGGCTTGGTGTTCAGCACCTCGTCACCGGCCACGGTGAGGGAGAAGTGGTGGCGTCCCACGGACTCCAGCACCCGCTCGATGATGCGCCGGTGGGACGCGGAGACCAGGGCCGTGGGCACACCGTGGTGGGCCAGCTCGGCGAGGAGCTTGGCGGCTCCCGGCATCAGCGGCACGTCGGTGCCGATGCGCTCCTCGAAGCGGTCGTTGAGCAGCACGGTCAGCTCGGCGAGTGTGATGTCGGCGCCGGTGGCCTCGATGAGATAGCCGGCGCTCCTGGTCATCGGTCCGCCCACGACCACATCCCGCCAGGCGTCGTCCAGGGGGTGGCCGAGGTCCTTGAAGACCGCGACCTCCGTGTCCCACCAGAAGCCCTCCGTGTCGACCAGGGTGCCGTCCATGTCGAGCAGAACGGCCTGAAGGGCGGACCCTTCGGCCGTACGGGTCAAGGACGCGGGAACCGTACTGGTCATCCGGCACACCTCCGAGAGGGACGAGAAGGCCGGTCGCCTTTCCTGACGGGATTCCCGTCGGGTCCGGCAACCGGCCTGCACTGGACCGACCAGTGTACGGCTCGTCCACGCGAAGTGCGCGGTCAGCGGCTTGTGGCGCCATCAGCGCGCGATCGGCGGGCCTTGTGGCGCTCTAGCGCGCGTTGAAGTACTTCGCCTCGGGGTGGTGGATCACGATCGCGTCGGTGGACTGCTCGGGGTGGAGCTGGAACTCCTCGGAGAGCTCGACGCCGATCCGGCCGGGCTCCAGGAGCCCGGCGATCTTGGCGCGGTCCTCCAGGTTGGGGCAGGCGCCGTAGCCGAGCGAGAAGCGGGCGCCCCGGTACTTCAGCGCGAACATGTCCTCGACCTCGGACGGGTCCTCGCCCGCGAAGCCCAGCTCGGAGCGGACACGGGCGTGCCAGTACTCGGCGAGGGCTTCGGCGAGCTGGACGGAGAGACCGTGGAGTTCGAGATAGTCCCGGTAGGCGTTCTTCTCGAACAGCTCCGCCGTCGCGCCGCCGATCTTCGAGCCGACCGTGACGACCTGGAGTCCGACCACATCGGTCTCGCCGGACTCCTCGGGGCGGAAGAAGTCGGCGAGGCAGAGCCGCCGCCCGCGCCGCTGCCGGGGGAAGGTGAAGCGGGTGCGCTCCGAGCCGTCCTCGCCGAGCAGGATGAGGTCGTCGCCCTTGGAGACGCAGGGGAAGTAGCCGTAGACCACGGCCGCTTCGAGCAGGTTGTCCGTGTGGAGCTTCTCCAGCCATCCCCGCAGCCGCGGCCGGCCCTCGGACTCGACCAGTTCCTCGTAGGAGGGTCCGCCCTTGCGGGACTCCTTCAGCCCCCACTGCCCCTTGAACAGCGCGCCCTCGTCCAGCCAGGACGCGTACTCCTTGAGCTGGATGCCCTTGATGACGCGGGTGCCCCAGAACGGCGGCTCCGGAACGGGGTTGGTGACCGACACGTCCGAGCGGGCCGCGCCTTCCTCCGGACGCTCCTCCACCACCGCTGTGGCGGCGGGCTTGACGCGGCGCTGCTTGAGGTCGGGCAGTACGGCTCCGGGGACGCCGCGCTTGATGCCGATCAGCGCGTCCATCAGCCGCAGGCCCTCGAACGCGTCGCGGGCGTAGCGGACTTCACCCTCGTAGATCTCGTGCAGGTCCTGCTCGACAAAGGCGCGGGTGAGGGCGGCGCCGCCGAGGATGACGGGGAAGTCGGCCGCCATCTTGCGCTGGTTCAGCTCCTGGAGGTTCTCCTTCATGATCACCGTGGACTTCACGAGAAGCCCCGACATCCCGATCACGTCCGCCCGGTGTTCCTGGGCGGCTTCGAGGATCGCGGAGACGGGCTGCTTGATACCGAGATTGACCACGGTGTAGCCGTTGTTGGAGAGGATGATGTCGACGAGGTTCTTGCCGATGTCGTGCACGTCGCCGCGCACCGTTGCCAGCACGATCGTGCCCTTGCCGACAGCGTCTTCGCCGTCGGCGACTTTCTCCATGTGGGGCTCCAGGAACGCCACCGCCGTCTTCATCACCTCGGCGGACTGGAGCACGAACGGCAGCTGCATCTGACCGGAGCCGAACAGCTCACCGACGACCTTCATGCCGTTCAGCAGGGTGTCGTTGACGATCTCCAGCGCGGGGCGTGTCCGGAGGGCTTCGGTGAGGTCGCCCTCCAGGCCGTTCTTCTCGCCGTCGATGATGCGGCGCTCCAGGCGCTCGTTCAGGGGCAGCGCCAGCAGTTCCTCGGCGCGGCCGTCCTTCATCGACTTGGTGTTGACGCCCTCGAACAGCTCCATCAGCTTCTGGAGCGGGTCGTAGCCTTCCTCACGGCGGTCGTAGATCAGGTCGAGCGCGACCTTGACCTGCTCCTCCTCCAGGCGGGCGATCGGCAGGATCTTCGACGCGTGCACGATCGCCGAGTCCAGTCCGGCCTTCACACACTCGTCCAGGAACACCGAGTTGAGGACGATACGGGCGGCCGGGTTGAGGCCGAAGGAGATGTTGGACAGGCCGAGTGTGGTCTGCACCTCGGGGTGGCGCTTCTTCAGCTCACGGATCGCCTCGATCGTCGCGATGCCGTCCTTGCGCGACTCCTCCTGACCGGTGCAGATCGTGAACGTCAGCGTGTCGATGAGGATGTCCGACTCGTGAACGCCCCAGTTGCCGGTCAGATCGGCGATCAGCCGCTCGGCGATCGCGACCTTGTGCTCGGGGGTACGGGCCTGGCCCTCCTCGTCGATGGTGAGCGCGATCAGCGCCGCACCGTGCTCCACCGCCAGTTCGGTGACCTTCACGAAGCGGGACTCGGGCCCGTCGCCGTCCTCGTAGTTGACGGAGTTGACGACCGCGCGACCGCCGAGCTTCTCCAGCCCGGCGCGCAGCACGGGCAGTTCGGTGGAGTCCAGCACGATCGGCAGCGTGGAGGCGGTGGCGAACCGGCCGGCGAGTTCGGCCATGTCGGCGACACCGTCCCGGCCGACGTAGTCGACACACAGGTCGAGCAGGTGCGCGCCCTCGCGGATCTGGCCGCGCGCCATCTCCACGCAGTCGTCCCAGCGCCCTTCGAGCATCGCCTCACGGAACTTCTTCGACCCGTTGGCGTTCGTCCGCTCGCCGATGGCCAGATACGAGGTGTCCTGCCGGAACGGCACGCTCTGGTAGAGGGAGGCCACTCCCGGCTCGGGCTGCGGCGCCCGCTCCGTGATGCCCGCCCCGCGCACCCGCTCCACCACCTGACGCAGATGCTCCGGAGTCGTACCGCAGCAGCCGCCCACCAGCGACAGCCCGTAGTCGCGTACGAAGTTCTCCTGGGCGTCCGCGAGTTCCCCCGCGGACAGCGGGTAGTGCGCCCCGTCCTTGCCGAGGACGGGCAGTCCGGCGTTGGGCATGCAGGAGATGGGGATACGGGAGTGGCGGGCCAGGTACCGCAGGTGTTCGCTCATCTCGGCGGGGCCCGTGGCGCAGTTCAGACCGATCATGTCGATGCCGAGCGGCTCCAGCGCCGTCAGCGCGGCGCCGATCTCCGACCCCAGCAGCATGGTGCCCGTCGTCTCGACGGTCACCGAGCAGATGACCGGCAGGTTCGTGCCGGTGGCGTCGAGGGCCCGCCGGGCGCCGAGGACGGCCGCCTTCGTCTGGAGCAGGTCCTGCGTCGTCTCCACCAGCAGCGCGTCGGCGCCGCCGGCGATCATGCCCTCGGCGTTGCGCTGATAGGCGTCGCGCAGCGTCACGTAATCCACGTGCCCCAGCGTCGGCAGCTTCGTGCCCGGCCCCATCGAGCCCAGCACCCAGCGCTGCTGTCCCGTCGACACCGTGAACTCGTCGGCCACCTCGCGGGCGATACGCGTGCCGGCCTCGGAGAGTTCGAAGACCCGCTCAGGGATGTCGTACTCGGCCAGAGCCGCGTAGTTCGTGCCGAAGGTGTTCGTCTCCACGCAGTCGACACCGACCGCGAAGTACTCCTCATGGACCGAGCGCACGATGTCCGGGCGGGTCACATTGAGGATCTCGTTGCAGCCTTCCAGGTTCTGGAAGTCCTCCATCGTCGGGTCCTGCGCCTGGAGCATCGTGCCCATCGCGCCGTCGGCCACGACGACGCGGGTGGCCAGCGCCTCGCGCAGCGCTTCGATTCGGGTGCGGCTGTCGGCGGAAAGGCTGGAGGACGGGGCCATGAACATACTCCCGGGGATGCGACGGCTGTCGGCTTTGCGCCTTCCGGTGGAAGGGGCACCCGGCAAGGGTAGCGGTGCCCGGCTCCGTACGGCGTTTGTGTACCACGGGGCGGACTGGCGCGTCCCTGCCCGGGGAAGGAATCCGGTGACCTTCGAGGGGAGTCGGCATGGGCCCATAATGTTCAGCATTGCCGAACGACTGTGTAGTGGAGGCCCGGCCGATGGCGAAGAGTATTCAGTCGCTGCAGCGCGCGGCGGCGGTGCTGCGGCTCCTGGCCGGCGGCGAGCGCAGGCTCGGCCTGTCCGACATCGCCTCCTCGCTCGGGCTGGCCAAGGGCACGGCCCACGGCATTCTCCGTACTCTCCAGGCCGAGGGCTTCGTGGAGCAGGACGCCGTCTCCGGCCGTTACCAGCTGGGCGCAGAGCTGCTGCGGCTCGGCAACAGCTATCTGGACGTCCATGAGCTGCGGTCCCGCGCCCTGGTATGGACGGACGATCTGGCGCGGTCCAGCGGCGAGAGCGTGCATCTGGGGGTGCTGCACCTGGAGGGCGTGCTGATCGTGCACCACGTCTTCAGGCCCGACGACAGCCGACAGGTCCTGGAAGTGGGCGCGATGCAGCCGCTGCACTCCACGGCCCTCGGGAAGGTGCTCGCCGCGTACGACCCGGTGGCCCGCGGCGAGGCCGTCAGAGGCACCCGCGAACAGCTCACCACGCGCACCGTCACCGATCTGGAGCAATTCGAGGCGATTCTCGAACTCACCAGGTCGCGGGGGTGGGCGACGGACGTCGAGGAGACCTGGGAAGGGGTGGCCGCGGTGGCCTCTCCGATCCATGACAGGCGCCGAATGCCGGTCGGAGCCATCGCTCTCACCGGCGCGGTGGAACGGCTGTGCGAAGGCGGCGAAATCCGCCCGGAGCTGATCACAGCGGTGCGCGAATGTGCCCGTTCGGTGTCCAGGGATGTCGGCGCCGGGCGGTTCTGAACCGCATGGCCGATGATCTGAGAAGAACAAGGTTCCGGCTACGGAGCCCTTGACGACGTATCCATCACAGGATGACACTGCCGGTCAATGGTCGGCATTGTCGAACACTGATCGACGGCTCATTCTGCGTGCACGACAACGCCAAGGGCCGGCAATGCCCTTAACCGAGGGCGCGGACCATCGGTGAGAGCCGCGGGTCTGCCTTCCCTGGACGAAGGAGTCTCGGGTGTCTCACTACGACATCTTCATCGGCGAGATGGTTGGTACCGCCCTTCTGCTGCTGCTCGGTGGTGGCGTCGTGGCGGGCGTCGTCCTCAAGCGCTCCAAATCGCATGCCGCGGGATGGGTCGCCATCAGCTTCGGCTGGGGCCTCGCCGTCCTCACCGGTGCCTATCTCGCCACGGGCATATCCGGCGCCCATCTGAACCCCGCGGTCACCCTCGGTCTGGCGATCGCGGGCACGACCCCGTGGGGGGACGTTCCCCTCTACATGGCCAGCCAGCTGCTCGGCGCCCTCATCGGCGCGTTCCTGGTGTGGGTGTCGTACATGGGACAGTTCAAGGCCCATCTGACCGACCCGGAGATTCTCGCGGCGCAGCCGAGGATCGAGGGTCTGGTCGACCAGAAGACCGCGCCGAAGGCCGGTCCGGTCCTCGGCATCTTCTCCACGGGCCCGGAGATCCGGAACACCGTGCAGAACCTCCTCACCGAGATCATCGCCACCTTCGTCCTGGTGATCGCGATCCTCACCCAGGGACTGAACAACGAGGGCAACGGCCTCGGCACGCTGGGCGCGCTGATCGTCGCACTGGTCGTTGTGGGTATCGGCCTCTCGCTCGGTGGCCCCACGGGATACGCCATCAACCCGGCGCGTGACCTCGGCCCCCGCATCGTCCACGCCCTGCTGCCGCTGCCCAACAAGGGCGGCTCCGACTGGACGTACGCCTGGATCCCCGTCGCCGGCCCGCTGATCGGCGGCGCCGCCGCGGCCGGCTTCTTCAACTGGGCCCTCAAGTGACCCTCCCTCTTCCCTCCGCCCTCCGAACCGAGCAGGAGCAGACACCGTGAGTGACGCACAGAGCACCGGGACTTCCTCCCGCGGAGCGGGACCGTTCATCGCGGCCATCGACCAGGGCACGACGTCCAGCCGCTGCATCGTCTTCGACGTCGACGCGCGCATCGTCGCCGTCGACCAGAAGGAACACCGGCAGATCTTCCCGAAGCCGGGCTGGGTCGAGCACGACGCCAAGGAGATCTGGGCCAACGTCCAGGAAGTCCTGGCGAACGCCATCGAGAAGGCGGACATCACCAGGGCCGACGTCCTGGCGATCGGGATCACCAACCAGCGCGAGACCACCATGCTCTGGGACAAGAAGACCGGTGAGCCCGTCCACAACGCCATCGTCTGGCAGGACACCCGTACCAGCGCGCTCGTCAGAGAACTGGGCCGCAACGTGGGCCAGGACCGGTTCCGGCGCGACACCGGACTGCCGCTGGCGACCTACTTCGCCGGGCCGAAGGCCCGCTGGCTGCTGGACAATGTCGAGGGCCTGCGCGAGCGCGCGGAGAACGGCGACATCCTCTTCGGCACCATGGATTCCTGGGTGATCTGGAATCTGACCGGCGGCGTCAACGGCGGCGTGCACGTCACGGACGTCACCAACGCCTCCCGCACGATGCTGATGCGGCTCGACACCCTGGAGTGGGACCCGAAGATCTGCAACTCGATCGGTGTCCCGATGGCCATGCTCCCGAAGATCCGCTCCTCGTCCGAGGTGTACGGAACGGCCAAGGGCGGCCCGCTGAACGGGGTCCCGGTCGCCTCGGCGCTCGGTGACCAGCAGGCGGCCCTGTTCGGCCAGACCTGCTTCGCCGAGGGCGAGGCCAAGTCGACGTACGGCACCGGCACGTTCATGCTGATGAACACCGCCCACAAGCCCATCAACTCCTACAACGGCCTGCTGACCACCGTCGGTTACCGCATCGGGGACCAGCCCGCGGTGTACGCCCTGGAGGGCTCCATCGCCGTCACCGGCGCCCTGGTCCAGTGGATGCGCGACCAGATGGGCCTCATCAACACCGCGCCCGAGATCGAGACGCTCGCCTCCTCGGTCGAGGACAACGGCGGCGCGTACTTCGTCCCCGCCTTCTCCGGGCTGTTCGCACCCCACTGGGACTCCTCCGCCCGCGGCGTGATCGCCGGTCTCACCAGCTATGTCACCAAGGCGCACATCGCCCGCGCGGTGCTGGAGGCCACGGCCTGGCAGACCCGCGAGATCAGCGACGCCATGACCAAGGACTCCAAGGTCGAGCTGACGTCCCTCAAGGTCGACGGCGGTATGACCGCCAACAACCTGCTGATGCAGACGCTCGCCAACGTCCTCGACGCGCCCGTCGTACGCCCGATGGTCGCCGAGACCACCGTCCTGGGCGCCGCCTACGCCGCCGGCCTCGCGGTCGGCTTCTGGCCGGACACCGACGCGCTGCGCGCCAACTGGCGCCGGGCCGCGGAGTGGACTCCGGACATGGACCAGGCGAGGCGCGCACGCGAATACAAGAACTGGCTCAAGGCCGTCGAGCGCACCAAGGCATGGCTGGACGACGACGAGGACAGCTGAGCAAGCCCCGTCCGATCGAGGAGACACCATGACCACCCTTCACAGCGGTCCCGCCCTGGGCACGCATCCGGCCGGCGGCTCCCTCCCGAGCCGTGCCGAGACCCGGGAGCAACTGTCCCGCGCCACCTACGACCTGCTGGTCATCGGCGGCGGCATCCTGGGCATCTCCACCGCCTGGCACGCCTCCCAGTCGGGACTGCGGGTGGCCCTGGTGGACGGTGGCGACTTCGCGGGCGCCACCTCCTCCGCCTCCTCCAAGCTGCTCCACGGCGGTCTGCGCTACTTGCAGACCGGTGAGGTGAAGCTGGTCGCCGAGAACCACTTCGAGCGCCGCGCGGTCTCCCGCCGGGTGGCTCCGCATCTGGCGAACCCGCTCACCTTCTATCTGCCCGTCTACAAGAACGGGCCGCACAGCGCGGCCAAGCTGGGTGCCGGCGTCTTCGCGTACTCGGCGCTGTCCGCCTTCGGCGACGGTGTCGGGCATCTGCTGAGCCCGGCCAAGGCGCGGCGCGCGGTGCCCGAGCTGCGGACGGACAATCTGCGGGCCGTGGCCGTGTACGGCGACGACCAGATGAACGACGCGCGGATGGCGATCATGACGGTCCGCGCCGCCGTCGAGTCGGGCGCGGCCGTCCTCAACCACGCCCAGGTCACCGGGTTGCGGTTCAGCGGCGGGCGGGTGACGGGCGCCGAGCTCAAGGACGGTCTGGACGGTACGGAGTTCGGGGTCGACGCCCGGCTCGTACTGAACGCCACCGGCCCCTGGGTCGACCGGCTGCGCACGATGGAGGACCCGAGGTCCGAGCCCTCCATCCGGCTCTCCAAGGGCGCGCACCTCGTGCTGCGGCGCACCGCCCCCTGGAACGCGGCGCTCGCGACCCCGATCGACAAGTTCCGCATCACTTTCGCCCTCCCCTGGGAGGACATGCTGCTGCTGGGCACGACGGACGAGACGTACGTGGGCGATCCGGCGGACGTGGCGGTCACCGACGCGGACATCCACCAGATCCTGGACGAGGCGTCGCTGTCCGTGCGCGACCAGCAGCTCTCGCGCGAGCTGATCACCTACTCGTTCGCCGGTCTTCGGGTACTGCCCGGCGGTCCTGGTGACACCTCCACCGCCAAGCGGGAGACGGTCGTCACCGAGGGCAGCGGCGGCATGCTGTCGGTCGCCGGCGGCAAGTGGACGACGTTCCGGCATATCGGCCGTACGGTGCTGGACAAGCTGGAGACCCTGCCGGGCCGTCCCCTCGGCTCCGACATCGAGCCCACCTCACGGCTGCCGAAGATGCTGCCGCTGCCCGGTATCGCCAATCCGCAGGCGGTGACGCACCGGCTGCTGATCGACGGCGGCTCGCACGGCGACGGCATGGCGCGCGACACCGCCCACCATCTGGCCAGGCACTACGGGTCGTTGGCGTTCGACATCGCGCGCCTGGCGTACGAGCACCCCGAGCTGGGCGAGCGTATCCACCCGGACGCCCCGGAGATCTGGGCGCAGGTCGTGTACGCGCGCGACCACGAGTGGGCGGAGACCGCGGACGACGTACTGCGGCGCCGTACGACGCTGACGATCCGCGGGCTCGCCACCGACGAGATCCGGGCGCGGGTCGAGCGGTTGCTCGGCGAGCGGCACGGCTGACGTCACGCCTCGAATCAAGTTCCGAAACGGCGCCGGGGCCGGCAGGACCGTCCCCGGCTCCGTCGTTCTCGCGGAACTCCGGTGGAAGGGGGCGCCCGGCACTCGCGGAGACGCATAATGGAGGCCGATACATCGGATGTATGGAGGTCGCCCATGGCTGTCACCGACGAGGCCATCGAGAAGATCAAGGGAATGATCGTCTCGGGCGCGCTGCGCCCGGGGGACCGCCTTCCCAAGGAGAGCGAGCTCGCCGCCGAACTGGGCCTGTCGCGCAACTCGCTGCGCGAGGCGGTACGCGCGCTGTCGCTGATCCGCATTCTCGACGTACGGCAGGGCGACGGGACGTATGTCACCAGCCTCGACCCGCAGCTCCTTCTGGAAGCGCTGAGTTTCGTCGTCGACTTCCACCGTGACGACACGGTGCTGGAGTTCCTGGCGGTACGGCGAATCCTGGAACCGGCCGCGACGGCGATGGCCGCCTCCCGGATCAAGGACTCCGAACTGGACACGCTGAGCGAGCAGTTGGACGCGCTCGGCCCGGAGCCGTCGGTGGAGGAGCTGGTGGCCTCGGACCTGGAGTTCCACCGCGGGATCGTGCAGGCCTCGGGCAACTCGGTGCTCTGCTCGCTGCTCGACGGCCTTTCGGGGCCGACGACACGGGCCCGGGTCTGGCGTGGACTGACCCAGGAGGACGCGGTCAGCCGTACGTTGCACGAGCACCGGGCGATCCTGGCGGCGCTGCGGGACCGGGACGGCGAGGCGGCCAGATCGTGGGCGACGGTGCATGTCGCGAGTGTGGAGCAGTGGCTGCGTTCGACGCTCTGACGGTCAGGGGCACGGCTACGGGCCTCCCGGGAGCGGATTCCGCTCCCGGGAGGCCCGTAGCCGTGTCCCCGGCCGTGTCCGTGCCGTAGCCGTGTCCCCGGCCGGTCAGTCCTGCTTCTCGCCGCTCGCGAACCGCGAGATGACCAGGGCGACGATGATGATCGCGCCGTTCAGGAACTGGTTCCAGAGCGCGGGCACCCCGCCCAGCGTCATCACATTCACCACCAGCTGAAGCGTCAGCACACCGGTCAGCGCGCCGAAGAGCGTGCCACGCCCGCCCTTGAGGCTGATGCCGCCGATCACGGCGGCCGCGAAGACCTGGAAGATCCAGCCGTTGCCCTGGGTCGCCGCCACGGAGCCGTAGTGGCCGGTGTAGAGGATGCCGGCGAAGGCCGCGAGGATGCCGCCGATGGCGAGCACGATCCAGGTGATCCGGTCCACCCGGATACCGGCGGCGCGCGCCGCCTCCGGGTTGCCGCCGATGGCGTACAGCGAACGCCCGTGCCGCAGCCAGGCGAGCGAGGCGCCGCCGATCGCGAACAGCGCCAGACAGATCCAGACGGCGGCGGGCGCTCCCAGCCAGTCGGTCTTGCCGAGGTAGCGGAAGGACTCCGGGACATCGGTGATCGACTTGCCCTCGGTGATGCCGATCTGGAGGCCGCGCAGCATCGTGAGCATGCCGAGGGTCGCGATGAACCCGTTGACCCGCAGCTTCAGCATCAGGAAGCCGTTGACCACACCGACGATCATGCCGACCAGCAGACACGCCGGGATGGCCATCCAGACGGGCAGCAGATCCAGACCTGCGAACCGGCCGCCGTCGCTCGGCAGCACCATCCACATGGCGATGACCGGCGCGATGCCGATCGTCGACTCCAGCGACAGGTCCATCCGGCCGCAGATCAGGATCAGTGCCTGGCCGAGCACCAGCAGACTCAGCTCGGACGACTGCTGGACCACGCTGATCAGGTTGTTGGAGGTGAGGAAGACCGGCGAGACGATGAAGCCGATCACCATCAGCACCAGGATCACCGGCACGAGCGAGAAGTCGCTCCACCTGATGAGCTTCAGCCGGCTCAGCGGGTGGTCGTCGGCGCGCTCCTTGTCGAGCACCGGCGGTCGTATCGTCTCGGTCATCCGTTCTCCCCCACACCTTCCATGGCGGCGACCAGTTCCCGGTCGGTCCACCCGCTCCCGAACGTTGCCACCACTCGCCCGTGGAACAGGGCCAGTACGCGATCGCAGACCCGCAGATCATCCAGCTCGTCGGAGATGATCACGGCCGCGTTTCCTTCGTCGGCCACCCGGCGTACGACGCCGAGCAGCGAATCCTTCGACTTGACGTCGACGCCCGCCGTGGGGCGCAGGGCCACCAGCACGCTGGGCCCGCGGGCCAGCGCCCGCGCGACCACCACCTTCTGCTGATTGCCGCCGGAGAGTCCCGAGACCGGCTGCTCGGGCCCTGTCGTCTTGATGTCCAGCGAGGCGATCATCGACCGGGCGAACTCCCGCGTACGGGAGGGCAGTACGGTCCCCCACGGGCCGAGCTGGTCGGCGACCGTGAGTGTGGCGTTCTCGGCGACGCTGCGGTCCAGTACGAGCCCCTGGAGGTGCCGGTCCTCGGGGATGTAGCCGATCCCGGCGTCCAGGGAGTCCGGGACGCTGCCCGGCCTGACCGTCCGGTCGCGTACCGCGATCCGGCCCGCCGTCGCCTTCCGCATGCCGACCAGGATCTCGCCCAGCGCGGTGTTGCCGCTGGCCGCGGCCCCGGCCACGCCGAGGACCTCACCGGGCCGCACTTCGAGGTCGAGCGGTTCGAACTCGCCCTCCAGGGCGAGCCCTTCGGTGGTCAGTACGGGCGCCACCGTCCGGTCCGGGGGCACCGCGTGCGCGGCGTGCCAGGCCGCCGCCGAGCTCGCCGCGTCGCCCGTCATGGCCGTCACCAGGTCCGCCTTGGCCAGATCGGCGACCGGTGCGGTCAGCACATGGCGGGCGTCGCGGTAGACGGTGACGGTGCTGCACAGCTCGTACACCTCCTGGAGGTGGTGCGAGATGAAGAGGAACGCCACCCCCTGGCTCTGGAGGTCACGGAGCTTCTCGAAGAGGCTGTCGATGCCGCGGGCGTCGAGCTGGGCCGTGGGCTCGTCCAGGATGATCAGCCGGGCGCCGAACGACAGGGCGCGCGCGATCTCCACGAACTGCCGCTGCTCGACGGCGAGATCCTTGGCCCGCGCGTTCGGGTCGACGCTGACGCCGTACTCGGCGAGCAGCTCCTCGGCGCGGGTACGGAGCCGGCGCCAACTGATGAGGCGCCCGCCGATCCCTGAACCGCCCTTGTCCAAGCCGTAGTTGTTGAGGAAGAGATTCTCGGCGACGGTCAGGTCGGGTACGACCATCGACTTCTGGTAGACGCAGGCGACCTTGGACTGCCAGGCCGAGATGTCGCCGAAGGCGGGCGCCGGTTCGCCGCCGAAGCTCACCTTTCCCGCGTCGGCCTCGTGGAGTCCGGTAAGGACACTGACGAGGGTGGACTTGCCGGCGCCGTTGCGCCCGACGAGTGCGTGGGACTCGCCGGGCGCGACGGTCAGCCGGACACCGTCGAGCGCCACGGTGGGACCGAAGCGCTTGACGATGCCCTCCGCGTGGACGGCGGGCGCCGCCGCTGCCGGCGCCCCGGCCGCAGGTGCCTGGTCCATGGCTAGCTCTTCTTCTCCAGCTGATTGGCCCACAGCGCCTTGTCGTCCACGTTCTCCTTGGTCACCAGGGGCGCGGGAAGCTGGTCCTCGTAACCGTTCGGGATCTTGACGATGTTGGAGTCGTGGTCGGTCGGACCCTCCTTCGGGGTCTTCCCGGCCAGCGCCTCCTTCGCGTAGTACAGCGCGTACTTGGCGTACAGGTCGGCGGGCTGCGAGACGGTGGCGTCGATCTTGCCCTCCCGGATCGCGTCCAGCTCCTCCGGGATGCCGTCGTTGGAGATGATCGTGATGTGGCCCTTCTCCCCCGCCGGCTTGAGGAGCTTCTTCTGCTCCAGGAGGGCGAGGGTGGGCTGCAGGAAGACGCCGCCCGCCTGCATGTAGATGCCGTTCAGGTCCGGGTGCGCGGCGAGCGTGGACTGGAGCTTGGCGGACGCCACTTCGCCCTTCCACTCGGTGGCGAGCTCGAACACCTCGATGTCGGGGAACTTCTCGTCCATGCAGCTCTTGAACGCCTCGGAGCGGTCACGGCCGTTGATGGAGGAGAGGTCGCCCTGGAACTCGGCGACCTTGCCCTTGCCGCCCAGCTGCTCACCCAGGTACTCGCAGGCCTTCTGGCCGTACGCGCGGTTGTCGGCCCGTACGACCATGTAGACGTCGCCCTTGTCGGGGCGGGTGTCCACGCTGACGACCGGGATGTCCTTGTCGTTCAGCTCGGCCAGCGTCTCGGCTATCGCGCCGGTGTCCTGCGGGGCCATGACCACGGCCTTGGCGCCCTGGTCGGTGAAGGCCTGGACGTTGGAGACGAGCTTGCCGATGTCGTTCTGCGAGTTGGTCAGCGACAGCGCGTCGATCTCCTCGTCCTTGACGCCGGACTCGATGTACTGCTGGTAGGAGTTCCAGAAGTCGCTGTCACTGCGCGGCAGGTCGATGCCGACCTTGCCGCCACCGCCGTCCCCGCTCTCCGAGTCACGGTTGCAGCCCGCGAGGGCCGTGACGGCGAGCAGCGCGGCACAGGCCGCGGCGCTCGTACGCAGTACGGTGCGTGGGGATCGCCCCACAGGGTGTCGCAGCATGGTTTTCCGTCCTTGGATGAGTGTCGGCTCAGGCTCAGGGCGTGGCGGGGCGCAGACGAAGGCCCTGCATTCCGCCGTCGACCGCGAGTGCCGTGCCCGTGACGGCAGCTGCGGCGGGGCTGGCGAGGTAGGCGACCGCCGCTGCGACCTCGTCCGCGCTGACCAGCCGTCCCGTGGGCTGGCGCGCTTCGAGGGCGGCACGTTCGGCCACCGGGTCGGGTGCCTGGTCGAGCAGGCGGCCGACCCAGGGGGTGTCCGCGGTACCGGGGTTGACGCAGTTGACGCGTACGCCTTCACGGATGTGGTCGGCGGCCATCGCGAGGGTCAGCGACTGCACCGCGCCCTTGCTGGCGCTGTACAGGGCGCGTTGCGGCAGCCCCGCCGTGGCGGCGATGGAGCAGGTGTGGGTGATCGAGACGCAGCCGGGCCGGTCCGCGGCGGCGCGCCGCAGATGGGGCAGGGCGTGGCGCGCGGTGCGGACCATGCCGAGGACGTTGATGTCGAGGACCCGCAGCCATTCGGCGTCGTCGTTGTCGGTGACGGTGCCGATCGCGCCGATCCCGGCGTTGGAGACGACGGTGTGCAGGGCGCCGAACTCGGCGGCGGCCGCGTCGACCGCCGCGCGGACGGCGTCGTCGTCGGTCACGTCGGCCTTGAGTGCCAGGGTGCCCGCGGGGGCCGACGCGGTGTCGCGGTCGAGTACGGCGACACGCGCGCCGCGCGCGAGCAGCAGGGTCGCGACGGCCGCCCCGATGCCTGAGGCGCCGCCGGTGACGAGGGCGCCCAGGCCCGCGAAATCTCCTGTGTCCTGTGCCGCGGTCATGAGTTGACCTCCTCGGTGGTGCGGCGGGCCTGCCAGACGGGCCCTTCCGGATAGCGGTGCGCGGCCATCGACTCCGGGCGCATCCGCGCGGAGAAGCCCGGGGCGCCCGGCGCGACGTAGCGGCCGGAGTCGATCACCACGGGGTCGGTGAAGTGCTCGTGGAGGTGGTCGACGTATTCGATCACACGGTCCTCCCAGGTGCCCGAGACGGCAACGTAGTCGAACATGGCCAGATGCTGGACCAGTTCGCACAGGCCGACTCCGCCCGCGTGCGGGCAGACCGGCTTGCCGTACTTGGCGGCGAGGAGCAGGATCGCCAGGTTCTCGTTGACGCCGGCGACGCGCGCGGCGTCGATCTGGACGAAGTCGACGGCCTCTGCCTGGAGCAGCTGCTTGAACACGACGCGGTTGGCGACGTGTTCGCCGGTGGCGACCTTGACCGGCTGGCCGGCCCGGACGGCGGCGTGGCCCAGGATGTCGTCGGGGCTGGTGGGCTCCTCGATCCAGTGCGGCTCGTGCGGGGCCAGCGCGGTCATCCAGCGGATCGCGTCGGGCACGTCCCAGCGCTGGTTGGCGTCGACGGCGATACGGATGTCGGGGCCGACCGCCGCGCGGGCCAGCTTCATCCGCCGTACGTCGTCGTCCAGGTCGCCGCCCACCTTGAGCTTGATCTGCTCGAAGCCGTCGGCGACGGCCTGTTCGGCGAGGGTGACGAGCTTGGTGTCGTCGTAGCCGAGCCAGCCGGGCGAGGTGGTGTACGCGGGGTAGCCCTCGGCGCGCAGCCGGGCGGCGCGCTCGGCGCGGCCGGGCTCGGCGGCGCGCAGGATCTCCAGCGCCTCGGCCGGGGTGAGGGCGTCGGTGAGATAGCGGAAGTCGACGAGGGAGACCAGTTCCTCGGGCGTCATGCCGGCCAGGAACTCCCAGACGGGCAGACCGGCCGCCTTGGCGGCGAGGTCCCAGGCGGCGTTGATGACCGCGCCCGCGGCCATGTGCATGACGCCCTTCTCCGGGCCGAGCCAGCGCAGCTGCGAGTCGTGGGTGAGCTCGATGTGGAGCGCGGCGAGATCGGCGGCGGTACGGGGCGCCCGGCGGCCGACCACGTAGGGCCGCAGGGCCTCGATGGCGGCGGCGAGTACGTCGTTGCCGCGGCCTATGGTGAAGCAGAAACCGTGGCCCTCGGCGCCCTCGTCGGTGCGCAGGACCACGTATGCCGCGGAGTAGTCGGGGTCGGGGTTCATGGCGTCCGAGCCGTCGAGCTGTTCCGAGGTGGGGAAGCGGATGTCGTGTACCCCGAACTCTGTGACGGTCTGACTCACTGCACGCCCCCTGAGAAGAACATCGGACCTCTTCGGTCATCCGATGTATAGCGTCGTTGAGGGGTAAACGTCCAGGGGCGGAACGAAATTTACGGTCACAGCTCGGATGAATTCTCCGATTCCCGGATCGGCATCCCCAGCCATGCCCAGCGACGCGGAAGTTCACCCACGCGTGCATGGGGGCTGCGGGCCGGTAGCTGAGAAGCCGTAAGGTTGGTCCGTACGTTCAGAGCACACTTCGGAAGGAGGCCTGGGTGATCGAGCTCGAGGGGGTACCCGAGCTGATCGACCCGGTCATGGTGGCCGCGTTCGAGGGCTGGAACGACGCCGGCGACGCGGCGTCCACCGCGGTCGGACATCTGGACCGGGAGTGGAAGGGCGAGGTGTTCGCGGCGCTGGACGCCGAGGACTACTACGACTTCCAGGTCAACCGGCCCACGGTCTATCTGGACGGCGGAGCACGGAAGATCGTCTGGCCCACGACCCGGCTCTCCGTGGTCCGGGTAGGCGGCGAGAAACCCCGTGACCTGGTGCTGGTCCGCGGGATCGAACCGTCCATGCGCTGGCGCTCCTTCTGCAACGAGATCCTGGGCTTCGCCCATGAGCTGGGCGTGGAGATGGTGGTGATCCTGGGCGCGCTGCTCGGCGACACCCCGCACACCCGCCCGGTGCCGGTCAGCGGCGTGACCTCGGACGCGGACCTGGCCAGGACCATGGACCTGGAGGAGACCCGGTACGAGGGCCCGACCGGCATTGTCGGCATCCTTCAGGAGGCGTGCACGCACGCGGGTGTGCCCGCGGTGAGCCTGTGGGCCGCCGTACCGCACTACGTCTCGCAGCCGCCGAACCCGAAGGCGACGCTGGCCCTGCTGAACCGGCTGGAGGATCTGATCGGGCTGCGGATCCCGCTGGGCGAACTGGCGGAGGACGCGCGGGCGTGGCAGCTCGGGGTGGACCAACTGGCCGCCGAGGACAGCGAGGTGGCGGAGTACGTCCAGTCGCTGGAGGAGGCGCGCGACACCGCGGAGCTGCCGGAGGCGTCGGGCGAGGCGATCGCGCGGGAGTTCGAGCGGTATCTGCGCCGGCGTGACGGCGGCCCCGGCCAGTCGCCCGGCGGGCACGCCACGGAGAGCGGCGAGGGCTCGGGGACGTATCTGCGCGACACGTCGGGTCCGGGCCGCGGCCGCCCGCCACGGCCTCCCCGCCCCGGTCCCGACCCGGGCGCCGGACCCGAGCCGGGCCCCGGCACCGGCCCGGACCGGGAGCCGGGTCCGGGCGACGGCGACGACGAGGATTCCTCGGACGACTGAGCGCGGGTCCCGGGTCCGTGTCCCGGGTCGCGGGTCGCGAGGCCCAGGGCACGGCCCGCCCCGGCCGGCCCCGGCGCTCCAGGGAGAGCGAACAGGCCCGGACCCGGCCGGCCCCCATGAAGACCGAGGCCCACGACAACTCCCGGGTGTGCACGGCGAATGGAGACCAGCAGTTCACGGGCGCGCGTGAACCCACCCTCCCGAGCCCCGGATCCGACCGCGACCCGGCTGGAGGCGCGCGCCGCCGTGGGCAAGCTCGGGCCCTAGGTGTGGTTGCCAGGCATCGCGGGCCAGGCGGGGCTTCGCGGACACGCCCCGGGGGTGTCGCCGGGGGGGGGGGGGGGGGGGGGGGGCCCCCCCCCCCCCCCCCACCGGCGGACAGCACAGGTCGACGGCAAGACCTACAGCGCGACTCCCAGCAGCGCGTCCACCGTGCGGGACACCACTCCCGGCGCCCCTTCGTCCGTGCCGCCCGCGGACTCCTGGAGTTCGGCCCAGCGGTCGATCGCCACCAGTGCCGTCGGGGCGTCCAGATCGTTCGACAGGGCCTCGCGGACCTCTTCCACCAGTGCCTGTGCCGGAGGGCCGTCGGGGCGGGACACGGCGGCGCGCCAGCGTGCCAGACGCGCCACCGCCGTTTCGAGCTCTTGGTCCGTCCACTCCCAGTCCGAGCGATAGTGGTGCGCGAGCAGTGCGAGCCGGATCGCGGCCGGGTCCACGCCCGCGTGGCGCAGGGCGGAGACGAAGACCAGATTGCCCTTGGACTTGGACATCTTCTCGCCGTCGAGCGCGACCATCCCGGCGTGCACGTACGTCTTGGCGAACGGGTGCTCGCCGGTCAGCGCCTGTGCGTGCGAGGCGCCCATCTCGTGGTGCGGGAAAGCCAGATCGCTGCCGCCGCCCTGGACGTCGAAGCCCATGCCGAGGTGGTCGAGGGCGATGGCCACACACTCGATGTGCCAGCCCGGCCGGCCGCTGCCGAGGCTGCCGCCGTCCCAGTTGGGCTCGCCCTCGCGGGCGGCCATCCAGAGGATCGGGTCGAGCGGGTTCTTCTTGCCGGGGCGCTCCGGGTCGCCGCCGCGCTCGGCGGAGAGCAGCCGCATCGCTTCCGCGTCGAGACCGGAGACCTCGCCGAAGTGCGGGTCGGCCTCGACGGAGAAGTAGACGTCGCCTTCCAGTACGTACGCGGCGCCGCTCTCGCACAGCCGCTCCACCAGCGGCACGATGCCCGGTATCGCCTCGACCGCGCCGATGTAGTGCTGCGGCGGCAGCATCCGCAGCGCCGTCATGTCCTCACGGAACAGGGCGGTCTCACGCTCCGCGAGCCCGGTCCAGTCCTCGCCGTCGCGTGTCGCGCGCTCAAGGAGCGGGTCGTCGATGTCGGTGACGTTCTGGACGTACTGGATCTGCCGCTTGGTGTCGAGCCAGACGCGCTGCACGAGGTCGAACGCGTTGTAGGTCGCCGCGTGCCCGATGTGCGTCGCGTCGTACGGCGTGATGCCGCAGACGTAGATACGGGCGACGGGTCCGGGGGCGACGGTGACGGGACCACCGGTCGCTGTGTCGTGAATCCGGAGGTCGCGGCCCTTGCCGGGCAGGGCGGGGACGTCGGAAGCGGGCCAGGCATGCATGTCATGAGCGTAACCGGACGTCGCTTCCGGATACGAACTGGACCGGTGCCGTTGTCCGATTCGGCGCCCTTGCATGATCGGCCGGTTGGTGCACGGCCGCCACACGGCCCCGGACGTCCGCGTCCGGCAAGGTCAGACGGGCGGCCAGGGGATCGCGGGCCACTGCCCGGACGGCTTCGGATGGCGTCCCGTACGGCGCAGTTCCTGGACCCGGGACCGTACGGCCTCGGTCTCGGCCGGTGTGATCAGTTCGGCCAACCGGGTGGTGAGTGGGGTGCCTTCGACCAACTCCTCGGCCAGCCGGTCCAGGACGGTCACGGCCTCGGCGGGCAGCGGCTCCCCCGCCCAGCCCCACAGCAGCGTGCGCAGTTTGTCGTCCACGTTGAAGGTGACGCCGTGGTCGATCGCGTACAGCCGGCCCCCGGCCTCGGGCAGCAGATGGCCGCCCTTGCGGTCGCCGTTGTTGATGACCGCGTCGAGGACCGCGAGCCGCCGCAGCCGCGGGTCGTCGGCGTGCACCAGCAGCGCGGTACGGCCCTCGCCGACCTCCGCGAAGCCGATCGCCTTCCAGCCCTCCGCCGGCTCCTCCTCCTCGACCAGGGCGAGGAGTTGGGGCGCCGTGTCGCTCTCGTCGGCCTCGATCCAGAGCTGGCACATGCCCTCGCCGTACGGACCGTCACGCAGCACGGTGGGCGGTACCAGACCCCAGCCGGTCACCTCGGAGATCTCGTAGGCGGCCACCTCGCGCTGGGCGAGCGTCCCGTCGGGGAAGTCCCAGAGCGGCTGCTCCCCGGCGACGGGCTTGTAGACGCAGGAGGCCGCCTCGCCCTCGTACGACACGGAGCAGTACAGCACCGCGTTGGAGGCCTCCCGGATGCGGCCCCGTACGGTCAGTTCGCCCTTGGTGATCAGATCCACCGCTGTCACGCTCATGCGTCGCGGCGGTATCCGTTCTGGCGCGGGCATACATGTCCCTCCGGGTCGAGCGGCAGACTGCACAGCGGGCACGGCGGCCGGCCTGCGTTGACCACGTCCAGGGCACGCTTGGCGAAGGCCCGCGCCTGGGCGCCGGAGAGCCGGACGCGGAGCATCGGCGGGCCGTTCTCCTCGTCCTGGAGCAGCCGTTCCTCGGCGTCGGCGAGGTCTTCGTCGGTGTCCGCGTCGAGTTCGACGAGCGCCTGGGCCTCGACGATCATGCGCTGTTCGTCGCCGTCCCAGGCCAGCGCCATGGTGCCGACCCGGAACTCCTCCTCGACGGGGGCGTCGAGCGGTGCGGCGTCGGCGACGTCGGTGGGGGCCACGGCGGGCACCGGTGCGTTGCCGCCGGTACGGCGCACGACCTCGTCGAGCAGCTCATCTATGCGCTCGGCGAGTGCGGCGACCTGGGTCTTCTCCAGGGCCACGCTGGTGACGCGGCCCGAGGCGGATGCCTGGAGGAAGAACGTACGGCGGCCAGGCAGCCCGACCGTACCGGCCACGAAGCGGTCCGGCGGGTCGTAGAGGAACACCTGACGGGACACGTCCTGTCTCCCTTGGGAATTGACGGAATGGGGCGGGCCGGGGGCTCCCGGAGAGCGAACCTCCGGGGTGGCGCGGACGGCCCGTCCACCCTACTGCGCGCGGAGATCACGCCGCGCCGCTGCCGCCCCCCACGACGGCTTCACCGCTGCTGTCCTTCTTTCCCTCCGCGCCGTTCTCACGCGGTGTCAGGGAACCGAGGTCGCCGGTCTCCCCCAGCCGCAGCAGGAAGGGGCGCAGCCGGGTGTAACGGATGGCGGTGACCGAGCAGGGGTCGGCATGGATCCGCTGGAAGTGGTCGAGATGCATGCCGAGCGCGTCGGCGACCAGGGACTTGATGATGTCTCCGTGCGAGCACATCAGGAAGACGGCACCTTCGCCGTGCTCGGCCTCGACGCGGGTGTTCCAGTCCCGTACGGCATCGACGGCGCGTGCCTGCATGGCGCGCATCGACTCGCCTCCGGGGAACACGGCGGACGAGGGGTGCTGCTGGACGACCGCCATCAGGGGGTCGTCGCCCAGTTCGGCGAGTTTGCGCCCGGACCAGTCGCCGTAGTCGCACTCGCTGATCCGTTCCTCCTGGTGCGCCTCGACACCGGGGCGGGCGTCGACGAGCGGCTGGACCGTCTCCAGACAGCGCTGGAGCGGGCTGCTGACGACGGCGGCGAGCGGCAGGCCCGCGAGACGTCCGGGGAGGGCGGCGGCCTGCGCGAGGCCCTGTTCGTCGAGCGCGACGCCGGGCGTCCGGCCGGCGAGGACGCCCGAGGTGTTGGCGGTGGAGCGTCCGTGCCGTACGAGGATCAGGGTGGCCATGCCGGCCAGCCTAAACGGTGCGCGGAAAGGCGGTCCGGCCACCCGGGCGCGGCACAGGGAGCGGGCGGGCCGATCCGGGAGACCGGCCCTGGTGCGGCAGACGTGCGTCGAACCACTTCGGCCGGGAATATGGACGGGGTGATCGTCGACCGTGCCATCTACCGCGACGGGCGCCGCACCGACGGGCCCGCCGATCTGTCCGACGCCCTGGCCGAGGCGCGCGCCGAGGGGGACGCCTTCCTCTGGGTCGGGCTGTATGAGCCGACGGAGCAGGAGTTCGACCTCGTCAGCCGCGAGTTCAGCATGCATCCGCTGGCCGTCGAGGACGCGCTCAAGGCCCATCAGCGGCCCAAGCTGGAGATCTACGACGACTCGCTGTTCATGGTGCTCAAACCGGTGGTGTACGACTCCGAGCAGGACACCGTCTCCAGCGGCGAGCTGATGGTCTTCCTCGGCGACTCGTTCGTGGTGACGGTCCGGCACGGCGAGGGCGCGCCGCTGCACGCCGTACGCATGCGCCTGGAGGCGGAACCCAAGGTACTCAGGCACGGTCCGACCGCGGTTCTCTACGCGGTGAGTGACGCGGTGGTCGACCATTACATCGATGTCAGCTCCGAGCTCCAGGTCGACCTGGAGGAGCTGGAGGCGCAGGTCTTCTCGCCGGACGAGGGCGGTTCGGGCCGGAGCAGCAGGACGGGCAGCCAGCCGACGGCCGAGCGGATCTACACCTTCAAACGGCAGGTGCTGGAGTTCCGCCGGGCGGCCGGGCCGCTGGCCGGGCCCATCTCGCGACTCACACGCGCCGGGGTGCCGTTCGTCAGGGAGCAGTCGCAGCCGTTCTTCCGGGACGTGGACGACCATCTGACGCGCGTCAGCGAGCAGGTGGACGGGCTCGACCGGCTGGTCTCGGACATCCTGTACGCCCATCTCGCGCAGATGGGCGTACGGCAGAACGACGACATGCGCAAGATCTCCGCCTGGGCGGCGATGGCCGCGGTGCCGACGCTGCTCGCGGGGGTCTGGGGCATGAATTTCCAGCACATGCCCGAGCTGAGCCAGGTGTGGGGTTATCCGGCCGCGCTGTCCGTGATGGTCGGCGCGGTGACCTTCCTGCACCGGCTCTTCAAGCGCAACGGCTGGCTCTGACCCGGTCGACCGGGCCGGAGCCGGCCGTTGCGCGGCTGTATCGGCTGTACGGCTCAGAAGGCGGGCGCGGTCGCCGGGCCGCCCAGCGCGTCGCGGCGCTCCGGCATGCTGAGGCTGACCATCCGCCGCCAGCGGCCCGCCCGCTCCACCCCGTACATGGCGTGGATGCCCGCGGTCAGCAGCGCCGCCTTGGGGCGGGGCCAGCGCAGGATGCGGCCCATGTGCTCCATCACGGCGATGCTCACGTCGCGGTAGATCTGGATCTCGGCACGCGCGCTCTCCTGGAGCACCCGGTGGATGGTGCGGCCGTGGCCCTGGCGCGCGAGGCGCAGCAACTCCTCGTGGCAGTACGCCAGATGACTGTCCTCGTCGGCGCTGATCATCCGGACGGCCTTGCCGACGTCCGGGTGGTCCGCGAAGTGCTTGCGCAGCAACTCCATCTGTTCGGAGGCGCGCTGCTCGGTCACCCGGCTGTGCGAGAGGTAGACGACGATGTCGTGCTCCGTCAGCGGGTCGTCGCGGCGCAGCTTGTCGTGCGGGAGGCCGATACCGCGCCGTTCGAGCAGCAGCGTGTAGTCGGTGGCGGGCGGGACGTCGACGGGCTCCAGACCGCGCTTCTTCAGCATCGCCTGGAAGATCCGCCCGTGTTTGTCCTCGTCCGCGCCGTGCCGCGTGATCTTGGGTGCGAGGTCCCGCATTCCCTCGGGCACCAAGGCGGCGATACGGCCGTTCTCCCAGCCGCCCTGGGCCTCGCCGCTGGCCGCGATGGAGCAGAAGAGCTGAAAGGACTCGTCGTTGTCGAGGATTTCCTCGAACAGGCCTCGGGCCGAGAGCATTGGATGCCACCTCCATACCGATGTCCGCACAGACATCCGCACAAGGATTCAAATCCGACACCGCGGAGCAGGCAACAGCTCAGGTACCGGAATCGGCCGTTCGGGGGAGGGGCGGGCGCACGTCCGTACGTATACGGGCATGCGTAACCCGGTGGAGGCCGGGGGCGTTGTCCTTTTCGACGGCCGTGGCGGGGAAGACCCCCCGAGCCCCCACCACGGCCGCGGACTTCCTCCGCCTCTCAGGTGACGAGACCGGCCAGTTCCAGGGCCTGGGTGCCCGCGCGCAGGGCCGCGAGGCGTTCGTCGAGGGTGAAGCCCGCGGGGGCCAGGGTCAGCGTCGTGACGCCGGCCGCGTCGTACGCCTTCATCCGGTCGGCGATCCGCTCCACCGAGCCGAGCAGCGTGGTCGAGTCGATGAGCTGGCGCGGGACGGCCGCCCCGGCGCCCTCCTTGTCGCCCGTCAGGTACCTGTCCTGGATCTCCACGGCCTCGCGCTCGTATCCCATGCGCCGCGCGAGCTGGTTGTAGAAGTTCTGCTTGCGGCTGCCCATACCGCCCACGTACAGCGCGGTGTACGGGCGGAACATGTCCGCCAGCGCCTCGATGTCGTCGCCCAGCGCGATCGGCAGGGTCGGACAGACGTCGAAGCCGTCCATGGTCCGACCGGCCTTCTCGCGGCCCGCGCGCAGATGCCTGAGCGCGGTCTCCTCAAGATGCTCGGCCGAGGGGAAGATCAGCAGCGCGCCGTCGGCGATCTCACCGGTCTGCTCAAGGTTCTTGGGGCCGATCGCGGCGATGTAGAGCGGAATGTGCTCGCGCTCGGGGTGGACGGTGAGCTTGAGCGCCTTTCCGGGTCCGCCGGGCAGCGGCAGGGTCCAGTGCTCTCCTTCGTAGGAGAGCCGCTCGCGGGACATCGCGCGGCGGACGATCTCGACGTACTCGCGGGTGCGGGCCAGCGGCTTGTCGAACTTGACGCCGTACCAGCCCTCGGAGACCTGCGGTCCGGAGACCCCGAGGCCGAGACGGAACCGGCCGCCGGAGAGCGAGTCCAGCGTGGCGGCCGTCATCGCCGTCATCGCGGGCTGGCGGGCCGGGATCTGGAGGATCGCCGAACCGATGTCGATGTTCTCCGTCTGGGCGGCGACCCAGCTCAGCACCGTGGGGACGTCGGAGCCGTATGCCTCGGCGGCCCAGCAGACGTCGTAGCCGAGCCGGTCGGCCTCCTGGGCGACGGCGAGGTTGTCGCTGTCCATTCCGGCGCCCCAGTAGCCGAGATTGATGCCGAGCCGCATAACCACTCCCTTACCGATCAGTAACGTCTCTGTGGCGGGACTCTAGCGCGTGGTGCGGGCATTCGTCAGGGGCGCCATCGGGCCTCCGTCCGGGGCGGGTTGTCCACAGGCTCACTGCGAGTGGGGCCTCGGCCAGTAATCTCAGCGGTCATGGAGCAGAGGCATCTCGGCCGTACCGGCCTGCGAGTGTCCCGGATCGGGCTCGGCACGCTGACCTGGGGGCGGGACACCGACGAGCACGACGCCGCCGACCAGTTGAAGGCTTTCTGGGAGGCGGGCGGCACTCTCGTCGACACCGCCGACGTGTACGGGGGCGGGGAGGCGGAGTATCTGCTCGGGCAGCTCGTGGAGAGACTTGTGCCGCGCCGGGATCTGGTGATCGCCACCAAGGCGGGCAGTGTGCCGGATCCGTACAGGCGCTTCGACGGCTCGCGCGGGCATCTGCTCGCCGCCCTGGACGCCTCGCTGGAGCGGCTGGGCACGGACCATGTCGATCTCTGGCAGGTCCACGCCTTCGACACCGGGACACCGCTGGAGGAGACGCTCCAGGCGCTCGACATAGCCGTGAGCAGCGGCCGGGCCAGATACGCGGGCGTGTCCAACTTCTCGGGCTGGCAGCTCGCCAAGGCGGCCACCTGGCAGCTGGCCTCCCCCGGCGTACGGACCCGGCTGGCGAGCACGCAGATGGAGTACTCCCTGCTCCAACGGGGCGTGGAGCGCGAGGTGTTGCCGGCCGCCGTCGATCTGGGGGTCGGGCTGCTGCCCTCGTCGCCGCTCGGCCGGGGCGTGCTGACGGGCAAGTACCGGCACTCCACGCCGGCCGACTCCCGTGGCGCCTCCGAGCAGCTGGCGCCGTTCGTCGAGCCGTATCTCGACGAGCCCGCGAGCCGCATCGTCGACGCGGTGGTGACCGCGGCGGAGGGACTGGCGACAACGGCGCTGGAGGTGGCGCTCGCGTGGGTCAGGGACCGGCCGGGCGTGGTGGCCCCCATCATCGGGGCACGCAACGCGCACCAGCTCACGGCCGCGTTGTCAGTGGAGAGCCTTAGGCTTCCCGACGAGATCTGCCGGGCGCTCGACGATGTGTCGGCGCCCGTGCACCGCTATCCCGATCAGGACTGGAGCACCCTGTGACTGTGCCTTCCCCGGGGGCGCCCCCCGGATCCCCCGCCGAAGACCGCGACACCGCAGTCGTGGAGGAGGCCGCGTCCGAGGCGGTCGCCGACGCGGACGGGGACGGCGACGGGGCCGAGGGCGGGGACGGGGCCGAGGACGGGGACGGGGCCGAGGACGGGACGAAGTCCGCCGAGGACGCGGCTGCGCAGTTGTCCGAGGCCGAGGCCGAGATCGCCGCGCAGCGTGAGCTGCGCGCCCGGATCGCACAGCGGAAGGCCGAGAAGGAAGGCCCCATCCCGGCGGGCGCCAAGCTGGGCGGGCACGCGGCGGATCTGCTCGCCGCCGTACGGGCCATGGAGAGCGGCCAGGCGGCTCCGCCCCCTCCGGTGGCACCCACCGCCGCCGCGGCCGCCGTACGGGCTCAGGACCGGCCCCGGGCTCCTGAGCCCGCTCGGGCCGCCTCGGGGTCCCCCGCGACCGCTCCGGAGGCCGTGGCGGCCGTAGGGGCCGTGCTCGCCGAGGGCGGTGCGCCGACGGCGCTGGCCCCCCAGGTCACAGCGGTGCTCGGCGAGCGGGCCGGTGACGCGCTGCGCGCCGATCCGTGGCTCCTGCTGTCCGTCCCCGGGGTCCGGCCGGAGCAGGCCGACGGTTTCGCCCGCGCGCTGCTCGGTGACGGCTGCGGTCCCGGAGACGAGCGGCGGTCCGCCGCCCTCGTCGGCTGGCTGCTGGAGCGCGCCGCTCTCCAGGGGCACACCGCGCTGGCGTTCCCGGCGGTGCGGGCCGCACTGGCGGAGCGGTCCGTGCCGGACCCCGACGGGGCGCTGCGGCACGCGATCGCGGAGGGAGCCGTGCTGGTGTTCCAGGACGGCGCCGAGGACATCGGCGAGGACACGCAGGACGGAACGGCGGACGGCGAGGGGGCGGACGGCGAGGCTGCGGAGGGCGCCGCCGAGGGTCCGGCCGCGCCCGTCCTGCTCGGTCTCGATCGGTACGCGCTGGCCGAGGAGAGCCTCGCCGACGGTCTGGCCCGGCTGGTGAAGACCGCACAGGAGGCGTCCTGGGACGAGGCCGCCGCGCAGGCGCCCTCCCCCTCGGCCGGCGAGCTGATCCGCGCGGTCGCCGGGCACGGTCTGGTGGTCCACACCGGCGGCGAGGCCGCGCGCGCCGAGCCGGTGGCGCTCGCCGAGGCCGTGCGCGCGCTCGGTCTGCGGCCGGTCGTCGCCGCGCACAGCGAGAACGGCCGGCGCCGGCTCGGTGACGGCGCCGTGACCGTCGCGGGGCTGCTGTCCGGCGCCGAGGGGCCGGGACGGGACGCGGACGGCGCGCTGGCCCTCGACCTCCTCGTCGTCCTGGACGCGCCCCAACTGGACGTGGAGACCGCGACGACGCTGGTGGAATCGCTGCCCGACGGCGCTCGGCTGGTCCTCGGCGGCGACCCCGGGGTGCTCTGGTCGGCGGGCGCCGGGCGGGTCTTCGCGGATCTGCTGGCGGCCCGGGTCTGCCCGCAGATCGCCTCGCGCACGCCCGACCCCGGGCCGCTCGGCGAGCTGGTCTCCGGCATCGGCATCGGTGAGCTGAACCAGGTCGAGGCGCCCGGCAAGGAGGTCGTGATCGTGCCCGTGCGCGACCCGGGCGAGGCCGTGCACCGTACGGTTCAGCTCGTCGCCGACTCGGTGCCGCGCGCCATCGGTGTGCCGTCCGGGCAGACGCAGGTGATCACGGTCGGGCACGCCGGCGCGGTGGGGACGCGCGCGCTGAACGTGGCGCTCAAGGAGCGGCTGAATCCCGGTCCCGGGCGGTTCGGCGGCTTCGACCCGGACGACCGGGTCGCCTATGTGCCCGCACCGGGCCGGACGCTGACGGGCGCAGTCGTGTCGGCGGACGCGCAGGGGCTCCGGCTGGACTGCGACGGGGTGCCCGTCGTGGTGCCCAGGGAACTGGTCGAATCGGTCGTACGGCACGGCTGGGCGCTCACGGCGCACCAGGCGGCGGGGATGCGGTGGCCGGCCGCCGTCGTGGTCCTGCCCGGCGACGCCGCGCAGGGCCTGAGCCGGCCCTGGGTCTACACGGCCTTCGGCCGGGGCGAGCGTCATCTGTCCGTGGTCCACGGCGTCGACCAGGCGCTCGCGCACGCGGTGGCTCAGGTGCCTGCCGCCGAGCGGACCACGCGGCTCCGGACGCTCCTGGAGGGCCTGCTGGCGCCCGCGGTGTGACCCGGGGTGACCTGGGGTGAACCCGAACGGCCGACGGCCCGCACACGAGATTCGTTGGCGGGCCGTCGGCCGTGTCGGACCGCGCGGTCAGGCGTCCTGTTCCTCCAGGTCACCGAGGGGGTCCCGGCCGCGGATCCCGGAGCTGTCGAAATCCTCGTCGTCGAAGACCGAGCTGACGTCGAAGCGGCAGACGACCTGCTGCGGATCGGCCTGTTCGAAGGGGGCGCCGAGCCATTCGCCGGGCTCCGGAAGGTCGTCGGCGGCCGACACCCAGAGTGTCGAGTCGCCCTCCTCCAGGCCGAACTCCTTGTGCCGGGACGCGATCTCGTCCGGCTCGTACTCGCCGAAGAGCACGCCCACAGCGGCGTGCACACTGGCGCCGACGACCGCCACGGTCTCGGCGTCCCCGTCGACATCGGCGATGCGCTGTGCCTGAGCCAGCAGTCTCCGCGGCTCCGCCACCGCGTAGTCGCGGCGGATCAGCACGCTGAGCGCGTTCGGCTCCTCCGGCCCCGCGTAGGGCGGCAAGGAGTCGTCCGTGCCGGGAATCTCGAACGGGGTGACCTCGTCGTAGAGGTCGTAGAGCCGCTCGTCGTACGCCTCCGCCGCGGTGGCGAGGGCGTTGAACGCCTCGGAAACCGCCGGGTCGTCCTCACCCGTGCGGCGTTCGACCGCCGCGAGGTGGCGGTCCAGCGCGACCTTGACCGCCTCGGCGGCGGCACGTACCTCGGCAGCCGTGGGCTGCGCAGCATCAGACATAGAGCAGACGCTATCCGTACCGGGGCTCTGCCCGCACAATAGATGCGATGCCGGAATACGAATTTGTCGACGTGTACGTGCCGCGCGGGGTGTCCCGCAGCGACGCGACCCGCCTGCTGACTGACCACGCCGAGTACGGACACTGGGAAATGGACCGACTGAGCCTGCACCGGGACGGCAGTCGCAGAGTGCGGCTGCGCAGACGGATCATCCGTCAGGTACGCGCCACCTGGTGACGGTGACGGTGACGGGGCGGATCCCCGTGGTGTGGAGGCCCGCCCCGTGCCGTACCGGGATGAACACGTGCCGTACTCGCGCGCCGTCCTATGCGGCGGCGCGGGTGCGCCGGTAGATGACCGTGCCCGCGAGAAGCAGGGCCGCACCGGCCGGAACGATCAGTCCGAGCCCGTCGCCGCCGGTCCGCGCCAGCACCTCGGTGCCCGTGGCGGGCGGGTCGACGGTCTTCGCCTCCGGGTGGTTCGGGGACGGCGGGACGGTACGGTCCGTCGGGGGCTCGGGGGTGCCCGGGGTCTCGGGCGTCTCCTCGGCCGGCGGGGCGGGGGTGTCCGCGTTCACGCACTCGTTGCCGATGGCGGGGTTCAGTGCTCCGACGATGTCGACGCTGTTGCCGCAGACGTTGACGGGGATGTCGATCGGCACCTGGATGAGGTTGCCGGAGCCGACACCGGGTGAGTTGCCGGTTCCGCCCTCGGCGTGCGAGCCGCCGCCTCCGGAACCTCCGTGCGAGCCGCCCTTTCCACCGGCGCCGGGGCCGTGCGAGCCGCCGCCCTGGGAGCCCCCGCCGTGCGAGCCGTCGCCGCCCGGGCCGCGACCGCCGTCCGACTTGTTCGCGCAGGCGTTGCCCATGGCGGGGTTCAGCACGCCGACGACGTTGACGGTGTTGCCGCAGGCGTTGACCGGGACGTGCACCGGGACTTGGACGTTGTTCCCGGACAGCACGCCCGGGGAGTTCGCCGCGGTTCCTTCGGCACCCGCGTCCGCTTGCGCGTAGCCGCCGCCGAGGGCGAGTACGCCGCCGGCCGCCGCCACGGTGATCAGGCCTTTGCGCGTGACCTGTCTCATAGCTTGTTCCTGCCTTCTGCCTTCCGGATACCCCCGGCGCAACGCGCCCGGGGTTTGAAGCGCGGCGGCCCCGGAGCGCATGGCGCGCACTCCGGGGCCGCTGGGCTCAGACCCTTACGGGTTCGAGGTACAACGTCACGCGTTGACGCAGGTGTTGCCGAAGGCGGGGTTCAGCAGCCCGATCACGGAGACCGTGTTGCCGCACACATTCACCGGAATGTGGATGGGCGCCTGGATGACGTTGCCCGAGAGCACACCGGGGGACCCCACGGCGGCACCCTGGGCACCGGAGTCGGCGACGGCCATACCCGCGCCCGCGAGCACGAGACCACCGGTGGCAGCCGCAGCGGCGACGACCTTCTTGATCATTATTCCTCCTTGTTGGCAAATGCGGTCCCAACCTCGGACCGCACATCTGTAACGAGGAGGTGGTGGCGGGGCTACGAGCCTATGGTCGCTTTCACTCTTTTCAGTCAAGTACGCACGCGCTGCCGAATACGGCTCAGCTGGCATCGATGAAGCGGTCCAACACCCGTACACCGAAGCGCAGTCCGTCCAGCGGCACCCGCTCGTCCACGCCGTGGAACATCCCGGCGAAGTCCAGCTCCGGCGGGAGCTTGAGCGGGGCGAAGCCGAAGCCGCGGATACCGAGGTCGTCGAAGGACTTGGCGTCCGTGCCGCCAGAGAGCATGTAGGGCACGGCCCGCGCGATCGGGTCCTCCGCGACGAGCGCGGTCTGCATGGCGTCCACGAGCCTGCCGTCGAAGCTGGTCTCCAGGGCCTTGTCGCCGTGCACGTCCTCGCGCTTCACGCGCGGGCCGAGGATCCGGTCGATGTCGGCGAGGAACTCCTCCTCGTAGCCGGGCAGGAAACGGCCGTCGACATGGGCGGTCGCCTGGCCGGGGATCACGTTCACCTTGTAGCCCGCGCCGAGCATCGTGGGAGCCGCGGAGTTGCGCAGGGTGGCGCCGATCATCTTCGCGATGCCGCCGAGCGTGGCGAGCGTGCCCTCCATGTCCTCCGGGTCGAGCGGGACGCCCAGCGCGTCGGACAGCTCGTCCAGGAAGGACCGCACGGTCTTGGTCATCCGCACCGGCCATTCGTGCCGGCCGAGCCGGGCCACCGCCTCGCAGAGTTCGGTGATGGCGTTGTCGTTGTTGGTCATCGAGCCGTGCCCGGCCGTGCCGTCCACGGTGAGCCGCATCCAGTGCATGCCCTTCTGCGCCGTCTCGACGAGATACAGCCGCAGGTTCTCGTTGACGGTGAAGGAGAAGCCGCCGACCTCGCTGATCGCCTCGGTGACGCCCTCGAAGAGGTCGGGGTGGTTGTCGACGAGGTACCGCGCCCCGTACGTACCGCCGGCCTCCTCGTCGGCCAGGAAGGCGAGGACGATGTCGCGCGGGGGCTTGCGCCCGCTGCGGAGCCTGTCCCGCACCACGGCGAGGGTCATGGCGTCCATGTCCTTCATGTCGACCGCGCCGCGTCCCCAGAGGCAGCCGTCGGCGATCTCGCCGGCGAACGGGTCGTGCGTCCAGTCGGCCGCGTTGGCGGGGACGACGTCGGTGTGACCGTGGATGAGCAGGGCGGGCCTGGAGGGGTCCTCGCCGGCGATCCTGGCGACGGTGGAGGCACGGCCCTTGTGGGACTCGAAGATCTTCGGTTCGAGCCCCACCTCCGCCAGCTTCTCCGCCACATACTCCGCGGCCGCCCGTTCGCCGGGGCCCGAGTGGTCCCCGTAGTTGCTGGTGTCGATCCGGATCAGATCCCGGCAGAGGTCGACGACCTCGTCCTCGCCCGAGACCGTCCCGCCCGTGTTCGACTCACTCACGCTGCTCACTCCCGCTGTCGTTGCCCGTGGTCGTCCCATCCTCCCACCGGGCGGGGATCGGGCAGTGCCCGATGTTTGCTATGGTTTTCCACGTCGGAACGGCCCTGGGTCGTCCGGCGGACACCTTGTCCGGGTGGCGGAATGGCAGACGCGCTAGCTTGAGGTGCTAGTGCCCTTTATCGGGCGTGGGGGTTCAAGTCCCCCCTCGGACACCATCGTTGACGTCATGCCGATCGGGATCCTTTTCCCGGTCGGCATGACGCATTCCACGGCCCCGTCCGGCCACCCCTAAGATCTGCCCCGAACTCCCTGGTGGGGGCGGCGATCGAGCAGAATAGGGGTTGCCCGCAGGGGGTCTCGCTGGCACGTTTGCGATGCAATTCTCAGTCGACGTGTGCCCCCAGAATGAGGCGACGGAAACATCATGACTCTCGCGCCCAGCGAAACGAAGCCGTGGATTCGACGCTTTCGGCCGGCATCCGAAGCACGCACCCAGTTGGTGTGTCTGCCGCACGCGGGAGGGTCCGCGCCGTTCTTCCTTCCGGTGACCAAGGCGCTCTCCCCCGAGACCGATGTGCTGGCCGTCCAGTATCCGGGCCGCCAGGACCGTCGCGACGAGAAAGGCATACCGAGCATTCCGAAGCTGGCGGACGCGGTCGCCCGTGAGCTCCTGGAGTGGGCGGACCGGCCGATCACCCTCTTCGGTCACAGCATGGGCGCGTCCGTGGCGTTCGAGGTCGCGCGGCGGCTGCGGGACACGGACGTGGAGGTGCTCGGGCTGATCGTCTCCGGCCGGTGCGCGCCGCGCTGCCGGTGCATCACGACACGTCAGCTCTTCACCGACGAGAACATCCTCGACGACGTCCGCCGGATGAGCGGGACGGACTCGGAGGTCCTCGGTGACGACGACGTCGTACGCATGATCATGCCGGCCCTGCGCAACGACTACGCGGCCGTGATGTCGTACCGGAGCGAGCCGGGGGCGACGGTGCCGTATCCCGTCGTGGCGCTGATCGGCGACTGTGACCCGCAGGTACCGGTCATGGACGCGCGGGCGTGGGCCGACCACACCGAGGCGGACTTCCAGCTGCACGTCTTCCCCGGCGGCCACTTCTACCTCAACGACCAGCCCGCCGCCGTGGTCGGCACGGTCAGGCACCACATCGCGCGGTGGTCCACAGCCGACGCGCTGCGGGACCGCGTCGCCTGAGGCGACGACCCGGCCCCGCACGACGGGTTCAGCCGCCGGCCCGGATCCACTCGTCGAGGTGCGGCGCCTCGTCGCCGACGGTGGTCGAGTCGCCGTGTCCGGTACGGACCACCGTCCCGGATGGCAGCGTCAGCAGCCGTTCGCGGATCGACTCGATGATCGTCGGGAAGTGCGAGAAGGACCGGCCGGTGGCGCCGGGCCCGCCCTGGAACAGCGTGTCGCCGGTGAAGACCGTGGACAGCTCGGGGGCGTACAGACAGACCGCGCCGGGCGCGTGGCCGGGCGTGTGCAGCACCGTGAGGGTGATGCCGGCGACGGACAGGCTCCGGCCGTCGGCCAGTTCGCCGTCCGGGAGCCGGTCCGGATGGGTCTGCTTCCACAGCGGCAGATCGTCCGGGTGCAGCAGGACCGGCGCGCCGGTGGCGGCGGCGAGCGCCGGGGCCGCGTCGATGTGGTCGTTGTGGGCGTGGGTGCAGACGATGGCGCGCAACGTCCGGCCGCCGAGCGCGGCCTCGATGGCCGTGGCGTCGTGGGCGGCGTCGATGACGATCGCCTCGGTGTCGTCGCCGACGATCCAGACGTTGTTGTCGACGTCCCAGGTGCCGCCGTCCAGCGAGAACGTGCCGGAGGTGACGAGGTGGTCGACGCGGGCCCCGGACGCGGCGGAGCCGGCGGGCGAGTCGGCGGCGGCCATCAGAGCACCACGACCGAGCGCAGGACGTCGCCCTCGTGCATACGGGCGAAGGCCTTCTCGACGTCGCCGAGTCCGATGGTCTCGGTGACGAACGCGCCCAGGTCGATACGGCCCTGCTGGTGCAGATCGATCAGCATCGGGAAGTCCCGGGACGGCAGGCAGTCGCCGTACCAGGACGACTTGAGCGAGCCGCCGCGCCCGAAGACGTCGAGCAGCGGCAGTTCGAGCCGCATCTCCGGGGTGGGGACCCCGACCAGGACGACCGTGCCGGCCAGGTCACGGGCGTAGAAAGCCTGCTTGTACGTCTCCGGGCGGCCGACCGCCTCGATGACGACGTCCGCCCCGAAGCCCCCCGTCAGCTCGCGGATCGCCTCGACGGGGTCGGTGGAGCGGGAGTTGACGGTGTGGGTGGCGCCCATCGTCTTCGCCGTGGCGAGCTTGCGGTCGTCGATGTCGACGGCGATGATCCGGGCCGCGCCCGCGAGGCGGGAGCCGACGATCGCCGCGTCGCCGACCCCGCCGCAGCCGATCACGGCGACGGAGTCGCCCCGGCCGACGCTGCCGGTGTTGATCGCCGCGCCGATGCCGGCCATGACACCGCAGCCGAGCAGACCGGCGACGGCCGGCGAGACGGCCGGGTCGACCTTGGTGCACTGTCCGGCGGCGACCAGGGTCTTCTCCGCGAAGGCGCCGATGCCGAGCGCCGGGGAGAGCTCCGTACCATCCGTCAGTGTCATCTTCTGTTCGGCGTTGTGGGTGTTGAAGCAGTACCAGGGCCTGCCCCGCAGACATGCCCGGCAACTGCCGCAGACGGCACGCCAGTTGAGAATGACGAAATCTCCGGGAGCGACGTCGGTGACGCCGTCGCCGACCGACTCCACCACGCCCGACGCCTCGTGGCCGAGCAGGAAGGGGTAGTCGTCGTTGATCCCGCCCTGCTTGTAGTGCAGATCGGTGTGGCAGACGCCGCACGCCTGGATCTTCACCACGGCCTCGCCGGGGCCGGGGTCGGGGATCACGATCGTCTCGATCCGCACCGGCTCGTTCTTGCCGGGCGCCACGACGCCTTGCACCTGCTGCGACATGTCTGGACCTGCCTCTCCATCGAGCCTGAAGGGGCAAGTCTGACATCGCGCCCCCGGTCAGGGTGCCAGCACGTCGAGTTCCTGGAGGGCGCCGACGGCGATCTGCCGGGTCAGCTCCTCGGCGCGGGCGGCGTCCCGCTCCCGTACGGCTTCGGCGACCTGTACATGCAGGGTCACGGCCGCCGGGTCCGGGTCGTGGAACATCACCTCGTGCCGCGTACGGCCTGTCAGGACTTCCGCGACCACGTCGCCGAGCCGCGCGAACATCTCGTTGCCCGACGCGTCGAGAACCACCCGGTGGAAGGCGACATCGTGCCGTAGATAGCCCTCCAGTTGGTGCCCGCGCGAGGTGGCGACCATTCCGAGCGCCTGCTCGGTGAGGGCGGCGCACTGCTCAGGGGTGGCGTGGGTGGCGGCGAGACCGGCGGCGACCGGTTCGATCGCGGAGCGCAGCACGGTCAGTGAACGCAGCTGGCGCGGCTGGTCGTTGCCCGCGAGGCGCCAGCGGATGACCCGCGGGTCGTAGACGTTCCACTCGGCGGCGGGCCGCACCGTCACCCCGACGCGGCGCCGGGACTGGACGAGATGCATCGATTCGAGAACGCGGACCACTTCCCGTACGACGGTGCGCGAGACGTCGAAGCGCCGTGCGACCTCGTCGGTGCGCACGATGCCGCCCTCGGGGTACTCGCCCCCCGTGATGGCGAGACCGAGGGTGTCGAGCACATGGGTATGCAGGCCCCGGCCTTCTGTGGTCATGACGGAAGCCTACGGGGCGGGCAGGGTGAAGAAGAAATATGACAAGTGAGTGACGACACCTTGAATACGTCGTACATATGAGTTTCAGTATCGCGAAGGCAGCGGAGCATGCGAGGACAGCGAGGTATCAGATGAACACCCCCCACGTCGTCGTGGTGATGGGCGTGGCAGGTACCGGCAAAACGACCGTCGGTCCCCTGCTGGCCGCCGCCCTGGGCGTCCCGTACGCCGAGGGCGACGACTTCCACCCCCCTGCGAACATCGCCAAGATGTCCGCAGGCACCCCGCTGGACGACCACGACCGCCGCCCCTGGCTCGACGCGATCGGGCGCTGGGCGCACGGCCGGGCCGGTCTCGGCGGTGTGGTCAGCAGTTCGGCGCTCAAGCGCGCCTACCGCGACCGGCTGCGGGCAGCGGCACCCGATGTCGTCTTCCTGCACCTCACCGGTGACCGCGCCCTGATCGAACGGCGGATGGCGGACCGCAAGGGGCACTTCATGCCCACCGCCCTGCTGGATTCCCAGTTCGCCACGTTGCAGCCGCTGGGCGACGACGAGGCGGGCGTCACCGTCGACGTGGCGGGCACCCCCGAGGAGATCACCGGACGGGGCGTCGCCGCGCTGGCGGGACTCGACCGTCCCCATGGGCCTTACGAGCCCGAACTCACCTGACAGACAAGCCAGTCAACTCCCCGATACGTAAGGATCCCCCGTGACCAGTCTCAGCGTCGAGACGCTGGCAGCGGACGCCGTAGAACCGATCACCTCGGCCGGCAACACGCAGCTGGGCATCGCCGTTCTCGCCGGTATTGCCGTCATCGTCCTGCTCATCACCAAGTTCAAACTGCACGCCTTCCTCGCCCTGACCATCGGCACGCTGGCGCTCGGCGCGTTCGCCGGCGCTTCCCTGGGCGACACGATCACCAGCTTCTCCACCGGTCTCGGCTCGACCGTCGCGGGTGTCGGTGTGCTGATCGCGCTCGGCGCGATACTCGGCAAGCTGCTCGCGGACTCGGGCGGCGCCGACCAGATAGTCGACACGATCCTCAGCCGGGCGAGCGGGCGCGCCATGCCCTGGGCGATGGTCCTCATCGC
Organism: Streptomyces sp. NPDC051217; assembly: GCF_044455465.1. Classification (NCBI taxonomy): domain Bacteria; kingdom Bacillati; phylum Actinomycetota; class Actinomycetes; order Kitasatosporales; family Streptomycetaceae; genus Streptomyces; species Streptomyces sp. NPDC051217. The sequence goes on from NZ_JBITEV010000005.1 coordinate 338,897, forward strand.
CTCGGTGATCGGGCTGCCGCTCTTCTTCGAGGTCGGCATCGTGCTGCTGATCCCGGTCGTGCTGCTGGTCGCCAAGCGCGGCGACTTCTCCCTGATGCGGATCGGTATCCCGGCGCTGGCCGGCCTCTCCGTCATGCACGGGCTGATCCCGCCGCACCCCGGCCCGCTCGTCGCGATCGACGCCATCGGCGCCGACCTCGGCGTGACGCTGGCGCTGGGCCTGGTCGTCTCCGTACCGACGGTGATCATCGCCGGTCCGCTGTTCTCCCGCTACGCGGCGCGCTGGGTGGACATCCAGCCGCCGGAGCGGATGCTCCAGACGCTGGAGAAGCGTCCGTCCGAGGAGGGCGACAGGCGTCCGAGCTTCGGCGCCACCGTCGCGACCGTGCTGCTGCCGGTCGTCCTGATGCTGGTCAAGGCACTGGTCGACATCGTCGTGGACGATCCGGAGAACCAGGTCCAGAAGGTCGCCGATGTCATCGGCTCCCCGCTGATCGCGCTGCTCGCCGCCGTGCTCGTCGGCATCTTCACGCTGGGGCGCGCCGCCGGATTCACCAAGGACCGGATCGCCTCGACCATCGAGAAGTCCTTCGGGCCCATCGCGGGCGTGCTGCTGATCGTCGCCGCGGGCGGCGGTTTCAAGCAGACCCTGATCGACGCGGGCGTCGGCCAGATGATCCTGGAGTTCTCCGAGGACTGGTCGATCCCGGCGCTGCTGCTGGGCTGGCTGATCGCGGTCGCGATCAGGCTGGCGACCGGCTCGGCGACCGTCGCGACGATCTCCGCCGCCGGTCTCGCGGCGCCGCTCGCCGCCGACATGTCCACGTCCCACGCCGCGCTGCTGGTGCTGGCGATCGGCGCCGGTTCGCTCTTCTTCAGCCATGTCAACGACGCGGGCTTCTGGCTGGTGAAGGAGTACTTCGGGATGGACGTCGGTCAGACGATCAAGACCTGGTCGGTGATGGAGACGATCATCTCCGTCGTCGGTCTCGGCTTCGTGATGCTGCTCTCGCTGATCCTTTAGCCGGTTACGTCACCCGCCTGGGCGGGGCTGGTCACTCCTCTTCCTTCCACAGAGGGTGCTCCCGCTCCGCCCAGGGCCGTTCCACCGACCCGGTCCGCATGCCGCGCCGCGCCTCCGGGTCGGCGAACGCCATCCCGATGTGCCCGACGAGCACAAGCCCCACGGCCAGCGACAGCCAGTCGTGGACGAAGGTGGCGCTCGTCCGCCACACCAGCGGCGTCAGCCAGGTGAACCACATCATCAGGCCCGTCGCGAGCATGACCAGGACGGCTCCGGCGATCCAGCCGCCGTACACCTTCTGCCCGGCGTTGAACTTGCCCGCCGGACGCGACTGGGGCCGGAAGTCACGCCGTCGCACCGCCCGCAGCCACTCCTTGTCGTGCGGCGCGAAGCGGTTGAGCCGGCGCAGATCGGCGCGGAAGGACGGGGACGCGAGCCCCAGGAGGAACGGTCCGGGCAGCAGCAGGCCCGACCACTCGTGGACGGTGACCACCAGATAGCGGCGGCCGACGAGTTCGGCGAGCTGCGGTACGTACAGACAGGCCGCCGTCGCCACGCACACCAGCATCAGGATGCCGGTCGCCCGGTGGACCATCCGCTCGGCGCGGCTGAACCGCCGCCGCAGCCGGGGGCGCGCCGGTTCCGGCCGTCCGGAGGGCGGGGCGTCCGGACGGTCAGACGGTCGGGGTGTCGGTGCGGCCGTTGGACCGCCCGACCCAGGCGTCGACGTCATAGCCGCGCTCCTCCCAGTAGCCGGGGCGGACGTCGGAGGTGACGGAGATCCCGGAGAGCCATTTCGCCGATTTGTAGAAGTACATGGGTGCCACGTAGAGCCGTACCGGGCCGCCGTGCGCGTGCTCGACCGGTTTGTCCTGCATCTTCAGCGCCACCAGTACATCGGCCCGTCTGGCCTGCTCCATGGTCAGGCTCTCGCTGTACGTGCCGTCGAAGCAGGTGAAACGGACCGCCTTGGCGTCCGGCCGTACCCCCGCGGCGTCCAGGATCCGCGACAGCCGTACGCCTTCGAACGGTGTTTCCGGCACGCGCCAGCCGGTGACGCACTGGACGTCCCGGACCATGCGGGTCTGCGGGAGCTTCCGCAGGGCGTCGAGCGTGTACGTGGTGGGCCGGTCGACCAGCCCGTCCACGGTGAGCCGGTAGTTCTCACGGTCCTTGCGGGGTACGGAGGTGGCCACCGAGTAGTAGCGGAACCCGCCCCCGTTGGGCAGCAGCCCGGTCAGCCCCGTCGGATCGCTGTCGGCGACCGAGCCGAGGAAGGCTTCGAGCCCCCGCTGGAGATAGGGCGCCGTGACGACGCCCGCCGCGCCGAGGCCCAGCATGGAGAGCACCAGGCGCCGCCCGACGGGCGTGCCCTCCGGGTCGTTGTGTGGAGTGGTCACCCATTGATTCGAACACCATGGAGGCGCGGAAGCCAGGGGCGTCGGCTTTCCGTCATGGTTTCGTCAGGTCCGGCAGACTGACGCCATGGAGACGCCCCAGGAACACCGCGAAGCCCTCCCGCCCTTTCTGCTGGCCTTTCCCGGGCCGCTGCGCGATCAGCTGGTCGCGGCGGTCCTGTCCGGGGAGAAGGTCTCGACGACGGGCCTGCTGGCCGAGTACGAGGTGGAGAAGGAGGAGCTGCCGCCGGTCGGCGAGCGCTCGGCGCTGATCGACTCGGACGGCCGCGAGATCGCCGTGCTGGAGCTGACGGAGGTGCGGGTGATGCCGCTGGGGCAGGTCGATCTCCAGCACGCGCTCGACGAGGGCGAGGGGTACGACTCGGTGGATGCCTGGCGCGCGGGCCACGAGGCGTTCTGGCACAGCGACGAGATGCGGGAGGCGCTGGGCGACCCGTCGTTCACCGTGCATGACGGGACGCTGGTGGTGGCGGAACGTTTCCGGGTCGTGGAACGCCGGTAGACCTTGCCCGGCGGTGGACCTTGTCCGGCGATCGAGGCGACCCGGCGAGTTCAGGCGACCGCCTCCGCCGCCGCCCGCCCGGCCGCGCGCCCGGAGAAGACGCAGCCGCCGAGGAACGTCCCCTCCAGCGAGCGGTAGCCATGCATCCCGCCGCCGCCGAAGCCGGCCGCCTCCCCCGCCGCGTACACCCCGGCCAGCGGTGTGCCGTCCTGCCGCAGCACCCGCGACGACAGGTCCGTCTCCAGCCCGCCGAGCGACTTGCGGGTCAGGATGTGCAGCCGTACGGCGATCAGCGGACCGGCCTTGGGGTCGAGGATGCGGTGCGGCGCCACCGTACGGATCAGCTTGTCGCCCAGATACGCGCGCGCACCTCGGACGGCCGTCATCTGGAGGTCCTTGGTGAACGGGTTCGCGACCTCCCGGTCGCGGGCGACCACCTCCCGGCGCAGCTCGGCCTCGTCGATCAGCGGCTTCTCGGTGAGCGCGTTCATCCGTCGCACGAGCGAGGCGAGGTCCTTCTCGACGACGAAGTCCGCGCCGTTGTCCATGAACGCCTTGACCGGTCCCGGCACGTCCAGGCGCGCCCGGTTGATCACGTCGCGGACGGACTTCCCGGTCAGGTCGGGGTTCTGCTCGGAGCCCGAGAGTGCGAACTCCTTGCCGATGATGCGCTGGTTGAGGACGAACCAGGTGTAGTCGTGGCCGGTGTGCATGATGTGGTCCAGCGTTCCGAGCGTGTCGAAGCCGGGGAACAGTGGCACCGGCAGCCGCCTGCCGCGCGCGTCGAGCCAGAGCGACGAGGGGCCGGGCAGGATCCGGATGCCGTGCCCGGCCCAGATCGGGTTCCAGTTCTCTATGCCCTCCGTGTAGTGCCACATCCGGTCGCGGTTGATGTGGTGGGCGCCGGCCCGCTCGGTGATGCCGAGCATCAGACCGTCGACATGTGCGGGCACGCCGGAGAGCATCTTTCCGGGCGGGGTGCCGAGGCGTTCGGGCCACTGGGCGCGTACGAGATCGTGGTTGCCGCCGATGCCGCCGGACGTCACGATCACGGCCTGGCCCTTGAGCTCGAACGTGCCCGCCGTGACGCGGCTGCTGGCCGTACCGCGTTCGGCGTCGCTCGGCTCCAGCACCTCACCGGTCACGGTGTCGACGGCGCCGGCGCTCGCGCCGAGCCCGGTGACCCGGTGCCGGAATCGGAATGTCACCAGTCCCTTGGCGACGCCCTCGCGCACCCGGCGTTCGAAGGGCTCGACGACGCCGGGACCGGTCCCCCAGGTGATGTGGAAGCGCGGCACGGAGTTGCCGTGCCCGCGAGCGCCGTAGCCGCCGCGTTCGGCCCACCCGACGACCGGGAAGAAGCGTATGCCCCGCTCACGCAGCCAGGACCGCTTCTCCCCCGCGGCGAAGTCCACGTACGCCTCGGCCCACTTGCGCGGCCAGTGGTCCTCGTCGCGGTCGAAGCCGGCCGTGCCGAGCCAGTCCTGGAGCGCCAGGTCCCTGCTGTCCTTGACGCGCAGCCGCCGCTGTTCGGGAGAGTCCACGAGGAACATTCCGCCGAAGGACCAGTGCGCCTGTCCGCCGATGGATCGCTCGGGCTCCTGGTCGAGGAGGATGACCGAGCGCCCGGCGTCGACGAGTTCGGCGGTGGCGACCAGCCCGGCCAGTCCCGCGCCGATCACGATCACGTCAGCGTCGTACGCCATGGGTTCCCACCTTCTCGGGGCGACTGAGGTGGTCCGATCTTCCGTACGGGCCGGTAACGAGTCAACCGGCCGTGCGTGCCAGGCTGTCCCGCATGAGCCCCGCTGACGAGATCATCGACATCGTGGACGAGAACGACCACGTCGTCGGGCAGGCCCCGCGCGGCGAGGCGTACGCGCGAGGACTGCGGCACCGCTGCGTCTTCATCCTCGCGCGCGACGCGGACGACCGTGTCTTCGTCCACCGCAGAACCGCGACCAAGCTCGTCTTCCCCTCCCACCACGACATGTTCGTGGGCGGCGTGGTCGGCGCGGGCGAGACGTACGACGACGCGGCTCTGCGCGAGGCGGAGGAGGAGCTGGGGGTCAGGGGCCTGCCGCGGCCCCGGCCGCTGTTCTCGTTCCTGTACGAGGCCGGGGACGGGCCCATGAGCTGGTGGTCGCGCGTCTACGACGTCCGGTGCGTGCTGCCGGTATCCCCGCAGGCGGAGGAGATCGACTGGCACACGTTCCTCACCGAGGAGGAGCTGGGCCGACGGCTGGCGGAGCGTGGCGGCGACGGCGGGTGGCTGTGGACGCCGGACGGTGTGGCGGCGTACGAACGGCTGAGAGGGGCCGGGTTCCGGGGCGTGTTTCAGAAGTAGCGTCGTCCCCCCGCGGGGCGGGGCTCACGCCCGGCGCGGAGCGGCTGACGACTCGTTGGTGCGTGCGATCGCAAGGCGGAGGATCGGCGTGGTGGAGGGACCGGGCGTACTCGGGCGACCCGACAAACGCGGGGAGCGCGCGTGCGAGGCGCCGCGAGCCGGACGGGACTTCTGAAACACGCCCTAGAGTGCGACGGGTGAACGAACTCGTGCGGAGCTTGCGGCTGTGGTTCGCGCCGCGGCGGATCAGGGACGAGGGTAAGACCCCCGACTACCGCTTCTCGCTCGCCAACGAACGCACCTTCCTTGCCTGGATCCGTACCTCACTCGCCCTGGTGGGCGGCGGATTCGCCGTCGACCAGTTCCTGCCGGACCTGCGCTGGGGTGTGCGGGTGGGGCTGGCGGTGGTGCTCTTCGCCATCGGGGCGCTCAGCGCGCTGCGGTCCATCAGCCAGTGGGTGCGCAGCGAGCGCGCGATGCGCCGGGGCGAGGATCTGCCGGTGACGGCGTTTCCGACGCTGCTGGGCCTGTCGGTCGCCGCCGTCGCCGTGATCATGCTGGTCGTGGTGCTGGCGGGCGGGACCCGCTGATGGGGAGCCCGGCGGCCGGGGCGACCCGGGACCCGGGCCTCCAGCCCGAGCGGACCCGGCTGGCCTGGCGGCGTACGACCCTGACGTACACGGTCGTGGCGGTGCTCGCGGGCCGGCAGGTCCTGCGGGACGAGGTGACGGCCGCGGGGGTCGCGGCGGCGGTGGCGAGCGCGCTCGTCTGGCTGGCGTTCCTCTGGGTGGCGCACCGGCGGATGACGGCCCTCGACACGCCGGAGCCGCGCGCGCTGCCTACGGGCGCGGGGGTCGCGGCGGTGGTGTGCGTGATCTGCCTGGCGGCGTTCGGCGTGACCGTCCTCTGAGGGGACGGCACTCAGCGGTTGCCCGTGCGGTAGCGCGCCCGCGTACCGGAGCGGGGGCGGGCGCCCGAGCCGGTGCGGGAGGTCGCCCTCGTACGCAGCGCCAGTGCGATCCGGCGCGGTTCCCGTCCCGCGAAGCCCGGCTCACGGGCCATCAGCCGGATCAGCTCCTCGCGTACGCGGGTGCTTCGGCCCGCCTCCGTGAAGTACCGGGCCTCGGCGAGCGCGCGGGCGACGCGGTGGTGGCGGGGCGTCAACGTCGACGGCTCGTCGAACCAGTTCCAGTGCGGGAACGACTCGTTGACCTTCGGCTGATCGTCGGCCAGATGCGTCCACACACGGCGGTCGAGGGACACATCGGTCACATGGTGCGCGGGCAGGGTCCGCACCCAGGCGTTGTCGGGGTCCTGCTGCCAGCGCCAGGTGTTCGGGCTGGAGCGGACGCGACGGGTCACCGCGACGTAGCGGAGCTTGCGCCGGATGACGGTCCACGGCTCCCGGCTCTCCACGACCCAGTCGGCGAGATGGCGGTGGAGCGTGCCGTAACTGCGTCCCTGCGCGACGACGTCGACCAGGGCGATGGGGCGGCTACGGCGGGCCAGCGCGTACGGCTCCAGGCCCACGGAGGCGAGATGCTCGCGGAAGCGGCGCCCGGCGGCGGGGCTCCAGCCGTCGTCGTCCATGCAGGAGACCGGCAGCCGCAGAAGCTTCCCGTCCCACGGCGAGTGTTCCAGCGCGCCGGTCAGCAGGTCGTACATCGAGTCGAGCGACCGGCCGAGGAAGCAGAGATCGGCTCCGTCGGAGCGGGCGAGGACCTTGGCGGTGACGGCGGTCAGCCCGGCGAGGACCAGGTCGCCGGGCGGGCTCTGGTCCTGCGGCGGGCAGAGCGTGCCGAGTTGGTCGGGCCGGCCGCCTCCGAACGCGGAGAGCGACCAGCGGTAGGGCTGGGGCGGTGGGGCGGCTTCGGCGCTCATACCGATCAGTTCAGCAGGGCGTGACCCGTCCGGTCATTCGATTTTCGGGACGCGAACCGGACCTACCGGCCATGACGGACGGGGCTGGTAGCGTCCCATCCGGCTGGTCAAATCACCGCGAAATATAACAAAGAGGCACATTGTGACGGCTCTTCACCAGGAACACTCCATGCACGAGCACTCCCACGGACCGACCTGCGGACACACCGAGGTGCGGCACGGCGGCCATGTCGACTACGCGCACGACGGGCATCTGCACCGGCGGCACGCGGAGCACTGGGACGAGTGCGAGCCCGCCGCCCATGTCGTCCACGAGGGCCACCCCCACCAGCACGGCGGGGGCTGCGGCCATCCCGCCGTCGCGCACGGCGACCACAAGGACTACGTCCACGACGGCCACCGGCACGCCGCGCACGAGGGGCACTGGGACGACCACTGACCCGACGCGCACCCGCCGGGTCCGCCCCACGGGCCCGGCACGTCGATCCCGTCACAGACGCGGACGGTTCCCGCCGCGCACTGGACGGCATACCGACTGGTCGGCATCATGAACGGCGAAGGCATTCGACCGCCCCAGCCCGCCATGGAGGTACGACCGATGAGCGCCAGTCCCCCGCCAGGACTCGACCCGGAGAAGCTGCGCGGCCGTCTCGACCGCGAGCACCCGGGGCTGGTGGGCGGACCGCTGAGCGCCCGGCTGATCGAGGGCGGGCGGTCGAATCTGACGTATCTGGTCACCGACGGCGCCCAGGAGTGGGTGGTCCGCAGGCCGCCGCTCGGCCATGTCCTCGCCACGGCGCACGACATGAAGCGCGAGTTCCGGGTGATCAGCGCGCTGCACCCGACGGCCGTGCCGGTGCCCGAGCCGCTGTTGCTGTGCGAGGACCCGGAGGTGCTCGGGGCGCCCTTCTACGTGATGGAGTACGTGGCGGGGACCCCGTACCGTACGGCCGAACAGCTCGCCCCGCTCGGCCCCGAGCGCACCCGCACCGCGCTCCTGGGTCTCGTCGACACGCTCGTCGAGCTGCACGCGGTCGACCCCGACGCTGTGGGGCTCGCCGGCTTCGGCCGGCCCGAGGGCTTCCTCGACCGCCAACTGCGCCGCTGGGCCAAGCAGTTGGACGCCTCACGCAACCGGGACCTGCCCGGCATCGACGAGTTGCACGCCGCGCTGGGCCGCTCGATGCCCGACTCCGCCGCGCCCACCGTCGTCCACGGGGACTACCGGCTCGACAACGTACTGCTCGGTGACGACGACCGGATCAAGGCCGTGCTGGACTGGGAGATGTCCACCCTCGGCGATCCGCTGACCGACCTCGGTCTGCTGGTGATGTACAGCGCGCCGCTGGAGATCACCGGCTCCCCGATCAGTACGACCGCCGGCGCGGCCGGCCACCCCGCCCCGGCCGAACTCATCGCGCGCTACGCCGCCGGTTCCGGCCGCGACACCTCCGCGATCGCCTGGTACACGGCCTTCGCCTGGTTCAAGCTCGCCGTGATCCTCGAAGGCATCCACTACCGCTACACGCTGGGCCGGACGGTCGGCGGCGGTTTCGAACGCATCGGGGATCTCGTCCCCGTCTTCATCGAGCACGGCCTCACCACCCTTCAGGAAGGCTGATCCGTCCATGGACTTCGCATTCGACGCCCGCACCGAGGAACTCCGCGCCAGGCTGCTGGCGTTCATGGACGAGCACATCCACCCCGCCGAGGCGATCGCCCACGAACAGCGGGCCCGGCTCGCCGACCCCTGGGACACCCCGGCGATCGTGCCGGAGCTGAAGGCCGAGGCCCGCAGGCAGGGTCTGTGGAATCTGTTCCTCCCGGACGCGGAGCACGGCGCCGGGCTGACCAACCTCCAGTACGCGCCACTCGCCGAAATCACCGGCCGCAGCCCGCAGTTGGCCCCGACGGCGCTCAACTGCGCGGCGCCCGACACCGGGAACATGGAGGTACTCGCCCAGTTCGGCAGCGACGAGCAGAAGAAGCGCTGGCTGGAGCCGCTGCTCGACGGTGAGATCCGCTCGGCGTTCGCGATGACCGAGCCGCAGGTCGCGTCGTCCGACGCGACGAACATCCGGACCAGGATCGAGCGCGACGGCGACGACTACGTGATCAACGGCCGCAAGTGGTACATCTCCGGGGCGATGAACCCGGACTGCCGGATCTTCATCGTGATGGGCAAGACCGACCCGGACGGCGCCGACACCCGCCGCCAGCAGTCGATGGTCCTCGTCCCGCGCGACACCCCCGGCCTCACCGTCGAGCGCGCGATGAGCGTGTACGGCTACGAGGACCACTCCCACGGCGGCCACGCGGAGGTCGTGTTCACAGACGTCCGTGTCCCGGCGGCCAGTCTGATCGGCGAGGAGGGCGGCGGCTTCGCCATCGCCCAGGCCCGGCTCGGCCCCGGCCGGATCCACCACTGCATGCGGCTGATCGGCATGGCCGAGCGCGCCATCGAACTCATGTGCCGGCGGGCCGTGTCCCGTACGGCCTTCGGCAAGCCCATCGCTCAACAGGGTGTGGTCCAGAACTGGATCGCCGACGCACGGGTGACGGTCGAGCAGTTGCGGCTGCTGGTGCTCAAGACGGCCTGGCTGATGGACACGGTCGGCAACAGGGGCGCGCACACGGAGATTCAGGCGATCAAGATCGCGACGCCGCGCGCGGTGGTCGACATCATCGACAGCGCGGTGCAGCTGCACGGCGCGGGCGGGGTGAGCCAGGACTACCCGCTGGCGGAGCTGTGGGCAGCGGCGCGGACGCTGCGACTGGCGGACGGGCCCGACGAGGTGCACCAAAGGTCGCTGGCGCGCCGGGAGTTGAAGAAGTACGTGTAGAAACCGGCCCGGGACACCTACGGGCGCAGTGCGCGCAGCAGCAGGTCGGCGAGGTGGTCGGCGACCTGCTGCGGGGTGAGCGGCCCGTCCGGCCGGTACCAGGTGGAGAGATGGTGGACCGACCCGAAGTGGTAGTCCACCACCAGGTCGGCCGGTGTGGCGGAGGTGAACACTCCGCTGCGCTGGCCCTCTTCGACCAGCGCGCGGAACCGCTCGTGGTAGCGCCGCCGCTCGGCCCGTACCTGCTTGTTCTTCTCCGGGCTCAGATGGTGCATCGAGCGGAAGAAGATCGCGGCGTCGTCCAGGTTGTCGATGGTGGTCACGACCACGTCCGCCGCCGCCGCGCGCAGCCGCCGCTCCACGGGCTCGTCGGCGTCGGCGAAGGCGTCCAGCCGCTCCTGCTGGAGGCGGAGCACCCGCGCGTACACCTCCTGGAGGAGATCCTCCTTGGAGCCGAAGTAGTGGTACAGCGCGCCCTTGGTGACGCCCGCCGCCTCCACGATCTCCTGGACCGAGGTGCTGCCGTAACCCTGCTCGGCGAAGAGCCGGGTGGCGGCGGCCAGCAGCCGCTGGGGTACGGGAACGCCGTTCCCGTCCGTCTTTCTGGCCACTGTCGCCACCTGCCTTTCTCAGTCCTGAGCGGTGTCCGCCGCCGTGGTGTCCGCCGCCCTCTCGTGGCGTGAACGCGGCAGCCGCCCGAGGATCTTCCCACTCGTGGCGTCGGGCAGTTCGCTCAGGACCTCCCTCACAGCCCGGTTCCTTCCCATTTCTGCTGTATCTGGTTCATGCCGGCCAGCCAGCGGTCGGGGTCGCCGGAGCGGGCCCGGAAGTACTCGGCCACCTCGGCGTGCGGCAGCACCAGGAACCGGTCCTCGTCCATGGCGTCGAACAGCGCGTCGGCGACGTCCTCGGGCTCGATCGCCGTCGGGGCCAGGACGAGTTCGCCCGCCGATCCTGCGGCGGTCAGCATGTCGGTACGGACGCCCTGCGGGCAGATCGCGTGGACCTTGAGCCCCCGGTGGCGGTAGGTCAGCGAGAGCCATTCCGCGTAGGCGAGGGCGCCGTGCTTGGTGACGCTGTACGGCGCCGCGCCGATCATCGTGAGCAGTCCGGCGGCGGAGACGGTGGAGATGAACCGGCCGTCGCCGCGCTCCAGCCAGTCGGGCAGCAGGATCCGGGAGGCGCGTACGTGTGCCATGACGTTGACGTCCCAGGCCGACGCCCAGATCTCCTCGTCGGCGAACGGGTCACCGGCCGTGCCGTAACCCGCGTTGGCGCAGTAGATGTCGACGGCACCGCCGAGCGCGTCGCGCGCCTGCTCGACCACGGCGGAGGCCTCGCCCGGAACGGCGATGCCGCCGACGCTCTCGGCGACGGCGTGCGCCTTGACGGCATCGAGATCGTTGACGACGACGCGGGCGCCCCCGGCGGCGAATCTGCCGGCGAGCGCGGCACCGATACCGCCGCCGGCTCCTGTGACCACCACTCGCGCGCCCCGCACCGTACTCATCGGACCTGCCTCTCGGATTCACCGCGGTACCCACCGCTCGACCGAGACAGACTAACCAGTCGGTATGTCGCTGGGAAGGGTACGTACGGAACGTGTCACCCGAGACCGCGTTGGTCTGATCGGGCACCTGCCTCTTCGAGGGCACCAACCTCTCCGAGGGCCGGGGCACGACCCACCCCCTTCGAGCTCCTGGGCGCCGAAGGCGTCGACCGCGTGTGGGCCGGGGCCGCCAACGCCGGGGAGCCGCGCGGGGTCCTCCAACTCCACGTCCACGACCCGGAGTCGCTCGACCCGGTGCCTACGGGCATCGCCCCGCTGGTGACGGCGGAGAAGTCCGCGTTCCGGGCGACACGGGCCCGGTACCCCAGTACCGCTGAGCGGCCCGGCCGGTCCGAACGAGGGGCCGCCACCGTCAATCGGACCACCTTCCGGCGGCAGTCCTCAGGGTGAAAACACGCGTGATGGCTGCCATCGGATTTTCGATGGAGCCGGATCGGGCACGCGTACGTCTATTGGATGACGCCGATGCAGCAACCGACGGAGGTGGCAGGCGATGGCCGGATTCCGGAGTCTCGCGAGACAGGTGCGTGATCCGCGAAGTGATCTGGCACTACGCCGGTATTCACTGCGTAAGTGCCTTGAACGATTTGCCCCTTATGGGCATCGAGCCACCTGGGACCACCTCTGCGAACGGCATGACATCGAGCCGGAGGACAGAGCTCCCGATCCGGCGCGGCTGATGGCCGCGCTCGACGAACTGGAAGAGGCGCGGGCCGTCTGGCTGGCCTACGAGACACAGTTCGCCCAGCGCCGTAAGCGTGAGAAGCACGACGGGCTGAGAAGACCGGGCACGTTCGACGACTGGCACCGCAGGACCTGGGGCGGCAACGGGGTGGCGCGGTGCGACGACCCGGCCGTGCACCCGACGGAGCCCCTGGCCGAGGTGCTCCGCCGGCTGATCGCCGGACTGGAGTCGGGACCGGGCGGCGCGTGCCCGGTGTGCGCGGAGAAGGGGATCGTCTGGCGGCCGGATCTGTCGCAGGCTCCCTGGTCGGGACCGGTGTGCAAGGGCTGTGGCATTGTCGTGCCGCGGCCCGTTCTCACGTCCGAGGCCATTCAGCGGGCGAAGCGCGTACGGCAATGGGAGCCGGCCTCGGTGGCCTGACCCGCCGCGGCGGCGGGACAGGCCGGGGACGGTGGACGTCATACGTCATACGTCCTGCGGGGGACGGCACACGTGCCACGGCGGACTGCATGCGGATCGGTCAGGGCGCGCCGATCCGTCAGGACGTACGGACCCGGGACCGGGACGTGCGCGGGAGTGACGCGACGGCTACTTGGGCGCGCGCTTGCGCTCCGACAGGAGCCGGGAACCGGACATCCGGTCACCGAACCGGTCGTCCGGGTTGGACAGGACGCATGTCTCCAGCGAGAGACAGCCGCAGCCGATGCAGTCGGTCAGATGGTCGCGCAGCCGGCCGAGCTGTTTGATGCGCTCGTCGAGTTCCGAGCGCCACGCCTGCGAGAGCCGTGCCCAGTCTTCGTGGTTCGGTGTACGCCCCTCGGGAAGCTCCGCGAGAGCGTCCCTGATGGTGGCGAGCGGGATGCCCACGCGCTGGGCCGCGCGCACGAAGGCGACACGGCGGAGCATGTCCCTGCTGTAGCGGCGCTGGTTGCCACTGGTCCTGCGGCTGCTGATCAGCCCCTTCGCCTCGTAGAAGTGCAGGGCCGAGGTCGCCGCGCCGCTGCGCGCTGACAGCTGCCCGACGGTGAGTTCTTGGATCTTCTCCGGAATCTGCGGCACCCGACCGAGCCTACGGGGGCGCCGTGTCACGCGTTGACAGGACCGGAAGCCCCAACCATGCTGAGCAAGCGCTTGGACACCGCGCGAACGGGACTTGAGACGGCGTTTCGGACGGCGCCCGAGAGGCAGGGATCGACAGACATGGCTGAGCCGAGGATCTTCACTTCCGCAGCGGAACTGCGCGCCGCTGTCGGCGAGCAGTTGGGACACAGCGACTGGCTGGAGGTCGACCAGGAGCGGATCGATCTCTTCGCCGCGGCGACCGGCGACCACCAGTGGATCCATGTGGACCCGGAGCAGGCGGCGAAGGGACCGTTCGGCTCGACCATCGCGCACGGCTATCTGACGCTGTCGCTCCTGCCGGTCCTCTTCCCGCAGATCCTGGCCGTCGAGAGCGTGACGATGGGCATCAACTACGGCGCCAACAAAGTGCGTTTCCCCTCTCCCCTGCCCGCGGGCTCCCGGGTGCGCGCGACGGCCGTACTGAAGGAGGTCGCCGAGGCGGGCGGCGGTGTGCAGGTCACCTCCCTCGTCACGGTGGAGCGCGAGGGCGCCGAGAAGCCGGTGTGTGTGGCGGAGTCGGTCTCCCGCTACTACTTCTGACCTTCGGTCCCGGCGGACGGCGGCGGACCCTCGCGCGCCACCACCATGCGGAGCACGAGGTCGGCGTAGAGCGCGCCGACCTCGTCGGGCGTCCGGCGGCCCCGCGCGTTGAACCAGCGCGCCACGTCGATGCAGAGGGACAGCACCGCCAGGGTGGTGCCCGGCACGTCGGGGACGTCGAACTCCCCGTCCCGTACGCCGTCCTGGAGGATCCGGCGCACGGCCCCGTCGCTGCGTCTGCGCAGTTCGACGATCTCGGCGCGGTGCTCGTCGGCGAGCGCGTCGAGTTCGTACTGGACGACGCGCGCCGTGGTGTGGCGGGCCGCGTGCCAGCCGACGAACGAGCGGACCGCGTCGGTGAGCCGTTCGGCCGCGGTGCCCTCCCGGCCGGCGGCGGCGGTCAGGATCTCCAGGGCCTTGTCGTGGCCGATCCGGCTGATCCGGTGGAGCAGTTCTTCCTTGGTCTTGTAGTGGATGTAGAGGGCGGCCGGGCTCATGCCGGCGCGGCTCGCGATGTCGCGGGTGGTGGTGGCGTGGTAACCGCGTTCGGCGAATGCCTCCACGGCGGCGACGAGCAGCCTTCTGGCCGCCTCGGGGGTGACCTCACCCCACGGCATGCCCTCGCCGTCGGCCGTCCGTTCCGCCGTACGCATCGCTCTCGCCCCTTCCGGTCAGCAGAACGCACACCCTACCCCGAGGGTGAGCAAGCGCTTAGGTCTGTGTCAGAACCGCTCTCACACCCCGGACCGGACCACAGCCATACGATGTGCGCCATGGCCCGACCCCGCAAGCCGCTGCTCAGCAGAGACCGCATCGTCGCGACCGCGAGCGCGCTCGTGGACTCCGAGGGGCTCGGGGCCGTCTCCACCCGCCGGCTGGCCGCCGAGCTGGGGGTCAGCGGGCCGTCCCTCTACAACCACTTCCGCAACAAGGACGAGATCCTGGACGCCGTCGCGGACTCGGTCAGCGCGCAGGTCGACCTGTCGATGTTCGACGCGGACGACGTACGGGACTGGCGCACCGCCTTGCACGACTACGCCGTCTCCTACCGCGCCGCGCTCACCGCGCATCCGCACATCGTGCCCGTACTCGCCCAGGGTCCGGGCCGCCGCCCGGCGGGACTGCGGGTGGCCGACACGGTCTTCGGCGCGATGGTCCGGGCGGGGTGGCCACCGGTCCAGGCCACCCATATCGGGGCGCTGATGCGGTACTTCATCACGGGATCGGCGCTCGGCTCGTTCGCGCGGGGCTTCGTGGACGACGAGACGGCGTACGACCCCGCCGACTATCCGCACCTCGGCCAGGCCCATCTGCTGGCCGAGCGGCAGCAGCGGGTGGACGAAGGGGCCTTCGAGACGGGGCTCAGGGCGCTGATCGACGGGCTGGCCGCTCAGTACGAGACAGTTCGGGCCACACCGAAGCGTATCTGAGGCACCCTGGAGGTATGCCGCAGAACACCACCCCCCGCGCGCCGACCGCCACCTCCGGCGACTCCCTCGGGCTGCCCGCCCCGTCGGCCTCCCCCGGCTCGCTCCTCGCGGGCTTCGCCGCCCTGCTCGCCGACGAGACACGGGCCGTGTTCTGCCTGTCCCTGCTGGACGGGCGTGCCTGGACGGCCGGGGAGCTCGCGCGGGAGGCGGGGGTCGCCGCGTCCACCGCCAGCGAGCACATCGGGAAGCTGATCGCGGCCCGGCTGGTCACCGAGGAGCGCCAGGGCCGCCACCGGTACGTGACGCTGGCCGACGCGACCACCGCCGAACTGGTCGAGTCGCTGGCCGCGCACGTCATGCCGGGCCGCGACAGCCCGCACATCGTGCGCGCGTCGAGGGCGAGCGGCGCCATGGCACGGGGACGTACCTGCTACGACCATTTCGCCGGCCGGCTCGGGGTGGCACTCACCGATGCCATGGCACGGCGCGGGCTGCTGCTCATGGACGCGGGGTTCGCTCTCACCGAGGAGGGCAGGGCGTGGTTCCGCGAGCGGGGAATCGCGCTGGAGGGCGCGGGGCGGCGCCCGGTGGTCAGCTCGTGTCTGGACTGGACGGAGCGCCGGCGCCATCTGGCCGGGGTGGCGGGGGCGGGTCTGTGCCGGCTCGCCCTGGAATCGAGGTGGTGCGTACGCATCGGTACGGAGCGGGCGGTGCGGGTGACACCGACCGGTGAGCGCGTCTTCGCCGAACTTCTCGGGATCGAGGCGTCAATACTTCGGTGACAGCCGAACTGTTAAGGGCTTAGCATCACCCGCATGGCGAAATTCTCACCTCCGCGTGCCCCGGCGCGCCTGGCCGCGTCGACGGCCGCCCCCGGTGTGCCCACCGCGGCCACCGGCCGCGCGCAGCCGCTGGCCCTGGCCGCCGCCGGGGTCACCGTCGTCCTGTGGGCGTCGGCGTTCGTCTCCATCCGCAGCGCGGGCGAGGCGTACGCACCCGGCGCGCTGGCGCTCGGGCGGCTGCTGACTGGATCACTCGTGCTGGTCGCGATCCTGCTGATACGCCGTGAAGGACTGCCGCCACGGGCCGCCTGGCCCGGCATCGCGGTGTCCGGACTGCTCTGGTTCGGCGGCTACTCGGTCGTCCTCAACTGGGGCGAACAGCTCGTCGACGCGGGCACCGCGTCGCTCGTCGTGAACATCGCGCCGCTGCTCATGGCGCTGCTCGCCTTCCGCCTCCTCGGCGAGAACCTGGCGCCCCGGCTGCTCACCGGCATGGCGGTGTCGTTCGCCGGCGCCGTGGTCGTCGGTCTGTCGATGGCCGGCGGCGGCAGCACCTCCGTACTCGGTGTGCTCCTCTGCCTGCTGGCGGCGGTGGCGTACGCGGGCGGGGTCGTCGCGCAGAAGCCCACGCTGGCGTACGCGACGCCGTTGCAGGTCACGACGTACGGCGCGCTGATCGGGGCGGTCGGCTGTCTGCCCTTCGGGTGGCAGCTCGTACAGGACGCCGCGCACGCGCCGCTCTCCGCGACGCTCAACATGGTCTATCTGGGCGTCTTCCCGACCGCGCTGGCCTTCACGACCTGGGCCTACGCCCTGGCCCGTACGACCGCGTCGCGGATGGGCGCCACCACGTACGCGGTACCGGCGATCGTCGTCCTGATGGCATGGCTGCTGCTGGACGAGATACCCGGGCCGCTCACACTCGCCGGCGGTGTGCTCTGCCTGGCGGGCGTGGCGGTGGCGCGCTCCCGTCCGCGCCGGAGCCGACTGCCGCGGGAAACCTGAGACTTGGGGCGCTCAGAAGACGATGAGGGCCCGGCCGCCGCGCCCGGCGAGCATGTTCTCGAACGCCCCCGGGATCCCGTCCAGCCCGATCCGCCCGGTCACCAGCGAGCCCAGGTCCAGGCGGCCGGCCCGGACGTGTTCGGCGATGGCCGGGAGATCGCGGACCGGGTCGCAGTTGCCGTACACGCACCCGGACAGCGTGCGGCCCCAGTGGAACAACTCCAGCGCGTTGAAGGTCACCTGCTGGTCCTTGCCGCCGATGCCGACGACCGTGGTCCGGCCGCCCCGGCGGGTGGACTCCCAGGCCGTGCGGATGGTGACGGCGCGGCCCACGCACTCGACGGCGACGTCCGCGCCCTGGCCCTCGGTGAGCCCGCGGACGTCCTTGGCCGTGGTGGCGGACGAGACGAGATAGTCCGTGGCCCCGGCCGCCCGCGCCAACTCCTCCTTCTCCGGGGAGACATCGACCGCGACGATGGTCGAGGCCCCGGCGATCCGGGCGGACTGGAGCACCGCCAGACCGACCCCGCCCACACCGAAGACCACGACGCTCTCGCCCGCGCGCACCTTGGCCGAGTGGTGCACGGCGCCGTATCCGGTGAGGACGGCGCAGCCGAGCAGCGCCGCGTCGGTGAGCGGGATGCCGTCGGGGACGGGCAGGACGCAGTTGGCGGCGACGACCGTCTCCTCGGCGAACGTGGCGACGTTCAGGCCGGGATGGAGTTCCCTCCCGTCGGCCGTACGGGCGTGGATCGCGCCCGCGCCGGTCAACGCCGAGGCGCAGAGCCAGACTTCGCCGAGCCCGCAGTGGTGGCACTCTCCGCAGGACGGCGCCCAGTTGAGGACCACGCCGTCGCCCGGCGCGACATGGGTGACGCCCTCGCCGACGGACAGGACGGTGCCCGCGCCCTCGTGGCCGAGGACGGCGGGGACCGGCACCCGCATGGTGCCGTCGCTGAGGGACAGGTCGGAGTGGCAGACCCCGGCGGCGGCCAGGCGGATCCTCACCCGGCCGGGGCCGGGCTCGGGTAGTTCGATGTCGGTGAGCTCCAGCGGAGCTCCGACGGCGGGCAGGACGGCGGCGCGGACCACGATCGGTTTCTCTCCCGGCTCAGAACTGGAGGGACTTGGTCTGGAGGTACTCGGCGAGCCCGTGTCGGCCGAGTTCCCGGCCGACACCCGACTGCTTGTAACCCCCGAAGGGCGCGAGGGGGTTGAACCTGCCGCCGTTGATGTCGACCTGGCCGGTGTCCATCCGCCGGGCGAAGGCGACGGCCTCACTCTCCTCGCCCGCCCATACCGCCCCGGCGAGGCCGTAGACGGTGCCGTTGGCGATCCGCAGGGCGTCGTCCTCGTCCTCGTACCTGAGGATGGACAGCACGGGGCCGAAGATCTCCTCCTGGGCGATCGTCATCTCCGGGGTGACGTCGGCGAAGACGGTCGGGGCGACGAAGTAGCCGGTGTGGTGCGGTGGTTCGGCTCCGCCCGCGACCAGCCGGGCGCCTTCGGCGACGCCCTTGGCAATGTAGCCGCGCACCCGGGCGTGCTGGGCCGCGTTGACGACGGGGCCCAAGCGGCACAGTTCGTCCCGCGGGTCGCCCGGACGGTACGGCGCGACGGCCGCCGCGACGGCCTCAACGGCTTCGTCGTAGCGGTCGGCGTGGACGAGCATGCGGGTCCACGCGCTGCACGTCTGGCCGGAGTTGGTCATCACGTTGGCGACCCCGGCCTTGACGGCCCTGGCGTGATCGGCGCTCGGCAGGATGACGTTCGCGGACTTGCCGCCCAGCTCCAGCGCGACCCGCTTGACGGCCGCTCCGGCGGTGGCGCCGATCCGGCGGCCGACGGCGGTGGAGCCGGTGAAGGAGACCAGGTCGACGTCCTCGTGCGCGGCGAGCGCCTGCCCGGCGACGGCGCCGATGCCCGTGACCACGTTGACGACGCCCGGGGGCAGCCCCGCCTCGTGGACGGCCTCGGCGAAGAGCTGCGCGGTCAGCGGGGTGTCCTCGGCGGGCTTGACCACGATCGTGCAGCCGGCGGCGAGCGCCGGGGCGACCTTGGCGACGATCTGGTGCAGCGGGTAGTTCCAGGGGGTGATCGCGCCGACGACACCCACCGGCTCCATCAGCACCGTCGAGTTGCCGATCCGCTCCTCGAAGGCGTGGGAGGCGGCGAGTTCGGCGTACGAGCCGGCGACGGCCACCGGCGCGGAGGCGTGCACCGCCTTCGACAGCCGCACCGGCGAGCCCAGTTCGGCGGTGACGGTCTCGGCTGTCTCGTCCTTGCGGGCGGCCATCGCGTCCCGCAGGGCCGCGAGGCGCGCCGCGCGTTCGGCGGGCGGGGTGGCCGCCCAGCCGGGGAAAGCGGCCCGCGCGGCACGTACGGCGGTGTCGATGTCCTCGGCGGTGCCGGCCGGGACCTCGGCGATGACCTGCTCGGTCGCCGGGTTGACGACGGCGATGGTCCCGGGGCCGGCGGCGGGGCGCCACTCGCCGCCGATGTACATGCTGCTCTGTGCCTTCATCGGTGTTCCTCCCGGGGGACTGCCGTGTGCGGCCGCGGTCCGGCGTCGCCGCGACCCCAAACTAGCGGTGTTAGTTTTCCGGCGCCAGGGACCCGGGAGTCCCGAACGTCACATCCGACGGCGACGTCTCGTCGCCGGGCCGCGGCCCGGCGTCGTCACATGTCCAGGCCGGGCATGTCCATGGGCGCGGGGCAGATCCGCCGCCCGTAGTGGTCGAAGACGTAGAGGTGCGCCAGGTCGACCAGGAGCGGCACCTGCGCGCCCGTGCGCAGGCGCATGTCCGGCCCGGTCCGCACGACGAGATCGCTCGCCGTGATCGCGGGGCGGTCCGGGGGGTACGTGGCCGGGGCTCCCGGCTCCGGTTCGTCCAGCACCACGACGGGCCCCGACACATGGCCGGGCACATGCGCGGCGGCCCGTTCCCTCAGCCGCTCCAGCACCCCCGGTCCGCCGCGGCGGCGGCGCGGGGCCGTCCTCGGCCGGGGCGATTCGGGGTCGGGCACCACCGCGGGCCGCGAACCGGTGTTGAGATGCACGAGCGCCTCGTGCCCCTGGTACTCCATGTGCTCGACGATGCCGCTCAGCGCCACCTCGCCGGGGCGCGCCTGACTCGCGGGCGCGATGCGCGCCGCCTCGGACCGCAGCCCGACGATGATCTGCCGACCCTGCTGGATCCGGAGCAACTGGTGGTCGGGGCTGAGCGGTTCGGGCAGCGGCAGACGCTGCCGGCCGAGGTCGATCGACATCCGGCCCTGGAGGGGCGCGTAGACGACCGCCTGGAGCAGATTGATACGCGGGGTGCCGATGAAGGCGGCGACGAAGACGTTCCGCGGCAGCGCGTACACCTCGCGGGGCGAACTGACCTGCTGGAGCACGCCGCCGCGCATCACGGCGACCCGGTCGCCGAGCGACATCGCCTCGGCCTGGTCATGTGTCACATAGACAGTCGTGACACCAAGGTCGGCGGTCAACCGGGCTATCTCGGCCCGCAGATGGTTGCGCAGTTTGGCGTCGAGGTTGGACAGCGGCTCGTCCATGAGGAAGGCCGACGGACGCCGCGAGATGGCGCGGCCCATCGCGACACGCTGGCGTTCACCGCCGGAGAGCTGACTGGGGTAGCGGTCGAGGACGTTCTCGATGCCGAGCATCCGGGCGGTGGCCTCGATACGTTCCGAGCTGTCCTGCCGGGGATTCTCCAGGCGGAGGGGGAAGCCGATGTTGTCGCGGTTGGTCATGCTCGGGTAGAGCGCGAAGTTCTGGAAAACCATCGCCATCGCGCGCTCGCGGGGCGGCATGAAGTTGGAGTGCTCGCCGTCGAGCAGCAACTCCCCCTCGGTGATGTCCTCCAGACCGGCGATCATGCGCAGCACGGTGGACTTGCCACAGCCCGAAGGGCCGAGCAGCACCACGAATTCACCGGGGTCGATGTCCAGGGAGAACCGGTCGACGGCGCGTGTGGCCCGTCCGTACACCTTGCTGACACTGTGCAGAGAGATGGCGCGAGTCATGAGGATTCCGCCCGGAAGGTGAGGTTGAGCGCCTGCGACGCCTGAAGTTAGCCGACTACTCGGGGTCAGGGAATGACTGCGGCGTCACAGGTGACACGTGAGCCGATACACGGCGGAGGCGGTACGGCAGATGCGGGGGGCGGTGTCCGGACAGGAGTCGTAGAGCCTGTCGTTCAGCTTCTGTTCGGCTTCAGCGACGGTCGCGGCACTCTTCGGCGGGCACGGGCGCTTCCTCGCGGGCCTTCGCCGGGGCGGATGCCGGGGGCGCGGGGGGCGCCGGGGCGGGATGGCGTGGAGTACCGCGCACTCCGAGGCCCGCCGCTCCCAGCAGCAGCACGCCGAGCATGATGAACGGCGCGCCCGTGCCCGCGACTCCGGCGACGAGGCCGGCGGACGCGGGAGCCGCGACCTGCCCGAGACGGTTGCCGGTGAGCCTGAGCGCCAGGGCGGTGGAGCCCGCCTCGGCGGGCGCCGCCCGGACGACGGTCGTCATCGACAGCGGCTGACCGACACCGAGACAGAAACCGAGCGCCACGAGCATCAGGGCCATTCCCCAGACCGGCACGGGCAGCGCGATCCCCGCGCAGAGCAGCCCGCCGAGCAGACAGGAGGCGGTGAGCAGGGCCGTACGCCCCAGCCGGTGGATCATCGGCGTCATCACCAGCCGGCAGGCGATCGCGGCGGCGGCCCGCAGACTCAGCAGCACTCCGACCGTGGCCGGGGAGATGCCCCGGTCCTCCCCGACGACCGGGAGGTAGGCGGTGAGGATGTCGGTCGCCGAGAGCACGGCCAGGCTGACGAGGATGCCGCCGGGGACGCCTCGGGTGCGCAGGATGCGCCGTACGGGCACCTTGCCGGACGTGGGCTTCCCGTCCTTCCCGCTCCGTTCGGCGGGCGGGGTCGGTGCCACCGGCGGCTCGATCCGGCGCAGGCAGGTGAGGGAGACGGCCGCGACCCCCGCCGAGACGACGAGGGCGAGGGCGCTCGTGCGCCCCATCGCCCCGTCGTGGCCGGAGACCAGCAGCCCGGCGGCGACCGGCCCGACGAGCTGGCCGAGCGAGGCGCCGATGGTGAAGTGGCCGAAGTTACGGTCCTGTTCGTCCGGAGTGCTGCGGCGCGCGACGATGGACTGCGCGCCGATGACGAAGCAGAGATGGCCGAGGCCCATCACGCCGCTCCAGGCGGCGAGCGCGGCCAGTGAACCCGCCGTACCGCTGAGACCGCAGCCCACACCGATGAGCGCGGCGCCGACGGCGAGGAGCGGGACGCACCGCCCCCGGTCGGTCCTGCGCCCCAGCGGTACGGCGGCGAACAGTGGCAGCAGCGCGAACACCCCCGCGATGACACCGACGGCGCGCTCGTCGGCGCCGAGTGCGAGGGCCCGGTAGGAGACGGCCGGCCGTGCCATCGACACCGCCGCCTGGGAGAAGGCGAAGGCGATGACCAGGCGGAGCAGCCAGCGACGGTCCCCCACCGGCATCACGGGCCCATGCCCACGAGAACGGCGCTCACCAGCCAGTCAGCCATGTGTTCGACCATACCCGTGCCGGTCGGGAGGCCGGTCGGCACACCGGTGAAGACGGCTGCCGCGCCTGTCAGGCGGGAGCCAGCTCGACGGGAAAGCCGTTGAGGACCGACGTCCCCGACAGCGGGTCGCGACGGCTGCCGTCGAGCAGTTGGTTGACGTTGACGCCGGGCCGTGCGTGGGCCACCGCCATCCGGGTGCCCGGTCGGTCGTGGCCCCAGCCGTGCGGCACGCTCACGACCCCGGCCCGGACGGTGTCGGTGATCTCCACCGGGATCGTGATCTCGCCCGCCTCGGTGGTGATACGCGCCTGTCCGCCGTCCGCGAGTCCGAGCCGTTCGGCGTCGGCGGGGTGGACCTGGACGGTGCAGCTGTTCGAACCGCCGTTGAGCGTCGGCACGTTGTGCATCCAGCTGTTGTTGGAGCGCAGATGGCGTCGCCCGACGAGCACCAGAGACGCGGGTACCTCCGTGAGCGCGGCACGCAGCCGGGGCAGGTCGGCGGCGATCGGCCCGGGGAGCAGTTCGACGCGCCCGCTGCGGGTCTTGAGGATTCCGGGGAGGCGGGGCTTCAGCGGCCCGAGGTCGATGCCGTGCGGCCGGTCGGCGAGCCGGGCGAGGGTGAGCCCCGCCGGGTCGGCGCCGAAGCCGTCGCCGTACGGGCCCAGGCGCAGCATCAGGTCGAGCCGGCGCTCGGGGCCGTCGGCGCCGGTGAGCGCGGCGGCGAGTTCCTTCGGGTCGCGTCCGTGGACGGGCGACAGCGGGTCGTCGACGGCCTTCGTGAGCGTGTCCTCGATCACCTGGTCGTCGATGGCCGACGGGTCGGCCCCGTGCATCCCGCCCAGGGCGAGCGCCAGCCGCGCGAGGATCTCGCACTCGTCCATCGATCCGGCGGCGAGCGGCACGGCGGGCGGGCTGTAGCGGGCCTGGTTGCGTACGGCGAAGCCGTTGAAGACGAAGTCGAAGTGGGCGCTCTGTGACGGCGGCGGCGGAGGCAGGACGACGTCCGCGTGCAGTGAGGTCTCGTTGAGGTACGGGTCGACGCTGACCATGAAGTCCAGGCTGTCCAGCGCCCGGCCGAGCCGTCGGCCGTCGGGCGCGGAGAGCACGGGGTTGGCCGCGACGGCGATCACCGCGCGGATCCTCCCGTCGCCGGGTGTCTCGATCTCCTCCGCGAGGACGGCGATGGGCAGTTCGCCCCTCACCTCCGGATGGCCGCCGACCCTGCTGGCCCAGCGGCCGAGCGCGAATCCCTTGCCGGGGCCCGCCGGGCGGGGCGCGTTGTCGGTGGCGGAGAGAGGGAAGAGCGCGCCGCCCGGCCGGTCGAGATTGCCGGTGAGGACGTTGAGTACGTCGATGAGCCAGCTGGCGAGCGTGCCGTACTCGACGGTGCAGCTTCCGATGCGTCCGTAGACGGCGGCGGCGGGAGCGGCGGCGAGTTCACGCGCGAGGGTACGGATCTCCCCGGCGTCCAGGTCGCAGGCGGCCGCGACGGCGTCGGGCGTGAAGTCCGCTGTCGCCGCCCGGAGTTCGTCGAGCCCTTCGAGATGGTCGGTGAGCGCGCCGGGGTCGGTGAGCCCTTCCTCGAAGAGGACATGGACGAGGGCGGCGAGCAACAAGGCGTCGGTGCCCGGCCGGATGGCGAGGTGCCGGTCGGCGAGGCGCGCGGTGCGGGTACGGCGCGGGTCGACGACCGTGAGGGTGCCGCCGCGCCCGCGCATCGCCTTGAGCTTGCCGGGGAAGTCGGGCGCGGTGCAGAGACTGCCGTTGGAGTCCAGCGGGTTGGCGCCCAGAAGCAGCAGATGGCTGGTGTTGTCCAGGTCGGGCACGGGGATGGCGAAGGCGTCACCGAAGAGCAGGCCCGACGACACGTGCTTGGGCATCTGGTCGAGGGTGGAGGCGGTGAAGAGGTTGGGGGTGCGCAGGATGCCCAACAGGACGGGCGGATACAGAACGCCGGCCATGGTGTGCACGTTGGGGTTGCCGAGGACGGCGCCGACGACCGCCGTTCCGTGCTCCTCGATCAGCGGGCGCAGCCGGGCGGCGATCAGATCGAACGCCTCGTCCCAACCGGCCTCCCTCAGCTCGCCGTTCTCGCGTATCAGCGGGGTGCGCAGTCGGTCGGGGTCGGCGTCCAGCTCTCCGAAGGAGGCGCCCTTGGGGCAGATGAAGCCCTTGCTGAAGATGTCGTCGCGGTCGCCGCGTGCTCCGGTGACCGTGGTCCCCTCGATGGTGAGGATCAGTCCGCAGGTGGCCTCGCAGAGGGGACAGACGCGCAGGGCGGTGCGGGCGGGGCCGCTGGGCGGCATGGGTCCTCCAGGGGCGGCGGCGATGACGCTCGGGCTGCACCCGAGCATACCGAGCGGTACGGACGAGGGGAGGCTTTTGCCGGTTCCGTCGACCGTCAGCCCAAGGTGCGTGCCAGATACGCGCGGACCAGCTCCCGCGTCTCGGCGATGATGTCCGGATCGCCCGACGCGTCCGCACGGAAGGCGAGTTGGAACAGCGCGTCCGCCGCCTCGACGGCGACCAGGACCATCCGGCGAAGCACGGCGTCCGGGGAGCGGCGCGACTGCGCGGCGAGCAGGGCGGTGAGGCGGTCCGCCACACGGTGGTTGGCGTCGGGCACCGGCTCGCCGTCGGCGGTCCGCTCCGAGGCCGGGCCGGGCGCGCCCGCCGGAACCCTGGTACCGAAGTCGACCAGCCCGAAGCCGGGCACCGTGCGCTTCATGGCGAGGTACTCGTCGAGGATCGCGTCCAGCGCGGCCTGCCAGTCGGCGGCCGGGATCGCGGCGAGCCGGCGCTCGACGCGGTCGGCGTAACCGTCCAGATTGCGCCGGGCGAGCGCGTCGGTCATGGCGCGCTTGTTCCCGAAGAAGCGGTACACCGAGCCTATGGGCACGCCGGCGCGGGTGGCGACGGCGCGGGTGGACAGCTCCTCGTAGCCGGTCTCGTCCAGCAGTTCGGCGCAGGCGTCGAGGATCCGGGCGAGCCGCGCCGCGCTGCGCTGCTGCATGGGGATCCTGCGGAGGCCGTCGTGGGTGTCGGCGCTGACTCCGTACACGGGCTGGCCCACCCTTCGGCGAGATGTGTGGTGGCGCACGCGTGGTGACAGACGCGTGTGACCGCGGCCCTTCGAGTCTCCCTTGTGGAGGGCCGCTCTTCGAGACGGCGGGGCCGTACCTCTGTTCGCACGGACATCTCTTTCGGACAACGTGCCTGTCCCCGTTGACGCGCCTCCGACGGAATCCTACGGTGAACCATAGGATTCGATGGTGAGCAGGACCACGCGCGGGGCAGCGACACGAACGGACTCGGGGAGCGACGATGAGCGGCATCGAGCAGGCCAGGAAGACGGCCGAGAGCCTGGCGTACGCCACCGGCTTCGGCAACGAGCACAGCTCGGAGGCCGTCGCGGGCGCCCTGCCCGTCGGACGCAACTCGCCGCAGAGAGCCCCGCTCGGCCTGTACGCGGAGCAGTTGAGCGGCAGCGCCTTCACCGAGCCCCGCGCGCACAACCGCCGCTCCTGGCTCTACCGGATCCGCCCGTCGGCCGCGCACCCGCCGTTCACCCGGACCGGCAACGGCACGCTGCGCACCGCGCCGTTCACCGAGTCCGTGCCCGACCCCAACCGGCTGCGCTGGAACCCGCTGCCGGCCCCCGCACCCGGCACGGACTTCCTGGCGGGCCTCTGGACGCTGGGCGGCAACGGCGACGCCGCGCGGCGCACGGGCATGGCCGTGCACCTGTACCACGCCAACTCCCCCATGACCGACCGGGTGTTCAGTGACTCCGACGGCGAGCTGCTGATCGTCCCCGAGCACGGCGGGCTGCTGATCGTCACGGAGTTCGGCCTGCTGGCCGTCCGCCCCGGCGAAGTCGCGCTGATCCCGCGCGGGGTGCGCTTGCGGGTGGAGCTGCTGGACGAGACGGCGCGCGGATACGTCTGCGAGAACTACGGCCGCCCCTTCGTCCTCCCCGACCTCGGCCCGATCGGCGCCAACGGGCTGGCGAACGCGCGTGATTTCCTCACCCCGGTCGCCGCCTACGAGGACGTCGAGCGCCCGACCGAGGTGGTCAACAAGTTCTGCGGGAACCTGTGGACCGCGACGTACGACCACTCCCCGCTCGATGTCGTCGCCTGGCACGGCAACCATCTGCCGTACGTCTACGACCTGCGCCGTTTCAATGTGATCGGCACCATCAGCTACGACCACCCCGATCCGTCGATCTTCACGGTGCTGACCTCGCCCTCCGACACCCCGGGGCTGGCGGGCGTCGACTTCGTGGTCTTCGCCCCGCGCTGGCTGGTCGGCGAGAACACGTTCCGGCCGCCGTACTTCCACCGCAACGTGATGAGCGAGTACATGGGCCTGATCGAGGGCGCGTACGACGCCAAGGCGGAAGGCTTCGTGCCCGGCGGCGGATCGCTGCACAACATGATGTCGGCGCACGGGCCCGACCGGGAGACGTTCGACCGGGCCGGCGCCGCCGAGCTGCGGCCGCAGCGGATCGACGACGGCCTCGCCTTCATGTTCGAGACGCGCTGGCCGGTGACCGCCACCGCCCAGGCGGCGACGGCCGGACACCTCCAGACGGGTTACGACGAGGTGTGGCAGGGTCTGGAGCGCCATTTCAGGCCTACGCCCGGACCGGCCCCCACCGAGGGACCCTGAACCGCACCGGTCAGGACCGCCCTGGACCGGTCCCGGACCGACCCGCCCGACTCGGAGCCCGCCGTGACCGCATTCGCACCCGATTCGCTGGTCCTCAACCGCAAACTGCCGCTCTGGTACCAGGTCTCGCAGTCGCTGCGCGCCTCCATACTCGGCCGGCGTCCGCAGGATCCGCTGCGCCTCCCCACGGAGGAGCAGTTGGCGGGGCACTACGGGGTCAGTGTGCTGACGATGCGCCAGGCCCTCAAGGAGCTGGAGCAGGAGGGCCTGATCAGCCGGCACCGGCGGCGCGGCACCTTCATCGAGCCGGGCGCGCGGCGCGGCGCGCCCCGCCGGCTGCTGGGCTCCGTCGACGCGGTCGTGGCACAGCAGTCGGGCGAGCGGACGACGGTGATCGGCCACGGCCGGGAGCCGATGCCCGGCGAGCTGGCCGAGTACTTTCCCGGTGTCGAGGAGGTGGCCCTCTACCGGCGGCTGCGCCGCGACGGCGAGAGCGGTGAGCCGACCAACTGGGCCGAGAACGCGCTCCGTACGGACATCGCGGACCGGCTGGATCCAGGCGATCTGGAGCGCTGGCCGATGACCAAGGTGCTGCGCGACGTGCTGGGGGTGCGGATCGGCCGGATCACGGACACGGTGGAGGCGACACTCGCCGACCCGGCCACGGCCGACCTGCTCCAAGTGCCGCTGCTCAGCCCGATCCTGCACTACACGGGGGTCACGTACGACGCGGACGGCCGGGTCGTGGACGTGGCCAGAATCCGCTACCGGGGCGACCGCTTCTCCTTCTCGGTGACCATGGAGACGGACTGACACGGCGCTCGGCCGGGTCACGCCCCGACAGGTGGGAAGACCCGCCGTCGGACCCGGTCGGTACGCTTTCGCCGACGGCACGTACCGGACCGGGGAGGGGTGTGCCCGTATGACGGCCCCGCTGCTGAGCGACCTCATGCCGTGGTCGGCGGCGCCGCTGCGGCTCGGCCGCGGCTGGATCCTGGCGCCCGACGCCGCGTCGCTCACCGCGCGCTGGGACACGCTGATACGGGCCACGGGCGCCGAGCGCGAGGCGCTGTTCCGGCCGACCCGGTCCCGTACGCCGCGCAGCGCGGTCGCCGCGCTGCCGGGGCAGCTCACCGGCACGGGGAGGTTCGCGCGGGAGTCCGGACGGTGTCCGGAGCCGTTGCGGGTGGGGCACGGACCGTTCGACGAGCGTTATCTGATCCCCGACCACCGTTTGATCGACGCGGCCAGACCGGAGCTGTGGCGGGTCGCCGACGAGCGGCAGCTCTTCGCCGTGGAGCAGGGGTTCGTCCCCGGGGCCGAGGGTCCGGCGCTGCTGGTGAGCGCCCTGCTGCCGGACGGCCGCTCACCCGCCGGGCGGCCGGGCCGGATCCGGCCGCTCTACCGGAGGCCGGGTGGCGTCGAGCCCAATCTGACGCCGGGACTCCTGGCGTCGCTGACCGGGCGCCTCGGACACGAGGTCACCCCGCGCCAGTTGCTCGACTGGGCTGCCGCGGCGGCCCGGCCCTCGCCGCGCGGCTGTGTGGTGCCACTGACCGCCGACCCGGACCTGTGGACCACCGGCGTGGAGCTCGGCGCCCTGCTCACCGGCGTCCAGCTGCGCGGCGCCCGGGGCGGTGAGCGCCGCCGGCTGCCCGGCGGTCGGCGCCCGTACGTACGCGCCGCGATCCCCGCCCGCCCCACGACGATCGGTTACGACTCCGAGGACGAGACGCTCCACCTGGGTGACGGCCGGATCTCACCCGTGCCGGCCGGGGCCTGGGACTTCCAGGTCGGCGGCGTACGGATGATCGAGCTGTGGTTCGAGCGCCGCGCCGAGCGGCCGGAGCCCGGCACTCTGGAGGCGATCGGCCCGCGCGCCTGGCCGCAGGAGTGGACCTCGGAGCTGCTGGAGCTGATCACCGTGCTGGCGCTGCTGGCCGGACTGCGGCCCCGGCAGCGGGAGTTGGGCGAGGCGCTGGAGGAGGGTCCGGTGATCGGAACCGACGAGCTGCGGGCCTCAGGGGTGCTGCCGGTACCGGACACGGCCCGGCGACCCGCCTCCGTGCTCGACCACCACGAAGAAGGCCCGGAGGGGCAGTTCGCACTGATCTGAACGGGTGTTGACCGGCACCGGGAGGTCGTCAGTCGCTCCCGAACGCGTCCAGCACCCGGTTCAGCGCCCGGTCGAAGTAGGCGTCCATGTCGATGGGTCCCGAGTCCTCCATGAAGGCCGCCGCCAACCGCGGGAACTGCCCGGAGCCGACCTGCCCGGCCAGATAGGCCATGCGGATCTCATGCTCGCGCTCGGCCGACCAGGGCAGTGACCGGGTGCGCTCGGCGGTCTGGATCTCGTTGGCGACGTAGGTGGTGACGATGCCGTTCACCATGGCCACCAGTTCCATCTTCCGGCCGTACGGCAGATCGAGCGGGTCCAGGCACCAGAGGCTGAATTCAAGGAATCTCATCGCGTTCGGGCTGAAACCGTAGGTGGCCGACATCAGGCGCGACATCCACGGATGGCGCCGCATCATCGCCCGCGCCCGGTGGGCGAGGCCCGTCAGATCGGCCCGCCAGTCGCCGGTGGGCCGCTCGGGCAGGTCGTACTCCCCGGCGACCAGGTCGGCCATCAGCTCGTACAGGTCCTCCTTGCGCGGCACGTAGTTGTACAGCGACATCGTGCCGCAGCCCAGCTCACCCGCCACGCGGCGCATGGAGACGGCCTCCATGCCGTCGGCGTCCGCGATCCGTACCGCGACGGCCGCGATCTCGGCGCGCGTGTGCGACGGCCTGGGGCCACGGGCGGCGCGCTCGGGACGCGACCAGATCACTTCGGGTTCAGCAGGTCGCCCCGCCATCGGTCATCACCTCGTCGGCCATTCTCCCCCAGAGACCCAGTTACGTACGGCGTACGTAGTGGGCTACGATGAGCCGCATGGATACTACGTACGCCGTACTTAGTGAAGGTCTGGAGAAGCGTTTCGGTGAGGTGCGTGCCCTGCGGGGCCTGGATCTCGCCGTCGCCCGAGGCACGGTCTGCGGGGTGCTCGGACCGAACGGCGCGGGCAAGACCACCGCCGTGCGCGTCCTCACCACGCTCAGCGCACCCGACGGCGGATCGGCCCGCGTCGCCGGGCACGACATCGTCAAGGAGCCGGCGGCGGTACGCCTGGCGATCGGCGTCGCCGGCCAGTACGCCTCCGTCGACAGCGAGTTGACCGGCCGGGAGAATCTCCGGCTCTTCGCGAAACTGCTCGGTCGGCGGGGAGCGGCCGGCCGGGCCCGCGCCGACGAACTGCTGGAACGGTTCGACCTCACCGAAGCTGCCGACCGGGCCGCCCGCACCTACTCCGGCGGCATGCGCCGCCGCCTCGACCTGGCATCCAGCCTGCTCACCAGACCCCAGGTGCTCTTCCTCGACGAGCCCACGACCGGCCTCGACCCGGGGAGCCGCGGCCAGATCTGGACGGCGGTACGCGAGCTGGCCGACGAGGGCACGACCGTCCTGCTGACCACGCAGTATCTGGAGGAGGCCGACCGGCTGGCCGACGACATCGTGCTGATCGACCACGGCCGGGCCGCGCACCGGGGCACCCCCGCCGAGCTGAAGTCCCTCATCGGGTCGTACGCGGAGGCGGTACTGGCCGAGGACGCCACTCAGCCGGTGTTCCTCACCGCGGCCGGCGTGCTCGACCACCTGACCGGCGCCGAGCCGGTGATCGACCGGGAGCGCCGAACGGTGGGGGCCATGGCGACCAGCGGCACGCTCACGCTCCCCCGGATCGTCCGCGAACTGGACGCCGCCGGAGTGCCGGTGGTCGACGCGAGCCTGCGCCCGCCCACACTCGACGAGGTGTTCCTGCGCCTGACCGGCGGCGCGGGGGCGTCTTCGACCGCCGGCGGGACGAGCCGCCCGGCGCGACCCGTGTCCCGTACAACACCCGAGGAGAGCGCCGCATGAGCACCGTCGCCTACGACAGCACCGCCGTCCTCGGCCGCCATCTCCGGCGGATCAGACACTCCCCCGGCGTGGTGATCCTCACCCAGACCATGCCGATCACGATGCTGCTGTTCTTCGGCTTCGTCTTCGGCAGCGCGCTCGCGACACCGGGCCAGGAGTACCGGGCCTTCCTGGTGCCGGGGCTGCTGGCGGCCACCGCGGCCGGCGGCATCATGACCGGCATGTTCCAGTCCTCGCAGGACGTTCAGCGCGGTGTGATGGACCGGTTCCGTACGATGCCGATGAGCCGGATCGCCGTGCCGCTGGGCCAGACCTCGGCGGATCTGCTCACCACGGCGATCGGCGTGGTGCCGCTCGTACTGGTGGGTCTCGCGGTGGGCTGGCGGATCGAGGGCGGCATGCCGGGCGCGCTCGGGGCCTTCGGTCTGCTGCTGCTCTTCCGCTTCGCGACCAACTGGGTCGGCGCGTATCTCGGGCTGCTCATCCGCAACGAGGAGATCGCCGGTCAACTGGGCAGCGTCACCTTCGTCCTGCCGCTGCTCTCGAACGCGTACATCCCCACCGAGGGCCTGCCCGGCTGGCTCCGTGTCGTCGCCGAGTGGAACCCGATCAGCGCGGTGGCGGCGGCCGTACGTGATCTGTGCGGCAACGCGTCGCCGAGTGCCGACGCGGCCTGGCCGCTGGCCAACCCGGTGATGGGTGCGCTGCTGTGGGGCCTGGTGATCCTGGCGGTGTTCGTCCCGCTGACTGTCCGCGCCTACACACGCAGCGGCGAATAGCCGCCCGCTGCTCGCGCGCTGTTACGCCTCCGAAGTCCCCTGTCGCCGCCGCCGGTTCACCTTGCCGGGTGGTGACGCGGCGGCACCTCTGGGGACGGTCCCGGCGCTCGGCGAACACACCGGCGCACCGCCGCGGACCCTGGGAGTGACGGGCGAGCGGGGAGCGGCGCTGCGCCGGGACGGCGTGATCGCCCGAGCGTGGTCCGGGGGTCGGCGACCGCCGACCGGGTGAGGTCAGCGGCGGCTGCCGAAGAGGGACCGTCGCAGCCGCCTGAGCGGTGCGAACAGGGAGACACGCGCGCTCTTGCTCCTGCCGGTGCGTACCTCGTCGCGCGAGGTGAGCTCCCGCATGAGGCTCGTCGCCTCGGCCGTCTCGCGCTGCGGGACGGCAGGGCCGCCGAGCACCGAGAGATGACGGTCGAGCCGTGAACTGGTCGCGCTGCTCCCACATGTGATGGCAGGGACTCGCGCCCTGCTGTGCACTATCTGATCCATGTCACTCCCCACCCGTACGAGGGCACCCGGCTCGGGCAGGTTAACCCTATCGCCCTCATGGGACACACGTGTATCCCGCCTCAAGGATCGACAACACCCGTTGGGGGATGGCGGCTCGCCCGGTGAATCCATTGCATTCCAGGGCGAGTTGGACAATCGACCCCCGAGTAGTTCGATGAGATCGAACGTCGATTCCTGTCCGCCCGCCCAAGGAGGGCGGGCGGACAGGCTTCTCACCGGCAGTCAGTTCGTACGATCCGCGATTGGGTCAGACGGCCGAAGAGAAGGCCGGCAGATAACCACCCGACTGGCCCTGGGCGGTGGGGTGGTACGACTCGCCGATCGGGAAGCTGACGCTGTGCAGCCAGGTCGCCGACGAGCAGATCTCATGACCGGTGAAGGGGCCGGTGACGTCCGCGAAGCTGTAGCCGTGGTCGGCGGCACGCTTGGCGAGCAGGTCGTTGAGGTGGTCCGCGGCCCCGTTGATCGCGCCGCGCTCGGTCTCGGTCATGCCCACCAGGCAGGAGCCGCTGAGCTTGTAGAAGCGGGGGTAGCCGATCACGACGACCTTGGCGGCGGGGGCCTTGGCGCTGATCGCGTTGTACACGGAGTCGAGCTGGCCGGGCAGCGTGTTCGTGACATAGCTGCGGGCCTGGTTCACGCGCGCCACGCAGCTGGCCTCGGACTGGAGGACGCAGGTGGTCATGACGTCGGCGAAGCCGGCGTCGTTGCCGCCGACGGTGATGCTGACGAGGTCGGTACCGGAGTTGACGGGGCCGAGCTGACCGCCCGTCACATCACCCGTACGAGCGCCAGAGCAAGCGGTGAAGGCGAACGACGAGGGTGAGTTGGCCGCGGCCCAAAGGGCCGGATATGCCTTGCTGCTGCGCTTGCAGGAGCCGCTTCCGCTGTCGTACGAACCGGACCCCAGGCCGGAGGAGTAGGAGTCACCGAGGGCGACGTAGTCGAGTGCCGCGTTCTCGGCCGCCTGGGCCTGGCCCGCGCCGGTGAAGGCGAGGACCGCGCCGAGCAGGAGCGTGGACGAGAGGGCGGCGAATCTGGACAGCTTCATGGAACCTCCATTGAGCAGGATCTCTGCCTCAACGTTCGTACCAGGGAAGGGACTTGACCGTAAGTGTCCATGCCAAGTCAATCTGGTGAGAACTTACTGATGGACGCGCGTATACCGAGCGAACCGACTCGAAGCGGATCGCCGGGCGACGGACCGAGTAAACCGGAACACGGATGTTCCGGAAACCGCCGTCGAAGTAAGGCCAAATCGCAAATAGGCACGGTCATGTCGCACCTCTTGCCATACAGTCGTAAGTATCAATACCTTCGGACATCCACCCGCATCGGACCGTCATGGAGAGCGACTTCAGGGAGGGGCTCGGACGTCGCGACGGCTCCCGGTGCGGGGCGCGGTAGGGGGGTGCCGCGCGGTGCTCGCTTTCTCGACTCACCCGGCAGGCAAGGAGTCAACGCTGTCACGTACAGGGTGAGAACCCCCCTTTCGAACCGGCACAACATCCGGACCGCCCGGGGGCGGGCGGTCCACCGGTGGAGAGGGAAAAGATCTCGTGAGCTCATTCCTGCGCCCGGCGACCCCGGGCGAAGACCCGTTAGGCGTGCCGTTTTCCGGTGACGTCCTGGACAACCAGCGGCTCGACGACCATTTGCTGGACGACCAGCTGCTCGAAGAAGAACTGCTCGGCGAACACGTGCTCGACGGCCGGTATCGGCCGGTCTCCTCGTATCTCGCGATCACGCCGCCGGTGAGCGTGGTGATCCCCGCGATGAACGAGGCGGAGAATCTGCCGTACGTCTTCAAGACACTGCCCGACTGGATTCATGAAGTCGTCCTCGTGGACGGGAACTCGACCGACGGCACGATCCGCGTCGCCCGGGAACTGTGGCCGGACGTCAAGGTCGTCGAACAGCGCGGCAAGGGCAAGGGTGACGCCCTGATCAGCGGCTTCGCCGCGTGCACGGGCGACATCATCGTGATGATCGACGCGGACGGCTCGGCCGACGGCCAGGAGATCGTCAGCTATGTGTCGGCCCTCGTCTCGGGTGCCGACTTCGCCAAGGGGTCGCGGTTCTCCAACGGCGGCGGCACGGACGACATGACACTGATCCGCAAGCTCGGCAACGCCGTGCTCTGCTCGGTCGTGAACGCCAAGTTCGGCGCCCGCTACACCGATCTCTGCTACGGCTACAACGCCTTCTGGCGGCACTGTCTGGACCGGATCACGCTCGACTGCACCGGGTTCGAGGTCGAGACCCTGATGAACATCCGGGTCGTCAAGGCCGGTCTGAGGGTGCAGGAGATCCCCAGCCACGAGTACGACCGGATCCATGGCGTGAGCAATCTCCGGGCCGTACGCGACGGGCTGCGGGTGCTGAGGGTCATCCTCCAGGAGAAGGGCGTCCCGAGGGCGGCGCGGCGCAGGCCGCGCGCCGTCCGCCCGGCGCTCCCGCTGCCGCTCTCCGTCCGGACGGGCCTCTCGGGGCCCATGGTCAGGCGGGGAGAGGTGTCTTGATCGACCGTCAGCTGCACCGCTCCTTCTCCGTGGTCGTCTGCGCGTACACGGAGGAGCGCTGGGAGGACATTCTCGCGGCGGTCGCCTCCGTACGGAGTCAGTCGATGCCGGCCACGGAGACGCTGCTCGTGGTCGACCACAACGAGACGCTGCGGATGCGGCTCCGCGCGGAGTACGCCGCCCCGACAGTGACGCCGGGGGACGGCGGGGAGGTGCGGGTGCTCGCCAACGCGGGCCCCCGGGGGCTCTCCGCCGGACGGAACACCGGAATCGCCGCCGCGCGCGGGGAGTTCGTGGCCTTCCTGGACGACGACGCCGTGGCCGAGCGCGACTGGCTGCGGTATCTCGCGGCGGGTTACGGCGATCCGCGGGTGATGGCGGTCGGCGGCAGGACGGTGCCCGCCTGGGCGTCCGGGGGCCGGCCGGCCTGGTTCCCGGAGGAGTTCGACTGGGTCGTCGGCTGTACGTACCGGGGGCTGCCGCCCGGCAAGGTGCGGGTCCGCAACATCCTGGGCGGCAACGCCTCGTTCCGCCGTACCGCGTTCGACGCGGCGGGCGGCTTCGCGACCGGCATCGGGCGGGACGGCGACAAGCGCCCGCTGGGCTGCGAGGAGACGGAGCTGTGCATCAGGCTCAGCAAGGCGCTGCCGCACGCGCTGCTGCTGATCGACGACCGCGCGGTGATCCACCACAAGGTCCCCGAGGCGCGTGCGGGGTTCGGGTACTTCCGGACCCGCGCCTACGCCGAAGGGCTCTCCAAGGCGCTGGTCGCCCGAAGTGTCGGCGCGGGCAAGGGACTTGAGTCGGAGCGGCGCTACGCCACGCGGGTGCTGCCCGCGGGGGTGGCGCGCGGGCTGCGCGACGCGGTACGAGGCCGGGAGCGCGGCGGCGCGGGGCGGGCCGGGGCGATCGTGGCCGGGGTGCTGACGACGGCGGCCGGTTATGTGGTGGGCAGCGCCCGCGCGCGCCGGGGCGCGGTCACGTTCTCGTCCGGCCCGATCAGCCCGGTGGTCTCCTCGGCTCCGTCCACTCCGGCTCCGTCCACTCCGGCTTCGGCGCGGGAGAGTCCGCGAGGTGCCGCCGTATGAGCATGGGCATGGGGGACGGCGCACCGCCACGCCCGGGGCCGGGACCGGAGGAGCCCGTACCGATCCTGATGTACCACGCGATCGCGCACCGGCCGGCCCCGTCGGTGCGCGCCCTGTCCGTGTCGCCCGACGCGTTCGCCGAGCAGCTCGCGCTGCTCGGCGAGCGGGGGTTCACCCCGCTGACGACGGCCGCGCTGGCCGCCGTCTGGCGGGGTGGGGGGCGACTGCCCGAGCGGCCGGTGCTGATCACGTTCGACGACGGCTACGAGGGCGTGCACCGGCACGCCCTGCCCGTCCTTGCCCGGCACGGCTTCGCGGCCACCCTGTTCGTCTCGACGGGGTGGCTGCGCGGCCCGTACGACGAGGGCGGCGCCCTCGACACGATGCTCGACTGGGACCAGGTGCGCCAACTGGCCGCCGCCGGGGTGGAGATCGGCGGCCACAGCCATACGCACCCGCAACTGGACCAGCTCGACGACGTGCGTCTCGGCCACGAGGCGGCGCGCTGCCGGGAGATCGTCGCCGCCGAACTGGGCGCCGTGCCGGTCTCGTTCGCGTACCCGTACGGCTACTCCACCCGTCGCGTACGGCGCGCCGTACGGGCGGCCGGGTTCGCGCAGTCGCTGGCCGTGGGCAACTCCCTGGCCCGCCGGGGGCAGGGCCCGTACGCCCTGGAACGGGTCACGGTGCGGCGCTCCACAGAGATCGGGGAGTTCGGGCGGCTGGTCGACGGCCGGTCCGTCGGCCGCGCCTTCGCCGGCGACCGGGCGCTGACGAAGGCGTACGCGCTGGTCCGCGGGGCCCGCCGGGCCGCACGGGTGATCGGCGGGGGCTGACCGGGCGGGCGGGCGCCGCCGGGCAAAACACCGTGCGGTGGCGGCGCCCGTGCCGGATCATGGGCGACATGTCTGCCAAGCCTCAGGACGCCCTGCCGATCCGGCTGAACGTGGACGACAGCGACTCACCGTCGGATGTCGTCGACGCGCTCTTTCTCGGCCGTTTCGCGACGGGCGAGCAGCCGCACTCGCACAGTTCGTCGATCGACCGGGTCAAGTCCGGTGTCTCCCTGCTGCCGCCGGGCGCCACCGTCCTGCGCTCGGCCCGCGACGACGACCGCAGTGCCACGCTGGCCGAGGGCGACGGCTGGACGCTGCTCGTCTCCCGCTGGAACCGGGGCGCGGACGTCACGGTGACCGCGACCACCTCCGAACTCGCCGAGAAGGTGCACCGCCAGGCGACGGACGGCGCGCAGGACGAGCCCGAGCCGGTCCCCGAGAACGTGACCATGGGGTTCTGGTACGTGTCGCCGCGCCGTGGCCCGCACCGGACGACCCGGCAGATCGCGGCCGGCACCTGGGACGAGGTCCGGGGCAATTACACCGCGCCGGTGGCCGACGCGATGGACCGGCTGATGAAGGTGACACCGGACGACATCGCCGGCCGGCTGCTCCTGCTGCACGGCCCGCCCGGCACCGGGAAGACATCGGCGCTGCGGACGCTGGCCCGGTCCTGGCGTGACTGGTGCCAGGTCGACTGCGTCCTGGACCCGGAGCGGCTCTTCAACGACGTCGGCTATCTGATGGACATCGCGATCGGCGAGGACGAGGGCTCGTCCAAGGGACGCTGGCGGCTGCTGCTCCTGGAGGACTGCGACGAGCTGATCCGGGGCGAGGCCAAGCACACGGCGGGCCAGGCGCTCTCCCGGTTGCTCAACCTCACCGACGGGCTGCTCGGCCAGGGCCGGAACGTCCTGGTGGGCGTGACCACCAACGAGGATCTGGAACGGCTCCACCCGGCGGTCGTCAGGCCCGGCCGCTGTCTGGCCCGGATCGAGGTCGGCTCGCTGACCCGCCCGGAGGCGGAGCGCTGGCTGAGCCGGGAGGAGGGCGACTGGGAGGGAGCGGTGGGCCGGGAGGGCGCGACGCTGGCCGAACTGTTCGCACTGCGCAGGGGCGGCGGCCCGACGTCGGTCCCGGGCCAGTCGAAGGGCGCGGACGCGGGGCTGTACCTGTAGTTGACCCCGCCCCCCGGTTGCACCTTTTGGGCGATTACTCCCATTCAGAGCTAATGTGAAGCCATGGCTTCGGTCGAGTTCCCCGACTCGCTCGCCGATGTACTGGCGGGCGTGCAGCGCATGATCCGGCGGCGGCTGAGCGTCGGCCTGACGGCCCCACCGCTCCGGGGCGCGCAGGTCGAGCTGTTGCGGCTGGTCGCGGCGCGCCCGGGAATCCGGGTGTCGGACGCCGCGAAGGAGCTGTATCTCGCCGGGAACTCGGTCTCCACCCTCGTCAACGAACTGACCAGGGCCGGATATCTGCGCCGCGAGACCGATCCCGCCGACCACCGCGCCGTCCTGCTGGTGCCGACCCACGCGGCGACATCACGCCTGACGGACTGGGAGGCACGGCACTGCGCGCTGGTGCGCGAGCAGGTGGCCCGGCTGACCGAGCAGGAACGGGCGGCCCTGGCCGCCGCGCTGCCCGCGCTGCGCAGACTCGCCCTGAA
The DNA here is from genome assembly GCF_044455465.1 of Streptomyces sp. NPDC051217. Classification (NCBI taxonomy): domain Bacteria; kingdom Bacillati; phylum Actinomycetota; class Actinomycetes; order Kitasatosporales; family Streptomycetaceae; genus Streptomyces; species Streptomyces sp. NPDC051217. The sequence goes on from NZ_JBITEV010000005.1 coordinate 377,650, forward strand.
TCTGCGCGAGGAGGTGGAGGCGGCGTGAGCGACGGCGCCCGTCCCGCTCGCGACACTTCCGACGGGTCCTCCGCCGAGGCCGTGAGCTGCCGCGGACTGGACTACTCGTTCGGTGACACCAAGGCCGTCGACAGCCTCGACCTGTCCGTCCGTACCGGCGAGATCTTCGGCCTGCTCGGCCCCAACGGCGCCGGAAAGACGACGGCGATCCGCTGCATCACGACGCTGCTGCCGGTCCCCGCGGACATCGTCAAGGTGTTCGGACACGACGCCGCGAAGGACAAGATGGCGGTACGCCGCCTGCTCGGCTACGTGCCGCAGCAACTGTCCGCCGACGCGGCGATGACCGGGCGCGAGAACGTGACGCTGTTCGCCCGCGTCTTCGACGTCCCGCGCCGCGAGCGAGCCGCGCGTGTCGCACAGGCGCTGGATGTCGTCGACCTCTCCGACGCCGCCGACCGGATGGCCCAGACCTACTCGGGCGGCATGATCCGCCGTCTGGAGCTCGCGCAGGCGCTGGTCAGCGCGCCCCGGCTGCTGATGCTGGACGAGCCGACGATCGGTCTCGACCCGATCGCCCGGAGCAGCGTCTGGGATCACATCAACGCGGTGCGGCGGGCCACCGGCATGACCGTGCTGGTGACCACGCACTACATGGACGAGGCCGAGCAGTACTGCGACCGGGTCGGGCTGATGCACCGCGGCCGGATCCACGCCCTCGGCACACCTGACGAACTGCGGGAGGAGCTGCGCGAGCGACGCCGCGCCGAGGCGGACGAGGCGCCTAAGTCCGGTGAGCCGGGTGAGTCCGGTGAGGCGCGGAGCGACACCCTGCCCACGCTGGAGGACGTCTTCCGCGACGTGGTCGGCCAGGGCCTGGAGGAGGAAGGAGGCACCTACCGCGATGTCAGGAGCACCCGCCGGACGGCGTCCAGACTCGGCTGAGGCCGTCGATCCCGCCCGCTTCGAGCTGTTGCTCGTGCCGCCGCGGCCCCGAACGGGGTTGCGGGTCCTGCCCTCCCGAGTCATCGCCATGTGCGTGGTCGAGCTCCAGAAGCTGCGCCACGACCGCACCGAGCTCTACACCCGGGCCGTCCAGCCCGCACTCTGGCTGCTGATCTTCGGCGAGACGTTCACCCACCTCAGGGCCATCCCGACCGGCGGTATCCCCTACATCGACTTCCTCGCGCCCGGCATCATCGCCCAGTCCGCGATGTTCATCGCGATCTTCTACGGCATCATGATCATCTGGGAGCGGGACGCCGGGATCCTGACCAAGCTCCTGGTCACCCCCACCCCGCGAGCCGCGCTGATCAGCGGCAAGGCATTCGCCTCCGGGGTGAAGGCGCTGATCCAGGCGCTCGTGGTGATCCTCATCGCCGCCGCCCTCGGAGTGGGGCTGACCTGGAACCCGCTGAAACTGCTCGGGGTCGCGGTCGTGGTGATCCTCGGCTCGGCCTTCTTCTCGTGTCTGTCGATCACGATCGCCGGCATCGTCCTCACCCGGGACCGGCTGATGGGCATCGGCCAGGCCATCACCATGCCGCTCTTCTTCGCGTCGAACGCGCTGTATCCGGTGGCGATCATGCCCGGCTGGCTCCAGGTGGTCAGCAGGATCAACCCGCTCAGCTATCAGGTGGACGCCCTGCGCGGACTGCTGCTCGGGACCTCGTCCCATCTGCTGCTCGACTTCGGAGTGCTGATCTTCGCCGCGGCGCTCGGTATCACCGCGGCGTCGTCGCTGCTGGGGCGGCTGGCCAGATGACCCCGGGAGCCCGGCCCAACGCCCCAGGGGCTCTGCCTCAGCGTGAGTACGCCGCCCGCACCGCGTCCTCCGCCAGCGACAGCGCCTCCGCGCGCGCCAGACCGAGCCGTCTGGCCTGCTGCGCGTACTCCTGGGCGGCGGCCGCCGCCTTGCGGTCCGCCGCGTCGCCCGCCGCCGCGATGAACGTGCCGTTGCGGCCGCGCGTCTCGATCACCCCGTCCGACTCCAGCGCCCGGTAGGCCTTGGCGACGGTGTTCGCCGCGAGGCCGAGTTCTTCTGCGAAGCCCCGTACCGTCGGCAGCTTGTGTCCCACGGGCAGCACGCCCGAGCGGGCCTGTTCGGAGATCTGGGTGCGCAGTTGCTCGTACGGGGCGGTGGCGTCGTCGGAGTCGATGGCAATGGCGATCTTCAAGGTCACAGGGCTGATTGTCCCCCATCTCCCGGCTTCGGGAACGGAAAAATAAGGGGCGTTCCAGCGGTGCGACCACGTAGCGTGCCGCTCCATGACTGTGCTCGTTCGTGATTTCCGCCCCGAGGACGCCGCCGCCGTCGTCCGCGTCCGGCGTGCCAGCGTCCGGTACGCCGTGACGACCGAGGACTCCCTGCACTTCGCCGTGCGAAGCGCCAACCCGGCATCGAAGTACCGCATGCTGGTCGCCGAGGACGGCGGGGAGGTGATCGGCACTTCGCATGTCGCGCTCGCCTACGACAGCGAGGAACCCGGTCAGGCCCGGGTCAACCCTCATGTGCACCCCGACCACACGGGCAAGGGCGCGGGATCCGCGATCCTGCGGGCCGCCGAGGAGCATCTGGCCGCCGAGGGCGCGACCACCATCTTCACCTGGGTGAACGACGAGCCCGCGTCCCTCGCATTCGCCGCCCACCGGGGCTACTCGCCGCTGCGTACCGCGCACTTCCAGCGGCTTGATCTGACGGGTGCCACGCTGCCCGAGCCGCTGAGGCTCCCCGAGGGCTGCGCGTTGGCGACGGCGGCGGACTTCGCCGACGACCCGCGGCCGGTGTTCGAGGCCGATGCCGAGGCGACGTCGGACGAACCGGGTGACATCAGCACTACCCTCGACGACTACGAGGACTGGCTGAACAACACCTGGCACCACCCCTGTCTGGACCAGCGCCTCAGCACCCTCGTGGTCGCCGACGGCAGGATCGTGGCCTTCACCCTGGTCCACACCGACGGTGACACGACCTATCTGTCGGCCATGACGGGCACGCTGCGCGACTACCGCGGCCGGAGTCTGGCCAAGGCCGCCAAGGTCGACTCGTTGCGCCGCGCCCGCGCCGCCGGTTTCACGGACGCGTTCACCAACAACGACGCACGGAACGAGCCGATGCTGGCGGTCAACACCTGGTTCGGCTATCAGGTCTCTGCCTCGGAGGTACGCCATGTCCGCAAGCTCGCCTGACCCCGCAAGGGCCTCGGGGGTCCAGGTAGAGGTGCGGCTGGTCAAGGCCGGCCGTACGAAGATCCGCTACCCGGCCTCCCTCGTCGCCGACGACGGCGCACATGTGGTGGTGCGGGCGCCGTGGGCGGCCGAGGGCGTACGGGACTTCGGCTTCGTACGCTTCGAGCCCGGCGACGTCTTCACCGAGCACTACTGGCGTGACCGCTGGTACGCGGTGAAGGAGGTCCGCACGGGCGACGGGATCCTCAAGGGCTGGTACTGCGACGTGACACGACCGGCGGTCGTGAGTGGTCGCGGACCGGGTGAACTCCGGTACGAGCTGCTGGTCGAGGACCTGGACCTCGATCTCTGGGCGTCGGCCGACGGCGGGACGGTCCTGCGGCTGGACGAGGACGAGTTCGAGGAGAGCGGCCTCGCCGAGCGGGACCCGGTGGCGGCCGACGCGGCCCGCCGCGCGCTGGACGAGCTCGAACTCCTCGTACGCGACGGCGCGTTCACGACCCTTCTCGGTCGCCCGCTTCCCTCGTAGCACCCGTGTCCGTCCTGGCCAGCAGGATCGCGCGCCCGATGCCGGCCGGGTCGTGGGCGATCGGGTCGGTGTCGTCGTGCCAGTGGATGACGAAGCGCTCCCCCGCGCGGTACGCCTCCAGGCCCGCGCGGCAGTAGGCGACCATGTCGTCCGGGAGCGCGGAGAGCGGATGCCAGGAGAGGCCCGAGCACTTCTCCGGCTCCCGGTTGTACGGCTCCCAGGCCGTCCGTCCCGCGTCGTGGAGCACCTCGAAGAACCAGCCGGTGCGCGGCCGGCCGCCGGGACCGCGGTGGTGCATGACCAGGGCCGTACGCAGGTCTTCGGGGCCCAGTTGGGCGCCGATCTCCTCGGCCGCCTCACGGATCATCGCCGTACGGACGTCCTCGCCGTCCTCGACGTGACCCGCCGGGCAGTTCAGCAGTCCGTCGCCGTAGCCCGTGCCGGACCGGCGGGCGAGCAGCACCTCGTCGCCCCTGCGCAGGATCAGATGGACGTCGACCACTTCCGTGTGGCGGCGGCGCTGGGCGGCGTGAGCCAGCAGTGCGTACCGCTCGTCGTCCACGGCTCGGCCCCAGAGTCCGGCATCGGCCGAAAGGTGCTCGTGCTGGACGCGCTCGACGAGCGGGGCGACGGACATCGTGACACGTGTCGCCGGGAGTCCGACGCCGGACCAGACACCTTCGATCAGGACCAGCCGCCCGCCGGGTCGCAGCAGCGACAGCCAGTGGGTCAGGGCCCGGTCCGGATCGGGCAGCAGCCACAGCACATGGCGGGCCATGATCACGTCGAACGTCCGCTCCCCCACGGGCGGTCTGGCCGCGTCGCCGACCAGCACCTCGGTGTCCGTGCCGGACAGCTTGGCCCTGGCGAGTCCGACCATTCGCGGCGAGAGGTCGACGGCGGTGACGCGGTGTCCCAGCTCGGTGGCGAGGAGGGCGAGGCTCCCGGTGCCGCAGCCGAGGTCGAGCACCCTGGACGGCTCGGTGGGCAGCCAGCCGGCGAGCTTGGCGGCCCACGCCTTGCGCACGGCCGGATCGAGCAGCCCGTGGTCGGGCTCCTCGTCGAAGGAGTCTGCTGCGTCGTCCCAGTCGATCGGGGTCATGAGTCGATGGTCCCATCCACCACCGACAGTTCGGACCGGCGGGCGCTCGGTCACCGGCCGCACGGCCGGTTCTGTACGCGAACGCCGGACCGGCCAACAGCCGGTCCGGCGTTCTGGTCCACCCGATCACCGGGGCGCCCGCGTCTGAGAAACCCCTGGCCCGACGGCCCTGTTACACCGAGATCTTGGTCTCCTTCCGGCGCCGCGCCAGCACCTTGCGCACCAGCGGCCAGCAGACGATCAGTACGACGACGGCGTAGACGGCCACCGAGAAGGGCGTGTCCACCAGGCCGGTGGCGCTTCCGTCGCTGATCTGAAGGGCCCTGCGCAGTTGTTGCTCGGCGGCGGGGCCGAGGATGACGCCGATGACGGCCGGCAGCACCGGCAGCCCGTAACGGCGCATCCCGAACCCGATCAGTCCGATGATCAGCAGGATCACCAGGTCGAGCGCCTCCCCGCCGACCGCGTACGCGCCGACCGCGGCGAAGAAGAGGATGCCCGCGTAGAGGTAGGGGCGCGGGATGCGCAGCAGCTTCACCCACACCGGCGCGAGCGGCAGGTTCAGGGCCAGCAGCAGCACCATGCCGACGAACAGCGAGGCGATCAGCCCCCACACCAGTTCCGACTCCCGCTCGAACAGCAGCGGTCCGGGCTGGATGCCGTACTGCTGGAACGCGGCCAGCATCACCGCGGCGACCGCGGTCGTCGGCAGTCCGAGGGTCAGCATCGACACGAGCGTCCCGGCGGCCGACGCGGACGCGGCCGACTCGGGTCCGGCGACGCCCTCGATGGCGCCCTTGCCGAACTCCTTCTTGTGCTTGGACAGCCGCTTCTCGGTGACGTAACTGAGGAACGTCGGGATCTCCGCGCCGCCGGCCGGGATCGCGCCGAACGGGAAGCCGATGACCGGCCCGCGCAGCCACGGCTTCCAGGTGCGCCGTATGTCGTCCTTGCCCAGCCAGGGGCGGCCGACCGGGACGGGCTCGCCACTGGAGCGCCGCAGATGGGCGGCGACCCACAGCGCCTCGCCGATCGCGAAGAGACCGACCGCGACGATGACGACGTCGACCCCGTCGGCGAGTTGGAGCGAGCCGAAGGTGAGCCGCTGCTGGCCCGTCATCTGGTCCAGGCCGACCAGACCGATGGTGAGGCCGATGAGCAGCGAGGCAAGCCCGCGGATCCGGGACGAGCCGAGGACGGAGGTGACGGCGATGAAGGCCAGCACCATGATGGCGAAGTAGTCGGGGGCGCCGATGTCGACGGCCATGGAGGCGACGGTCGGTGCGAGGACGACCAGCAGGATCGTGCCGATCATGCCGCCGACGAAGTGACCGCCCGCCGCAGCGGCGAGCGCCTGCGCGCCGCGTCCCGCCTTGGCCATCGGGTTGCCCTCGATGGCGGCGACGACCGCCGCGCTCTCGCCCGGGGTGTTGAGGAGGATCGAGGTGGTGGAGCCGCCGAACATGGCGCCGTAGTAGATGCCGGCGAACATGATGAACGCGCCCGTCGGCTCCAGGCCGTAGGTGACGGGCAGCAGCAGGGCGACCGCCATGGCGGGGCCGATGCCGGGCAGGACGCCGATCGCGGTGCCCAGCAGTACGCCGATCGCCGCCCAGAGCAGATTGATCGGCGTCAGCGCCGTACCGAAGCCGTCCATCAGGGAGTTGAGGGAGTCCATGGCTTAGATCACTCCCATCAGCGGGCCACCGGGGAGGGGGACGCCGAGCAGGTTGTTGAAGATGAAGTAGGTGACGAGGGAGAGGCCCGCCGCGATGAGCGGGTCGCGCTGGAGATGGCGGCTGCCGAGCGCGTACGCCGAGCCCCAGAAGAGCAGCGCCCCGGATATGGGGAAGCCGAGAGGGCCGATGAGTACGGCGTTGCCGAGGAAGACCCCGGCGAGCAGCAGCACGGTCCGCCAGTCGCTCGGTTCGCTCAGGTCGATGTCCTCGCCGCCCTCGGCCTCGCCCCGGCCGCCGCGCAGCACGTCGAGGCTGAGGAGGACGGCGACGACGAGCAGGCCGATACCGACGACGATCGGCACGGTCTTGGGGCCGACCGGGCCGCGCTGGGTGATGTCGACGTCCATGGTGAGGGCGTCGGTGAGGACGAGGACCCCGAGGACGAGCAGCATGAGGCCGACACCGAGTTCGGAGTGCTCGCGCAGCCAGCCGCGGGACCCGGGGGTCTCCTCCTTGGGAGGGGTGTTCGGGTGGGTGGTCACAGTCCGAGCTCCTTCAGGACGGATTCCACGCGCTTGTCCTCGGCGGCGAGGAAGTCGCCGAATTTCTCACCGGTGAGGAAGGCGTCGTCCCAGTTGTTCTTCTTGAGCGAGTCCTTCCACTGAGGAGAGGCGTGCAGCTCCTCGAAGAAGCGGACGAGCTTGTCGCGTTCGGCGTCGGAGAGTCCGGGGGGCGCGACGACGCCGCGCCAGTTGGTGAAGTCGGTGTCGAGGCCCGCCTCGCGCAGGGTGGGCGCGTCCATGCCGGGGGTCCGCTCGGGGCCGGTGACGGCCAGCAGCCGCAGCTCGCCGGCCTCGATCTGGTCGCGGTACTCGCCGAGACCGGAGACACCGAAGGCGACCTTGTTACCGAGGATGGAGGCGAGGAGTTCGCCGCCGCCGTCGAAGGGGACGTAGTTGACGGTCTTCGGCGCGATCCCGGCCGCGCGCGCCATGAGCATGGGCGCGAGGTGGTCGGGTCCGCCGGGCGAGGAGCCGCCGCCGACGGGCAGTTCGGCCGGATCCTTCTTCCATGCGGTGAGCAGGTCGTCGATCGTCTTGTACGGGGAGCTCTTGCTGACGACGACGATGTCGGTCTCCTCGCTGATGCGGGCGATCGGCGTCGTGTCGGCGAGGGTCTCGTGCGAGTTGTTGGTGCGTACGGCGCCGACGACGCCGAGCCCCATGGAGACCACGAGCTTGCCGTTGCCGTGTTCGCTCACGGCGCGGGCGAGACCGACGGTGCCGCCGGCGCCCGGCAGGTTGAAGACCTCGATGTTGTGATTGAGTCCGGCGTCCTCGGCGTTCTTGGCCATGGTGCGGGCGGTGATGTCGTAACCGCCGCCCGGCGTGTTGGGGACCATGAAGCGCAGGCCGGGTATCTGGGTACCGGTGTCGCCGCCACTGCCCAGGGAAAGCAGTGGCGGACCCACCAGCACCATCAGCGCGGCCCCGAGGAGGGCGAGGGGAGTGCGGAAACGCACGGGTGCCGCCTTTCAGGGGAGCAGGTCACAGGGCAGTGAGATGGCCCACATGTTGCCTTCGCGTTAAGAAGCTGTCTCTCTTCCGGAATCAACGGACGTTGTGGTCGTTGCGGTCGCGGCCTAGCGTGACGACGTGACAAAGGTGCTGGTGGTGGACGACGACTTCATGGTCGCGAAGCTGCACGGCCGCTACGTGTCCGAGATGGACGGGTTTGAGGTTGTCGGTCTGGTGCACAACGGCGCCGAAGCGCTGCGCGCGGCCGAGCACCACCGGCCCGACCTGGTGCTTCTCGACATCTATCTGCCAGACATGGACGGGATCGCCGTGCTGCGCGAGCTGCGGGCGGCGGAGGAGCGGGACGCGACCCGTACGAGCGTGGACGCCCTGTTCATCACGGCGGCGCGGGACGCGGGCGTCATCCGCGCCGCTCTGCGGGCGGGGGCGGTGCACTATCTGATCAAGCCGTTCAGCCGGTCGGCGCTCCAGGAGCAGCTGCGGCACGCGGCGTCGCTGCGGACCCGCCTGGACCGGCTGGGCGAGGCGCGCCAGCAGGACGTGGACCAGATCTTCGGCACGCGCCCGCCGGGCTCCCGGGAGCTGCCGAAGGGGCTGGCCGCGCACACGGCGCAGCTGGTCGAGCGGACGCTGCGGCGGCACGAGGAGGGGCTGTCGGCGACGCAGTGCGCGGACGAGGGGGCGCTGTCGCGGGTGAGCGCACGGCGCTATCTGGAGTACTTCGCCGATACGGGCCGCGCGGAGGTGACGCTTCGGTACGGCGGGACGGGCCGCCCGGAGCGGTGCTACCGCTGGGTCGGCTGACGGGCCGCACGGGGTGTGCGCGGGGTCGGTTCCGGGGCAATCTCAGCGGTCTCTTAGCCGTGTCTTAAGCGGACCATAAGGATCCCCTTCACCCCGCCCCAGCAGGCCGTTCCGGCGTTTCGAGGGGCTAGCTTGCTGAGGACCGGAGCGGGACGAGCAGCGGTGGCGCCGTGTGCAACGGAGGTCACGCCGCCGGGAGTTCGTCCCGCTCCGCTCCCCCAGCTCGTGCCGCTCAGAAGGAGAACGTATCCATGACCGCTCGTCGCAGGACCGCCGGGATCGTCGTGCTGGGCGTCGCGCCGCTCGCGCTCGTCGGGCTGGCCGCCGGGCCGGCCGGGGCCCACGGGTCGATGACGGACCCGGTCAGCCGTGTGTCCGCCTGTTTCGCCGAGGGTCCCGAGAATCCGCGGTCGGCGGCGTGCAAGGCGGCGGTGGCGTCCAGCGGGACGCAGGCGTTCTACGACTGGAACGAGGTCAACATCGCGGACGCCGCGGGCAACCACAAGTCGATCATCCCGGACGGCAAGCTCTGCTCCGCCGGCCGCGACAAGTACAAGGGGCTCGACCTGCCGCGCGGCGACTGGCCGTCGTCGACCTTCACCGCGGGCAACCGCACCTTCACCTACAAGGCCACCGCCCCGCACAAGGGCTCCTTCGAGCTGTACATCACCAAGGACGGTTACGACCCCGGTCAGCCGCTGAAGTGGTCCGACCTGGAGGACAAGCCGTTCGCCAAGGTCACCGACCCGAAGCTGGAGAGCGGCGCCTATGTCTTCGACGGCATCGTCCCCGCCAAGTCGGGCCGCCACCTGATCTACTCGATCTGGCAGCGCTCGGACAGCCCCGAGGCGTTCTACACCTGCTCCGACGTGGTCTTCGGCGCCGACAACGGCGGTTCGGCCGCCGCTCCCGAGGCGTCCGCACCCTCCGAGGCCGATGTCGAGGAGGGCGCGGCCAAGTCGACCGTCGACCACAACGGGCACGGCGGCGACAGCCCCGAGGAGACCGGGGGCGGTGCCGAGGTGAAGGGCGCCGGGAAGGACGCCGGTGGTTACGAGGACGCGGCCGAACCCGCCGCCGAGCCCGAGGCCAACGCCCCTGAGGTGAACGGCGCCGACGCGGCCGAGCCGCAGCCGGCGGGTGGTTCGGAGAACCTCGCCGAGACCGGTGGCGACAGCACCACGCCGTACATCGCGGCGGGTGGCGCGGCGATTCTCGCCGCCGGCGCGGCCGTGATGTTCGGTACGGTCCGCCGCAAGACCCAGCCCGCGGGCGGCCGGCACAGCCGCTGACGGTAGGTACGCGACACCGCGGGGCTCCGGGCCGACCGGCCCGGAGCCCCGCGGCATGTCATGTTCAGCCGATGACCGAGGCGCAGGTCGTCGGCGTGGCACGGCCGGGATCGAGCGCGTTGGCCACCTCGTGGAAGGCGATCCGGTCGATCAGCCCGATCGCCAGGTGCTCGGAGAGGTTCACCGCGCACAGGTCCTGGAGGGTGACGTTCCGTACGTCGGGCCCGGTCAGGAACTGGCTGCGGTACGGCGTGACCACCTGGTCGTAACGGGTCGCGATGACGGTGTACTTGACCCCGGGCACCGTGTCACCGCCCGCGTTGAGCTTGGTGAGGAAGGGCGATCCGGCGATCTGGTCGGCGAGGCCCGGGGTGTTCTCGCTCAACAGGTCCTCGGCGCCCGGGAAGTGCGGCAGGAGCTTCGTCAGTCCGAGCAGGGTCGTGCCGTGGTTGTCCGGCGCGAGTCCGACGAGGGCGTTCACCTTCTGCGCCCCGCCGAGGAACTTGAGGTAGTAGCGGGGCATCATGCCGCCCTGCGAGTGGCCGACGATGTCGGCCTTCGGCGCGCCCGTGGCGGCGAGCACCCGGTCGACGTACGCGCTCAGTTGCTCCGCCGACTTGTCGATGGGGCCGAGGCCGTTGAAGAACGGCACTCCGGGGAGCTGCCCGTAGTCGAGGGAGAAGACGCAGTAGCCGCGGTTGACCAAGTACGGGGCGAGACCGAGCCAGTTGTCGACGGAGTTCGCGAAGGTGCCGTGGACGAGGACGACGGGCCGGGGGTGAGCGGTGGAGGGCTTGCAGGAGAAGTCGTTCCAGCCGCTGCTCGCGGCGGCGGCGGTGCCGGAAGCGGGTGCGAGGGCCGGGGCGGTGACGGCTGTCGGGGGCGCGGTGGGGGTGGCCGCGACGGCGGGTGCGGTGGTGGCGGCCGAGACCGCAAGCAGCAGCGCCGCCAGTGGTCCGAACGCGCGTTTCCAGGGCAGCATCGAGCGATCTCCTTGCGGCTCAAGGGAAGAGGGGAAAGCTGTCAATGCTGTGGCCCGGACCACATTGGCTGTGCTCATGCCAAGTTACGCACGGGTAGTAACTGGAAGGGAAGTTACGCGTCAGTAAAACTATTGAACGCCCGACGGCCCGGCCCCGGTCCCGTCATCGCCGTCATCGCCGGCCGGGCGGCTTGCGCCAGGTCATGATCTCGGTCGGCGGAAGATGCTCCGCGAAACGGCCGTCGGACGACGCCTCCCGCAGCACCAAGCGCAGGTCCCGCTCGAAGTCCGGCAGCCGGTCGCCGAACAGATGGGGCGCGGAGTCCGACCGGGAGAACACCCATGCCACGACAGCGTCCGCCGGGCGGTCGACCATCTCCCCGGCCGGTACGACATGCCGCTCGAAGTCCTCGAACCCGGCCCGCGCCAGGACCAGATCCTCCCGTCCTGGCGTGCCGTTGAGAAGCGTCCCCTGCCCGGCGCGCCGTACCGGCCCCAGGTAGCGGCGCACCAGCTCCGCGATCCGCTCGTACGGAGGGGCGGGCAGCGGCAGCGGCGCAGACGGGGCGGGAGGATTCTTCAGATCGCTGATATGAACGAACGCGCCTCCCGGCTCCAGCATCCCCAGCACGGCGGCGGCGGTACGGTCGCGGTCCGTCCAGTGGAACGACTGGGCGAACACCACGGCCCGGAACTCCCCCAGCCCGGCCGGCAGCTCCTCGGCGCGGGCCGTCACCCAGCGCGCGTTGCCCACGCCGAGCCGCCCGGCCCGCCGTTCCGCCTCCGCCAGCATGTCCTCGTCCGGGTCCATGCCGACCACCTCGGCGACGTACGGCGCCATGGCGAGCGTCACGATCCCCGGCCCGCAGCCGACATCGAGAAGCCGCCCCCGCCCGTCCAACCCGAGGATCCCGGCCAGCGTCTCGGCGAAACCCGGGGCGTACGGCAGCCGCCCACGCTCGTAGTGCGCCGCGCTCCCCCGGAACAAGGTGCTGTCCCACCGCCATCCGTCAGGCATGCCGTTTCCGCTCCGCTCGGTCGGGTGTGGTTGGTGTGGTGCGAGAACTCTGGAGTCGCGCCACCCCGGGCGTCGGGGTTCCTGAAAGCGCTACTCGCGGTGCGGTGCGCGGTCGTTGGCCAGGGTGGCGGGATACAGGGCCCTCGGTCCGAAACGGTGGCGCGCGCGGTCCGCGGCCTTCTCCACCGTACGGGCGCGGGCGTCGCCCGGGTCCAGGGAGAGCTGGCGGGGAGCACCGCCGGCCGGCAGCAGGTCGTCGGCGCGGACCACGAAGGCGCGGACTCTCGCGCGTTGCAGCCCGAGCGCGGCCAGCAGGCCGAGAAGAGCCGCCGCGAGCGCGGGTGAGTGGTCGGTCGGCTCCGGGAGCGTACGGGTGCGTGTGGTGGAGCTGCGGTCGGCGTAGCGCACCGTGAGAGCGAGCCGGCCGGTGACCTGACTCTCACCGCGCAGGCGTTGGCCGATCTGGTCGGCGAGCCCCAGGACGGCCCGGTGGTGCCCTTCCGGGTCGAGGCAGTCCCGGTCCAGGACGAGATCGGCCACCAGATGTGCCGCCGGTTCCAGCGGGGTGACCGGGCGGGGGTCGTGGCCCCGGGCACGCTCGGCCAGCAGGCGGGCGGGACCGGCGCCGAGGAGGCGTTGCAGGGTGGCCGCGGGTGCGTCGGCGACCTGGCCGACCGAGTGCAGGCCGTACTTGCCGAGTGTGGTTGCCGTGGCGCGGCCGATCCCGGGCAGCGCGGTGACCGGGCGGGAACGCAGCCAGACGGCGGCCTGTTCGGCGGGTACCCAGGTGGCGTGGCCCGGCGCCGACGCGTCGGCCGCCATGGTGGCCAGCATGCGGTTGGCCGCGAGCCCCGCGCTGCTCTCGATGCCGTACAGGGCCATCAGCCGTAGCTGCGCCAGTTGGACCAGGTCGTAGGGGGACCGGTCGAAGTATCTGAGCGCGGAGGTCAGGTCGAGCTGGACGGCGTCGGGCGAGACCGTCTGGACATGGGGGGTGATGCCGGTCAGCAGGTCGGTCACGTCCGCGTGCTGTCCTTCGTCCGGTACGGCGTTCAGGTGCAGATGCAGGTGGGCGATGTACCGCGGGCGTGTGGTCATCCCGCGCTCCCCGGGCTGGTGTGGCCGAACTTCTTCAGGTCCGCCGAGCGGCTGCCGGGCGGCTGCAGATCGGCGTAGGGGTGCAGACGGGCGCCCGTGGTCCCGTTGGCGAGGGTCCGCCGCGGCTGGGCGGGGGTCGGGTGCGGGTGACTCGCGCCGAGCAGGGCGAGCGCGGCCTCGGGGCCGTTGTCGCGACGCGCGGCGGCGATCTCGTCCAGGTCCCAGACCATGGTGCCGACGATGGTGCGACGGGTACCGCGCACTTGTACGGTGCCGCGGACCAGCAGCAGTCCGCTGTGGAAGATGGTGTGCGCGCAGGCGGGGTGGGAGTCCTCGAAGAACGCCAGGTCGACCAGGCCGGAGCCGTCCTCCAGGGTGACGAAGATGATGCGTTTGCCGCTGGCGATCGGTGGGGTCTGGGTGGAGGCCCGTACTCCGGCGACAAGAACCTGCCGGCCCTGGCGGGCCTCCGCCAGGTGTGCCGCGTCGATCGCGCCGATCTCCCGCAGCAGCCGGTGGTGGTGCTCCATCAGGTGCTTGGAGACATCGATGCCGAGCGTGTTCAGCTCCGCGTTCAGGGCTTCGCGTCCGGTCATCTCCGGCAGTCCGCTCGGCCCGGCGCCTCCGACCGCGTCCGCGTGGATGGGCAGTTGGCCCTCGCCCGCGGACCGGACGCGGGACTGCCGGTGGAGTTCGGCGATCTGCAGCAGCAGGTCACGGCGGGTGAGGCGGCCGTCGTGGAGAGAGTTCAGGGCGCCTATCTCCGCGAGGCGTTCGGCGACCGGTCTGCTGGGACGGGCCCGCTGCCAGAAGTCCGACAGCGAGTCGTACGGCTGCCCCTCCTCGATCCGGGCGTACTCCTCCTCGCTGATTCCGTGCACGGCGGACAGCGCGAGCCGTACGCCCCACCGTTCTCCTTCGGTCCGCTCGACGGTGTGCTCCGTCCTGGACTGGTTGACGTCGACGGGCAGGAGGGGGACTCCGCGCCGGCGGGCGTCCGCGACAAGGACGCGCTTGGGCCACATACCGGGGTCGTGTTCGAGCAGTCCGGCCAGCAGGAACGCCGGGAAGTGCGCCTTCAGCCAGGCGCTCTGCAGGGCCGGTACGGCGAAGGCGACCGCGTGCGCGCGGCAGAAGCCGTAGGCGCCGAAGGCCTCGACGGTCTTCCACACCGCGTCGCGGACCCCGGAGTCGTAGCCCCGGGCGGTGGCCTGGCGATGGAACCAGTCCTTGATCCTGGGCAGCCGCTCCTTGTTGCCGAGCGCCCGCCGGGCGATCTCGGCCAGCGCGTAGTCGCAGCCGGTCATCACCGACAGAGTCTGGATGATCTGCTCGTGCCAGATGGTCACGCCGTAGGTGTCGGCGAGCACCGGTTCGAGGTCCGGATGGGCGTAGCCCGGGTCGCCACCGTGCCGGGCGGCGATGTACCGCTCCGGCATCCCCCCGGCGACCGGCCCCGGGCGGAAGAGACTGATGTCGGCGATGACGTCCTGCGGGTCGCGGGGCTGCAGCCGGGACAGCAGATCCTGCTGGCCGGGCGATTCGAGCTGGAACAGCCCCAGGGTCTGGCTCTGTTGGATGATCTTGAACGCGAACGGGTCGTCGAGCGGCACCTGCCGCTGGTCGTCCAGGTCGATCCGGTCGCCGGTCGCCCGTTCGATCTCGGCGACGGCATGGGCCATCGCGGACTGCATCCGCACTCCCAGGACGTCCAGTTTGATGTTGCCCAGCGCCTCGATCTCCTCCTTGGCCGCCATCGCCATCGGGTAGTTGCCCTGCGGGGTGGGCTGCACCGGCAACCGGTCCAGGAGCGTCGCGTCACTGATGACCACTCCGCAGGGGTGCATGGCCATGCCGTGGACCAGGGAGTCGAGGCCCTCGGCGAGTTCCCACAGTGGCCCGTACCGATCCGCCTCCGCCGCCAGCCCGCGCAGTTCGGGCAGTTCGGCGAGGGCTCCGGTGATGTCCGACGCCCGCAGGTGCGGGAAGCTCTTGGCGATCCGGTCGACGTCCGCGGGCGCGATCCCCAGCGCCAGGCCGGTGTCCCGCAGGGCCCGGCGGGCCCGGTAGGTCTCGGGCATCGCGGTGACCGCGACCCGTTCGCTGCCGAACCGGTCGAAGATCGCGTCGTAGCACTCCAGTCTCCTGGCGGATTCCACATCGATGTCGATGTCCGGGAGCGATGCCCTGCGCACGCTCAGGAAGCGTTCGAACAGCAGGCGGTGGTCGAGCGGGTTGGCCGTGGCGACGCCCAGCGCGTGGCAGACCATCGATCCCGCGCCCGAGCCACGGGCCGCGACCCGGATGCCCAGTTCCCGGATGTCGGCGACGACCTGGCCGACCGCGAGGAAGTACGAGTCGTAGTTCAGCGTGGAGATCACACCGAGTTCATCGTCCAGCCGGTCGAGCGCGGCACGGTCACGGTCCAGACCTCGCCGGACGAGCCCGTCCTCGCACCGCCGGCGCAGCACCCGCGCCGCGCCGTCGGCGCCGGGCTCGGCGCCGAACACCGCCGGTTCCGGAAAGCGCGGCGTGCCCAGGCTCAGGTCCGCCGCGGCGTCGACGGTGCAGATGGCCGCCGTGGCCGCGGTGTCCGCCAGCAGACGGTGCGCCCGCCGGCCGTCCGCTCCGGCGCATTCGGCGATCCGTCGCGCGATGTCCACCATCGCTCCCTCGTCCTTGAGCCAGCGGTGCCCGCCGTCCAGGTGGCGCCGGTCGATCGGCCTCAGCAGCCGCGCGGCGTCCAGGACATCGGCGAGCCGGTGCTGGTCCGGGTCGGCGTAGCGGACCGCGTTGGAGAGAACGGCGGTGGTGCCGGTGCGGTCGGCCAGGGCCAGGGTGCGGGCGGCCAGCCGCAGTGAGCCCGGCCCGGTGCCGGACCGCTCGTGCAGGACGGTCTCCAGCCGGATCCCGGATCCGAAGATCTCCCGCCACGGCGCCAGCAGCTTCGCCGCGCTGTCGTCCCGGCCCGCCGACAGCGCCCGTACCGGCTCCGAGAGCGGCCCGAGCAGCACGATCAACCCGGGCCCGCCGTGCTCCCGCAGCGCTTCCCACGGCACCACCGGCGGCGTGCCGGCGAGCGCGCCGACATGGGCGGCCGAGGTGATACGGCACAGCCGGGCCCACCCGGCGCGGTCCTGCGCGAGCAGGACGAACCGCAGGGGCGGCTCGATCACATGGGCGCCACCGCGTGTCGGGGTACGGCGGCGGCGCGCCGGAGGCGGCGGGGCGAGGGCCTCCACCGCCAGGTCGATCCCGAAGATCGGACGGACACCCTCTTCGGCGGCGGCCAGCGCGAACCGCACCGCACCGGTGACGGTGTCCCGGTCGGTGAGCGCGAGCGCCGGCTGGCCCCGCTCGGCCGCCCGCCGGACGAGGTGTTCGGGGTGGGCGGCGCCGTACCGGACGGAGTAGCCGGACGCGGCGTGCAGATGGGAGAAATGCCCCATGGCACACCTCCATCTCCACCCCATTCCAGCCATACGCCCGATACATCTATCGCACGTCCGTTCGATTACTCTAACTCCATCGCCCCTAGTCAGCGACCTGACTCGAACATGTGATCGACCTCGCGAGCCCTGAAACGGGTGGCCGAACAGCTATCACCCCGTCACTTCCACGAACATGAGACGAAGTTGGCGACGGCGACTTCCCGGCGCCTCGGCACCCGTACACCGCGATGAGCTTCGTCACCCTTCACGGGGCCCTCGAACACGGACTCCGGCCGTTCGACGAGCGCGGACCGGCGCGCCTTCGGCCCCACACACCGAAGCCGCCGGGGGCCTGTCCCAGCGGCTGCGCGCACACCGAAAAGCCCGGCCCGCCGATGACGGCGGGCCGGGCTTCTTGTTTCCGTACGGTCGGTCTGTCCGGCCGGTCGGCCGGGTGTCAGCCGATCTCGGCGCCGAACGCCGAGAGCGCCTCCGGGACCGGCTGGAAGAACGTCTCGCCGCCCGAGGAGCAGTCGCCGCTGCCGCCCGAGGTCAGGCCCAGCGCGGTGTCACCGGCGAAGAGCGAGCCGCCGCTGTCGCCGGGCTCGGCGCAGACCGTGGTCTGGATGAGTCCCTCGACGACGTCGCCGCCTCCGTAGTCCACGGTGGCGTCGAGCGCGGTGACCTCACCGTCGTGCACCTGGGTGGTGGAGCCGCTGCGCTCGACCGTCTGGCCGACGGTCGCGTCACCCGCCTGCGCGATGGCCTGCGTGCTGCCGTCGTACAGGTCGACCTCGCTCGGGTGCTCGGCGGAGCCGGTGTACTTGACGAGCGCGAAGTCGTTGCCCGGGAACTGCGAGTCCACCATGGAGCCGATCTCGGCGCCGCCGGCGGAGTCGGACCAGGAGCTGCCCGCCGTGCCGCAGTGGCCCGCGGTGATGAAGTGCGGCTCGCCGCCGACGACCACGTTGAAGCCGAGGGAGCAGCGGCCGCCACCGGAGTGGATGGCCTCGCCGCCGGCGATGAACTTCTTGAACTCGCCCGCGGTCTTCTTCAGTTCGGCCTTGGCGCCGAGCTTCTCCACAGCCTTGGTGAGCTTGTTCAGCGCGGCGCCCTTGACCGTACGGTCCGCGGTGACGACGACCTTGTTCGACACCGGGTCGACGGCCACGGCCGTACCGGGGGTGCTCGCCTTGCCCGTGAGGGAGCCGCGGGCGTCCTTCAGCTCGGCGAGGGAGTGCGTCACGACCTTCACCTTGGCGCCGGCCGCGCGGACGGCCTCGGCGGCCGTCGCGTCGATGACGTTGACGACCAGGGCCTTGGTCTCGCTGTCGTAGTACGAGCCTGCCGCGTCGGCGCCGAGGTCGCCGACAAGGGTGGATGCGAGCTTTCCGGCCGCGGGCGCCGACAGGGACTTCGCCGTCGCCGTGGTCGCGTCCTCACTGGCGTTCGCAGTCTGGAAGGAAATCCCGGCCACGACCAAGGCGGTGACGGCGCTGCCGGCGATCGCCACACGCTTCCTGGAAATGCGTCGGTGCTTCAACTGATACCTCCTGTGGGGGCCGCGTCATCGCATGTGGGGTGCGGTGACACGGAGGATGAGGCGCCCACTATTCCTAAACTCGCCAGTAGCACACAAGGTCGACTTCCGGACGTGCACACGACGGGTTCATTTCCCTCCCGACCCGTTCACGTGCGGAGGTCAGGGCCGTGACGGTTCCATTCGTAAACACTCGGTGCAATCACTTGTTCGGCGATGGGTGAGGACTAGTCCTGTCCTGAAACTGCCTCCCTGGCACGGGAGTTCACCGTGCGCGAGTTCGCCCCGCGAACGCGTCGAGTCCCCGCCCGGAGCTCACGGGCGGGGACTCGTCTCGGCTCAGCCGGTCAGGCCGGAGGCCAGGGTCGTGCTCGGGTCACGCTCAGACGGTGCTCAGGTGATGCTGACGCCGTACGCGTTCAGCGCCTCGACGACCGGCTGGAAGTACGTCGTACCGCCGGAGGAGCAGTTGCCGCTGCCGCCCGAGGTGAGGCCGATGGCGCGGCTGCCGGAGTAGAGCGGGCCGCCGCTGTCGCCGGGCTCGGCGCAGACGTTGGTACGGATCAGCCCGGAGACGATGTCGCCGCCACCGTAGTTGACCGTGGCGTTGAGGCCCTGGACGCTGCCGCTGCGGGTGCCGGTCGTGGAGCCGCGACGGGTCACCGACAAGCCCACCGTGGCGTTGGCCGCGCTGGTGATGTCGACGCTGCCGACGGTGCCGGGACGCGGGACCGAGGCGTTGGAGTAACGCACGATGCCGTAGTCGTTGCCCGGGAAGCTGGAGCCCGCCGTCGGGCCGATGAGGGTGGTGCGCGCCGAGTTGGTGTACCAGTTCGGGTTGCCCTCGGTGCAGTGACCGGCGGTCAGGAAGTAGTCGGTGGTGCCGCTGCGTACGTTGAACCCGGCGGAGCAGCGTCCGCTGGGCGAGTAGATCGCGTCGCCGCCGGAGAGGAGCTTGGAGAGCTTGCCGGGGGTCCGCTTGATCTCCAGGGCTCCGGCGTTGGTGCCTGCCTCGCGCTTGATCTCGGCGATCTCGGCCGCGCTGACGGTGGTGTCGGCCTCGACGACGAGGGCGTTGGTCGCCTTGTCGACATACCAGGCGGTGCCGGCCACGTCGGCACCCAGGACGGCGTCGCTCGCCGCCGTCAGCTGGTTCGCGCTGAAGGTCCCGGCCGTGTCGGCGCTCGCCGTGGGAACGGCGAGTGCCGCGGCGGCGACGAGACCGGTGGCGATGGCGAACAGCCGCGTATGTCTCGCAATACCACTGCGGGGGGTGGTGCGCTTGATCCTCACGTGTCGTTCCTCCGAAGGAATCTGGGGCCTGATTGGGTGGTCTGGCCCGTGAGGCGCAGTCAGAGACACGTCCGTATTCCGGATATGCCGTGCCCCTGACAAGCGCTGTGAGGGAGTATTGGATGGGCCAACTGACCGCGCAAGGGCGCCTTCCGGCCACCCCAGCGGCTGGAATAGCGCTTGAGCGTCCTGAAATCGTCGCCGGGGCGCGATCCACGCGGTGCCCACATGTCGGGATGACCCGTCCGTGCGGTACGGACCAAGGCCGTTCCAGGGGCACCGCCGGACCCACCGCAGGACCCGCCACCGAACCCGCGCGACTCAGCGGACGATGACGTTCCGCTCCCCCGCCGTGACCTCGAACGACAGCGTGTTCCCGGGCGGCGGGAGGGGGCAGATGAAGTGGTCGGCGAAGGCGCAGGGCGGCAGCAGGACCCGATTGAGATCGACGCTCACCGAGCCGTCCGCGGCCGGCGGCGCGGGCCGCAGAAAACGGAAGCGATAGCTGGTCAGCCCGCTGGTCCCGTCGGCGAAGACCGCCCAGAGGGACCCGTCGGGCTCCACCGCGGCCTGGAGCGTGTGCTCCGAACCGTCGACGGAGAAGGCGAGTTCACCCGTGAGCCCCAGACCGCGCTCGCGCCCGTCGGCGTTCTCCACGCGTACGGTGCGGCTCTCGTCGTACGGACGGAAGCGGCCCGGCAGCACCCACCGCTCGTCGTACGGCGTGGCCTCGACGGTCATGAACGCTCTGCGTGCGGGGGACTCCGGGTCGAAGTCACGTACCGCCCAGAGCCCTTCCCGGCGCATGACCACGAGCCTGCGTCCGCCGCAGGAGACGCGGGACTCGTCGATGGGACCCCGGTCGGCGGCCAGAACCACCTCGCCGGTCGGCGGCCGGCCGTCGACATCGAGCCCCTCGCCCGCCGTGGCGGTCAGCACCACACCGTCCCCACGTTCCCGCCACACTCCGGGCACGGCCGGAATTCGACCTTCCGGGTAGTCGGAGAGCCAGTGGGTGCCGGTCAGCGAGAGCGGTCCGTGCGGCGCCGCGACGGCGGCGATGCGTCGTTCGTGCCAGTTCGTCCAGTTGCGCACGGGATCCAGGTCAGTGTCTGTGCTCATGCCGAAGCAGCCTTCCACACGGGCGCCGCGGCGGCCGGAACTCAGCAGTCGCAACCGCAGTCGCAGCAGTCGCAGTCACAGTCCCGGCAGCAGCCCTCGCGCCTCTTGCGCGACCACGGGCCCTCGTACTCCTTGGCACAGCAGAGCTTGCAGGTGCAGCAGAGACCGATCGCCACCGCGCAGCCGGCCCAGAAGCCGCGCCGCTCCGGCCGGGGCGGCTGCGGAAGGGGGTCGGGCCCACCGCCGCCGGGGCCGCCGGGGTTGCCGCCGCCGTACGGGTTCCCGCCCGACGGATCGCCGCCCCCGTACGGATTGTTCGAGCCGTACGGATTCCCGCCCTGGCCTCCGTACGGATTTCCGCCGCCCTGGACGGACGCCTCCCCCACGTGCGAGCAGGACGACGTCCCGAAAGCGCGGTCTACGGAGGTACGCAGTTCGTGGGCGAGCAGCACATGCGCCAGCTTGTCGTCCACGAACTCCGCGTCGCGCAGCGCCAGCCGGATCCCGTGCAGCGCGTCGTCCGCGAGCCGCCGCGCCTCGGCGAGTGAGGTGCCGGTCGCCGTGAGCGGGTTCCAGGCACCCGACGCGGCGTCAGCGGTCTGGTCCTCCACGGCGTCCAGCAGATGGGCGAGCCGCCCGAAGAGCCGGCCCGCCTCGGCGAGCGGCGCCATGTTGCCCGGCCGGCCGGCGAGTACGGCGGTGTGCGCGAACGCGGCGGCCGTCGCCGTCTCGGTCGGCTCGGTGACGGCGAGCAGCGGGGTGCCGGGTCCGGCGAGCGCCTCGATGCCGGTCTGCCGGTCGACCGCGTCGACGAGCACCGCCGTGTCGAAGCCCAGCTCCGCGCCGGTCCGCGCGCCCGCGCGGTCCCAGCCGCCGGCTATCCGGCGCGCGGCGAACGCCACCGGCCGGCGCTTCAACACCCCGTCCCCGTCGGCGACGTGGTCCCGTACCTTCGCGGAGGCGAGCACCAGCGAGACAGCGGCCGCGAGGCGCGCTCCCTCGCCTTTCGCGACCGGAGCGGTTCGCATGCCGCGAAGTGGGCAGGGGCCAGCTGTGCGGCGCCATCCGGTGCCGCGCTCGGCCTGAGCCTCCGTCAGAACAGAGACGATCAGGCCGTCATAGTTGGTGACAATGCGGGAGAACTGTCCGTGGTCCGAGCGAAGTGCCAGGCAGAGCCCGCACAGATGAGCCATCCACGAGGCCTTGAGTCCTTCCGAGAGTCGGTGGCTGCAAGGCCTCACAATTCCGAACACGCTGGTTCCCCCGGGGTGTGGTTCGACGGTGCGCCTGGCATCGTATCGACCGGACGATTCACTCGTACGTCCCCATCGTCACCCGTCTGGCCGGACTTTCATATTTTCATTACGCCAGGGCCCGTACACAGGAAGAACCCTGACGAATCGCCATATCTTCTGCACCAGTACCGTCACGAATCCCCTGCGTGCCGACAATCCACTTGGCGCGCAATCCGCATCATGGACAACCATAGGGATGCGGAACCACAAGCGACCGCGGTGAAAGGAGGCGTCCATGGGATCGGTGCGCAAGGCGAGTGCCTGGCTGGGCCTCGTTGAGGACAACGACGAGCGTTACTACGACGACGAGTACTCCGAGGGTGCCGAGAGCAACGACACCTGGAAGACCGATCCGCGGGTGCGGATCGCCGCCGAGTCGGCTCCCGAACAGGACCGCAGGATCGCCACCGTCTCGCCGGAGAGCTTCCGGGACGCGCGTGGCATCGGCGAGCTCTTCCGGGAAGGCGTCCCGGTCATCCTGAACCTCACCGCGATGGAGCCCGCCGACGCCAAGCGCGTCGTCGACTTCGCCGCCGGTCTGATCTTCGGTCTCCGTGGCTCGATCGACCGCGTCGCCACCCGGGTCTTCCTCCTGACCCCCGCCGACACCGAGATCGTCAGCGGGGAGTCGAAGGCACACGGCCGGGACGGCTTCTTCAACCAGAGCTGAGCGAGGTACTCACCGGGTCACCCCCCGGTCACCGGAAGGCGTCGAGACCGGTGAGTGCCTTGCCCAGCACGAGCTGGTGCATCTCGACGGTGCCCTCGTAGGTGAGCACCGACTCCAGATTCGTGGCGTGGCGCATCACGGGATATTCGAGCGAGATCCCGTTGGCCCCGAGGATCGTCCGCGAGGTGCGGCAGATCTCGATCGCCTCCCGCACATTGTTGAGTTTGCCGAAGCTGACCTGCTCGGGGAGGAGCCTCCCCGCGTCCAGGCGCCGGCCGAGATGGTGTGCGAGCAGGATCCCCTTGTGCAGTTCGAGCGCCATGTCGGCGAGTTTGGCCTGGGTGAGCTGGAAGCCGCCGATCGGCCTGCCGAACTGTTCGCGGGTCTTCGCGTAGTCCACCGCCGACTCGAAACTGGCGCGCGCCGCCCCCATCGAGCCCCAGACGATCCCGTAGCGGGCGTGGCTCAGACAGCTGAGGGGACCGCGCAGACCGGTCACCCCGGGGAGTACGGCGTCGGCCGGGAGCCGTACCTCGTCCATGACCAGCTCGCTGGTGACCGACGCGCGCAGCGACCACTTGTGCTTGATCTCGGGCGCCGAGAAGCCGGGGCTGCCGGCCGGTACGAGAAAGCCGCGGATGCCCTCCTCCGTCCGCGCCCAGACCACGGCGACTCCCGCGACCGACCCGTTGGTGATCCACGTCTTGCGGCCGGTGAGCAGCCAGTCGGTGCCGTCGCGCTTGGCGTACGTGCGCATCCCGGCCGGGTCGGAGCCGTGGTCGGGTTCGGTGAGACCGAAGCAGCCGATGATCTCGCCGGCCGCCATGCCGGGCAGCCACCGCTGCTTCTGCTCCTCGGAGCCGAACCGGTGGATCGCGTACATCGCGAGGGAGCCCTGTACGGAGACGAGCGAACGGATGCCGGAGTCGGCGGCTTCCAGCTCCAGACAGGCGAGGCCGTACTGGACGGAGCTGGCCCCCGCGCAGCCGTAGCCCTGGAGCGACATGCCGAGAGCGCCGAGGGAGCCGAGCTCACGGCTGAGCTCACGGATTTCGGGCAGCTCGCCGCGCTCGTACCACTCGGCGATGTGCGGCATGACCCGGTCGGTGGCCCAGGAGCGCATGGTGTCGCGGACGGCCAGGTCCTCGGGCTCCAGCAGATCGTCGAGGCCGAGGGGGTCGCGGGGATCGAAGGGCGGACGTTTCGAGGACGACGGCTTCGAGGAGGACGGCTTCGGCGCCGAGGGTGCTGAGGATGCGGACATGAGGGCTGCCTCCGGCGGCTCGCGGATCAGTAAAACTAGCAGCGCTAGTTACGCTCGGCGCCGACATTACGGCGCAGGGCCGGGACCCGTCCAGAGTCCCCGCCGCGCGCGGAGCCCCGGCCTCCGGGGACAGCGGCCCCGACCGCCGCGCCGTCCGTCCCCGCGCCGTCCGTCCCCGCACCGTCGCGCGGCGCCGGTATGCCCGTCCCCGCCGGGTCCACCGGATCCGCGGCCTCCCCGCGGGGAGGTGCGCCGCAGTCCATCACCCGGGGCAGCCGCAGCGCCGCCACCGCGCCGAGCAGCAGCAGGGCCGCGCTGACCAGGAGCGTGACATGCAGACCGTGCACGAAGGACTGACGCGCCGCGATACGCAGGGCTTCCCCCGTCGGACCACCCAGCTGGGCGGCCACGTGGTACGCCTCCCCCAGCGAGTGGGAGGCGGCCGACCCCGCCGCCTCCGGCACCCCGTCGACCGCGCCCGACGACAGGCCGGGCGCGTACGCCGCGTTCATGACGCTGCCGAGCAGCGCGATACCCATGCCCGCGCCGAGCTGGTACGACGTCTCGCCGATGGCGGCGGCGCCACCCGCCTGCTCGGGCGGTGCCTCGCTGAGCATCGACTCGTACGCGCCGAAGAGCGTGGACTGCAGACCGAAGCCGAGCAGCACGAAGGCCGTCGTCAGCAGCGCCGGCCGGTCGTGGTCGCCCATCATCACCAGCAGCAGTACGGCGCCCGCGGTGAGGACGAAACCGCAGGCGACCATCCGGCGCGGGCCGACCGCGCGCAGGGTGTACGACCCGGTGGCCCCGGCCGCCATGGCGGCGAAGGTGAGCGGCAGCAGCCGCAGTCCGGTCTCCAGCGGGCTGAGCCCGAGCACCAGCTGGAGGTACTGCACGGCGATCAGCTCCAGGCCGACCAGCGCGAGCATGGCGAGGACGATGCAGCCGACGGACGTGGAGAAGGCCGGCCGGGCGAACATCCGTACATCTATGAGCGGATGCTTCCGGCGTTTCTGCCGTCGTACGAAGAGGAAGAGCAGGACCGCCCCGAGCAGCAGTGGGCCGAAGGTCTTGACGTCGAGCATCGAGGCGCCGGCGCCGAGGCGCTTGACCCCGAGGACCGCGCCGAGCACCCCGGCCGCCGCCATCAGCGCGCCGGCCACGTCCCAGGGGCCTTCGCAGCCGCCCTTCGACTCGGGCAGCAGGAAGCGGGCGACGGGGAGGATCAGCGCCATCAGCGGCACATTGATCAGGAAGACCGAACCCCACCAGAAGTGTTCGACGAGGAACCCGCCGAGCACCGGCCCGGTCGCGGCGCCGACGGCCGCCACGGCCGTCCAGATGCCGATCGCCATGGCGCGCTCGCGCCGGTCGGGGAAGACGGCACGGAGGATGGAGAGCGTGGCGGGCATGATCATCGCACCGCCGACGCCCAGCAGGGCGCGGGAGGCGATCAGCATGCCGGGCGACGCGGCGAGGGCGGCGGCCACCGATGCCAGTCCGAAGATGCCGTAGCCCATGAGCAGGACCCGGCGCCGGCCGATGCGGTCCCCGAGGGTGCCGAAGAGGATCAGCAGCGCGGCGCAGACCAGCGGATAGGCGTCCACGATCCACAGCAGTTCGACGCCGCTGGGGCGCAGGTCCTCGGTGACGGCGGGGATGGCGACGTGCAGCACGGTCGCGTCGAGCGCGACGAGCAGCAGACTGACGCAGAGGACGACCAGGACGGCCCACCGGTTGACGCCGTCGCCGTGACCGCCGCCGACGGCGGCACGCAGGCGCGCTCCGGCCGTGGTGGTCCCGGACATCTACCTACCTCCCAATGATTCTCGCGCTCGGTGGACCAGCCGGGGACGGTGGCGGTCCCCCGGGGCGGCCCGGCATCGACGGGCGAGTGCCGGACAGAGTACGCGAGTTCCTCCGCCCCGAACGTGGCCCAGGTCACCCGCCGGACGTCGAAGTGTGGCGTACGGGGACGGGCCTCGGGCGGCCGGGGGGT
This sequence comes from Streptomyces sp. NPDC051217, assembly GCF_044455465.1. Classification (NCBI taxonomy): domain Bacteria; kingdom Bacillati; phylum Actinomycetota; class Actinomycetes; order Kitasatosporales; family Streptomycetaceae; genus Streptomyces; species Streptomyces sp. NPDC051217. The sequence continues at coordinate 403,495 of NZ_JBITEV010000005.1, forward strand.
CACCTCGGCGCGGTCAAGCTTCGGTCAAGCGGCCGGAAAATTCCGTGCGACGCCACGGTGAACTAATTCTGTTTTGCAGATAGACAGTTACCGGAGCCCTGCCACGGGCAATAGGGCGGAAGGTCACAGGAAATTGCGGAACCGCCTCGGATAAACAGCGATCCGAGACACACTCCACATCACATCGTCATCACAAAGAGACTGGAACGACCGAGTCGGCCGTTCACTCGCTGTAACGTCGATTGGGTGCGTACCGACATCTTCGCCCGACTGGACCGGGAGCCGGAGCCGCCGAAGATAGAGATCCCGCGGATGAGCCGTACCCGCGCGACCCTCTTCGGCGGGACTTTGGCGATCTATCTCGCCATCGTCGTCGCCGTCCTCGCCTCGTCCTGGCTGGTGGTACTCGACTGGAAGATCATGCTGTTCCGGCCGTACCAGCAGTGGCAGCAACTGCACGCCTTCCTCGACTACTTCGTGGTGCTCGGCCAGCGCGGCCCCACCGCCGTGATGATCGCCGCCTGGCTGGGGTGGCGGTCCTGGCGCCAGCACACGCTGCGTCCGCTGCTGGTTCTCGGCGCGTCGTTGCTGCTGCTCAACGTGACCGTGGGCGCGGTGAAGCTCGGCCTCGGCCGGCTCGGCCCGCACTACGCGACGCAGATCGGATCGGCCGAACTCTTCGCGGGCGGCGACATATTCCCCTCAGGACACACCGCGAACGCCGTGGTGACGTGGGGCATCCTGGCCTATCTGGCCACCACGCCACGGGCCAGGCGCTATCTGTCGATCGGGTCGTCCGTGGTCGCCCTCGGGGTCGGCGCGACAACCGTGTATCTGGGTACGCACTGGCTGAGCGACGTGCTGCTCGGCTGGGTCGCCGGTCTGCTGATCCTGCTCGCCCTGCCCTGGTTCGAGCCGACGATCGCCCGTACGGAGGCGGCGGTATTCACCCTGCGTGAGCGGTGGCGCGAGCGGCGCAGGACGGTGTCCGAGCCGGCCGCGGCCGGCGAGCCCTGGCCCGTGATAGTCCCTCAACTCCCGGCGCAGGAGGGCGAGGACGCCGGCCGTTCGACCGTCGGCACCGCGCACTCGGGACGCAACGCGACCGGCAGGAACACCACCTCGCAGCTCACCCAGCCCCGCCCGCACGCCACGGCGCGCTCGGAACGGACACCGACCACCCCGGCGGGCAGCCGCCGTCCACCGCGCTCACGGCCGGTGACGGGCGGCTGAACTCCCAGGTCATGGCAGCGGAAGACCCCGGCGCGCGCGCCGGGGTCTTCCCGCTTGTGAGCCCTCGTACGGGCGGGTTCAGCCGAGCCAGCAGCGGATGACGGTGTCGTTCTCGACCTCGAAGTTCAGCCGCCCCTGCAGGAACTCCAGGGTGATGATGGCGCCGGGCGGCAGCGCCCTGACGGTGGTCCAGCCGCGCTCGCGTGCGATGCGCTCGGCCTCGACGGCGGTGAGGCCCACATAGGAGTCGGGCGCGTCGTCGGGCTGTGCGGGAGGTGTCGGTATCGATGCCATACGGCTCAGCCTAGGGGGTGTCGGCTCTCCCGGCCCGGTCGGCGGGCGACGTCGGACGGTGACGGAAGTGGTGAGTGGGGCGGCTGCCCGGTCACCGTCCCCACTCACTCGCGTACGACAGCGGTCACACTTGTGTCACAGGATCACGACATGTGTTCGGTGACTCCCCGGTGCCTTCCGGGGGCCGTACACACATCGGCTGTAAGTAAGCGATAAGCAATTCGGCAGACTCGAAGATCACCGTATTTTCCATGCCCCGAATTCCCCCGTTCGACGGGCCTCCGGTAATTGACACGCGGTGTGGAATTAACCTCCGCCTCGCACAATCACGGGCGGTACGACACGTTCCGGATGTCGGTGATCGCGGTCACTCCCGTCCCCTTGTTACGGAGCGTCCCCCAGCGCCCGGGAAAGGCGGTCACGCGCCGTCCTCATGTACGCGGTCAGCTCCTGCGGTTCGACCACCTCGAAGTCGACGCCGTCGATGCCGTTGCCCGCTGCCGTACGCAGCCCGACGGCGACGGCGACGGCCTCCTCGTCGTCCAGCAGCAGCGGTGGCAGTTCGGCCCCGGCGCCGAGCCGGTAACCGCCGCCGGTGCCGGGGCCGGCGTTCACCGGGTAGCCCAGCTCAGGGAGCCGGTCGACGTCGCGCCGTACGGTGCGCGGTGACACCCCGAGGCGTTCGGCCAGCTCGGGGCCGGACCATTCGCGGTGGGCCTGGAGCGGGGAGAGCAGACGCAGGAGTCGGGCCGAGGTGTCCAGCATGCGGAGATCCTGTCAGCTGTCGAGGACAGGATCTGTCCGCATGGGGGGGGACGGGCCGGGGTGATCAGTTCCGTGGGTCCAGGCGTACGTGGAGGTTGTTGTCACCCGAGTAGCAGGGGGCGGCCAGCCAGCCGTCCGCCCGGTACACCGGGTAGACATGGATGCTCTTGCGGTCCCATACGTCGTCGAGGATCCGGGAGAGGCGGACGGGGTCCGCGCCGTGCGCGGGCAGCAGCCACAGGTCCCACAACTGCCGTGCGGTGACGGCCGGTTCGGCCAGTTCCTCGTACGGCAGCGTGAAGCTGAAGGCGCCGTCCGCACCGCCGGTCAGGGGGACCCGGTGCGTGCGGGGCGCCGCGGCCGTCCCGCTCCCCCCGCAACGGCTCGCGTTCCGCCGCGCCTCGACCCCCGCGCCGTCTCCCGCCCCGGCGCCGTACAGCACGCCCCGTACGGTCATCGCGCCGTCCGCCAGGTCGATCGCCCCGGCCTCCGCGTGCGGTGCCCGGACCCAGCAGCGCAGCGCGAGACGGCCGTCGGCGGTCGGGTACGGGACGCGGACGGTGACCGGACCCTCACCGGGGACCCGGTCGACGAGCGCGCGTACGTCCCTGGTGCCGGGCCGGACGGGCTGTCCGTCGCGGTCGCCCGGCTCCGCGACGTGGACGATGTCCCAGCGGCCCTCGGCGAGCGGGGTGGCGCGGTCCAGTACGGCGTGCGGCCCGGTCATCGGCAGGCGGACCTCGTCGGCCCGCGCGGCGCCACCGCGCCGCCGCAGCACCAGCTCCGTACCGGCGGCTCCCGTCGTTCCGGCCAGTTCGAAGGCGACGGTGCCTGCCGCGTCGGCCGTGCAGTGTGCGACGAGGGCGCTCATGCGGTCCTCCCCTTGCGGACGGCGGCCGCCGCCAGTTCGCGCACCGTGTGCGCGCCTCCCACGAGGAGGCCACGGCCGCGCCGTACGGTGCCGCGCACCGTCGCCCGCGGCCCCCCGTTCCGGCCCCGGGCGACCAGATCGGCGTACAGCGCCTCGTGGCGCTCGGCGATCCGCGCCGGATCGAACCGGGCGGACGACTTCAAGGCCGCCAGGCCCGTACGCCGCCGCAGTTCGTCGTCCTCGATCAGGGTGAGGAGTCCGTCGGCGATCGCGTCCACGTCACCGACCGGCACCAGCCGGCCGTCGACCCCGTCCTCGATGATCTCGCCGGGCCCGTGCGGGCAGTCGGTGGAGACGACGGGTACGCCGCAGCGCATCGCCTCGACGATGGTCATGCCGAAGGATTCGACGCTCGATGTCACGACCGCGATCGAGCCCTTGACCCACTCGGGCTCCAGCGGGTTCGCCGTACCCATCAGCTGTACGTGGTTGTAGAGGCCGCGCTCGTCGATCAGGGCGCGCAGCGCGTCGCGTTCGTCGCCGGTCGCGTCGCCCGCCCCGTAGATCCGCAGCCGCCAGTCCGGCCGCGCGGCCACCACCTTGGCGAAGGCCGTGATCAGCAGGTCGTAGCGCTTGACCGAGGTCAGTCTGCCCGCCGCCACGACCCACTTCCCGGTGGAGTCGGCGGGGGCGACCGTGGGCTCGGGCACACTGCCCGGCACCGCGTCGATCCGTACACCGGGCAGCCGCAGCCGGGTGCGGTAGGCGCGCGCGTCGGCCTCGGTGACGGTGGTGACGGCGTCGAGCAGCACGTACCGGTGGGCGATCTCGCGGCGCAGCCGGTGACTGTGGGTGTTCAGCGTCAGGTGTTCCTGGCCGACCCGGACCGGGCCGCGCCCGGTCTGCCGGGCGATGTGGCAGTTGAGACCTGGGCGCGTGCCGACGACGACATCGGCCGTCAGCGACCGCAGATGCTCGGCGATACGGGTGTCCGTGAGCCGGCTGTACTGCTTGTGCCGTCCGTCGCCGCGCGGGAAGACGGTGGCGGGCCGGGCCATGTCGGGGTGGCCGCCGTCGTAGTCCGGGCTGTTCTTGCGCAGATCGACGAGATGGCGGAGCAGGACGCCTTCCGGCGGGCTCAGCGTCGGCTCGTCGCGGTGGCGGAAGACCGAGACGATCTCGACGTCGTGCCGCGCGGCGAGCGCCCGCGTGAGATTGAACGTGGTGCGGATCGTTCCGCCGACGCCGAACGCGTTGTGGAGCAGAAAAGAGATGTGCATGGGCTGCGGTGTCTCCCTGGTCAAACTGGAGCGACTGTAGGCCGGGAACCGGCCCGCCCCGGCGCCCGCGCGAGCGGCGCCGTCGGCCGCGCGCCGGGTGCGGCGGCGTCGTCGCACCGTGGCGCAGCACGGCGGCGGCTCCCGCGCGGCAGGGCGGGGGCGGCCGGAAGCTTCACCCGTACGTGCGAGCCTGGCTGGTGGTTCGATTCGCCCGGCTTCGCGCGTGACCCCGGCGACAGCTCACCCGTTGTCTCTTTACGAGCCGGGAACAGCCCGGCCCACGCACCGAGTTCGAGGAGCCACCCGTGCCGCGCATGCTCGACGTCAGCGCAGACGTACGCGCCGAGATCGGCGACGAAGAAGCCGATCGCCTGCTCGTCGGCGAGAACTCCCCGGGCAGCTACGACTGCACTTCCTGCCGTACCCCGGGCGACTCCGAAACCGAACGCACCAGCACGGTGCTGTTCATCGGCGAGGAGACCGCTGTCCTCGCCTTCGCCCACGCCACCTGCATCCCCTCCCAGGTCGTCAAGGTGGCCGAGGACCAGCTCCAGGGCGCCGTCCGCAGCATCACCGGCGGCGAACCCCAGGCGGCGGCGCCGGGCACCGGCGGCGACCAGGCCGTCCTCGGTGTCACCAGCGGTCTGGTCCTGATCGACAACCAGCTGCACCCCGCCCTGGTCGTCGAACCGACCGGACCCATCGCCCGGCCCGGCTCGGCCGGCGAGGAGGACGAGTTCCTGCCGCTCCTGGTGGAGCAGGGCTTCCAGCCGGTCGGCGATCTGAGCCGGGCTCCGGGCGCACTGTCCGGCTGGTCGGTGCTGCTCGCCATGGGCCAGCTGCACGCGGTCCTCCAGCCCGGTACGGGCGGTGGCACCCCGGTCGCCTGGTGGCAGGCCCACCAGCCGCTCCAGGTCACCGGCGACTGGCGGGCCGCCGCCAACAAGTCGCGTACCGTCCTCGTCTTCGCCGCGCCGGTCGGCTCGATCGGGCAGCAGCCGCGGGAGGACCTGCTGCGTGACGCGCTGGACAAGGCGGCGGCCAACGGCCGCCTGGTGGCGGCGGCGATGCCGCTGGCCGGCACGTGACGGACGACGGACCAGCCCCTTCGGAGGAGTACCGGGCCGGGGACCACCGGGCCGGGGACCACCGGGCCGGGGAGCGCCACGAGGGGCAGCACCGCGGCGAGGAGCGGGAGCGTGCCGAGGGCCCGGCCCACACCCCCGACGGCTCCTCCGCCCAGCCCTCCCGACCAGCATTTTCGCCGGTCAGGCCGCATCCGACGGACGGCGGGTTCGTTGGCACCTACGTGCACTCATACGACCGTTCCCACCAGCAGTACCAGCCCCAGGTCCCCGCGATGCGCCCGGCCCAGGACCCTCCGGCCGGGTACTCGTCCGGATACTCGGCCACGCCGATCTACGACGCCCTGTACTCCGAGTATCTGCGGTCGTTCAGGACACTGCCGGGCGACCGGAGCGGTGAGGAGGGCCTGGGCTTCACCGCCTTCGGCACGGGGATGCACGGGTCCTCCTCGGGCCAGCAGGCCCCGTTCACCTGGCAGAGCGGACGGCAGTACCCGGGAGGCCGCCCGCAGATGGCCCTGCCACCGGCGCCCCGCCGGGGCATGTGACCGGCCGGGCCCTGACCCGGTCGTAGCGGTACGCAGAAGCCGGTGGGCCGGCGCGGATGTCGTCCGCGCCGACCCACCGGCTTCTTCTCGCATCGCGACCGCGCGTCACTTCTTACGGCCGCGCTTCTCCCGCACCCGTACCGAGATGTGGATCGGCGTGCCCTCGAAACCGAACTCCTCACGGAGCCTGCGCTCCACGAAGCGCCGGTAACCCGCCTCGATGAAGCCGGACGCGAAGAGCACGAACCGGGGCGGCCGGGTGCCCGCCTGCGTACCGAACAGGATCCGCGGCTGCTTGCCGCCGCGGATCGGGTGCGGATGCCCGGCGACGAGTTCGCCGAGGAAGGCGTTGAGCCTGCCGGTCGGCACACGTGTCTCCCAGCCCCGGATCGCCGTCTCGATCGCGGGGACCAGCCGCTCCATGTGCCGCCCGGTGTGCGCCGAGACGTTGACGCGCGGCGCCCACGCGATCTGCGCCAGCTCGGTCTCGATCTCGCGCTCCAGGTAGTAGCGGCGCTCCTCGTCGAGGGTGTCCCACTTGTTGTAGGCGACGACGAGGGCGCGGCCGGCGTCGACGGCCATCGTGATGATGCGCTGGTCCTGGACGCTGATGGACTCGCTCGTGTCGATCAGTACGACGGCGACCTCGGCCTTCTCGACGGCGGCCGCGGTGCGGAGCGAGGCGTAGTAGTCGGCGCCCTCCTGGAGGTGGACGCGGCGCCTGATGCCCGCCGTGTCCACGAACTTCCAGACCTTGCCGCCGAGTTCGATCAGCTCGTCGACCGGGTCGCGGGTGGTGCCGGCGATCTCGTTGACGACGACACGCTCCTCGCCCGCGACCTTGTTCAGGAGCGAGGACTTGCCGACGTTCGGGCGGCCGATCAGCGCGATGCGGCGCGGGCCGCCGACGGTGGTGCCGAAGGTCTGCTCCGGGGCTTCGGGCAGCGCTTCCAGGACGGCGTCGAGCATGTCGCCCGTACCCCGGCCGTGCAGTGAGGACACGGGGTGCGGCTCGCCGAGACCCAGCGACCAGAGCGCCGTCGCGTCGGCCTCGCCGCTCTGGCCGTCGACCTTGTTGGCGCAGAGCACGACGGGCTTGCCCGCGCGGCGCAGCAGCTTGACGACGGCCTCGTCGGTGTCGGTGGCGCCGACCGTGGAGTCCACGACGAAGACCACGGCGTCGGCGGTCTCGATCGCGAACTCGGCCTGGGCGGCGACGGAGGCGTCGAGTCCGAGGACGTCCTGCTCCCAGCCGCCGGTGTCGACGACCTTGAAGCGGCGCCCGGACCACTCGGCCTCGTAGCTGACGCGGTCGCGCGTGACGCCGGGCTTGTCCTGGACGACGGCCTCGCGGCGGCCGATGATGCGGTTCACCAGGGTCGACTTGCCGACATTGGGGCGGCCGACGACCGCGAGGACGGGCAGCGGGCCGTGACCGGCCTCGTCGATCGCGCCCTCGATCTCCTCGGGGTCGAACCCTTCGTGCGCGGCGAGCTCCATGAACTCCGAGTACTCGGCGTCGCCAAGCTCTCCGTGCTCGTCGCCGGAGTCGCCGGAGTGAATGTGGTCGTTCATGAAGTCCGTACCTCGTTCATCGTGATCGGTGCACCGCGCGGGCGCGGTGCACTACTCAAGTCCTGCCCGGCGCCCGGTGAGGCGCCTGGCGTGGTCCAGATGGGCGGTCAGCCGCTTCTGGATCCGCAGCGTGGCGTTGTCCATCGCCTGCCGCGTGCGCCGGCCACTCCCGTCACCGGCCTCGAACGCGTCCCCGAAGACGACGTCGATACGGCTGCGCAGTGGTGGCAGCGCGGATACCAACCGCCCGCGGCGGTCGGTGCTCCCGAGCACCGCGACCGGGACGATCGGTGCCCCGGTGCGTACGGCGAAGTACGCGAGTCCGGACCGCAGGGAGGCGAAGTCGCCCTCTCCCCTGCTGCCCTCGGGGAAGATCCCCAGAACCCCGCCGCCCCGGAGCACCCCGAGGGCGTCGGTGACGGCGGCGCGGTCGGTGGTCGTACGGTCCACCTTCAGCTGTCCGATGGACAGCAGGAACGGGTCGAGCGGACCGATGAAAGCTTCTTTCTTGACCAGGAAGTGCACGGGCCTGGGCGCGGTGCCCATGAGCATCGGCCCGTCGATGTTGTGCGAGTGGTTGACGGCCAGGATCACCGGGCCGGTCGCGGGGACCCGCCAGGCGCCGAGCACCCGTGGCTTCCACAGGCCGTACATCAGCCCGATGCCGATACGGCGGCCGACCGCCGCGCCCTTCGGGGAGGGCGCGACCGAGCGGGACGGCTCCGGCCGGGAGGGTCCGCTCACCGAGCCGCCCGCTTCTCCTCGACGAGGGTGACGACGCACTCGATGACCTGCTGGAGCGTGAGGTCGGTGGTGTCCACCTCGACCGCGTCGTACGCCTTGGCCAGCGGCGACGCCTTACGTGTGGAGTCGATCGCGTCCCGCTTGATCAGCGCTTCCCTGGTGGCCGCGAGGTCCGTGGCCTCCTTGCCCTTGAGTTCGCCGGTGCGGCGCGCGGCGCGCGCCTCGGGCGAGGCGGTGAGGAAGACCTTGAGGTCGGCGTCGGGCAACACGGTCGTGCCGATGTCACGCCCCTCCACGACGATGCCGTTCCCGGCGGCCGCGGCGATGGAGCGCTGAAGTCCGGTGATGACCGCCCGTACCTCGGGGACGGCGCTGACCGCGCTGACCTTGGCCGTGACCTCCTGCGTACGGATGGGTCCCGAGGCGTCCACGCCGTCGACAGTGATCGTCGGGTTCGCCGCGTCGGTGCCGGACACGATGACCGGCTTGCCGGCCGCCGTGGCGACGGCCGAGGGGTCCTGGACGTCGATTCCGTTGCTGATCATCCACCAGGTGATCGCCCGGTACTGCGCACCCGTGTCCAAGTAGCTCAGTCCGAGCTGGGTGGCCACGGACCGGGACGTGCTCGACTTGCCGGTGCCCGCGGGCCCGTCGATGGCGACGATCACGGCGGCCGGGGCGGTCCTGGCGTCGGTTGCAGCGGTTTCCACGGGGGCGGACACCTTCCTGGTTCACGGGGCGCGGAGTCGTACGCGAAGTGGCTCGCGGATGATTCTCGGAACGTTCCGGGGGTCGTTTCCCAACGCCCAGACGTCAGTACGCCCCCGCACAAGGTTACCGAGTGCTGGGGCCCTCCCTTACACCCCCGCGAAAGCCCGCCCTCGCACCCGTCCGCGCACCCGTCCGGCGCGCGTGCGCGGGGGCCCGCCGTCAGCGGCGGATCGACCAGCCGCGCTCGCGCAGCGACGCGGTCAGTACGGGGGCCGCCGCGGGGTCCACCATCAGCTGGACCAGACCCGCCTCCTGCCCGGTCGCGTGTTCGATCCGGACGTCCTCGACGTTGACCCCCGCGCTCCCGGCGTCCGCGAAGATACGGGCCAGCTCGCCGGGCCGGTCGCTGATCAGGACGGCCACCGTCTCGTACGCCGCCGGGGCCGCGCCGTGCTTGCCCGGGACCCGCACCCGGCCCGCGTTGCCGCGCCGCAGCACGTCCTCGATGCCCTCGGTGCCGCCGCGCCGCTTGGCCTCGTCGGCGGACTGGAGCGCCCGCAGCGCCTCCACCGTCTCGTCGAGGTCGGCGGCCACGCCCGCGAGGACGTCGGCGACCGGCCCCGGGTTCGCGGTGAGGATCTCGACCCACATCCGGGGGTCGGAGGCCGCGATCCGGGTGACGTCTCGGATGCCCTGGCCGCAGAGCCGTACGGCCGCCTCGTCGGCGTCCTCCAGGCGGGCGGCGACCATCGAGGAGATCAGCTGGGGGGTGTGGGAGACGAGCGCGACGGCCCGGTCGTGGGCGTCGGCGTCCATCACGACCGGTACGGCGCGGCAGAGCGCGACCAGTTCGAGCGCGAGGTTCAGCACCTCGGTGTCGGTGCCGGGGGTGGGGGTCAGCACCCAGGGACGGCCCTCGAAGAGGTCGGCGGTGGCGGCGAGCGGCCCGGAGCTCTCCTTGCCGGCCATGGGGTGCGTACCGATGTACGCGGCCAGGTCCAGGCCCAGCGCCTCCAGCTCGCGCCGGGGGCCGCCCTTGACGCTGGCGACGTCCAGATAGCCGCGCGCACGCCCGGCGCGCATCGCGGCGGCGAGCGTGTCGGCGGTGTGCGCGGGCGGCACGGCGACGATCGCGAGGTCGACGGGGCCGGCCGGCGGCTCCTCGGTGCCGGCGCCGAGCGACGCGGCCGTACGCGCCCTGGCCGGGTCGTGGTCCACGAGGTGGACGGCGACGCCGCGTCCGGCGAGGGTCAGGGCGGCCGAGGTGCCGATGAGGCCGGTTCCGATGACGAGGGCGGTTCTCACTGGGCGATGTCCTTGCGGAGGGCTGCCGCGGCGCCGAGGTAGACGTGCGCGATCTCGGATCGGGGGAGGTCGGACTCGATGTGGGCGAGGATGCGGACCACGCGCGGCATGGCGCCCTCGACGTCCAGCTCCTGGGCGCAGATCAGCGGGACGTCGACGATGCCGAGTCCGCGCGCGGCGGCGGCCGGGAAGTCGCTGTGCAGATCGGGGGTGGCCGTGAACCAGATGCTGATCAGGTCGTCCGCCCCGAGGCTGTTGCGCTCCAGGATGGTGGAGAGCAGCTGGGCGACCTGTTCGTCCATGTGTCCCGGCTCGTCCCGCTCCAGCTGGACGGCCCCTCGGACAGCTCGTACCGGCACGTCGTGCTCCTCGTCCCGCTCAGTGATCGTGTGCTCCGTCCAGGTTAGACAGATGTACGGGGGTACGGCCGGGCGCGACCGCCCCGCGAGACGGCCGGGGCCCCGGGCCCGGCAGCGGGCCCGGGGGTGCGGCCCCCGTAATCTCCGTGCGTATGAACCCCGAGGACCTGGTGCGCGAGCACACCGTCTACGCGTGCGTCATGGGCTCCCGCGCCTTCGGTCTGGCGACCGAGGGCAGTGACACCGACCGCCGGGGTGTGTTCCTGGCGCCGACGCCGCTCTTCTGGCGCTTCGAGAAGCCTCCGACGCATGTGGACGGGCCGGCCGAGGAGCAGTTCTCGTGGGAGCTGGAGCGTTTCTGTCTGCTCGCGCTGCGCAGCAATCCCAACGTGCTCGAATGTCTGCACTCGCCGCTGGTCGAGCACGTCGACGACACCGGCCGTGAGCTCCTCGCCCTGCGCGAGGCGTTCCTCTCCCGGCAGGCGCACGAGACCTTCGTGCGCTACGCGATCGGCCAGCGCAAGAAGCTGGAGGCGGACGTCCGGCAGCACGGCGCGCCCCGCTGGAAGCACGCCATGCATCTGCTGCGGCTGCTCGGCTCCTGTCGCGATCTGCTGCGCACGGGGCGGCTGGACATCGACGCCGGTGAGCAGCGTGAGCCGCTGCTCGCGGTCAAGCACGGTGAGGTCTCGTGGGCCGAGGTGGAGCGGCGGATGAACCGCCTCGGCGAGGAGGCGGACGCCGCGCTCGCCGGCTCCCCGCTGCCGGCCGGGCCCGACCGCGCACGGGTGGAGGACTTCGTGATCCGCGCGCGACGGGCCTCGGCGCTCGGTGTCTAAGGGCTGTCCAGCCGGGTGCGCACCACGAGGTCGTGGAGGGCCTCGTATCCGGCCGGGGAGTCGGGGAGCCGCGTCTCGGCCCTCGCCTCCGCCAGGACCTCGTGGAGGGCGTCCACGTCGCTCTGCAGACGGGTCGGGGCGAGGCCCGTCGCCGCGCCGTGTTCGGCCTCGGCCTTCGCCTCGATCAGCTCGGGCAGATAGTCGGGCGCGCTCACCTCGGCGAGCAGTGTGGGCAGATGGGCCTGCACCTCGCCGCTGCGCATCAGATGGACGCCGGTGAGCAGCGCCCTGAACGTGTAGAGCAGCGGCTTGAGTTCGCCGGTCTTCTCGAAGAGCCGCCACTGGGTCGCGGCGAATCCGCGGTAGTGGTGGGCGTGGTGGCCGGTGAGCACGCCGGGCGCGAGCGACAGCAGTTCGCGGTGCGCCTCGGTCGAGTGGACGATCAGCGGCGAGTGGAGCTGTTCCAGTACGTAGCCGTTGCGCCGCATCATCATCCGGACGAACTTCCGCAGGTCATGGCTGACCAGGTCCATCTCCACGCCGTCGCGGTCCCACATGCGCGAGCGGGTCTCGTCGGGCTCGTGCAGTCCGATGAGTTCGGCCACCGGCAGCAGGTGGGCGCCGCGCAGGTCGACGTCGGAGTCCGTGGAGGGGAATCCGTAGAGGTGGGCGCCGGAGACGGTGGCGAACAGCAGCGGATCCGACTCCTCGGCGAGGACCGGGCCGAGGTCGGTCACCGGCAGCCCGGCGCGGTGCAGGCGCCGGGCGCGCTCGGCGGCTGGTTCGTCGAGGCAGTGGCCGGGAGGGCCGTCGTCGGCCACGTGTTCGTCATCCATACGCATGGATCAAGCGTCCCAGAGTGCCCCGAGTTCCAGCAGCTCCTCGCGGTACTCGATCCGGTCCGCCCACTCCTTGGGCCAGGCGGCCGCCCCGAGGTGCGCGCCCGCGAACGCGCCCGTCAGGCAGGCGATCGAGTCCGAGTCGCCCTTGGTGCAGGCCGCCCGGCGCAGCGCCGTGACCGGCTCGTCGGGGAAGAGCAGGAAGCAGAGCAGTCCGGTGGCGAACGCCTCCTCGGCGATCCAGCCGTCGCCGGTCGCCAGGCACGGGTCGGTCTCGGGGGACGGTGTGCGCAGGGCCTGCTGGAGCCGTTCGAGCACGGCCAGGCAGTCGTCCCAGCCCCGCTCGACGAAGTGTTCGGGGGTCGGGTCCTGGCTGTGGGTCCAGAGGTCGCCGAGCCAGCTGTGGTGGTAGCGGGACCGGTTCTCGTACGCGTACGAGCGCAGTAGGCCCACCAGGCCCATCGGCTCGGTCCCCCGGGCCAGCAGGTACACCACGTGGGCCGTGAGGTCGGAGGCGGCCAGGGCTGTCGGGTGGCCGTGGGTGAGGCCGGACTGCAACTGGGCGGCGCCCGAGCGCTGTTCGGCGCTGAGGCCGGGAGCGAGCCCGATGGGTGCGACCCGCATGTTGGCGCCGCAGCCCTTGGAGCCGATCCGGCTCGCCTGCTGCCAGGGTCGGTCGCTGTCGAGCAGCTGACAGGCCGTCATACAGGTCCTGCCGGGGGCCCGGTTGTTCCGCGGGTCGTGGAACCAGTCCACGAACTCCTCGCGTACCGGCCGGGCGAGACGCGGCGGTCCGAGCGTGCCCCGGTCCATGGCGGTGCGCAGACCGCGCCCGAGCGCGAGTGTCATCTGGGTGTCGTCGCTGACGATCGCCGGCTTCAGCAGGGGGATCTCCCGCCACGGACCGAACTTGGCGAGGATCGACGGCACGTCGTTGAACTCGGTGGGAAAGCCGAGGGCGTCGCCGAGCGCGAGCCCGGTCATGGCGCCGGTGGCGGCTCTCTTGTGGCCCGTGACCGTGGCGGTCATGAGGTGGTCCGTCCTTCCGGTCGAAGCAGCGGCGGGTGGAGTGCGGTGGCCGCGCCGGCGCGGTAGAGGGCGGCGGGTTTGCCCCGGCCGCCGGTGCGGCGCGGCGGGCCTTCGACCGGTTCGACGAAGCCGGGTGAAGTCAGCACCTTACGGCGGAAGTTGGGCCGGTCCAGCACCACGCCCCAGACCGTCTCGTACACCTGCTGAAGCTCCCCGAGGGTGAACTCGGGCGGGCAGAACGCCGTGGCGAGGCAGGTGTATTCGAGCTTGGCGCCGATACGGCGCCGGCCGTCGGCGAGGATCCGGCCGTGGTCGAAGGCGAGCCGGCCGAGTTCGTCGTAGGGCGTCCAGCGGGCCTGGGCGGCGTCGCCGCCGCCCCGGGGCTCGGGGAGATCGGGCACGAGCGCGGTGTACGCGACGGAGACGACACGCATCCGGGGGTCCCGGTCCGGGGCGCTGTACGTACGCAGCTGCTCGGGCCGCAGTCCGGCCACGGTGTCCGGCGACAGGCCGGTCTCCTCGGCGAGTTCCCGCCTGGCCGCCTGCCCGGCGGACTCACGGGGCCGTACGAAGCCGCCGGGCAGCGCCCAGTGGCCCAGATACGGCTCTTCGCCGCGTTCGACCAGCAGGACGTGCAGACGGCTCTCGCGGACCGTGAAGACGGCGAGGTCGACGGTGACGGCGAACGGCACGAAGTCGGCGGGGTCGTAGTTCTCGGGCACACGGGGCTGTCCGGACGGCTGCTGAGGTGGCTGAGGGGGTGTCATCTGTTCTCCGGCAGGGGTGCGGCGAAGTACCAACCCTGGCCCAGGAGTGCGTCCACGGCGGCCACCGCCTCGGCGAGCCGCTTCTCGCGCGGCCCTTCGAGCGCGACGAACGTCCGCCCCGTGCGGGCCAGTTCGGCCCTGAAGCGGCCGGTCATCCAGGGCCGCAGCTCCTCGCCGTCCCGCAGTCCGTCGTCCTCGAAGGCGACGCCCTCGTGGCCGGTGAGCAGCCACAGATGGTGCGGCACCCGGTCGGCGACCTCCTCGACGAGCGGGTTGCGGCCGCCCACGTACCGCTCGTGCCAGACGGTGGTGGCGAAGGAGTCGGTGTCGCAGACGAGGACGGGCGAGCCGGTACGGGCCGCGGCCTCCTCCCGCTCGTTCTGCCGTCGGGCGATCAACGGGAAGTCCCCGGTGGTGAATTCGACGTCCTCCCACTGCGCGCCCGGCCGGCGCTCGCGCAGGGAGGCGAGCTTCCGCTCGCTGAACTCCCGCCCGTACTCGGGAACGTAGCGCGTACGGCTCCACACGCCGCCGCGCGCCCGGTAGTGCTCGGCCATCGCCAGCGCGAGGGTCGTGGTGCCGGTGGACTCGGCGCCGAGCACCACGACGCGGCGGGTGAGCGCCGCCCGGACGGGTGGGGCGAGGAAGTCCCAGCAGCCGACCGGGTCCTTGCGGACGGCCGTCCCCGACACCGGGTGGAGCGTGCGGTCCGGGTCCAGGGTGACGGACTCGGCGCCGAAGCGGCGGGCGAGCTCGTCCCCGTACGACTCCGAGGTGAAGACGGCGTCCACGGGCTCGGGGACGGCGGCCCGGAAGACCGCCATGTGCGCGTCCCAGACGGCGGGGTCACGCAGATCCATGGGGGTGTCGTCGACGGCACCCACGACCCGGACGTCGGGGTGGATCTCGCGCATCCAGGCGACGCGGTCGGCGAGCGGCACCGACTCGACGGAGGCGGCGCAGACGAGGACCGTGAGCCGTTCGCAGCGCTCCCGCGCGGTCCGTACGAGGTGGTGGTGGCCGGCGTGCGGTGGGTAGAACTTGCCGAGGACCAGGCCGTGTTGGTGGCTCCCGCTCATACGGTGACCTCCTGCGGCGCGGCGGGCCGGCCGGTCAGGTCGCGCGACCAGTTGCGCAGCCCGATGAGGCACAGGGTCAGGAAGCCCACGTACAGGATCGATGTCAGGTAGAGGTCCTTGTGCGCGTAGAGCGGGATGTAGACGACGTCGGCCGCGATCCACAGCCACCAGGACTCCAGCCGCTTACGGCACTGCCCGTACGTCGCCATCAGCGACAGCGCGGTGGTGACGGCGTCCCAGAAGGGGACCGTCGAGGAGGTCTGGTGGTCGAGCAGCAGCGTCAGTCCGAGAGTGCCCACCGCCCCCGCCACGAGCAGCCAGCCCCACTCGGTGCGCGTCGTGCGCCGCACCGGGAGAGTCGGTGAACCTGGTCCACCCCCGTGGGTCCAGGTCCACCAGCCGTACGTGGCGAGGGCGATGAAGACGACCTGTAGCCCGGCATCGGCGTACAGGCCCGCCTGGGTGAACAGCAGGATGAAGAACAGGTTGTTGGCGATGCCGATCGGCCAGTTGGCGATGTGCTGGCGGGCGACGAGCCAGACGCAGAGCGCTCCGCTGCCGAAGCCGAGCACCTCGGTCCAGCTCACCGGGGTGTCGAGAACGGTCACCAGCGGCTGCTGCAACGGGTCGAGGAAATCCGCGAGGCTCACGCCCGCCTCCTTAATAGTCACAGTGACTATAAAGGCGAACCGGCGCGCCCCGCAACCGAAAAAGCCCGCGGCCTGAGGCCACGGGCTTTTCCCGGCTGCTGCGGTTCCGGTCGAACGGGCCTGCCTACAGGCCGACTTCCTGCATCAGCATGCCGACCTCCGTGTTGGTGAGGCGACGCAGCCAGCCGGACTTCTGGTCACCCAGCGGGATCGGCCCGAACGCCGTCCGGACCAGACGGTCGACGGGGAAGCCCGCCTCGGAGAGCATGCGGCGCACGATGTGCTTGCGGCCCTCGTGGAGGACCACCTCGACCAGATAGTTCTTCCCGGTGTTCTCCACGACACGGAAGTGGTCGGCGCGGGCGTAGCCGTCCTCCAACTGGATGCCGTCCTTGAGCCGCTTGCCCAGATCACGCGGCAACGGGCCCTGGACGGCGGCGAGATACGTCTTCTTCACGCCGTACCGGGGATGCGTGAGGCGGTGGGCCAGCTCACCGTGGTTGGTGAGCAGGATGATGCCCTCGGTCTCGGTGTCCAGCCGGCCCACGTGGAACAGCCGGGTCTCGCGGTTGGTGACGTAGTCGCCGAGGTTCTGCCTGCCGTCCGGGTCGCCCATCGTGGAGACGACACCGGCGGGCTTGTTCAGCGCGAAGAAGAGATGCGACTGGGTGGCGACGGTCAGCCCGTCGACCTTGATCTCGTCCCGGTGCGGGTCGACCCGCATGCCCTGCTCCATGACGATCTCACCGTTGACCTCGACGCGCGCCTGCTCGATCAGCTCCTCGCAGGCCCGCCGCGAACCCATGCCGGCCCGCGCGAGGATCTTCTGCAGCCTCTCGCCCTCCTGCTCGGCGTCGGGGTTGGTCCTCGGGGTCCTGATCTCCGGCTTGTCGGCGTACCGGTCACGGTTGCGCTGCTCGATCTTGGCGTCCAGCTCGCGCGGGCGCGCGGGCTTGCCCTGGGCCCGGCGCTTGGCCGCGATGCTCGGGGTCTTGGGACCGCCCTTGGCGCCGCCGCGGGCCGCCGCGCCACGGCTGCCGCCGCCCGACGGGCCGCCGGAGCCGCCCTGACCGCCACCCTGGCCACCGCCGGGACCGCCGCGCCCCACGTCGTAACGGCGCTCCTCGGGACGCGGCGTACCCTCACGCTTCGGCTGCTTGTCGCCGCGCGAGCCGGCGCCGCCGCCGCTCCCCCGGCTCCCGGCGCTCCCCCCGTTGCCGCCGCGACCGCCGCCGGCCCTCGACTGAGGTTTGCCGCCCGCGGCTCCCCGGCCGCCGCCACCGCTCCGGTTGCCGCTGCCGCTTCCGCTGTTCCTGCCGTTGCTTCGCATCAAATGTCCGTCTTGTCGTCTGCGTGAGTGTCCGGGGCGTACGGTGCGTCCGGATCGAACGACGGAACGCCTTCCAGGGTGTCGGCCTCGATCGCGTCCGCCTCCGGAAGGAAGGGCGCGAGTTCCGGAAGCTCGTCCAGACCGCGCAGGCCCATCCGCTCCAGGAAATAGTTCGTCGTCCTGTACAGGATCGCACCTGTTTCGGGTTCCGCTCCCGCCTCCTCGACCAGACCGCGCTGGAGGAGGGTCCGCATGACCCCGTCACAGTTCACTCCGCGTACCGCCGAGACCCGGGACCGGCTGACCGGCTGGCGGTACGCCACGACCGCCAGGGTCTCCAGCGCGGCCTGGGTGAGGCGGGCCTGCTGCCCGTCGAGTACGAAGCCCTCGACGGCCTCCGCGTACTCGGCCCGCGAGTAGAAACGCCAGCCGCCCGCGACGAGGCGCAGCTCGAATCCGCGCCCCTGGACGGTGTACTCGTCGGCCAGCTCGCGCAGTGCGTCCGCCACCGCCCTGCGCGGCCGGTCCAGGACCTTGGCCAGGTGATCCTCGGTCGCGGGCTCGTCGACGACCATGAGGACCGCCTCCAGGGCGGGCTTGAGATCGAGGTCGGCCACCGTCCGTTGCTCGCTCACACCATCTCCTCGCTCGTGTCCGTCGCGTCGTTCGTCTGCTTCGTGTCCTTCGTGTCCGTCACGGGGTCGGGGGGACGGTCGAACTCGTCCGTCACCCGCGGCAGGTCGTCGTCCCCGCCCGTCCAGCGCACCATGAGGGAGCCCAGGGCCTCGTCCTGGTCGAGAGCCACGGCCTTCTCCCGGTAGAGCTCCAGCAACGCGAGGAAGCGCGCCACGACGGTGAGCGTGTCCGGGGCGTCCTCGGCGAGTGTCAGGAAACTCACCTCGCCGGCCGCCCGCAGCATCGCCACGACGATCCCCGCCTGCTCCTGGACGGAGACGAGCGGCGCGTGGATGTGGTCGATGTACACCTGCGGCTTGGGCTTGGGCTGCATCGCCTTGACCGCGAGCCGGGCGAATCCCTCGGCGCCGATGCTGATGACGACCTCGGGGAGCAGCGCGGCGTGGTGCGGTTCCAGGCCGACGGTACGGGGGTAGCGCCGCGACTCGGAGTCGAGCCGGGTGCTGAAGATCTCGGCGATCTGCTTGTACGCGCGGTACTGGAGCAGCCGGGCGAAGAGCAGGTCCCTGGCCTCCAGCAGCGCCAGGTCGCCCTCGTCCTCCACGTCGGCGGACGGCAGGAGGCGTGCCGCCTTGAGGTCGAGGAGCGTCGCCGCGACGACCAGGAACTCGGTGGTCTGGTCGAGGTCCCAGTCGGGGCCCATGGCGTGTATGTGCACCATGAACTCGTCGGTGACCTTCGAGAGCGCGACCTCGGTGACGTCCATCTTGTGCTTCGAGATCAGCTGGAGGAGCAGATCGAACGGCCCCTCGAAGTTCGCGAGCCGAACGGTGAACCGCCCGTCGTCGGGCTCGGGTTCACCGTCGGCCGCCGGGGCGGCTTCCGGCTCGGGCTCGGTGTCCGGGTCAGGTGCGAGTTCGGGCACAGACGGAGGATCCGGCTCCGGTACGGGCGCGGGTTCCTGCTCCGGCTCCGGTACGGGCGCGGGTTCCTGCTCCGGCTCGGCGGCGGGCGCGGGTTCCCGCTCGGCGGCGGGCGCGGGCGCTGGTACGTGTACGGCCTCCGGCTCGGGCACCGGCTCAGCCGCCGCGGGCTCCACGACCACCGGCGCGGCCGATTCCACGACCGGCTCGGACACCGTCGGCGGCTCAGCCGCCGCACCGCCCGCCCCCGGCCCGCGGCCCAGCGCGCGGCGGGGCGAGCGGGCTGTGGGTTCGTCGCTCGGTGGCATGGCGGTCCTGGAGGCGGGAGGGCGGGTCTCGGTCCGCCGAGGCTACCTTCAGCGCCCGCGCAGGCGCCGTACGAGAATGCTCGCGTCGCCGCGCGACTCCAGGTCGGCCAGAACCACGGCGACCGCCTCGCGGACGATCCGCCCCCGGTCCACGGCGAGACCGTGCTCGCCGCGCAGCACCAGACGCGCGTGCTCCAGGTCCATCAGTTCCTCGGCGGAGACGTAGACCGTGATCTTCTCGTCGTGCCGTTCGCGTCCG
Source organism: Streptomyces sp. NPDC051217 (assembly GCF_044455465.1). Lineage (NCBI taxonomy): Bacteria > Bacillati > Actinomycetota > Actinomycetes > Kitasatosporales > Streptomycetaceae > Streptomyces > Streptomyces sp. NPDC051217. Next base: position 422,924 of record NZ_JBITEV010000005.1, read on the forward strand.
CTGGGGCGGCGATTGGCGCCGCGGCCCCCTCGGCGGCGCTGGCCGCCCTGCTGTCCGGCGGCGGCCGTACCACCGCTGTTGCCGCCCGCGCTCCCGCCGCTGTCCTGGGGCCGGCGCTGCGGCTGTTCCCTTTCGGGGGTGCGGCTGCGGGACGTGGCCGACGAGTCCGCGTCGGTCGCCGAGTGCTCCTGCGCCGGCGCTGCCGCCTGTGCGGCCCCCGGCTGTTCGGCGACCGGGTCGCTCTCCTGGGCGGGTGCCGGGACCCGCGGCTCACCGTTCGCGGTACGCCGCCGGTCTCCCGGTGAGGAAGCCTGGAGCGCCATGCCCCCGGTCGTACGGAACAGCTCGTCGGCCCCGGGCAGACTCACTCGGCGTGACACCGGGCGAGCACCTCCCTGGCGAGCTGGCGGTAGGCGGCGGCGCCGACGGAGTTGGAGGCGTAGGTGGTGATGGGCTCACCGGCGACGGTGGTCTCCGGGAAGCGCACGGTCCGGCCGATCACCGTGTGGTACACGTGATCGTCGAAGGCCTCGACGACCCGCGCCAGGACCTCGCGGCTGTGGACCGTGCGGGAGTCGTACATCGTGGCGAGGATGCCGTCGAGCTCCAGCTCCGGGTTGAGCCGCTCCTGGACCTTCTCGATGGTCTCGGTCAGCAGCGCCACTCCGCGCAGGGCGAAGAACTCGCACTCCAGCGGGACGATCACCTTGTGCGCGGCGGTCAGCGCGTTCACGGTCAGCAGACCGAGCGACGGCTGGCAGTCGATCACGATGTAGTCGTAGTCCTGCATGAGCGGCTTGAGCGCCCGCTGGAGCGTGGACTCCCTGGCGACCTCGCTCACCAGCTGCACCTCCGCGGCCGAGAGGTCGATGTTGCTCGGGAGCAGGTCCATGTTGGGCACCGCGGTCTTCAGGAGGACCTCGTCGGCCGACATGCCCCGCTCCATGAGCAGGTTGTAGACCGTGAGGTCGAGCTCCATCGGATTGACCCCGAGCCCGACGGACAGGGCGCCCTGCGGGTCGAAGTCCACGAGCAGCACGCGCCGGCCGTACTCCGCGAGCGCGGCGCCCAGGTTGATGGTCGACGTGGTCTTGCCGACGCCGCCCTTCTGGTTGCACATCGCGATGATCTTCGCGGGGCCGTGGTCGGTGACCGGGCCGGGGATCGGGAAGTACGGCAGGGGGCGCCCGGTCGGGCCGATTCGCTCGCGGCGCTGTCTTGCCGCGTCGGGCGCGAGCGTGGCCGCGTACTCGGGGTCGGGCTCGTACTCGGCGTCAGGGTCGTAGAAGTGCCCCTCGGGCACCTCGTCGAAGTCGGCGAAGTGGGTGGACTCTCGGCCACTCTCGTTGCCGGCCATGGCGTTCACGTGTTGGCCGTCCATCGTCTGGTGGGCTGTCGTCATGTGCTGATGGGTGGTGAAGGTGCGGACAGCGACGGAGCCGACGGCCTCTAGCCCGGACGACGGGCTCCGGTGGCCCATCGCAGGCATTCCTGGTTGACCACCCCCGGGAGTAAATGTCGACTCATTCACAAGTCGTCTTACCTCCTTGGACGTGACCAGGAAACTTATCGATAGGTCAGCGTGGCACCATGCCGACGGTTGGCGACTCTATGGCGTGTCACCACTCCGCAGCAACACAATCCGCCGGACCCGGCCCGATGTGTCGGCAACCGAACACCCTTGTGTCAAGGGCGCGCAGGGCTCCGTCGGCACGTTTCACACGGGTGCGAAAGGGTTAAAGGGTCACGTTCGAGGCGAGTTGAGCGCGGGCTCGGAAGTGGCCGGACACACAGTCGGCCGGACCTCGCCGAGCAAGATCCGGCCGGGGGCGCGAGGTTGACGGGCGCCGTTGACGGGTCAGCCCAGAACCGTTGCCAGTTCGGCGTACGGAAGGCCGTGGGCCTCGGCCACGGAACCGTAAGTGACCTGCCCGTCATGGGTGTTGAGGCCCTTGGCGAGCGCCGGGTCGCGGCGCAGCGCCTCGGCCCAGCCGAGGTCGGCGAGAGCCACGATGTAGGGAAGCGTGGCATTCGTCAGCGCGTAGGTGGAGGTGTTGGGGACGGCGCCCGGCATGTTGGCGACGCAGTAGAACACCGAGTCGTGGATCCGGAAGATCGGCTCGGCGTGGGTGGTGGGGTGCGAATCCTCGAAGCAGCCACCCTGATCGATTGCAATGTCGACAAGTACACTTCCGGGCTTCATCTTGGCCACGAGCGCGTTGGTGACCAACTTGGGCGCCTTCGCTCCGGGGATGAGAACGGCGCCGATGACGAGGTCGGCCCCGACGACCGCCCGCTCCAGTTCGTACGCGTTGGAGACGATGGTCTGTACCTTCGTGCCGAAAATCTTGTCGGCCTCGCGCAGTTTGTCGATGTCCTGGTCGAGCAGGGTCACATGGAAGCCCATGCCGACCGCGATCTGGGTCGCGTTCCAGCCGGAGACGCCGCCGCCGATCACGACGGCCCGGCCCGGAGCCGTACCGGGAACGCCGCCGGGCAGCACGCCACGGCCGCCGACCGAGCGCATCAGGTGGTACGCGCCGACCTGCGGGGCCAGCCGGCCCGCGACCTCGGACATCGGGGCGAGCAGCGGCAGGCGGCGGTTCGCGGTCTCGACCGTCTCGTACGCGATGGCGGTGGTGCGGGACTTCAGCAGCGCGTCCGTGCACTCGCGGGAGGCGGCGAGATGCAGGTACGTGAAGAGGGTCTGGTCCTTGCGGAGGCGGTGGTACTCCTCGGCGATGGGCTCCTTGACCTTCAGCACCAGGTCGGCGGTGGCCCAGACGTCGTCGGCGGTGGGCAGGATGCGGGCGCCGGCGGCGGTGAACTCCGCGTCCGTGATCGAGGAGCCGGCGCCGGCGTCCCGCTCGATGACGACCTGATGGCCGTGGCGCACGAGCTCGTGCACTCCGGCGGGGGTGATGGCCACCCGGAACTCGTTGTTCTTGACCTCACGGGGGATGCCGACGAGCACGATGATCACGGTCCTTGGCTCAGGGGTTACTCGGGCAATGCCCTACAAACCCATACGCCGAGGGCGCATCGGAAGGCATCGCTGACTTACGACAGAGCCAGTCTAATGAAGGACTTCTCGCTGTCTAGCCTTGCAATGCATCAACCTTCTGCCGAGGTGCTGCGGATTTCGTAGGCGGAGGTCTCCGTGGAGAGCAGACGATCGGAGGCGTTGCGGTGCAATCGGGCCGCCGTCGGGTCGCCGAGGCGGTCCAGCGTGTCCGCGAGCCGGAGCTCCAGTGCGGCCTGGAGCCGGGTGTCGCCGGCCCGCCGGGCGTACTCCACGGCCTCCTGGCAGGTCCCCAGCGACTCCTCCGGGCGGCCCGCGTACTCCTGGATCCTGGCCGCCTCGCTGAGCGCGCGGGCCTGGCCGGGGAGGTCCTGGAGCCTGCGGAAGCCCGCCGCGGCGGCCCGCCAGTGGCGCAGCGCCTCGCCGTAGCGGCCCGCGCAGCCGTGGACGGCGCCGAGCCGTCCGTACAGCCGCGCCTCGTCGGCGCGCTCGCCGCGGCTGAGCCGCTGCGCGAGGGCGCGGCCGTACCAGTCGGCGGCGCGGTGCCAGTCCTGGAGTTCCTGGTAGGCGCCGCCTACGGATTCCATCGCGCGGCCAGTGGCGTAGTGGTCGTTCGCGGCCCTTCCGGCGTCCAGGGCCGACCGGTACCGGGCCAGCGCGTCGTGCGTACGGCCCGTCAGGGCGTCCAGATCGCCGATGTTGAGCAGCGCGGCGGCCTCCTCGCGGTGCAGGCCCTGGCGCTCGGCGACACCGAGGACGAGCTGGTGCAGCCCGTACAGGTCCGGGGCCGCCGCGTCGGTGCCCTGGTGCGCGGCGAGCGCCCTGACCAGCGCGGAGACCAGTCTGCGGGCGAGGGTGTCCAGCCCGCCGTCGGCCACGGCGAGCCGGGCGGAGGCCAGGAGGGCCGGCCTGCGGGAGCGCAGCCAGTCGGCGGCGGCCCGGGTGTTCGGGAAGCGCACGGCGCGGGGCAGCGCGGCGAGCTTCTTACGCGCCTGCGAACCGTCCGGCTCGGTGACCGCTCGGCAGGACTGGAGCAGTCGTACGGTCCGCTCCAGCATCCGGGCCCTGGCGAGCTGCACCTCGGCGGGGCGTTCCTTCGCCTCCATCAGCGCCCGCATGAACGGGGCGAGGGAGCCGAGGACCTCGTACTGCTCCCCCGCCGGCCGAAGCAGGTTCAGCCCGGCGAGGTCGTCCAGCGCCGCCCTGGCGGCGGAGACGGAACAGCCGGCCAGCGCGGACGCGGTGTGGGCGTCGGCGAATCCGGCGGGGGCGAGTGCGAGCAGCCGCAGTACCCCGGCGGTGGGGTGCGGCAGGTCCTCGTACACGAACCGGAAGGCACGCGCCAACGCGCGGGCGCCCTGCGGCTGTTCGGGATCCGAGGGGACGGAGCGCAGCCGCTTGGCGGCGTCGGCGACGGAGACCGTGGGGCGGGCGGCGAGCCAGCCGCCGACGACGGCGAGCGCGGCGGGCTGGCCGCCGCACTCCTCCGCGAGCGACTCGGCGGCCTGCGGGTCGACGGTGATCCGGACGGATCCGGTGTAGGTGCCGAGCAGTTCGATCGCGGCCTTGGCGTCCAGGCCGCCGATGGTGCACGGGCGGATGTCCGGGATACCGGTGAGCGGGCCGCGCGCGACGGCGACGACGAGGCAGTCCGGGTTCTCGGGGAGCAGGAGGTCGACCTGCTCGGCGTCGTGGGCGTCGTCGAGGAGCAGCAGGACCCGGCGTTCGGCCAGGGCGTCGCGCACCATCTCGGACAGTTCGTCCTCACCGGCGCCGGGCGGCACGTCGATGCCGAACTCGCCGAGGAGGTCGCGTGCGGTGCGCTCGGCGGGGACGGGCTCGCCGCTCGGCTCGGTGAGCCGGATGTGCAGCACCCCGTCCGGATAGCGCCGCCCCACCTGCCGCGCCAGCTCCCGCGCGAGCGCGGTCCGCCCGGACCCGCGCTGCCCGGCGATGAGCAGCACCCGGGTATGGGCGGCCTTCCGCCCGGCGATGGTGTTGAGCCCGGCCCGCTCGATGTCGGTGTGCAGGCTCTTCAACTCCCGCTGCCGCCCGAAGAACCCGGGGGCGGCGAGGGCGGTCCCGGGCTCGGGCTCGGCGCCGGGGTGCGGGGCGGGACCTGGCTCCGTGCGGCCGGCCCCGGCGTCCGGCACGGTGGCGGCGGTCGCCGCACGAGCGCCGTCGGGCGCGGTCGCGGGAGCGCGGCCGGAAACCGTCCTCGCGGCGCGGGCCGGAGCCGCCGCGCCGGCTTCCGCCGCGACCGGACCGCCTGCCGGAGTTGACGCGTCCACCCGCGTATCGGCCCGGCGCGGGCGCGGCTCCTCGGGCGTGGGCGGCGTCGGCGGGTCGTCGTCGGCCGGCGTACGGTCCGGGACATGCCGTGCGCGGGTCGCGGGCTGCCTACCTGACGTCCCGTCAGGGGCGGGGCGACGGTCGGGCGCGACGGCCGGACCGGCTGACGTGGTGTCAGGTGCCGCCGTTTCGGGCGAAGTTGAGGGTTCCGTACGCGACCGGGCAGGGCCGCCGGTCACGTCCACCGCCTGGTCCGTCACGGCCACGCTCCTTCCCCTGCCCGTTCGGCGGGGTGCGCACGAGTCGAGCCCGGCGGGTGTTCGCACGGGTGATTCGAGCCTAGTTCACGCACCGCGACCGACCCCTGGGGCACGGCGACAAATCCCCCAATCGGATCAGCAGTTCGTCCTACCGGACGCCCCTCACGCCTCGAACGGCCGCGCCGGCCACTCCGCGTCCGCCGGGCGCAGCGCGTCCAGACCGTCCCCCGTCAGCGCGGCGGTCAGCGACAGCACGCCCACGACAAGCGCGTTGTTGTGCAGCTCGCCCGCCAGTACGCCTCGTACCAGCTCCGGCAGCGGCACCCGCGCCTGCTCCATGTCCGCCTCCTCGTCGGAGACGTCGAAGCGCTCGCCCTCCGCCTCGGACAGGTCGCGCGCCAGGAAGATCCGTACGGACTCGTCGCAGCCGCCCGGCGTCGTGTAGACGTCCGTCAGCACCCGCCAGTCCTCCGCCTTGACGTGCGCCTCCTCGTACAGCTCCCGCTCCGCCGCGTGCAGCGGGTTCTCGCCGGGGATGTCGAGCAGGCCCGCCGGGATCTCCCACAGCTTCTGGCGGACGGGGTGCCGGTACTGCCGTACGACGATCACGCGGTCCGCCTCGTCCAGGGCGAGGATCGCGACCGAACCGGGGTGGACCTGGTAGTCACGGCGCACCACCGAGCCGTCGGGCATCACCACGTCGTCCGTACGGACGCTGGTCTTGTTGCCCCGGAACGGAGTCTCCGTGGCCGTGATCCGCCACTCCTCGGGGGTGTCCTTGATGGCCATCGAAACTTACCTCCACACACGCCCACACAGCGGAAACCGAGGTACGGATCCCGGCTGCCGGAAGAGCCGTACCTCGGTCAACGTTATCGCCTCGGGTCCGCCGTCTACGCGCCCCGCCGACGCTCCACCGCGGCCTTGACCAGGCCCGCGAAGAGCGGGTGCGGCCTCGTCGGACGCGACCGGAGCTCCGGGTGCGCCTGTGTGGCGACCAGGTAGGGGTGCGTCGTGCGCGGGTACTCGACGTACTCGACGAGCTTGTTGTCGGGCGACGTGCCCGAGAAGACGAGACCCGCCTTCTTCTCCAGCTCGGCGCGGTAGGTGTTGTTGACCTCGTAGCGGTGCCGGTGGCGCTCCTCCACGTACGGCTGGTCGTCGTAGACGCCCCGCACGATCGAGCCGTCCGCGAGCTTCGCCGGGTACAGGCCGAGCCGCATCGTGCCGCCCAGATCGCCGGCGCCCTCCACGTAGGCGAGCTGCTCCTCCATCGTGGAGATCACCGGGTGCGCCGTCGCGGCGTCGAACTCGGTGGAATTGGCGTCGGGGTTCTCCAGGAGGTTGCGCGCGGCCTCGATGATGATGCACTGGAGTCCCAGACAGATGCCCAGCAATGGGATCTTCTGTTCGCGTGCGTACTGGATCGCCCCGACCTTGCCGGTCACCCCGCGCTCGCCGAATCCGCCGGGGATCAGAATGCCGTCGACGTCCCCGAGCTGCCGCGCCGCGCCCGCGGGCGTCTTGCAGTCGTCCGAGGTGACCCACTTCACCGTGACCCGCGCCCGGTTGGCGAAGCCGCCGGCCCGCAGCGCCTCCGTGACCGACAGATACGCGTCGGGCAGGTCGATGTACTTGCCGACGAGCGCGACCGTGACCTCGTGGTCGGGGTTGTGCACCCGGTCCAGCAGGTCGTCCCAGACGGTCCAGTCGACGTCGCGGAACGGCAGGTCCAGCTTCCGTACGACGTACGCGTCCAGGCCCTCCGTGTGCAGCACCTTCGGAATGTCGTAGATGGACTTCGCGTCGATCGCCGCGACCACGGCGGCCTCGTCCACGTCGCACATCAGCGAGATCTTGCGCTTGATGGAGAGCGGCACCTCGCGGTCGGCGCGCAGCACGATCGCGTCCGGCTGGATACCGATGCTGCGCAGCGCGGCCACCGAGTGCTGCGTCGGCTTGGTCTTCAGCTCGCCGGAGGGGCCGATGTACGGGAGCAGCGAGATGTGCACGACGAAGACGTTGTCGCGGCCCACCTCGTGGCGGACCTGGCGGACGGTCTCCAGGAACGGCTGCGACTCGATGTCGCCGACCGTGCCGCCGACCTCCGTGATGACGACGTCGACGTCGTCGGTCGCCATACGCCGGATGCGGTGCTTGATCTCGTTGGTGATGTGCGGGATGACCTGGACCGTGTCGCCGAGGTACTCCCCGCGCCGCTCCTTGGCGATGACCGTGGAGTAGACCTGGCCGGTGGTGACGTTGGCCGAGCCGTCGAGGTCGACGTCCAGGAAGCGCTCGTAGTGCCCGATGTCCAGGTCGGTCTCGGCGCCGTCGTTGGTGACGAACACCTCACCGTGCTGGAACGGGTTCATCGTTCCCGGGTCCACGTTCAGATACGGGTCGAGCTTCTGCATGGTGACCCGCAGGCCCCGCGCCTTGAGGAGGGCCCCCAGGCTGGAGGCGGTCAGGCCCTTGCCGAGGGAGGAAGCGACGCCCCCGGTGACGAAGATGTGCTTGGTCGTCGAGGAGGTCGAGGATCGGTTCGGCATGGCCAAGACGGGGCTCCCGTGGTCGCGGTCTGAGGTGCGTACCGGCGCCCCTGTCCGGTGAATCACCGGTGAGACCGGAAGATCTGGAGGGGTCGGCCGTCGCTGCGGTTCGGGGCCCCTGAGAAGCGCTGGGGGGCCATCCGTCCACGGGCCACCAGGGTATCAGCGACGGCGGGGGCACGTTCGCGTCGGCCGCGCGGCCGCGGCGCGGCGCCTGGGCGCCGGGCCCTCGCGACAGGCGCGGGACACGGCCGCGGGCGCCGCCGGGATCACCGCCCGACGGCCGGCCGCGACACCGACGCGGGCGACATGCGAAAGATGTTTTCCAGCCAACCCACGATGGGTGTTTGACGGTCCGTCGGCCCCCGTCCAAGATCACAAGTTGATCACCCCATGGGGCTTGATGATCAGCACACAGTCACCGCGCGGTCACGTGCGGCTCACCAGGCCGTCGGGCACTCAGTTGTCGCCCCGTTACCGCACGTCATCGGAGCTGCGACGGCTTGGGTTGTGTCACTGTTGGCCAACTCGTTCGGCTCATTTGTGTTGCCTGGACACCTGCGCGGATCTCCGAAGTGCGTCGTATCCTGCTCGGACATTCGCTGCCGAGTCCGGCCGGCAAACGGCACTATCCCCGCCCGTGTTCCCGGAAAAAGAGCTCGTCAACGACCCTTGACCGCAGTATTCGCCCCCAGGGGCGAACGTGGCCGTTCGACTGGAGATGCACGTGGCCGGGCGCATCGAGGATTACGCACTCATCGGAGACATGCAGACCGCCGCCCTGGTCTGCCGGGACGGCACAGTCGACTGGCTGTGCCTGCCCCGCTTCGATTCGCACGCCGTGTTCGCGGCGCTGCTGGGAACCGACGAACACGGTTTCTGGCGGCTCGGACCGGCCTCCCCCGCGGGGGCCGAGCCCCCGCGGGCCGACCGGCGTCGCTACGTGGGCGACTCCCTGATCCTGGAATCGGAGTGGGACACGCCGCGCGGCACGGTCAGAGTGACCGATTTCATGCCCCCGCGTGACGGCGCGCCGCAGCTGATCCGGATCGTGGAAGGGGTAAGCGGCCGGGTGCCGATGCGCTCCGCGCTGCGGATGCGTTTCAGCTACGGCCGGGTGGTGCCCTGGGTGCACCAGGTGGACAACCGCACCGTCGCCGTCGCCGGGCCGGACTCGATCTGGCTCGACACCGAGGCGGACACGTACGGCAAGAACCTGACGACGTACTCCGACTTCACGGTGGCGCCCGGTGACCGCGTCGCGTTCACCATCAGCTGGCAGCCCTCGCACCGGCAGCCGCCCGCGCTGCCGGACCCCGAGGGATCGCTGACGCTGACGTCGGACTTCTGGCGGGAATGGGTCGACCACTGCACGTACCACGGCCCCTACCGCGAGGCCGTCATCCGCTCACTGATCACGCTCAAGGCCCTGACGTACGCGCCGACCGGCGGCATCGTCGCCGCGCCCACGACGTCGCTGCCCGAGGAGATCGGGGGCGTACGGAACTGGGACTACCGCTACACCTGGCTGCGCGACGCCGCCATCACCCTGTCCTCCCTGCTGCGCACCGGCTACCGCGAGGAGGCCCGCGCGTGGCGCGAGTGGCTGCTGCGGGCCGTCGCCGGCGACCCCGAGAATCTCCAGATCATGTACGGGATCGCGGGCGAGCGTGAGCTGGGCGAGGCGGAGCTGGACTGGCTGCCGGGCTACGAGCGGTCGGGCCCGGTCCGGGTCGGCAACGGCGCGGCGCACCAGCTCCAGCTCGACGTGTACGGCGAGGTCACCGAGGCCCTGCACCTGGCGCACATGACGGGCCTGGCGCGCAACGACTACGCCTCGCTGCTCCAGCTCAAGCTGATCGAGTATCTGGAGACGCACTGGGACCAGCCCGACGAGGGCATCTGGGAGGTACGCGGACCGCGCCGGCACTTCGTGCACTCGAAGGTGATGGCGTGGGTGGCGGTCGACCGGACGATCAAGCTGATCGAGTCTGGCGACGCGGACGGCCCCCTGGAGCGCTGGCGCGAGATGCGCGACGACATCCACCACGACGTGTGTGAGAAGGGTTACGACAAGGAGCGCAACACCTTCACGCAGTCCTACGGCTCCAAGGAGCTGGACGCCTCGCTGCTGCTGATCCCGCAGATGGGCTTCCTGCCGCCGGACGACAAGCGCGTCATCGGCACCATCGAGGCGATCCAGCGCGAGCTCTCCACGGAGGACGGCTTCGTCCTGCGCTACCCGACCTCGGGCGAGCACGCGGGTGTGGACGGCCTGGAGGGTGACGAAGGCGCGTTCCTGGCCTGCTCGTTCTGGCTGGCCGACGACCTCGCGATGATCGGCCGGGTCGACGAGGCCCGCAAGCTCTTCGAGAAGCTGCTGGCGCTCCGTAACGACCTCGGGCTGCTCGCCGAGGAGTGGGACCCGAAGCTCCAGCGCCAGGTCGGCAACTTCCCGCAGGCGTTCAGCCATGTCCCGCTGATCGACACGGCGCTGCGCCTGACGGCTTCGGGGGCGTACGGCGGCTGACGCCCCGGCGGCCCGCGCGGGTCCGGAGACGGACATGGACGCGCGCGCCGGGTAGCGTCCGGCCCCATGGACGATCAGGGCGGAATCACCGTGCGGCAGGCCCTGGAGCTGCCGGGGCTCCGTGCCGGGCTCCCGGAGGTCGTCGCCGGGGCGGACCGGCTGCACCGCACCGTGCGCTGGGTGCACGCGGGCGAGGTGCCGAACATCGCGTCCCTCCTCAAGGGCGGCGAGCTGCTGCTCACCACCGGTATCGGACTGGGCACCCGCCCCGCCGAGCAGCGCGCCTTCGTGCGCGGGCTCGCCGATCGCGGGATCGCCGCCTTGGTGGTGGAGCTCGGGCCGCGGTTCGGGCGGCTGCCCGCCGCGGTCGTGGACGCGGCGCGGGCGGCGGGGCTGCCGCTGGTGCAGCTGCACCGCGAGGTGCCGTTCGTCTCGGTGACCGAGGAGGTCCACACCGAGATCGTCAACGGTCATTACGCGCTGCTGCGCCAGGCCGAGGAGGTCCACCGGCGGTGCACGGACGCGCTGCTCGACGGCGGCGGCGTGCCCCAGGTGCTGCGTGTCCTCGCCGACTTCGCGGGCAACCCGGTCTTCCTGGAGACCGCCGACGGGCAGCTGCTGTACGCGGCGGCCGGCGCGTCGGGGCCGCCGACGGCCGCGGAGCCGCTCCAGGTCTGGGAGGGGCTGCGGGCGCAGCGGGCCGACCGGGAGGCGGGGCCGCCGGCGGGCACGGTGCTGGTCGACGTACCCGGTGGCGGGCACGGGGCCGGTTCCGTACGGGCCCGGCTGGTGCTGCCTCCGGTGTCGACCCCGCTGCTGCCGGTGCACCGGATGGCGGCCGAGCGGGCGGCGGGCATCCTGGCGGTCGTCCTGATGCAGGCGCGCCAGGAGGACGAACTGGCCGCGCGCGGCCGGGGCGACTTCCTCACCGACCTGGCGGAGGGCCGGGTCACGGCGGACGACGCGCCCGCGCAGGCCGCGGTGCTGGGATTCCGGCCGGGCGAGGGGCCGCTGCTGCCGGTGGTGATGCGGCTGGGTCCCGAGCCGGCTCCGTCGGGCAACTGGGCGCCGCTGGCACGGGCGGTGCTGGAGGAGCTGGGGTACGTCGGGGTGCCGGTGCTCCTGGGCGTACGTCCCGTGGAGGGCCGGATCCCGCTGCTGATCGGGCTGCGCTCCGAGTCCGAACGCGCGGCCGTGGCCGACCGGGTGGCCGCGGCGCTGCGGGCGGGCGTGGAACGGGCCGGACTCGATCGGCCCGGCGGCCCGCGGCCCGTGGTGGTCGTCGGTGTCCCCGGCGGCTGGGCGGCGGCGGGCGCGGGTCTGCGGCACGCGGCGGAGACCGCGGCGGCGGCCGGGGGTCTGCCGGAGCGGCCGTGGCACGACGCCGGGCGGCTGGACATCGACCTGCTGCTGTGGCGGCTGCGGGACCACCCCGGCCTGTCGGCGTTCGTGGACCGCGCGATCGGCCCGCTGCTCGCCCACGACCGCACATCCCGCGCTCCGTTGCTGCCGACACTGACGACGCTCCTGGACCATGCGGGCCGCAAGGCGGAGACGGCGCGCGAGCTGCGTCTGAACCGGCAGACCCTCTACAACCGGCTGGCCCGTATCTCCGAACTGCTCGGCACGGACCTGGACGACCCGCAGACGGTACTGGCCCTGAGCCTGGCGCTGCGCGCACGGCGTCACGTGCGCTGAGCGGGAAGCGGTGGGCCGTGCTCCGGGTCGGCGCGGGCCCGCGTCACCTCGGCGACGGCTGGGTCAATTCGTCGTAGACGCTGAGCACTTGGGCGATCGTGTGGTCCTCCGTCGGCCACGTCGCCGCGCGGACCGGCCCGGCCGCGGCGAGTTCGGCCCGCCGTCCGGGGTCGGCCAGCAGCCGGTTCACCGTGTCCGCGAGGGCGGCGGCGTCCCCGTACGGGACCAACTCCGCCGCGTCGCCGACCAGTTCGGGTACGGCGCCGACCGCCGTGGCGACCAGGGGGACGCCGAGCCGCAGGGCTTCCTGGGCCAGCAGCGAGCGGGCCTCCCAGCGGCTGGGCAGGAGAGCGATGTCGGCGGCCGCGAGGAGTCCGCTCACGTCGTCGCGCCGGCCGACGAGACTGACCGGCAGGCCCTCGTTGTCGATCCGACCCTGGAGCAGGGCCCGTTCAGGGCCCTCACCGGCGATGACCAGGAGCGGTACGGGATCGAGGCCGCGCCATGTCCTCGCGGCGTCCAGCAGGGTGCCGTAACCCCGGTTGGGTACGAGGCTGCCGACCGCCATCAGCAACGGCCGTCCCACCGCGCCCAGTTCGGCGCGGGCCTTGCCGCCCGCGTCGCATTCGTCGGCCGCACCGATCGCCGGGGCCCGGCGCGGGGCCGGGACCGCGACCGGCGCGAGGCGCGCGTCGCGGGCGCCGCGCTCGCGGGCCCGGTCGACCAGCTCGGACGAGGCACCGAGCACAACTGCCGCCGCCCTGACGGCTCTTCGTTCGAGAAGCCGCAGCAGATGGCCGCGCGGCCCCTCCGCGTGCACGCGGGTGTGCCAGGTGACGACGAGCGGCACGCGCTGCCCGCCGAGGGCCACCGCCGCGCGAACGGCGGCGTGCAGTCCGTGGGCGTGCACCACGTCGGCGGTGGCGCAGGCGGCCCGCAGCGCCCCGAGCGAGACGGGGTCGCCGCGCCGGGCCACCGGCACATGGTCGGCGCCACAGCCCCGGAAGTCGTAGATCAGTTCCAGCGAGTCCGGCGCGCAGACGGTGACGCGCACGCCGCGGGCGACGAGCCCGGCCGCCAGCGATCTGACGTGCGCGCTGCTGCCCGCACTGCCACCGCCGAGGACCTGGACCGTACGCAGCTGTGTCACGTGGCCAAGGCTCCTGTTTCCGGTGGTGTGTGCCGTCCCAAGGATGCCAGCCGGTACGGACCTTCCGGCACCGAGGGGGCGTCGCGGGTGTGTCGATCGGTGCGCTCCCCGCCCGATATCACTCACACGAGTGACGCCAGGGCGCGCCCCACGTACGGTACCGGCCGGAAGGCGGGCGGCCGTACGCCGCCCGCGAGGCCCGCGAAGATCCGCCGGACAGGCCCTACGCGTCCGCGCGGGCCGTCGCCAGCAGTTCCTCCGCGTGGGCGCGGGCCGTCTCCGAGTCCTCCTGGCCGGCGAGCATCCGGGACAACTCCCGTACCCGGTCCTCGCCTTCGAGCACCGTGACACCGGACCGGGTCACCGAGCCGTCGTTCGTCTTCTCCACCAGCAGCTGCCGGTCGGCGAAGGCCGCGACCTGCGGAAGATGCGTCACGACCACCACCTGCGCGGACTTGGCGAGCTTCGCGAGCCGCCGGCCGACCTCGACCGCCGCCTTGCCGCCGACGCCCGCGTCCACCTCGTCGAAGAGATACGTCGGCACCGGATCGGACCCGGCGAAGACGACCTCGACCGCGAGCATCACGCGCGAGAGCTCACCGCCGGACGCGCCCTTGGCGATCGGCCGGGGCTGGGCGCCGGGGTGCGGGGCCAGCAGCAGTTCGACCTCGTCGGCGCCGGACGAGCCGTACGCCACCGGGCGACCGCCCACCTCGACACCGTCCGGGTCCTCGGTCTGCCGTACGTCGAACGAGACGCGCGCGTGCGGCATCGCGAGGGACGCGAGTTCGGCGGTGACGGCTTCCGCGAAGCGCGCCGCCGCCTCCGTACGCGCGTCGGTCAACGCCTGTGCCAGAGCGGACAGTTCACCCAACAGAGTGGCGTGCTCGGCCGTCAGCTCGCCGATCCGCTCGTCGTCGCCTTCGAGTTCGGTCAGACGCGCCGCGTTCTCCTGGGCCCAGGCCAGCACCTCGGTGATGTCCTGCCCGTACTTGCGCGTCAGCCCGGTGAGCGCGGCCCGCCGCTCCTCGACCGCCGCGAGCCGCAGCGGGTCGGAGTCCAGATTGTCGGCGTAACCGGCGAGTTCACCGGCCACGTCCGCCAGCAGGATCGCGATCTCGCCCATCCGCTCGGCCAGCACGGCGAGAGCGGGGTCGTGGGACCGTACGGCGTCCAGGGCGCGTCCCGCACCGCCGACGAGCGTCGTCGCGTCGCCGCCCTCCGCCGGGTCCTCGGGGTCGCCGGCGAGCGCGGCGTGCGCGAGGGACGCCGCGGACGCCAGCGCCTCGGCGTGGCCGAGCCGTTCGGCCTCGGCGGCCAGTTCGGTGTCCTCGCCCGGCAGGGGTTCGACGGCGGCGATCTCGTTCAGGCCGAAGCGCAGCAGGTCCGCCTCCTGCGCGCGTTCGCGAGCGCGGGTGGTCAGCTCCTCCAGCTCGCCGGCGACGGTCCTCAGGCGCCGGTACGCCTCGGTGTACTTGGCGAGCGGCGCGGCGACCGCGTCCCCCGCGTACCGGTCGAGCGCCTGCCGCTGCCGCGAGGGCCGCAGCAGACCCTGCTGGTCGGTCTGACCGTGTACGGCGACGAGGTCGTCCGCCAGCTCGGCCAGCACGCCCACGGGCACGGAACGTCCGCCGATGTGGGCGCGCGAGCGCCCCTCCGCCGAGACGGTCCGGCTGATCAGCAGCGCGCCGTCGTCCAGCTCGGCGCCCGCCTCCTCCGCCCGCCGGGCGGCCGGGGCGTCGGCGGACATGGTGAGCCGCCCCTCGACCACCGCGGCCTTGGTACCGACCCGCACCAGCGCGGGGTCGGCGCGACCGCCGAGCAGCAGCGCCAGACTGGTGACGACCATGGTCTTGCCCGCGCCTGTCTCGCCGGTCACCGCGGTGAACCCCGGCGACAGCTCGACAACCGCGTCGTCGATGACCCCGAGCGACCGTATCCGCATCTCCTCCAACACGGACACGACCTTACGAGGTCCTGAGCCCCCTGTGCGACGGCCCCCGCCCTCCGGTTCGATCCCGGAGGCGCTCGGGGGCCCGGATCGGCTCATCTCGCCCGCCATGACGACTCGGCGGTACGGCGACGTGGCGGTGCGTGACGGCGGAACGGTTCCGCGGACATGGCGATACGGCGACGCTCACCACCGAGTCCGTCCCGGCGGCCACCCACCGATCACCCGCGTCAACAACCCTCCGGGTCAATACACCTAGTGCGGCGCCCCGCGCCACCCCGCCACCGGGAGGGCGAACTTCGCCACCAGCCGGTCGGTGAAGGACGCCTGGTGCAGTCGTGCCAGCCGTACCGGCACCGCCCCGCGGCGTACCTCCACCCGGGCGCCCGCCGGCAGCTCCACCGTCCTGCGTCCGTCGCACCACAGCACCCCGTGCGGCGTGTGCGGCTGCACCTCCACCGCGAGCACCGACTTCGGCGACGTGACCAGCGGCTTCGCGAAGAGCGCGTGCGCGCTGATCGGCACCATCAGCAGCGCCTCCACCTCGGGCCACACCACAGGACCGCCGGCCGAGAAGGCGTACGCCGTCGAACCGGTCGGCGTGGCACAGACGATGCCGTCGCAGCCGAAGCCGGTCACCGGCCGCCCGTCGATCTCCAGGACGACCTCCAGCATCCGCTCGGGCGAGACCTTCTGCACGGCCGCCTCGTTGAGCGCCCAGTCCTCGTAGACGACCGTGCCGTTGCTGTGCACGAGGACGTCGATGGTCATCCGTTCCTCGACCTCGTACGCGCGGGTGACGACCCGGTCGACGACCTTGTCGAGGTCGTCGCGCTCCGCCTCCGCGAGGAAGCCGACCCGGCCCAGGTTGACGCCGAGCATCGGGACACCCGAGGTGCGCGCGAAGGAGGCGCCGCGCAGCAGCGTGCCGTCGCCCCCGAGCACGATCAGCAGTTCGCAGCCGTTCAGCGCGCCGGACGCGTCTTCCGGGACGGTCTCGACGGCCGGCGGGAGCGGCAGGTCGGCCGCCTCTGCGGCCAGCACCCGTACACCGAGGCCGTTGCGCAGCAGTCCCTGCACCACCAGTTCGGCGCTGCGGATGGCGGCGGGTCTGCCGGTGTGGGCCAGCAGGAAGACCGTGCGTCGTTCCGCACCGGTCTCCGCGGTCTGTTCTGCGTTCGTCCTCAACGGGGTCCCTCCGCCACAGCACGGTCGACATCGGCCGGGTCGGCATCGGGCGCCCCGGCGGTGAGCCACAGGAAGTATTCGACGTTCCCGGCGGGTCCGGGCAGCGGGCTCGCGGTGACGCCCCGCGTCCCGAGGCCGAGTTCCGCCGCCTTGCGCGCCACTGTCCGTACGGCCTCGGCCCGCAGCTGCGGGCTACGCACGACGCCGCCGCTGCCGAGGCGTTCCCTGCCCACCTCGAACTGCGGTTTGACCATCAGGACCAGGTCCGCGTCGGGCGCGGCGCACGCCGCCAGCGCGGGCAGCACCAGCCCCAGCGGAATGAACGACAGATCCCCCACGATCAGGTCCACCGGCTCTCCTTCGATGGTCTCCAGCGTCAACTCACGTACGTTCGTACGGTCCTTGACGGTGACGCGTTCATCGCTCTGAAGAGACCAGGCGAGTTGCCCGTAGCCGACGTCCACCGCGACGACCTCCCGGGCCCCCGACCGCAGCAGTACGTCGGTGAAGCCGCCGGTCGACGCTCCCGCGTCCAGCGCCCTGCGCCCCTCGACCCGCAGACCCCGAGGGACGAAAGCGGCGAGGGCGCCCGCGAGTTTGTGGCCACCGCGCGAGACGTAACCGGGGTCGCCGCCGTCCTCGGCGACGACCACAGCGGCGCTCTTCTCGACCTGGGTGGCCGGCTTGGTCGCGGTGGCGCCGGCGACGGTCACCCGTCCCGCGGCGATCAGTTGGGTCGCGTGCTCGCGGGAGCGCGCGAGTTTGCGGCGTACCAGCTCGGCGTCGAGGCGTTGGCGTGCCACTCCTGCCACGTTCGGTTCAGCTCCTGTGGTCGTACGGCTGCGCGGGGCCGGGTCGAGGGGAGACCTGGCCAGGTCCGGGGCGTACGTCGAGCGCGGTGAGCGCGTCGCGCAGGCCCCGGTGCACATCCTCGTACACGTCGAGGTGCCCGTCCGCCGGGAGGTGGTCCGCGTCGCCGAGTCTGGCCAGATTCTCGTCCACCTCGGGACTGCCGGTGGGAACGCGCTCAATGCCGAGAGGGGAGGGAGCCGCGGGGTCGTGGACCGGGGCAGGGGGCTCGGGCTCCGTCCCGGGCCGCGTCTCCGGCCGGGTCCCGGGCTCGGCCCCCGTCCCGGAGGATGGGGAGGCCCGCTGCTCGTCGGCCGGGCCCGCCGTCTCGTCGCTCATGCCCAGACGCTACCGCGAAGCCCTGCGGTACCGTCGATCACGATGGCGACGAAGGAGGAGTGCCGCAGCGCACTCGAAAAGCTCTCGGACAACATGGCGCGGGCGGACCACGGGATCCGCGGGGCGACCGGTTTCGACCGCTCGCTGAGCTGCCACATCACGGACCTCGACACGACCTTCACCGGGCGGATCGGCGACGGCCGGATCGAGGTGCTGGACACGCACGACGGCCCGCCGCGTGAGAAGGCGCAGATCAGGCTGGCCATGGCGGGCGAGGATCTGGTGGCCATGGTTGACGGCGAGTTGAACTTCGCCAAGGCGTGGGGCTCGGGGCGGGTCAGGCTCGAAGCGGGTTTCCGCGATCTGCTGCGGCTGCGTTCGCTGCTCTGAACCCGCCGCCCGGTGCGCGGAGCGGCCGGCGCGTACGGCTCACTCGGCCAGTCCCACCTGCACGGAGTGGCGCGCCCTGCGCGCGGCCGGGACAACCAGCGGGGTGCCCGTCTCCGGGTCGTCGATGACCTGGCAGCGGAGCCCGAAGACCCTCTCGACCAGCTCCGCGGTCACGACCTCGGCCGGCGGTCCCTCGGCGTAGATCTCGCCTTCGCGCATCGCGATGAGGTGCGTGGCGTAGCGGGCGGCGTGGTTGAGGTCGTGCAGGACGGCGACGAGCGTACGGCCCTGGGTCTCGTGCAGATCGGCGCAGAGGTCGAGGACATCGATCTGGTACTGGATGTCCAGGAATGTCGTGGGCTCGTCCAAGAGCAGCAGCGGGGTCTGCTGGGCGAGTGCCATCGCGATCCAGACCCGCTGCCGCTGGCCGCCGGACAATTCGTCGACATAGCGATCGGCCAGCTCGGCGATGCCGGTCGACGCCATCGACTCCTCGACAATCCGTTCGTCCTCCCGGGACCACTGGCGCAGCAGCGCCTGGTGCGGATAGCGGCCCCGGGCGACCAGGTCGGCGACGGTGATGCCGTCGGGCGCGATGGACGACTGCGGCAGCAGCCCCAGCGTCCGTGCGACCTTCTTGGCGGGCATGGAGTGGATCGCGGCGCCGTCGAGCAGGACACGGCCCTCGGACGGCTTGAGCATCCTCGACAGGGCACGCAACAGGGTTGATTTGCCACAGGCGTTGGGGCCGACGATCACGGTGAAGGAGTTGTCGGGGATCTCGACCGACAGATCGCGGGCGATGACCCGCTGGTCGTATCCCAGGGTCACCGATTCCGCCGTGAGGCGCTGCATGGTCGTACTCCTGGAGGTGCGAAGACTCGGAGAAATGCTCGGGGCGGGAACGGGAACGGGGGCTGGGGCGGGAACGGGGCCCCGGGCCGGGACTTCGGCTTCGGCTTCGGTTTCGGCTTCGGCTTCGGCGCTCATATGCGGCCCGCCTTGCGCTCGGTGACCAGCAGCCAGAGCAGATAGCAGCCGCCGAGCACACCGGTCACCACACCGGCCGGCAGCTGACGGTCGCCGAACGCCGACGTCGCCGTCCAGTCGGCGACCAGCAGCAGCAGAGCTCCCATCGCCGCGGCCGGGCCGAGGTTGGGGCCCGGCGAGCGGGTCAGCCGGCGCGCGAGCTGCGGCGCACTGAGGGCGACGAAGGTGATGGGACCCGCCGCGGCGGTCGCCACGGAGACGAGCAGCACGGCGGCGGCCATCAGCACGATCCGGGTGCGCTCCACCCGTACACCGAGCGCGTACGAGGCGTCGTCGCCCATCTCCAGCATGCGCAAGGGCCGTCCGTACACGAGTGCCAGAGGGATCAGTACGGCGCAGAGGGCGAGCAGCGGCCAGACCTGGACCCAGTCCCGGCCGTCGAGCGATCCCGTCATCCACAGCACGGCGCGCGTCGCGTCGACCAGGCTGGCCTTGGTGATCAGGTAGTGGTTGACCGCCGTGAGCATGGCGGCGACACCGATACCGATGAGGACCAGCCGGTAGCCGTGCACGCCGCGCTTCCACGCGAGCAGATAGATCCCCGCACCGGTCAGCAGGCCGCCGACGACGGCGCCGCCCGCGACGGCGGCCGAGCCGCCGTGGAAGAGGACGATCACGCTCAGCGCGCCGACGGCAGCCCCCTGGCCGAAGCCGATCACATCCGGACTGCCCAGCGGGTTACGGGAGATGGACTGGAAGACCGCACCGCCGACGCCGAGCGCCGCACCCACGAGCAGGCCCACCAGGATCCTCGGCAGCCGCAGGTCCTGGACGATGAACTCCTGTGCCACCGTGCCGTTTCCGAGCAGGGTCGCGACGACGTCACCGGGCGGGATCGCGAAGTCGCCCTGTCCGATGAGGATCACGGACATCGCGCAGACTGCGACGACGAGCAGCGGGACGACGAGGCCGGAGCGGACGTCGAGCCGGAGGGAGAGACCGCCGGATGTGCGGATCGCGCGCGTGGTGCTGCCGGCGGGGCGCGTGGCACTCCGGGCGGGGCGCGGCCGTTCGCCGTTCCGGACGTTCACAGCTGGGCCATCCTCTTGCGCCGTACGAGCTGGATGAAGACGGGCCCGCCGATGACCGCGGTCACGATGCCCACCTGTACCTCGGCCGGCCGCGCGACGACCCGCCCGATCACATCGGCGCCCAGCAGCAGCGCGGGCGAGAGCACGGCGGCGTACGGCAGGATCCACCGCATGTCCGGCCCTGTGACGGCCCGCACGAGATGCGGCACCATCAGGCCCACGAAGACGATCGGTCCGCAGGCCGCGGTCGCCCCGCCGCACAGCAGCGTGACGCAGACCATGGCGAGGACGCGCGTACGGGTCGGACCGGCGCCCAGCGACCTTGCCGTGTCGTCGCCCATCTCCAGCGCGTTCAGCGGCCGGGCGATCAGCAGCGCGAGCAGGATGCCCGCGGCGATGAAGGGCCATACCTTGCCGACTGTCGACATGTCGGCGGACGCCAGGGACCCCACGGTCCAGAACCGCAGCCGGTCGAGGGCCGCCGAGTCCAGCAGCTGCACGGCGTTGACGTAGCCGTAGAGCGCCGCCGTGGCGGCGGTGCCGGCGAGCGCGAGCCGTACGGGGGTGGCGCCGCGGCTGCCGCCGAGCGCGTACACGACCACGGAGACGATCGCGGCGCCCGCGAACGCGAACCACACATACCCGCCGATGGAGGTGACGCCGAAGAAGCTGATGGCCGAGACCACCGCGGCGGCGGCTCCGGCGTTCACGCCCAACAGGCCCGGTTCGGCGAGGGGGTTACGGGTGAGCGCCTGCATCACCGCACCGGCGAGCCCGAGCGCGGCGCCGACCAGCAGCCCGAGCAGCGTGCGGGGCAGCCGGACGTCGACGACGATCACGTCGTTGCCGGTGCCGGAGTCATGGAACAAGCCGTGCCATACATCGCCGAGCGGTATCGACTTGGCGCCGACGGCGATACCGGCGGCGCAGACAAGCAGCAGGACACCGACGGACACCAGCAGCCCGGCGGCCCGCAGCGTACGGCGCTTGCGGGTCACGGTGAGCGGTACGGGCTCCGCGCTCCGCTCGGATTCGGGGGGACTGTCGACCAACACAGGGGTTAGGTTAGCCTACCCTCATACTTGATCCTCAAGAGGGACCCCGTGTTCCATGGAGGAGCGCGTACGACTTCCGCCCGCCGGAGGGCACCGACCGGATCCTGCCGACCGGCGACGAATCCACGCTCCCGGCGGTCGCCGGCATCCTGGAGTCGCTGCCGCCGGGCACTCCCGCCCATGTGTGGATCGCGCTCCGGCACGCCGCCGACCGGGCCTGTCCGGCGGATCTTCGTGGATAGGGCCGGGATCCGCCGGACAACCCTGGTGCGCCGGGGGCGTGCGAGGGCATGCCGACGTCTAAAGCCCGAGCTTCGCCAGCACCTTGCCCCCGTCCAGGGCGCACGCGCCGTCCCCCCCGTGCGTCCAGGCGGCGGCGCACAGCGCCCGCAGCCCGTCCATGGCCAGTCCGTCGCCGTCGAGCACCAGCGCCTCGTCCCGTACGGAGGCGGTCCACCCGCCGCAGACGAACTCGCCGTCCCGGACCGCCACTTCGGGCTGCCCGGTCAGCAACCCGCGCAGATCCGCGTCCACATACGTCGGCCGGTGCCTCGGCTCGGCGGCCAGCAGCTGCGCCCCGTCGGTCACCCCGGTCAGCACGAGCAGCGAGTCGACACCACCGTTGAACGCGCCCTCGATGTCGGTGTCCAGCCGGTCCCCCACGACGATCGGCCGCTTCGCCCCCGTACGCAGCACCGTCTCCCGGTGCATCGGCGGCAGCGGCTTGCCCGCGACCTGCGGATCGGCGCCCGTGGCGATCCGTACGACCTCGACGGCCGCCCCGTTGCCCGGCGCGATGCCCCGCGCACTAGGAATGGTCAGGTCGGTGTTGGACGCGAACCACGGCACACCACGCGCGATCGCGTACCCGGCCTCGGCGAACCGCCCCCACGCCAGATCCGGCCCGCCGTACCCCTGTGCCACGGCCGCGGGGTCGTCGTCGGCCGACTCCACCGGCTCAAGTCCCCGCTCCCGCAGGGCGACCCGCAGCCCCTCGCCACCGATGACCAGCACCCGCGCACCGGCCGGTACCTGCTCGGAGATCAGCCGCGCCACGGCCTGCGCCGACGTGATCACCTCGGCGGCCTCGGCGGGCACCCCCAGCTCCGTCAGATGCCCAGCGACGGCGTCCGGCGTTCGCAGCGCGTTGTTGGTGACGTACGCGAGGTGCATTCCGCCGTCGCGGGCCGTGACCAGCGAGTCGACCGCGTGGTCGATGGCCTCGCCACCCGCGTACACCACCCCGTCGAGGTCCAGCAGAGCCGTGTCGTACGCCTCGTGGAGCGGCGTCGCGCTGCCGTCGGGCCTGGTCCTGCTCGGCTGACTCATCAGTCTCCCGTTTCCTCTTCCGCCCCATGACCGGACGTTCCTCCCCCGATCATCGCTCATGCCCCGGCCCGCATACGATGCCCAGATGGACACCACAGGGTCGGCAGAGAAAGGCCTCCGTCTGATCCCGTTCCGCGGACTGCGCTACGTCCCCGAACGGGTGGGCAGCCTGGCCGCGGTGACCTCGCCGCCGTACGACGTGGTGGTACGGCCCGACGGACTGCACCACCTGGAGTCGGCCGACCCGCACAACATCGTCCGGCTGATCCTGCCCCAGGCCGCGACCGCCGCCGACCGGCACCGCCAGGCGGCGGAGACGCTCCGGCGCTGGCTCGCGGAGGGAATCCTCGCGCCCGACCCGGAACCGGCCTTGTACGTGTACGAGCAGCGCAACGGCGACCTGCTTCAGCGCGGCGTCATCGGGGCCCTGGCCCTGTCCACGCCCGAAGAGGGTGTCGTGCTGCCGCACGAGGACGTCATGCCGGACATCGTCGAGGACCGCGCGGCCCTGATGCGGGAGACCGCCACCAATCTGGAGCCACTGCTCCTCACGTACCGCGGCGAGGGCAGCGCGACCGGCACGACAGCCGTCATAGAGCGTGCCGTGCGGCGCAAGTCCCTCCTGTCCACCACCACGGAGGACGGCTTCAGCCACCGCCTCTGGTCGGTCACCGATCCTGCGGAACTGGCGGAGATCGAGAAGGATCTGGCAGGCCGTCAGGCGCTCATCGCCGACGGTCACCACCGGTGGGCGACCTATCTGCGGCTGCGCGAGGAACACCCGCCGTCCGCCGCGGGGCCCTGGGCCTACGGCCTGGTCCTGCTGGTCGACACCGCGCGCTATCCCCTCCAGGTCCGCGCGATCCACCGGCTCCTGCACCGGCTGCCGGTCGAGGACGCGCTGGCGGCGTTGCGGAGTGTGCCGGGCTCCTTCCGGGTCCGCACGCTCGACGGGAAACTGCCGGAAGCCCTGGAGTCGCTGTCCGAGACGGTCACCGGCGGCACCGGGGACAGGGCCGGGAACGCCTTTCTGCTGGCGGGCGACGGACGCTTCCACCTGGTCGACCACCCCGACCCGGAGCTTCTCGCCGGTACGGTGCCGGCCGACCGCCCGGAGGAGTGGCGCGCCCTCGACGCGACCGTGCTGCACTTCACCCTGCTGGACCACATCTGGAAGATCCCGGACGCGCCCGATCACATCTCGTACATCCACGACACGGGAGCCGTCGTCGAACAGGCGGAACGCCACGGCAGTACGGCGGTCCTGCTGCACCCGGTACGCGAAGAGGTCGTACGGGAGTTGGCGCGCCAGGCGGTCACGATGCCGCGCAAGTCGACCTCGTTCGGACCGAAGCCGGCGACGGGCCTGGTGCTGCGGAGCCTCGCGGACGGCTGAGAACGGCCCGTAAACAAGAAAGAGGGCGGCAACCCCGGTGGGGTTGCCGCCCTCTCTCATCGTGCGGTGATCGTCGGATCAGGACTCGTCGCTCTCGGGCTCCGAGTCCTCGTCGGCGATGTCGCCGTCGTCGTAGCCGTCGTCGTCATCGTCATCGTCATCGTCATCGTCATCGTCATCGTCCACATCGACGAACTGGACGCCGTCCAGAGCCGCGAGGCGGTCCGACGCGTCGGTGGCACCGTCCTTGTCGGCCTCAAGGGCCTTGGCGAACCACTCACGTGCCTCGTCCTCGCGCCCGGCCGACAGCAACGCGTCGGCGTACGCGTAGCGCAGACGCGCGGACCACGACTGTACGGAGTTCGAGCCCAGCTCGGGACCCTGCAAGGTCACGATGGCTGCGTCGATCTGCCCCATGTCCCGGCGGGCACCGGCGGCGACCAGCCGCATCTCGACCTGCCCGGCCTTGTCGAGCTTCAGCACCTCGGGCTCACCGGCCATGGTCAGGGCCCGCTCGGGGCGGCCCAGACCACGCTCGCAGTCCGCCATCACGGGCCACAGGTCGACGTTCCCCGTCATCCGCCGCGCCGCCCTGAACTCGGCCAGCGCCTCGCCGTACTTCTGCGTCGCGTACGCGGCGAAGCCCGCGGCCTCCCGCACCGCGGCGACCCTGGAGGCGAGCCGCAGCGCGACGCGCGAGTAGGCGTAGGCCTGCTCGGGGTCCTCGTCGATGAGGTTGGCGACCATGACGAGGTTCTTGGCGACATCGTCGGCGAGCGTCTTGGGCAGGCTCATCAGCTCCTGCCGCACAGCCTTGTCGATCTCCTCGCCGGTGACGTCCTCCGGGATCGGCAGCCGCTTGATGGGCTCCCGGTCACGGTCCCGGTCACGGTCCCGGTCCCGGTCACGGTCGTCACGACGCCCGTACCCGCCGCGATCGTCACGGTCGTCGCGCCCCCGGTACCCGCCACGCTCGCGGTCGTCACGCCTGCCGTAACCACCACCGCCGCTGGGCCGACCGCCGGTGGGGCGCCCACCGCGGTCGTCGTCGCGATCCCGACGGGGACCGCTGGGACGCTCGTCACGCCCACGGAACCCACCGCCACCGCCCGAACTGCCGGTGGGACGACCACCCCCGGTAGGGCGACCACCGCCGGTGGGACGCCCACCGCGATCGTCGTCACGATCCCGACGCGGACCGCTCGGCCGCTCATCACGCCCACGCCGGTCATCCCGACGGGGACCGCTGGGACGCTCGTCACGTCCACGGAATCCACTGCCACCGCCACTGGCCGGACGACCTCCGCGGTCACCACGTTCGTCATCACGACGCGGAGGGCTGGGACGCTCGTCGCGATCACGGAATCCACCACCACCGCTCGCGGGCCGGCCACCGCCGGTGGGACGCCCGCCGCCGGTGGGACGACCACCCCCGGTAGGGCGGCCACCGCCGGTGGGACGCCCACCGCGATCGTCGTCACGATCCCGACGCGGACCGCTCGGACGCTCATCACGCCCACGGAACCCACCGCCACCACCCGAACTGCCGGTGGGACGCCCGCCGCTCGCAGGTCGACCGCCACCGGTCGGACGGCCGCCACTGGAGGGTCGACCACCACCCCGGTTGTCACCGCGGGCCACGTAGTCACCGACGCCACCGCCCTTGCCGGTCGGACGGCTACCACCACGGTCGTCGCGACCGCCACGGGAACCGCTCCGGTCACCACCACCGTCCCTACGACGTGGTTCGCGCTCCGGACGGTCGTCGGGAGAGTTGGGGGACATCGGCACGGCTCCTAGTCTTCGGGTACCACAGTCATTCTCACGCAGCCGGCGATCGGACGCGCATCTTACAAAGGGCAGAGAAAACAAAAAGACCCCTGGTCCAGCGTGAACGCTGGACCAGGGGTCCATGAAAGATTGTTCGGCGGCGTCCTACTCTCCCACAGGGTCCCCCCTGCAGTACCATCGGCGCTGAAAGGCTTAGCTTCCGGGTTCGGAATGTAACCGGGCGTTTCCCTAACGCAATGACCACCGAAACACTATCGGCCGCGTCCCACACAAGGGGGACTTCGGCACTAAGCGAACAGGCACTCTATTCAATTGAGTACACACACCGGATGTGAACACGGCTGTTCGTTGTCTCAGAACTAACACAGTGGACGCGAGCAACTGAGGACAAGCCCTCGGCCTATTAGTACCGGTCAACTCCACACCTCACAGTGCTT